>DASRHC010000012.1:0-92521 GCA_035650715.1 Candidatus Methylomirabilota bacterium | reverse complement strand
TTCATGACCACGCAGGAGTACAAGTGGATGTACGACTTCGCGCTGCTCACCAAGCAGCAGCTGGAGGACGCCGGCTTCAACATCGACCTGCAGGTGGTGGACTGGGCCACCCTGGTGAAGCGGCGCAACAACCCCAAGGAGTACGACGTGTTCACCACCGGGATGGGCGCGTTCTACGATCCCACCCACCACATCTACCTCACCGCGAGCTGGCCCGGCTGGACCACCGACGAGGGCATCGCGAAGGTGCAGGCGGAGCTGGCCCGGGAGACCGATCCCAAGAAGCGCTTCGCGCTGTGGGAGCAGCAGACGCGCCAGTTCTACGAGAAGGTCCCGGTCATCCGCTACGGCGATCTCTTCGGTCTGCGGGCCGCGCGCAACACCGTGAAGGGCTTCAACGAGTCCACCGAGCGCGTCCGCTTCTACAACGTGTGGCTCGAGAAATAACCGGGAGGAAGATCTCCGGCCGCCGCGGTCACGCCGCAGCCCGCGAGAACCATGTGGTGGGGGGGCCTGGGGGAGGAGCGGCGCCGCTCCCCCCCAGTTAGAACAATCGCATGTTCGCGTACCTGGTCCGGCGCCTCCTCGCCATCGTGCCGGTGATGGCGGTGGTGGTGACGGTGGTGTTCCTGCTCATCCACCTGATCCCGGGGGATCCGGTGAGCGTGATGCTGGGGCCCGACGCCACCCCGACCCAGATCGAGGCGACGCGCCGGTCGCTCGGCCTGGACCGGCCGCTGCTGACCCAGCTGCTCGCCTTCTACGGGCGGGTGCTGCGCGGCGACCTCGGCCAGTCGTACTTCCTCGATCGTCCGGTGGTGACCGCGATCGTGGAGCGCGCCGAGCCGACCCTGGTGCTGATGGCGTGCTCCCTCCTGGTGGCGGTGGCCATCGGGGTGCCGTCCGGCATCGTGGCGGCGGCCCACCGCGGATCGGTGTGGGACCGCGCGCTCATGTTCGGCTCCCTGCTGGGGGTGTGCGTGCCCGGCTTCTGGCTGAGCCTCAACTTCATCTACCTGTTCGCGGTGCGGCTCGGCTGGCTCCCCGCCGCGGGCTACGCCTCGATCCTCTCGGAGCCCGGCACCGCGCTCCGCTACATGGTGCTCCCCGCGGTGTCCCTCGGCTTCAACCAGTCCGCCCTGATCGCGCGCATCAGCCGCTCGTGCATGCTGGAGGCCCTGCAGCAGGACTACGTGCGGACCGCGCGGGCGAAGGGGCTGTCGCACCGGGCCGTCACCTACGTGCACGCCTTCCGCAACGCGCTGGTGCCGGTGGTGACCGTCATCGGGGTGACCACCGCGGTGCTCATCGGCGGCGCCGTCGTCACCGAGATCGTCTTCAACATCCCCGGCCTGGGCCGGCTGGTGATCTCCGCGATCCTGCGCCGCGACTATCCGGTGGTGCAGGGAGTGGTGCTGGTCACCGCCGCCACCTACGTGATGATCAACCTGGTGGTGGACCTGCTCTACGCCTTCATCGACCCGCGCATCCGCTATGACTGAGGCGGCCCGGACCCTGAGCGCGAGCGCGCCGGTCGCGCGCCCGATCCCCCGCGGCGGCCACCTCTGGCTAAGCCGGCTCGCCCGCCACGGCGGGGTGGTGACCGGGCTCGCCATGCTGCTGGTGCTGGTGGCGGCCGCGCTGCTGGCCGACGTGATCTCGACCCACAACCCGACGCGCCTCGACCCCGCGAACCGGCTGAAGCCGCCGAGCGCGCAGCACTATCTCGGAACCGACGAGTTCGGCCGCGACGTGTGGAGCCTGGTCGTCCACGGCAGCCGGGTCTCGCTGCTGGTGGGCCTCACCACCATGCTGCTCACCTCGGCGGGCGGCATCGTCATCGGGCTCACCGCCGGGTACTCGCGCCGGCTCGACGTGCCGGTCATGCGCTGCATGGACGGGCTCATGGCGTTCCCGGCGATCCTCCTCGCCATCGCCCTCATGGCCGCGCGCGGGCCCGGGGTCTGGAACGTGATCCTCGCCCTCTCGGTCGTCTACATGCCGCGCACCGCGATGCTCATCCGCAGCACGGTGCTGTCCCTGCGCGAGCTCGACTACATCCAGGCCGCGCGCGCCCTCGGCCGGCGCGACGGCGCGATCGCGCTGCGCCACATCCTGCCCAACTGCGTGGGCCCGCTCCTCGTGCAGGGCAGCTTCGTGTTCGCCTACGCGATCCTCGCCGAGGCGATCCTGGGCTTCCTCGGGGTCGGGGTGCCGCCCTACGTGCCCTCGTGGGGCAACGTGATCGCGAGCGGGAAGAACGTCATCCGGGAGGCGTTCTGGGTGAGCCTGTTCCCCGGCCTCGCGCTCACGCTCGCCGGGCTCAGCCTGAACCTCCTCGGCGACGGATTGCGAGACGTGCTGGACCCGCGGCTGCGAGTGCGCTAGAAGAAGGGGTCTCCGGATGATGACACGCTGCGAGATGAGCCGGCGCGGCGACGCGCCGCGCTAGGAGGTGGGATGAGGAGTGCGGACTCGCGACAGTCCTCCCTGCTCGAGGCGCCCGCGCCGCTGCGCGGGACGCGCGCACGGCGAGGGCTGGTCACGCGCCCGCCACGAGGCGCGGTCGAGATCGTGCGCCATCCCGACGGGCCGCTGGAGGTGAAGGTCTCCGGGCTGGTGGACAGCGCGGAGCGGCGCCTGCGGCAGTGGCAGGGGGTGGCGGCGCTGCTCTTCATCCTCATGGTGGTGGGCGCCGCGCTCGCGGTGGTGGTGGTGGCGCTGCGCTGGGACTACGAGCGCGCCCGCGCGGTCAAGGTGCTGCAGGCCGATCTCGAGACGGCGCGGGCGCGGGAACGCTGCTGGGAGGCGCTGGTGCGCTACACCCCGCGCGGGCCCGACGACGTCATCACCCCGGCGCGCCGCGACGGGTGGATCGCGCGCTGCCTCACCACCGAGCTCTCGCGGGTCAACGCGGGGAGGTAAGAGCACCGCCCCCGGCCCTCACCCCGGAGGAGAGAGGGGGAGGAGGGGTTCGACCCGCTCCCCGGAGGGGAGAGGGGGAGGGGTCAGAGCGGAGCCACCTCGACGCGGCAGTCGTTGTAGCAGGCGCCGCCGCAGAGGTCCGCGTGGTGTGCGGGCGCCAGCGCGGAGACGGTCTGTCCGTTGTCGCTGGTCTTCAGCCACGCCCCCTTGAGGCTGCACACCACGCCGGGCCGGATCGCCTCGGTGATCTTGAGCGGCAGGTGCACCTCGCCCAGCTCGTTCCACACCTTCACCCGCACGCCGTCCCGCAGGCCGCGGGCGCGCGCGTCGTCCGGGTGCATCTCGAGCGGAGGGGTCGCGTCCCCCGCCCGCAGCCCGCCGAACGTGGAGGTGATGCGCTCGTCGGAGGCCGGCGTGATGAGCACGAGCGGGAATCTGGTCTCGTAGGCGCGGTAGGTCGGCAGGCGGGCGCCGTACTTCTGCTCGAGATAGCCGGACGCCAGCTCGACCTTGCCGGACGGGGTCTTGGGGAAGACGTTCTTGAAGAGGATCGCGGGCTCGCCGCCCACCGTCATCGGGGTGGCGCGGTCGGTGGGCAGCCGGCTCGGCCGGATGCCGCCCAGGCGCGGGTCCGCGCCGTCCACCGCCTCGTCGATCAGCTGAGCGTCGGTGGCGGTGAAGGCGGGATCGGTGAACCCGAACCGGGCCGCGAGCCGCCGGAAGATCTCGGTGTTCGGCAGTGACTCGCCCTGCGGCGGGATCACCGGCTCCGCGCGCTGCAGCCAGTGCTGCCCGTAGGCCGCGTAGATGTCGTGGTACTCGAAGTGGCTCGAGGCGGGCAGCACCACGTCGGCGTAGGCGAGGGTGTCGGTCATCACCACGTCCGAGCCCACCACGAAGAGGTCCTCCCGGCCGAGCGCCCGCCGCATCCGGTTCTGATCGGGGTGGACCACCAGCGGGTTGTGGTTGTAGATGAAAAGCGCCTTGATGGGCGGGGAGAGCGTGGGGTCGAGCAGGTGCTTGCCCATGTCCACGATGTTCAGCGTGCGGGTGCCCGCGGGCAGGAAGTCGGGACGCTGCAGCCGGGCCGGCGTCTTGGGGAACGCGAAGCCCGCCCCGTTCACGAGCCCGCCCCCCGGTACCCCGAACTTCCCGGCGAGGGCCGGCAGCGCGAAGATCGCGCGGATCCCGCTGCCGCCGTTCTGGTTCCGCTCGAGGCCGTTGCCCACGCTGATCGCGGCGGGCGAGAGCGTGTGGTACCACTCCGCGAGGGTCCGGATCTGCGCCTCCGGGACGCCGCAGATCCGCGCCGCCTCCGCCACCGAGTAGCGGCGCGCGCCGGCCATGAACTCCTCGAAGCCCTCCACGTGCCGCTCGATGAAGGGGCGATCGAGCCCGCCGCGCCGCTCGAGCTCGGCCGCCACCGCCCACGCCAGCACCACGTCGGTGCCCGGGCGCAGCGCGATGTGCAGATCCGCCTGCTCCGCGATCTTGATCCGCTTGGGATCGATCACCACCACCCTGGCCCCGTCCTTCCGCGCCGCGTTGAGCAGCGGGGTCAGGTGCAGGTTCGACCACGTCACGTTGTTGCCCCACGCGATGATCAGCCGGGAGTGCCGCACCTGCTCGGGTGGAATGCCGGGCGCGGCCCCGAACGTGCCGAGCCAGGCCTGGGTGCGGATGCCGCCGCAGAGCGCGGAGCGCTCGAGCAGGCTCGCGCCCAGCTTGTGGAAGAAGCGCTGGTCCATCGAGGCGTAGGCGAGCATGCCGTGCGGGCCCGCGTAGTTGAGCGGGGCCACCGCCTGCGGGCCGTGCGCGGCGATGACCGCGGTCACCCGGTCGTGCACGATGTCGAGCGCGTCGTCCCACGAGACGCGCTCGAATCGGCCCTCGCCCTTGCCGCCCACGCGCCGGAGCGGCGTCAGGAGCCGCCCGGGGCCGTGCACCCACTCCGGGTACGAATCCGGCACCTTGGCGCACACCACGCCCGCGGTGTAGGGGTTGGCCCGGGAGCCGCGGATCTTCACGATCTTCGCGTTCTCCACGGTGACGGTCAGGCTGCAGGTGTCGGGGCAGTCGAGAGGGCAGACGCTCGCGTGCTCGGTGGTCGCCATGGTCCCGTATCGTAGGGCAAACCGGTTCCCTCCGCCACCCGGCCCGGCCCCCGCGGTAAACAACCGCGGGGCCTCCTCCGTCTATTCGGCCAGAGGGGCGGCAGGAAAGCCCCGACGAGGAGACCAACCATGAAAACGTTGATCGCGCTGGTTCTGGCCGCCGCGGTCTTTGCTCCCACGCTGGCCTTCGCGGGGGCGTCCACCGACGCCGCCCTCGGGCTCGGCGCCTTCGCGGTGTTCAATCAGATCCTGGGTGGGGTGGGCATCTTCCATCGCCCGGCGCCGGTCGTCGTCGCGCCCGCGCCGGTCTACGTGCCCGCTCCGCCGGTGGTGGTCGCGCCCGCACCGGTGGTGGTCGCGCGTCCCTATCCGGTGTACGTGCCCGCTCCGCGTCACGTGGTCGTGCGGCAGCCCGCGTTCTGCCCCCCGGGCCACGCCCGCAAGGGCTGGTGCTATCCGGCGCCGGTGTATCGCGGCTGGCGCCACTGATCGCGCCCTAGCCCCGCTCCGCTCGCTCGGCCCTCTCCCCCGGCCTCCGGGGGAGAGGGTGCTACACTCGGGCGCGTGACGTCTCGCGCGCGCTCGCCCCACCTCGACGCGTGAGACAGGTCTCCCTCCTCCGGCTGATCGTGGTCTTCGCCTGGACGGGCATCTCGAGCCTGGGCGGCGGCCGCAGCGCCTACTTCCACGAGGCCCTGGTGCGGCGGCGTCGCCTGATCAGCCACGACGAGTTCGTGCAGGACTTCACGCTGAGCCAGGTGCTGCCCGGTCCCAACTTCAGCAACCTGGCCGTGGTCCTCGGCTATCGCCTGGCCGGCTTCGCGGGCGGCTTCTGGGGCCTGCTCGCGGTGGTGGTGCCGGGGGCGCTGATCCTCCTGGCCGCGGGCGCGCTGTACGCGGGAGGCGCCTTCGGCGCGACGGCGGCGCTCCTGATGCGCGGCCTGAGCGCGGGGGTCGTCGGACTGGTGGCCGTCACCTCGCTGCGGATCGTGCACGGCTCGCTGCGCGGCCTGCGGGCGGTGGTGGTGGCGCTGCTCACCTTCGTCGCGGTGGGGCCGCTCCGGCTGCCCACCGTGGCGGTGGTGCTGGTGATGGTGGCGGTGAGCGTCGCGCTCCAGTGGGGCGCCGGCGCGGGCGCTGCGGCGGGCCCGCTCGCCACGGACTCCGCCGCGGGTTCCGCGCTGCCCGACGAGGAGGCGTGATGGCGAGCCTGGCGCTGCTCACCTGGACCTTCGTCTGGCTGAGCTTCCTGTGCGTGGGGGGCGGGCTCGGCGTGATCCCGGAGATGGAGCGCCAGGCGGTGACCGTGCACCGCTGGCTGTCGGCCCGCGAGTTCGTGGACGGCTACACGCTGGCGCAGCTCACGCCGGGACCGAACATGCTGATCGCGGTCTTCGTGGGCGATCGCGCGCACGGGCTGCTCGGGGCCCTGCTGGCCGGGCTCGCGATGTTCGCTCCCACCTCGGTGCTGGCCATCGTGGTCTCGCACCACTGGCAGCAGTGGCGCCGCCGGCCCTGGGCCGTCATCGCCGAGCGGGCCCTGGTGCCGGTCGGGGTCGGGCTGATGGCGGGCGGCGTCTACACCCTCGGGCGCACCGCGATCCACGACCTCACCACCGCGGCCCTGGCCGCCCTGGCCGCGCTCGCGGTCGCGACCGACCGCGTCCCCCCGGTGCTCGCGATCCTGAGCGCCGGCCTGATCGGCTGGCTGCTCTGGCGTTAGCCCCGCTTTCGCGCCGTCGGGATAAGATGGACTCCCGATGGTGACCCCGCGCGAGCACGTCGCTCTCGCTCCCCACTGCACGATGCGCATCGGCGGCACGGCGCGCTATCTGGTCGAGGCCGCCGACGAGGCCGCGGTCCGCGCGGCGGTGGAGTGGGCGCAGGGCCGGGGCCTCCCGGTGCGGGTGCTGGGGGGCGGCTCCAACCTGGTCATCGCCGACGAGGGCGTGGACGGCCTCGTCCTCAAGATCGCGCTGCGCGGCATCACCACGCGTCCGCGCGACGGCGCCATCGAGGTGACCGCGGCGGCGGGCGAGCCGTGGGACGCCTTCGTCCGGCACACCGTCGAGCAGGGCTGGGCCGGGCTCGAGTGCCTGAGCGGCATCCCGGGGCTGGTGGGCGCGACCCCGATCCAGAACGTGGGCGCCTACGGCCAGGAGGTGTCCGGCACCGTGACCGCGGTGCGCGCGCTCGACCGCGAGAGCGGGCAGGTGCTCACGCTCACCCCCGCGGAGTGCGGCTTCGGCTATCGCGACAGCGTCTTCAAGCGCCGCTTCCCCGGGCGCCACGTGGTGCTGGCGGTGACCTACCGCCTGACTCCCGGCGGGGCGCCGAGCCTGGGCTACGCCGACCTCACGCGCGACCTCGAGCGGCGCGGCATCGCGCGCCCCTCGCTGGCCCAGGTGCGCGAGACGGTGCTGTCCATCCGGCGCTCGAAGTCGATGGTGCTCGACCCGGACGACGAGAACGCGCGGAGCTGCGGCTCGTTCTTCCTGAACCCGATCGTGGATCCGGACGCCTTCGCGGCCATCGAGGCGCGGGCGGCCGGCCTCGACATGCCGCGCTGGCCGCAGCCCGACGGCTCGGTGAAGCTCTCGGCGGCGTGGCTCATCGAGCGCGCCGGCTTCCGCCGCGGACAGCGGGAGGGGCCGGTCGGGCTCTCGACGCGCCACACGCTGGCCATCGTCTGCCACGACGGGGCCCGCGCCCGCGACGTGGTGGCCTTCGCCCGCACGGTGCGGGCGGGCGTCGAGCGGCGCTTCGGCGTGCGTCTGCATCCCGAGCCCGTCTTCTGGGGCCCGCTCGGCGTCGACTGACGCGTGCGCCGCCCTTTCCGTCGCGTCGGGCTGCTCCTGCTGGTCGCGGCGCTCGCGGGCGCGTGCGGCTCCCTGGACGATCCCGCGCGATCACCCGGAGCCTCCGCGCGGGGCATCGAGCGGCGGGCCTGGCGCATCGGCGACGAGTGGTCGTACCGCTGGTCGAGCCCGGCCGGGCGGGGCACGACCGTCTGGAAGGTCGTCCGCTTCGAGACGGTGGAGGGGATCGACGCGGTGGTGGTCCAGTCGGGCCGGCGGGAGATCTTCTACCGGCGCACCGACGGCGCGCACGTCCTCGACAAGGTGGACGGCGGCGTGGTGCTGCGCAACGTGCTGCCGGTGGCGGTGATCGAGTTTCCCATCCGGGCCGGGCGGCGGTGGGTGCTCGACTACCGCCTCGAGCGGCCGGAGAGACGGCAGAGCGAGGACGTCCTCATGGATTGCCGGGCCGATGCCCCCGCGCCGGTGACGGTGCCGGCAGGCACGTTCTCCGCCTCGCACGTGACGTGTGAGCGCCGCCGGACCGGGGCGGTCGCCTTCGAGGTGTGGTACGCCCCGGAGGTGGGCAACCACGTCAAGGAGCAGGGGGCCGTGCCGTCCGGCCTCCTGGTCCGCGAGCTGACCGGATTCACGCTCGCCGCCGCGAGCGACCCCCGTCGCGATTGACTTCCGCGACGGGCCCGCCGTACGCTCGCTCCGCCATGAAGATCACCGCCGTCCGTGCCACCTGGCTCCGCGCGCCCATTCCCGCCGAGCACGCCCACGTGAGCGACTTCGGCCGCAACGACACCTTCAACATGTGCCTGGTGGAGATCGAGACCGACGCGGGCCTGCTCGGGCTGGGCGAGGCCAAGGCCGCGGTGGGCAACCTGGGCAGCTACGCGGCGATGGTCACCATGATCCGCGAGGAGATGGCGCCGCTCCTGATCGGGCGCGACCCGCGCGACGTCACCGCGATCTGGGAGGCGCTCTACAACGGCACGCGCGCGCACTACGCGACGCGCGAGGGCCGCACGTTTCCGACCATGGGCCGGCGCGGCCTCGCGCTGTGCGCGATCAGCGGGATCGACATCGCGTGCTGGGACCTGCTCGGCCGCTCGCTCGGCCAGCCGGTGTGGCGGCTGCTGGGCGGCAAGTACCGCGACCGCATCCCGGCCTACGCGAGCGGGGGCTGGGCGCCGGTGGGGGCGATCGGCAAGCAGATGCTGCAGTACGTGGAGCGCGGCCACCGCGCGGTGAAATTGCGCGTGGGCCTGCAGGACAGGAGCGTCGACGACTCCGCGGCGCGCGTGCGCGAGGTGCGCGAGACGCTGGGCCCCGGGGTCGGGATCATGGTCGACGCGCACGGGACCTGGAGCGTGCGCCAGGCCCAGCGCTTCGCGCGCAAGGTGGAGGACTGCGACCTCGCCTGGCTCGAGGAGCCGGTGTCCGCCGAGAACCTGGCCGGGCAGGCGGAGGTGCGCGCCTCCACCGACATCCCGATCGCGGCGGGCGAGAGCGAGCAGACGCGCTTCGCCTTCCGGGACATGATCGCGGCGCGCGCGGTCGACATCTGCCAGCCCGACGTGGCGATCGCGGGCGGCATCACCGAGACCCAGCGCATCGCGGCGCTGGCCGCGGCGCACGAGCTCACGGTGGCCCCGCATCTCTGGGGCTCCGCGATCCTGTTCGCGGCCGGGCTGCACCTGGCCGTCGCCACCCCGTGCGTGACGCTGCTCGAGTTCTCGCGCGGCCACAACCCGCTCCTCAACGACCTGGTCGAGGAGCGCGTGGCGCTGGAGGACGGCCACGTGCTGGCCCCGACCGGGCCCGGGCTGGGGCTGACGCTGCGGCGCGAGTTCGTGGAGCGCGTCGCGGTCAAGGTCTGAGAGCGCGGGGACCGGTCCGCGTGGATTCCGAGTCCATCCTCGTCGTCGACGACGATCGCGCGGTCGCCTCGTCGGTGAGGGAGTACCTCACGCAGGAAGGCCACACCGTCGCCCTCGCCCACTCCGGGCACGACGGGCTCACCCGGCTTCGCGACGGCGCGATCGCGCTCGTGCTGGTCGATCTGCGCCTGCCCGACATGGACGGCATCGAGCTGATGCAGGCGGCCCGGCGCCTGCCCGATCCCCCCGAGATCGTGGTCATCACCGGCTACGCCACCATCACCTCGGCGGTGCAGGCGATGGAGGGCGGGATCGCCGGCTATCTCGAGAAGCCGTTCCAGATGCCCCGGCTCGCCGCCGTCGTGCAGCGGGTGCTGGAGCGCCGGCGGCTGGTGCGCGAGAACATGCAGCTGCAGGCGGAGACCGCGAGCCGGCTGCGCGAGCTGGAGGTGATGCTCTCCATCTCCCGCACCGCGAGCGCGACTCTGGACGTGCAGGAGGCGCTGCGGCGCATCTGTCGCGAGCTGGTGTTCCTGGTGGGGGCCGACACCGGCGCCGCCTACCTGCTCGACGAGCCGAGCGGGCGGCTCGTGCCCACCGCCGGGTACCACGTCCCGAAGGCGATGATGGACGCGTTCCTGAGCCATCCGGTTCCCTTCGGGGACCCGGGCTTCCTCCACGCGATCCGGGAAAGCCGCCGGCCGGTCTACTCCGACGACGTGCCCTCGGATCCGCGATTCGGCTTCGAGATCTTCCGGCGCTTCCGGCACCAGTCGGGGCTCGTGCTCCCGCTCCTGCTGGACGACACGGTGGCCGGCGCCTTCTACTTCGTGTGGTGGAAGGCCCGGAAGCATTTCACGCCCCGGGAGCTGGAGCTGGCCGAGAACGTGGCGGCCCAGGTCACGATGGTCCTGCGCCATGCGCGCCTCCTCGAGCGGGCGGATCGTCAGTGGCGCCGGCTCCAGGTCCTCTGCGAGCTCTCGCGCGCGATCGCGGCCACGAACGACGCGGATCAGGTCCTGACGCGGCTGGTGAACGAGGCGATGGGCCTCCTGGGGGTGGAGGCGGCCGGCCTCCGGCTGCTGGAGGGCGAGCACCTGGTGGTGAAGGCCCGGACCGACTCGGCGGCGCCCCTCATGAGCCGTCCGCGGGTGGCGCGCACCGACGGGCTGAGCGGTGCGGTCCTCACCGGCGGCCGTCCGGTGGCCATCGCGGACATGGCGGAGGACGGCCGCATCGACGCGATCGACCGCGACGGCGCGCGCGAGCACGGCTTCCACGCCGGCCTCGGCGTGCCCCTGCAGATCCACGGCGAGGTCGTCGGCAGCCTGAGCGTCTACGCCCGGGTCCGCCGGAAGTTCTCCCCGGAGGACGTCGCGTTGCTCTCGGCGCTGGCCGACCAGGCCGCGCTCGCCATCCACAAGGCCGCGCCGACGGCGCGGCGGCGCGGATCGCGCTAGGGGCGGGTCGAGGCGGCCGGCGCCGCCTGCAGCGCCGCGAGGAACCGGCGGATCCGTCGCGCGTTCGTCCCCAGATCGCTCCGGCCCACCCGGGAGACGGAGCGCACGTCCACGCGACTGCCGCCCGCTTCCGGCACGACGCGCACCACCACGTCGTCGCGGAAGCCGAACCAGCGCGTCCGGTCCGTGGCCTCGAGCCGGCCCTCGGCGGGGACGGCGGCCACGATCTCCCAGCCCAGGCTGCGGGCGGTCTCCACCGCGCGGGCGAAGGCCTGCGGCGGCGGCTCGGCCAGGTGGGCCGGCGCCAGGTCCGGATAGCCCGCGCGCTGCTGCGCGGCCAGCGCGGGGCCGCCGTACTCGGCGGGATTCGGCGCCTCCCTCCGCAGCGGCAGCACCGCCACGAAGCGCGGCGGATCGTCGGGATCGGTGGTGAGGTCGTGGATCGGGGGCACGCGCCCGGCGGAACGGAGGTAGCCGACCGGGATCGCGGCCACCGCGACGAGGACGGCGCACGTGGCCAGCGAGATCAGCACCGTCCGGCCGGTGCGCGCGAGCGCGGCCAGGACCAGACCGGCCAGCGTGACCGCGATGATGCCGAGACCCGCGTAGAGCGTCCAGCGCAGGATGAGGAACCCGGTGCGGTAGTCCCACCAGTCCCAGCGCGTGCCCACACCGGACAGCAGCAGCGCGAGCGCGCCGAGGAGCGTGAGGCCGAGGCCGGCGCGCGTGACGACGGCGGCGGTGCGCACGAGCCGGGGCGGGCGGTTGAGGGTGCGTTGGTGGAAGGTCATCGGTCTCCGGGCGCCCTTCAGCTGCGGGGGCCCCGAAATGGCCCCCGCACTCCCCCACTGGCGGGCAACCGTTTGCTTCTGCACGGCCCTTCAGCTGCGGGGGCCCCGAAATGGCCCCCGCACTCCCCCATTGGCGGACAGCCGGTTGCTTGGGTAGAGTGCCCGCCAGACAGTATCCACCCGCGCGCGTCAGGAGGCTTCGCGATGCTGTACGAGCTCCGTACCTATCACGCCATGCCGGGCCGGCTGCCCGATCTCAACCGCCGGTTCGCCGACATCACGATGGGCTTCTTCAAGAAGCACGACATCAAGGTGGTCGGATTCTGGACCAACGAGCTGGGCGGACCGTCCGACCAGCTCCTCTACATCCTGGCCTGGGACAGCCTGGCGGACCGCGAGAAGAAGTGGGCGGGATTCTTCGCCGACAAGGACCGGCTGGCCGCCTTCGCCGAGACCGAGAAGAACGGCCCGCTGGTCCGCCGGCTCACCGCGCACATCCTCCGGCCCACGTCCTACTCGCCGATGCAGTAGGTGAGAGCGCTCGCGGGCCTGCTCGTCGCGGTGGCGCTCGCCGGGTGCGGGTCGGTGGCGTTCGGGCCGGCCTACACCGAGGACGAGCTGGCGCGGATGTGTCTCCGTCGCGGCGGCACCTGGTATGCCGACGAGCTGCGCGGCGGCCACTGCGAGTTCGAGGGGACCGGCTTCATGTAGCCGGGCGCCGCTGCGCCGCCGGCGGCTCAATCCACCCGGAAGACCACGTCCCGGGTCAGCCCCCGCACGCTAATCTGCCCGGCCAGCGCCATGGAGGTGCGGAGCTCCCGCCGCAGGATGTCCATGCTGCAGGCCACCCCGGCGGCGCCGTCGGCGGCCAGGCCCCAGAGCGCGGTGCGGCCCACCGCGACCGCGTTCGCGCCCCACGCCAGCCCCTTGATCACGTCGGTGCCGCGCGAGAAGCCGCCGTCCACCACGATGCTGGCCGCCCCCGCGACGGTGTCGGCCACCGCGGGGAGCGCGTCGATGCTGGCCTGGGTGGAGTCGAGCTGACGACCGCCGTGGTTCGACACCCAGATCAGCTTCACCCCCGTCTCCACCGCGCGCTTGGCGTCGCGCGGGGTCATGATGCCCTTGAGCCCGATGGGCAGGCGCGTGGTCTTCTGCAGCCACTCCACGTCGGCCCAGGTGAGGCGGGCCGGGTACTCCGAGTCGGGCGGCCGCGGGTTCGGGGCCTTCGACATGGCCTCGCGCGGGCTGAAGCGCGCCGCGATGTCGCGCTCCCGCCGGCTGTAGACCTGCACGTCGACGGTGAGGCACACGCAGAGATAGCCGGAGGCCTCGACCCGGGCGAGCAGGTCCGCCACCCACGCGCGATCGCCCATGTGGTAGAGCTGGAACATCTTGGGCCCGGAACTGGCCGCCGCCACCGCCTCCACCGACCAGCCGGTGGCGCCGCTCAGGAACTGCAGCGTGTCGGCCTTGGCGGCGCCGCGCGCCATCTCCACGTCGCCCTCGGGATGGAAGAGCACGAGCCCGCCCATCGGGGCGATCACCACGGGCCAGGTGAGCGGGATGCCCAGCAGCGAGGTGGACAGATCGATCTGGCGCACGTCGACCAGCACGTCCTGGCGGATGGCCAGACGCCGGAGCGCGCGCCGGTTGCGGCGCAGCGTGGTCTCGGTCTCGGTCCCGCCGGCGCCGAAGTTGTACGAGGTGCGAGGCAGGCGGGCGCGGGCCGCGCGGTGGATCTCGGGGAGCGTCACGAAGGGTTCGGTCATGGCGGGTACCATACGATCGGCGTCGGATGAGCGCAACGGTGGGCGCACCGGGGGGAGCCACGCCCGATGCCCCTGAAACGGGTGCCCTACCGGAGCCTACGCGCCCTGCTCCGGCGCGAGCTGGTGAGGGACGAGGACCCCGGCACCGCCGCGCTCATCGCGCGTCTCGCCCACGTCAAGGCCCGGGGCCGGTTCACTCGCGGCGAGTTCCTCACGATGTGCCGGTGGAAGAGCCCGCGCTCACGGCGTCACTACGAGCGGAGCGGACCGGCGGCGATTCGGCGGGCGTCCACCAAGGCGCTGGCCGCGCGCGATGAGCGGGAGCGGCTGGCCCACCTGACCGCATTGCCGGGAGTGAGCGTGGCCACCGCCTCCGCGATCCTCACCCTGATCGATCCGAAGCGCTACGGCGTGCTCGACATCCGGTGCTGGCAGCTGCTCTTCAGCATCCGGTCGGTCTCCGCCAACCGGCGCGGGCGGGGGTTCACGCCCGACCAGTGGGTGCAGTACCTGACGCGGCTGCGCGGACACGCCCGGGCGCTGGGCGTGTCCGCGCGAGCGGTCGAGTACACGCTCTTCCACTGCCACCGGCGCCTGCAGCGCGGCCGACTCTACGACTGAGGCGCCCGCGCGGCGTCGGGCCGTGCGGCCGCGCCGGCTCAGGCGGCGCGGACGAGCGCGACCGGGACCGGCGACTCGTGGAACAGGCGCTCGCCGAGACTGCGGCCGGTGAGCCGGCGGAGCCAGCCCCGCTTCTCCCCGGCGACCACGATGAGGTCGGCGCCGAAGGCTTCGGCCTCCACGAGGATCTCCCGCTCGGGATCGCCGAAACGAACCACCGCTTCGGCAGGAACCGGGCCGAGTCGCGTCTCCACCGACTCGAGATAGTCGCGGCTCTCGGCGCTCAGACGCTCCATCTCCTGGTCGGCGTAGGCGACCACGCGGCCGGACGTGCTCCTCCGCTCCTCGGGCACCGGCTGTACCTGGAGCAGTCGGAGCCGTCCGCCGGTGCTTCGGGCCACCTGCCCGGCCAGCGTCGCCGCCGCCTCCGAGGCCTCACTGCCGTCCAACGGAACCAGAATGCGCTTTGCCATGGCGTGCTTCCTCCCTTCTCTCACCGCTGGTTTCGATGCCGCGTTGCGCCGAAGGGATTCCGCCGTTTTCCCGTCGGAATCACGAAGAATCTCTTGTCGGGAGCCCGGCATCTCAATGCGCGGAAGGAGACGCGCCATGCTCGAGATTCTCGTCGCGACGGTGGTGGGACTGGTGCTGGTGGTGGGCCCCCTGGCCTGGCGGGTCGGGCGAGATCGCCGTGAGTCCCGCGCCCTCACGACTCGCGCCTACGTGCAGTCGTTGATCGACCGCAGGCTGGGCGGCGAGTCGTTCGTGTCGGTGCAGGTGACGCCACGATCGCTGTGGACGCCGGGGCAGGTGGTGGTCGCGGTCCCCGGCGGATGGGAGTGGATGCTGGAGAGCGTGTGGCCGGTGCTGATGGCCCGCGTGCCGCGCGGCTACGAACTGGTGGTGCGTCGGGGCGAGGAAGCACCCGCGCCCGCGCGTCCCCTGCGTCGCGTCGCCTGATCTCCGGGCTTCCCGGCGGGGCCCCGTAGGCTTCCCGGCGGGGCCCCGGCTTGCCCCGCGGGTTCCCCCTCGCGTACCATCCCGGCGGGGGGGGGAACCCAGCATGCACGTCGGGATGGCGGTGGTGTTCCAGAACCCGGGCAAGGCGCGCAGCGACCGAGACGTCTACCTGAACGAGCTGCGCCTGGCGGATCTCGCCGAGCCGCTCGGGTTCCAGTCGGTGTGGGGCGTCGAGCACCACTTCACCGACTACACGATGTGCCCCGACGTCCTGCAGTTCCTCTCCTACATGGCGGGCCGCACCCGGCAGGCCCAGCTCGGCTCCATGGTGGTCGTGCTGCCCTGGCACGATCCGATGCGCGTGGCCGAGGAAGTGTCCATGCTCGACAACCTGTCCGGCGGCCGCCTGATCCTGGGGCTCGGCCGCGGTGCGGGCAAGGTCGAGTTCGACGGCTTCCGGATGTCGATGGACGAGTCCCGCCCCCGCTTCGTGGAGTCGGCCGAGATGCTGCTGCGTGGCCTCGAGAGCGGTTACTGCGAGTACGACGGCACCTTCGTCAAGCAGCCGCGCGCGGCGATCCGTCCGGCGCCGTTCAGGAGCTTCCGCGGCCGCACCTACGCGGCGGCGGTCTCGCCGGAGTCGCTGCCGATCATGGCCGAGCTGGGCGTGGGCATCCTGATCATTCCCCAGAAGCCGTGGAAGGAGGTCGCGCGCGAGCTCGACGCCTATCGCGAGGTGTACCGGCGGGTGAACGGAGTGGATGCGCCGCCGCCGATCTCGGCGGGCTGGACCTTCTGCGATCCGAGCGCGGACCGCGCCGAGGCGATGGCGCGGCGCTACATCGGCGGCTACTATCAGACGGTGCTCGACCACTACCAGTTCCAGGGCGACCACCTGGCCCACACCAAGGGCTACGAGTACTA
Source organism: Candidatus Methylomirabilota bacterium (assembly GCA_035650715.1). Taxonomy (GTDB): domain Bacteria; phylum Methylomirabilota; class Methylomirabilia; order Rokubacteriales; family CSP1-6; genus CAMLFJ01. The sequence continues at coordinate 76,267 of DASRHC010000012.1, read as the reverse complement.
CGGCAAGATGGCGGAGAAGATCCAGCAGTACGGCACCGACACCGTCATCGACTACTTCATGAACCTCCAGGTGTGGGGCACGCCCGAGCAGTGCTACGACAAGATCCTCGACATCCACGCCCGGACCGGCAACAGTCACTACGTGGGCGTCTTCAGCTACGCGGGGATGCCCTACGAGGAGGCGGAGCGGAACCTGCGCCTCTTCGCCGGTGAGGTGATGCCGGAGCTGCAGCGCTTCGACGTGGGGGCGCCGCGGTCCGACGCGCCCCGCGCCGCTCAGGCCGTCGCGCCGCCGTCGACGGTGTAGATCCCGCCGGTCAGGTACTCCGCGTCCGCGCTGCAGAGGAAGGTCACCAGCGCCGCCACCTCTGCCGGCTCCCCGTAGCGCCGCAGCGGGATGGTGGCGGCGAGGCGGTCGTGGAACGCGGTCGGATTCGCCGGGCTCGCGCCCTCCTCCAGCGCCCGCGCCATCGCGGTCTCGATGGGGCTCGGGCAGATCGCGTTGACCCGGATCCGGGCCGGCGCCAGCTCGAGCGCGGCGGTGCGGGTGAGCCCGATCACCGCGTGCTTGCTCGCGGTGTAGGCCACCAGGTTGCGGGAGCCGCGCAGCCCCGCGATGGACGCGGTGTTCACGACGACGCCGCCGCCCCGCGCGCGCAGGAGCGGCGCCACCGACTTGAGGCCGAGCCACACCCCCTTCACGTTCACCGCCAGCACGCGGTCGAACGCGTCCTCCGGGTAATCGATGAGGGGAGACACCGCGCCCAGGATGCCCGCGTTGTTGAAGAAGCAGTCCACGCCGCCCCAGCGATCGGCCACCGCCGCCGCATAGCGCGCCGCGTCCGCGGCGCGGGTGACGTCGGCCTGGACCGTCATACCGCCTCCGCCCGCCGCCTCCACCGCGGCCAGCGTCTCGCGGAGGCCGTCGGCCGCGAGGTCGACCAGGCCGAGGCGCGCGCCCTCCGCCGCGAACCGCGTCGCGACCGCGCGGCCGATGCCGCCGGCGGCGCCGGTGATCAGCACCACCTTGCCCTCGAACCGCCGGGCCGCCGGCTGAGCCATCAGATCGCGGCCGTCGCCATGATCTCGACGAGGTGCTTCGGGGTGGCCAGCCGCGCCTCGACGGTGGCGCGGGCCGGGGTGTTCGCCTTGTCGATCCACGCGTCCCACGCCGCGTTCATGTCGTTGTAGAGCCCCATGTTGGCCACGTAGATCGTCGCGGACAGGAGCTTGGACTTGTGGCTGCCCACCGCGGCCAGGTGCTCGTCGATCTTCTTCAGGATCTGCTCGGTCTGGCCCCTGGCGTCCGCGGAGGGATCGCCCGCGATGATGCCCGCCAGGTACACCGTGTTGCCGTGGACGACCGCCTGGCTCAGCCGGGGGCCGACGCCGTGACGCTTGATGCTCATCGCGCTCTCCTTTGGAGTGGGAATGGACTGCGGCCGTCCACGTGCGCCCGCCGCTTGGCCGGGGCCGTGGAAGCGGCGTATGATTCTGGCACAAAGCAACGGCGCCGTCGGATTTTCTCCGGCGCGAAAGGCGGGCGCGTGAGGGTTGCGGGCGGGATCCTGGTGGCGACGGCGCTGCTGCTCGCGCTCTTCGGCTGCGAGCGGGAGGAGAAGGCGGTGCGCGAGGACCTGCCACTGGCCCGCATGACCAAGGCCCGGAGCGACGTGCAGGCGATCGCGGCGGCCGTGAACACCTATCGCGTCACCTGCGGGACGCTGCCGGAATCGCTCGAGGCCCTCGTCACCCAGTCGAGCGTCAACGGCATGCCCTGCGGACCGGTGCTGGGCTCGATCCCGGTGCCGCCCTCCGGCTGGTCCGCCTACGCCTACACGCGGCAGGGCGACGGCTTCTCGGTCACCTCGAGCGGTAACGGCCAGACCGTCTCGGCGCCCTGATGCCCGCTCCCGACGAGAGGCCCGCCCCCGCGCTGACGCGCCGAGGCTTCACGGCCGGCGCGCTGGTCGCGCTCGGGGCCCTGCTCACGCCGCCCCGCCCCGCCGCCGGGCAGGCCGCCTCCGCCGGCCCGCCCGATCCGCGGCTGCTGGAGGATCTGGTGGCGGCGAACCACATCCTGGTGGACCAGGGCGTGCTCGACGGCTACGGCCACGTGAGCGCGCGGCACGACCGCGACCCGGACCGTTTCCTGATGTCGCGCTCGCTCGCTCCCGAGCTGGTGACCGCGGCCGACGTGCTCGAGTACACGCTCGACAGCGAGCCGGTCGCGGCGGCCGGGCGCACGAGCTATCTGGAGCGGTACATCCACGGCGAGATCTATCGCGTGCGGCCGGACGTGCGCGCGATCGTCCACAGCCATTCCCCGTCGGTGATCCCGTTCGGCGCGACCGGGGTTCCGCTGCGGCCCCTCTACCACATGAGCGCGTTCCTCGCGGGCGGCGTGCCGGTGTGGGACATCGGCGCCGCGGCGGGCGGCGCGACGGACATGCTGGTGCGTACGCCGGACCTGGGCCGCGCCCTCGCCCGGGCCCTCGGCGCGCGGCCGGTCGCCCTCATGCGCGGCCACGGCGTGGTGGTCGTCGGCGGCTCGCTCCCGCAGGTCGTGTTCCGCAGCGTCTACACCGAGGTGAACGCCCGTCTGCAGGCGCAGGCCATCGCGCTCGGCGGCAACAACGTGCGCTACCTGACCCCGGAGGAGGCGGCGAAGGCCGAGGCTTCGGTCGCGGGCACCCTCGGTCGCCCCTGGGAGCTCTGGAAGCGCAAGGCGCTCGCGCCGTCGCCCGGCTCCAGGAGGTCTCCATGACCGCTTCCCCGACCGCGCTCACCGATCTGGAGACGCCCGCCGTCACCGTGCACCTGGACGTGATGGAGGACAACATCCGCCGGGTGCAGGCGCATCTCGATCGTCACCGGATCGCGAACCGGCCGCACATCAAGACCCACAAGATCCCGGCCATCGGCGCCATGCAGATGGCGGCGGGCGCGGTGGGCATCACGTGCCAGAAGCTGGGGGAGGTGGAGGTGTTCGTCGACGCCGGCGTGGCCGACGACGTGCTCCTGACCTACAACATCCTCGGCCCGGCCAAGACCGAGCGGCTGATGGCGCTGGCGGCGCGCGTGCCGCGCCTCACCGTCGTGCTCGACAACGAGGTGGTGGCCGGCGAGCTGGCGGAGGCGGCGCGGCGCGCCCAGCGCACGCTGCCGTTCCTGATCGAGTGCGACACCGGCTTCCGGCGCACCGGCGTGCAGACGCCCGAGGAGGCCCTCGCGCTGGCGCGGCAGGCCACCGCGCGGCCGGGGCTCCACTTCCAGGGGCTGATGACGTTCCCGAACCGCGATCCCGACACGCGGGAGTTCTTCGAGGCGGCCCTCGCCCGGTTCGCCCGCGCCGGCATCCCGGTGGAGGTGGTCTCGGGCGGCGGCACTCCCGCACTCGCCACCGTCGACCGTTTCCCGATGCTCACCGAGCATCGGGCCGGCACCTGCGTCTACAACGACGCGATGGTGGTCTCGACCGGGACCGCGACGTGGGAGCAGTGCGCGATGCGCGTGCGCGCCACCGTGGTGAGCCGGCCCACCGACGACCGCGGGGTGCTGGACGCGGGGAGCAAGGTCCTGACCTCGGACCTCTATCACATGAAGGGCTACGGCCATCTCATGGAGTATCCGGAGGCGCACGTGGCGCATCTCTCCGAGGAGCACGCGGTGGTGGACTTCTCGGCGTGCGCGGAGCGCCCCAAGGTGGGCGACGTGGTGAGCGTGGTGCCGAACCACTGCTGCGTGGTCACCAACATGGTGGACGAGGTGTACGGGGTGCGGGACGGCGTCGTCGAGGTCACCTGGCCGGTCGCCGCGCGCGGCCGCGTGCGCTGAGCGAGACGGGAGCGCGATGACGCGCACCGGCGCGCAGGCGGTGGTGGCCGCGCTCGAAGGGGCGGGCGTCCGCCATCTGTTCTCGCTCTCCGGCAACCACATCCTCTCGCTCTACGACGCGGCGATCGGGAGCCGGCTCGAGATCCTGCACACGCGGCACGAGGCGGCCGCGGTGCACATGGCCGACGCGTGGGGGCGCCTCACCGAGGAGCCGGGGGTCGCGCTCGTCACCGCCGGCCCCGGCCACTGCAACGCGGTCTCCGCGCTCTACACCGCGCTGATGGCGGAGTCGCCCGTCGTGCTGCTGAGCGGGCACGCGCCCCTGGGCGAGCTGGGGCGGGGCGGCTTCCAGGAGGTGGACCAGGCCGCGGTGGCCGCGCCGGTGGCGAAGGCGTCGTGGATGGCCAAGGACGCGGGCCGGCTCGGCGAGGACGTCGTCGCCGCGCTCGACCTGGCGCGGAGCGGCCGGCCGGGACCGGTGCACGTGAGCCTGCCCGGCGACCTGCTCGAGGCCAGGGTGGACCGCGCCGCCGCGGGGGGAGTGGCGAAGGCGGCGCGCGAGGCGCCGGCCGCGGCGCCGCCGGAGCAGGTGGAGCGCGTGCTCGCGCTGCTCGGGGAGGCGCGCCGGCCGGTGGCGTTGCTCGGGCCCGCGTTGGCGCGGCGCGCGCGGGCCGCCGCGGTGGCGCGGCTCGTGGAGGTCACCGGGCTGCCCGCGCTGCCGATGGAGAGCCCGCGCGGGTTCAACGATCCGTGGCTGCACCTGGCCGCGCCGCTGCTCAAGCAGGCCGACCTGGTGCTGCTGCTCGGCAAGAAGGCGGACTTCACGGTGCGCTTCGCCCAGGAGTCGGCCTTCGCGCCGGGCTGCCGCGTGATCCAGATCGACGCGGACCCGGCGTCGCTCCGCCCGGGCCTGGCCATGGGGCTCGTCGCCGATCCCACGCTCGCGGCCGGGCAGCTCGCGGACGCGGCGCGGAGCCGCCGGTGGGCCCATCACGTCTGGGGCGACGAGGTCCGGAGCGCGCGCGCCACCGTGCCCGCCGCCTGGGAGGCGCTGCGGCGCGCGGACACGACGCCCATGCACCCGCTGCGGGTGTGCGCGGCGCTCCAGCCGCTCGTCGATCGCGGCGCGATCCTGGTGGTGGACGGCGGCGAGTTCGGGCAGTGGGTGCAGGCCGGCGTGGAGACGGCGCCGCGGCTCATCAACGGGGTGGCGGGCGCCATCGGCGCCGCGATTCCCATGGCGATCGCGGCGCGCCTGCGCCATCCGGACCGCCCGGTGATCGCGGCCCTGGGCGACGGCACCTTCGGCTTCCACGCCTTCGAGCTCGATACCGCCGCGCGGTACCGGCTGCCGGTGGTGGTGGTGGTCGGCAACGACGCGCGCTGGAACGCCGAGCACCAGCTCCAGCTGCAGCACTATGGCGCCGACCGGACGATCGGCTGCGAGCTCGCGCCCTCGCGCTACGACCGGTTGGCCGCGGCCCTGGGCGCCCACGGCGAGCACGTGGCCACCCCGGCCGACCTCGCTCCCGCCCTCGACCGCGCGCTCGCCTCCGGCGCGCCCGCCATCCTCAACGTCCCCATCTCCGGCCCCCCCGCCCCGACCTACTGACGGACGGGGTCAGGTCTTACATTCCGACATTTTTCCGAGTTCGGCGTAACGCCGCTTCCCACGAAAATGTCGGAATGTAAGACCTGACCCCATCAGATGGTCAGGCGGCGGCGGGCGGTGGCGCGGGTCCACTTCGTCGCGTAGTCCTCGTCGAAGAGGATGTCGGCATCGGCGGCGACGCTGATCCAGGCGCCGGCGTCGATCTCCTCCTCGAGCTGCCCGCCGCGCCAGCCCGCGTAGCCCTGGAGGAAGCGGTAGCGTCGCGGCCCCTTGCCGTGCGCGATGTCGGCCAGCACGTCGGGCTCGGTGGTGAGCGCCACGTCGTCGGCCACGCGCTCGGTGCCGCTCACCGCGTACTCCGCGGTGTGCAGCACGAAGCCGCGCTGCGTCTCCACCGGCCCGCCCAGGTGGACGCGAATGCGGCCGGTGACCCCGCTCGGGTCGAGCTGGAGCTGGCGCAGCAGCGAGGCCAGCCGCACCTCGGGGCCGGGCCGATTGATCACGAGCCCGAAGGCGCCGTCGGCATCGTGGCGGACAAGGTAAACCACGGCGCGGGCGAACACCGGCCCCCGCAGCGCCTCGGTGGCGACCAGCATCTCGCCCGCGAGGCTCGGCCGGGGCCGAGCGAGCGCGTGCGCGGGTTCCGGCAGCCCGTGGGTGGGAGAGGGCTGGGCAGACGGCGCCAGCAGCGTCACCAGCGCGAGCGCGACCAGCAGCGCGCCCAACGGTACCGCGTTGGAGCGGAGCATCCGTGGCACAGTATAGCGGACCATGGCCGTGTCCGCGGGCCTCCGCGCCCTCCGTCACCGCGATTTCCGCCTCTTCTGGAGCGGGCAGCTCGTCTCCCTGATCGGAACGTGGATGCAGAGCGTGGGGCAGTCGTGGCTCGTGCTGGAGCTGACCGACTCCCCGTTCCGCCTCGGCCTCATCGGCGCCCTGCAGTTCGGCCCCATCCTGCTCTTCTCGTTCCTGGGCGGCGCGATCAGCGACCGCGTGCACAAGCGCCGCCTGCTCGTCGGCACCCAGACCGCGCTCATGCTGCAGGCCCTGACGCTCTCCGCGCTGGTGTGGAGCGGCCACGTCCGCTTCTGGCACGTGGCGGTGCTGGCCGCCCTCTACGGCCTCGCCACCACGCTCGACATGCCCGCGCGCCAGGCCTTCATCGCGCACCTGGTGCCGCGCTCCGACCTGATGAACGCCATCGCCCTCAACTCGGCGGTCTTCAACGGCGCGCGCGTGGTGGGTCCCGCCGCGGCGGGCCTCCTGGTCGCGCGCTACGGGACCGCGGCCGCGTTCCTCCTCAACGGGCTGAGCTTCATCGCGGTCATCGCGGCGCTGCTCGCGATTCACGCCGACGGGGCGCCGCGGCCGAGGAGCGGCCTCACCATGGGCGCGGAGATCGCGGAGGGCGTGCGCTTCGCGCTGGGCGCCCCGCGCATCGCGCTGGTCTTCGGGCTCCTGCTGTCGGTGAGCCTGTTCGTGATCAACACGAACGTGCTGGTGCCGCTGCTGGCGCGCGACGTGCTGCACGAGGGCGCGCACGGCTTCGGCCTGCTCATGGCGTCTCTCGGAGTGGGCGCGGTGATGGGCGCCCTCGCGGTGGCGGCCCTCTCGGTGGGCCGCCCCCCGCTGTGGGCGGTGGTGGCGCCCGCGGCGGCGGCGGCGGCGCTGCTGGCCGGGCTTTCCCTGGTGCGCCACTTCGGGATGGCCGCGGCGGTGCTCATGGCGATGGGTTTGGCGCAGATCACGTTCATGACCGGGTGCAACACCACCGTGCAGATCACGGTGCCGGATGATCTCCGGGGGCGGATCATGGGGCTCTACGCGCTGGTCTTCGCGGGCATGACCCCCATCGGCTCGCTCATCATGGGCTCGATCGCGGAGCGCTGGGGCGTGTCGGTCGCCTGCGCGGTGGGTGGGCTCGTGGGGCTCTGCCTCGTGTCCTTGCTGACCCTGCGGTGGCACTACCGGCACGGGCGCTCCGGCGCGCCGCCGCTGGCCCCCGGCTCGTCGGCGCTCGTGCCGCCCTAGAGCGCCCGGGCCGCTCCTCCTCCGCGCGCGTCGTCCGCGGGCGTCTCGGGCACAAGTCCCGGGTCCGGTCCTGTCCTGCCCGGCGGCCGCGCCGCCGCCGCCGCGCAACGCGGCGTTTCACCGATGCGGCGCCGCTGGCACCGACCTTGCGTCCCTCACCGTGTTGCGGAGACGAGCGGCCATGCGAAGCGACGGACCGGAGGGCGCGATGACGAGGCGAGCGTTCCTGGGCGGCGCGCTCGTCGGCGGCCTGGCCGCGCCACTGGCGGCGGTCGCCGAGCCGCCCACCCGGCCGCGTCACCGCATCGGGATGGTGGAGCGCACGTCGCCGACCGCCAACGCGGCCAACGTCGACGCGTTCCGCCGCGGGATGCGGGAGCAGGGCTATGCCGAGGCCCAGGCCTTCGTGCTGGAGTACCGGTCGGCGGAGGGCGTGGACCAGCGATTTCCGGGGCTGGCGCGCGAGCTCGTGAGCCGGCCGGTCGAGCTGATCGTGACCCGGGGCACGCCGGCGGCCCTCGCGGCCAAGCGCGCCACCGAGACGATTCCGGTGGTGATGATCGGCGTCGGCGATCCGGTGGGCTCGGGCCTGGTGGCGAGCCTCGCGCATCCCGGCAGGAACGTGACCGGGCTGAGCGCGGCGGTCACCGAGATCTATCCCAAGCGGGTCCAGCTCCTGCGCGAGCTGCTCCCGCGGGCCGCCCGCATCGGGATGCTCTTCAACATGAGCAACCCCGCGCTGCCGGCGCAGTGGCGGGTCACCGAGTCGGCGGCCCGCGCGCTCGCCCTCGAGCCTCTGCTCCTGGACGTGCGAAAGGTCGACGATTTGCCGGTGGCGTTCGTGACCGCGGCCCGGCATCGCGCCGACGCGATGATCGTGGGGCTCGACACGCTCACCCAGGCCAACCAGGCCCTCATCGTGGAGCTGGCCGCGCGGCACCGACTGCCCGCGATCTACGCCTCCACCGAGTTCGTCGGCGGGCTCATCGCGTACGGCGTGAACTATCCCGAGATGTACCGGCAGGCCGCCACCTACGCGCACCGGATCTTCCGGGGGGCGCGGCCCGCCGACCTGCCGGTGCAGGAGCCGACCGCCTTCGAGCTGGCGATCGACCTGCGCGCCGCCCGCGCGCTCGGGCTGGCGGTGCCGGCGGCGCTCCTGCTCCGCGCCGACGTCCTGGTCGAGTAGTCCGCCGACCGGGCCGGCCGCGGGCCGGGCGCGGCGGGGTTGCTCCCGCCGCGGCGCCGCCTCATAATCGGAACCCGTCGCCATGGCCGCCGATCGTGCTCCGCGCCGCCGCGCCCCCGACGTGAGCTCCACCGCCGATACCATTCCGGTGCGCGAGACGCACCGCTTCGACGTGGCCGCGCTCGAGCGCTACATGGCCGAGCACGTCGAGGGCTTCAAGGGGCCGGTCACGGTCACCCAGTTCCAGGGTGGACAGTCGAACCCGACCTATCGGCTGTCCACGCCCGGCCGCGAGTACGTGCTGCGCCGCAAGCCGCCCGGAAAGCTGCTGCCCTCCGCCCACGCGGTCGATCGGGAGTACCGCATCATCACCGCGCTGGGACGGACGCGCGTGCCGGTGCCGCGCACCTTCGCGCTCTGCGAGGACGACCGTGTGATCGGCACCGCGTTCTTCATCATGGAGTGGGTCGAGGGCCGCGTGATGGCCGACCCCCTGCTGCCCGGCCTGACGCCCTCCGAGCGGAGCCGCATCTACGACTCGATGAACGAGGTGCTGGCCACGCTCCACTCGGTGGATCTGGAGGCGGCCGGGCTCACCGACTACGGCCGGCCCGGCTCCTACTTCGCCCGCCAGATCCACCGCTGGACCTCGCAGTACCGCGCCTCCGAGACCGAGCGGATCGAGGCGATGGAGCGGCTCATCGAGTGGCTCCCCCAGCACGTCCCCGCCGAGGAGCCGCCCACGATCGTCCACGGCGATTTCCGCCCCGGCAATTTGATCGTGCACCCCACCGAGCCGCGCGTGGTCGCGGTGCTGGACTGGGAGCTCTCGACGCTGGGGAGCCCGCTCGCGGATCTGGCCTACAACTGCATGCCCTACCGTCTCGCGCCCGCCACGCTCGGTGGCGTTCTGGGTGCGCCGCTCGCGGAGCTGGGGCTGCCGTCCGAGGAGGAGTACGTGGCGGCCTACTGCCGCCGGACGAACCGCTCGGGCATCCCGGACTGGGAGTTCTACCTGGCCTTCGCGATGTTCCGGCTGGCCGCCATCGCGCAGGGGATCATGGGGCGCGTGATCGCGGGGACTGCCAATGACGTCAACGCGCGCGCCCGCGGCGAGCGGGCGCGGCCGCTGGCGGAGGCAGGCTGGGAGACGGTCACGCGGGGGCCGGGCGCCCGAACCGGCGGCTGATCGGCGGCCGTCCGCGACGCGGGCGGGCCGGGGCGGCCGGGACGGCGGCCCGGGTCAGCGGCCGGTGCGATGGTCCGTGAAGCGTCGGGCCTTGGCGTCGAACCGGGGCAGCGTCCCGTAGGGCACCGGGCTCACCTGCACGCGGAGCCCCAGCCCGTTGCGGAGGTCGCGAGCCACCGCGGCGGCCACCGCGTCCGGCTGCGAGCCGCTGACCTCCATCCGGAGCTCCATGTCGTCGAGCTCGTGCCGCCGGTGGATGTCCACCACGAACTCGCCGGCCTCGGGGTAGCGGCGCACCACGTCCTCGATCGCCCCCGGGAAGACGGAGACCCCGCGCACCACGAACACCTCGTCGATGCGTCCGATGATGCCGCCCTCGGCCCGCCAGAACGTCCGTCCGCAGGGGCACGGCTCGGTGGCGAGCTTCACCCGGTCACCGGTGCGGTGACGGATGATCGGCATGCCGGCCCGGCCGAGATTGGTGATGACGAGCTCGCCCTCCTCGGCGCTCCGGCCCGTCACCGGGTCGATGACCTCGCAGATGAACTCGCCCTCGTTGAAGTGGACGCCCGCCTGCGCCTGGCACTCGAAGCCCCAGGCGCCCACCTCGGTGGAGCCGGCGTGGTCGAAGCACTTCGCGCCCCACGCCGACTCGATCCGCTTCTTCGTCCCGGGCAGGCTGGCGCCGGCCTCGCCGGCGTGGATCGTGATGCGGACGCCGGAGCGCGCGATGTCGATGCCCTCCTCGGCCGCGACCTCGGCCAGGTGCAGCGCGTAGGTCGGGGTGCAGACGAGCACCGATACGTCGTCCACCACGATGGCCTTCACCCGCTGGTGCGAGGACATTCCGCCTCCCGGGATCAGCAGGGAGCCGATCAGCTGGGCCCCCTGGTACGCGCTCCAGAACCCGATGAACGGGCCGAAGGAGAACGCGAAGAAGATCCGGTCCGTCGCGGTCACGCCGGCCGCCCGGTACACCGCGGCCCAGCACCGGGCCCACCAGCTCCAGCTCTCGTCGGTGTCGAGCCAGCGCAGCGGCTCGCCCTTGGTGCCCGCGGTCGTGTGGATCCGGGTGTAGCGGTCGCTGGGGAAGGTGAGGTTGGTGCCGTAGGGCGGGTGCGCGGCCTGGTCCGACGACAGCTCCTCCTTGGTGGTGAACGGCAGCCGCCGGTAGTCGTCGAGGCTCGCCACGTCGCCGGGATGCGTGACGCCCGCCGCGGCCAGCTTCTGGCGGTAGAAGGCGTTCGTGGCCAGCACCGGCTCCAGCATGAGCTGGAGCTTCTTCAGCTGGATCTGGGCCAGCGCCTCGCGGCCGAGCGTCTCGATGAAGGGATCCAGGTAGCGCGCGTCCATGGTTGCTCCTAGTCGCGGGACGGCAGCCGATCGGGACTGGTCGGGAACTTCTCGTTGATCAGCATCAGGGGGCGGCCCCGGTTGATGATCCGGTAGGTGCGGCTGATGGCGGGCGCGCCCTCGAGCCGCCGGATCGGCTCGGGCAGGTCGGACAGCTGCTCCCGCCCGTACCAGAGGACCTCGCGCCGGGTCTCCAGCTGGGCCTTGAGGAGGATGCGGCCGAGGCTGCCCGCGTCGTCCTGCAGCGACTCGCGCGCCCCCTCCGGCAGCCGGTCCGGCGCCACCAGCGAGACCGCGTAGGCGTAGACGGTGCGGGTGTACTTGCCCTCCAGGTAGACCCGGCGCGCCAGGACCTCGGTGCCTTCCGTGGCCTCGAGCCAGGGCTGGTCCGCGGTGAGCGTCCGCGCCTCCTGACCGAGGTGCACCGTTTGCACCGGCTCGAGGGTGTAGGCCTCGATGAACTTGGTGACGGTGCCGTCGATCACGAGGAGCGCCCGCTGGAACGGGGTGAGGGCCCGGAGGTTCACCGCGCCCAGCTGCGTCGGCCGGGCGAGCTGCGCGACGAACAGGTCGCTGAGCGGATCGAAGGCGGCGGTCATCGGGCGCGTCGGGAGGCTTCGGACTCCACGCGTCTATCGTACGCGCGGGCCGGGCGAAAAAATGCCCGCTTTCCCGCTTGGGTCGCGGGCGGGTCGCCGATCTACAATAGGCCGGTGAAGACGCGCGACCTCCGCATCGAGAGCATTCGTGCCCTCACCCCGCCCGCGGCCCTCCTCGAGGAGCTGCCACTCACCGAGGAAGGATCTCTCACCGTGATCCGCGCCCGCGAGGAGATCTCCCGCATCCTGAACGGCGAGGGCGATCGCTTGATCGTCGTGGTCGGGCCGTGCTCGATCCACGATCCCGCCGCCGCGCGCGACTACGCGCGCCGGCTGCGCGCGCTGGCCGACGAGCTCGGGCGAGACCTGCGGCTCGTCATGCGCGTCTACTTCGAGAAGCCCCGCACCACCGTCGGGTGGAAGGGCCTGATCAACGATCCGCATCTCGACGGCAGCTTCAACATCAACGTGGGGCTGCGCCGGGGGCGGCGGCTCCTGCTCGATCTCGTCGAGCTCGGGCTGCCGGCCGGGTGCGAGTTCCTCGACCCGATCTCGCCCCAGTTCATCACCGACCTCGTGAGCTGGGGAGCCATCGGCGCCCGCACCACCGAGAGCCAGGTGCACCGCGAGCTGGCCTCCGGGCTCTCGATGCCGATCGGCTTCAAGAACGGCACCGACGGCGGCGTGCAGATCGCCATCGACGCGGTCCGCGCCGCCGCGCATCCGCACTCCTTCCTGGGCGTCACCGAGCGCGGGCTGGCCGGCATCGTCTCCACCCGCGGCAACGCCGATTGCCACGTGATCCTCCGGGGCGGGCAGGGCGGCCCGAACTACGATGCGGCCAGCGTGCAGAAGGTGCTGGCGTCGCTCCGGGACGCGGGCCTGCCGCCCCGGGTGATGATCGACACCAGCCACGGCAACAGCGAGAAGGACTACCGGCGGCAGCCGGTGGTGGCCCGGGAGATCGCGGCCCAGGTCGCCCAGGGCGAGCGGGGGATCATCGGGGTGCTGATGGAGAGCTTCCTCGTGGACGGCCGTCAGGACCTGCGCGACCCGACCAAGCTCGTCTACGGGCAGAGCATCACCGATGCCTGCATGGGCTGGGAGATGACGGTGCCGGTGCTGCGGGAGCTGGCGGCCGCGGTCCGCGCGCGCCGCGAGCGGGCGGCGACACCCTGAGGCCGCGGCGCCGCCCGGCGCGGCGGATCTAGTGGGGCGTCTGCCGGACACCGAGCCGTCCAACCACCGGCAGCTTCAGCGCCGGCCGCTTCAGATCCACCCCGAAGCTCAGGCCGAGCACGTTCAGCTCGAGCCCTTCCTCCACCCCCGCCGCCACCCCCAGCAGCCCCAGCAGGGACAGCTGCACCCCGGTGCCCGAGGGCGTGGTCGCCACCGGCACCCCGTGGGGGATGAAGTCCTTGCCGATCGCGGTGGCGGGCAGGTCCAGCCGCAGCTCCGGGACCGCCCGGCCCAGGTAGGCCACGAAGGTGTTGCTGTTGGGCCCGGGCCAGGTCCGGTAGCTATCCGGGTAGGGGTACGCCGCGACGGCGGCCTCGAGGCGCCTGATCAGGGCATCCACCCCGGCGCCCCGCCGGTCCACCAGCAGGTCCGGCCGGCTCCCGAACCAGTAGTTGTCCGGCCCGGTCCGGTTGACCCGGATGGCGGGGGCCCCGTGGCCCACGCCCCAGCCGATGACCTCGTAGCGGGTGTAGGCGGGGGCCTCGGCCGGCTTGACCGCGACCCAGGTGTGGACGGCCATGACCCCTCGCCAGCCCACCGCGCGGGCGGCGTAGACCTGGACGATGGGCTCCGGCGCCTCGGCGGGATCGGGGGCCTGGCCCGACGAGTCCCGCCGCAGCTCCCGCCAGTTCTGGCCGAGCCGCTCCAGCGGCGTGCAGCCACCAATGAGGGCCAGCAACGGGAGGACGCCCAGCGCCAGCACCCGCCCGGCCCGGGCGCGCCCCGAGACCCGGGCGCGCGGCGGGGAGGCTAGCGGGTGTACCGGAAGGGCGCCCAGCCGATCCCCTCGATCGGCTTCGGGGTGTACGTCGCGCTCTTGGGCGGGGCGGACGGGGTCGCAGCGGACCGGGCGGCAGACCGTCCGGCCGCCTTCGCCGCCGACTTCCGGGCCGCCGGCCTGGCCTTGGCCTTGGCGCGGGCGGAGCTGGCCTTGGATTTCTTGGTCGAACCCTTGCTTTTCATGCGGCCGAATCTACAACAACGGTTTGGCGAGGGTCAATCTACCCGTGCCGCGAGCGCGTACACGGAGGAGCACTCATGCGACTGACGAAGGCGCAGGCGAAGATGCTGGAACTGGAACGGGTGGCGCGCGTCGCCACCGTCGGGGACGGAATGCCGCACCTGGTGCCGGTGTGTCACGTGCTGGCCGGCGGCAAGCTCTACTTCGGCTCGGGGAAGAGAGGCCGCAAGGTGCTCAATGTGCGGAAGAATCCGCGCCTCGCCTTGACCGTCGATCTGTACTCCGACGACTGGTCGCACCTCACCGGCGTGATGGTGCAGGGCCGCGCGCGGGTGATCGAACGCGGCCCGCGCTTCCGGCGCCTGCGCCGTCGGCTCTACGCGAAATACCCGCAGTACCCGCGAGAGGCCGCCCTCGGCGACCGCGATTCCGTCATCCTGGAACTGACGCCCACTCACGTGTTTTCCTGGTAATCCTTACATCCGCCGTGTAATTCCCTCCTCCGGATCGACGGCGTGGACGCGGCAATCGGCGCACCGGCGGGCGATTGTCCCGGTGCGGCGCCGATCCGGCCTGGCATGTGGGTTGCCGTGAACTTTTACGCTGAGCGACACGTTACAGCCATGAGGAACGGGAAGGAGCGTAGGATGCAGAAGTCGGTGAACAGTCGGGTCGCGTGGACCGTCGCACTGCTGGCGCTGTTCGCGCTCGCGGCTCCGGCGGGCGCGGCGGACGACACGAAGGCCCGGGAAGGCGCCGCGCAGGTGCAGAGCGGCGCCAGGCAGGTGGGGCAGGGCGCCGTGGAGACCGCGAAAGGGATCGGCAAGACGGTCGCGGGCGGCGCGGAGACCGCAAGGGACAGGATCCGGGATGCAGGACGGGCAGCGGAGCCCGAGGCGCAGTCGGCCTGGAGCCGGACGAAGGAAGGGGCCGTGTCCTTCGGCCGAAGCGTGAAGGACTTCTTCACGAGCCTGTTCGACTAGGACGGCAGCGGCAGATGCACTCAACCAGCTCAACGCAGAGAGAGGAGCTTCCACCCATGAAGACAGTACGTGTGACGTCCCTCGTGACCGCCGCGGTGCTCGCGCTCGGGATCGCCGGCTCGGCCCTGGCCCAGACGCCGACGACCCCGGCCCCGACCACCACCCCCGCGCCCAGCGCGCCCGCCAAGGGCGACAGCATGGACAAGATGGACAAGATGGAGAAGAAGAAGGCGGCCAAGCACGCGGCGAAGAAGAAGCACGCCGCGAAGAAGAGCCCGGACGCGACCAAGTCGCCGGCCGGCGAGGAGTCGAAGAAGTAGCGGGGCACCCAGCCGCGCGGCGCCCGCCGCGCGTTCACATAGGGGCGGCGTGGGGGGAGCACCTCCACGCCGCTCGCCTCGCTCCCATCCCTCCGATCAGGCCAGCGCCCGCAGCCGGGCCTTGAGGATCTTGCCGGTCGCGCTCTTCGGCATCGCGTCCACCACCGTGATCCGCCGCGGGTACTTGTAGCCGGCCAGCCGGGCGCGGCAGAACGCGATCAGCTCCGGCGCGTCGGCGCGTGCGCCCGGGCGCAGGACCACGAATGCGGCCACCTCCTCGCCCAGCTCGGGGTGGGCCACCCCGACGACGGCCGCCTCCGCCACCGCCGGGTGGCCGAGCAGGGCCTGCTCCACCTCGCCGGGAACCACCGAGTAGCCCCCGCGCAGGATCAGCTCCTTCTTGCGGCCCACGATGCTCACGTAGCCGTCCTCGGAGATCGTGGCCAGATCGCCGGTGCGGAACCAGCCGCCGGCGCCGAGGACCGCCGCCGTCTCCTCGGGCGCGCGCAGGTAGCCGTCCATCGCCGCGGGCGAGCGGATCCACAGCTCGTCCTCCACCAGCCGCAGCTCCACGCCCGGCACCGCGCGCCCGATCGCGTCGGGCCGGTCCACCGGATCGGCGGCCAGGTAGGAGATCGGGCGGAACAGCTCGGTCATCCCGTAGCCGCGCAGGATGCGCACCCCGGTGCGCTCCCGCCACTGCTGCGCCAGCGCCCACGGACACGGGGCCGCGCCCGAGACGGCCAGGCGCAGGCTCGAGAGATCCGCGGTCAGGAGCGCCGGTGACTCGAGGATGCGCTGGAACATGGTGGCCACCCCGGGGAAGACCGTCGCGCGGTGCCGGGCGATCGCCGCCAGGGTCTCCTCGGGCCCGAAGCGCTCCTGCAGCACCACGGTGGCGCCGGCCAGCAGCGGCGCCAGCAGCGCGCCGTTCAGGCCGAAGGAGTGCGCCAGCGGCAGCACCGCGAGCACGCGATCGTCCGGACCGAGGCCCATGACCGGGCCGGCCCACGACTCGTTGGCGGCGACCAGCGCGGCGTGGGAGAGTACCGCGCCCTTCGGCTGGCCGGTGCTGCCGGAGGTGTAGAGGACGATGCCGGGCGCGGTGGCGTCGCCGATGGCGGGCGTCGCCGCCGTCTCGGCCGCGGGCGCCGCGTCGATCACCGCCTTCGGCGCGAGGTGGGCGAGGATGCGGGCGCGCTCGTCGGCGGCCAGCAGCGGGTTGAGCGGCGCCACCGTGGCGCCGAGCGCGAGACCGCCCCAGAGCGCGGCGGCCAGGCCCCACGTGTTGGGCAGGAGCAGCGCGACCGTATCGCCCGCCGCCACCCCGTCGGCGGCGAGGCGCGCGGCCACCGCGGCGGCGCGGCCCTCCAGCTCGCGCCAGGTGAGCGCGCCGTCATCCCACACCAGGGCGGGATGATCGGGCCGCCGGCGGGCCGCCGCGACGAGGCGGGCCGCGACGTGGCTGCTCACGGAGGAGCCGCTATTCCGACAGATCCTTCAGGTCGAGGCGCTTCCAGACCTCGGGCGGCACCCGGTGCCGCGGGGTGTAGCCGGCCAGGGACGGCTTGGCGGTGGCGTCGACGCCCCACTTGGCGGAGTAGCCGTCCTCCTTGGTGGAGGGATCCAGGTCCGAGCCGCGCGCGGCGGTCACGATCGTGATGTCGCGGTCGGGCTGGCAGCGGGTGGCGATGGCCCAGGTGACCTGCCGGTCGTCGAAGATGTTCACGTCGTGGTCGACCACCACCACGCGCTTCATGTAGAGGTCGGCGCCCAGCACGGCCAGGATCGCGTTCTTGGCCTGGCCGATCAGCCGCTGCTCGAGCGAGACGTAGCAGGTGAAGGGCGCCGGCACCCGCACCGCCTTCACCGACGGCACCATCGCGCGCACCGCGCGATAGAGGTTGGCCTCCATCGGGATGGTGGAGAGCAGCATGTGGTCCAGGTGCGCGACCGTGATGTCCTGGAAGTAGGCGCCCCGGCGGTGGGTGATGGCGCGGACCTGCACCACCTCGCGGTCGCGCTGGCCCAGGCTGTAGCCGGTGAACTCGCCGAACGGCCCCTCCGGCGTGCGGGCGCCGGGCAGGATCTCGGCCTCGATGATCATCTCGGCGTGCGCGGGGGCGAGCACGTCGGACGTCTCGCACTTCACCAGCTCGAGCGGCTCGCGCAGAAGCGCGCCCATGATCCCCCGCTCGTCCTCGTCGATGGAGCCGATGGCGAGCGCGCCGAGCGCGATGGCGGGGTGCACGCCGATGGCGAAGGCCACCGGCAGCGGCTTGCCCATCGACTCCGCGATGCGCTGGAACTCCCACAGGTGCTTGCCCAGCGTCAGATGGATCGACGTGCGGTCGCGGGCCTGGATCATCAGGCGGTTGTAGGCGCAGTTCCAGGTCTCGCTGGTCGGGTCCTTGGCGAAGGAGATCGCGGCGGTGAGGTAGGCGCCCGCGTCGCCCTCGTGGTGCAGGATCTGGGGCAGGTCGTGGAGGTTGATCCGGTCGCCGGTCAGCACCACGTCCTTGGACGGGCCGCTCTGGACGATCCGCGGGGGGATCGGCCGCTCCATCGCCCGCAGGTACGTGGTCAGCATCCCGTCCGGCGCCGCGCCCATGGCGGCGGCGAGGCGCGAGCGGCTCGCGTGCAGGTTGGTGAGCACCGGGAACGACGTGCCCTTCACCCGCTCGCAGATCACCACCGGACGCCGGCGCGCCTCGCGCTCGAGCTTCACCACCAGCGCGGTGATCTCGTAGGCCGGATCCAGCTCCTTCGAGACCACGAGGAGATCGTCGGGCCGGCTGCGCTTGATCAGGTCGAGGAAGCCGGGCAGGTCCTGTGCCATGTCGTGCCTCTCCGCGTGCGGGTTAGGCCGAACGTTACCACACCCGTGAGCCCCTCACCGTGGCCCCCTCACCCTGCCCTCTCCCCGGAGGGGAGAGGGTGAGGAGCGCGATCAGACGGGCCAGGTCTCGCGCCGCCAGCCCATGTCCCAGAACATCCACTCGTAGCGGCTGGTGGTCACGAAATGGCGACGCATCGCCTCCCGCTCGGCGTCGCCGAGCCCCGCCGCGACCGCGTCGGTGCAGGCGAGCACCGCGCGCACCACCGAGCCGAACTCCTCGGAGGCGTAGGTGCCGATCCAGCGCGCGTAGAGCGGATCGCGCGAGCCGGCCCGCTCCAGGGTCTTGCCCACCTCCCAGTAGATCCAGTAGCAGGGCAGCAGCGCGGCCACCGCCTCGTGGAAGGGCCGGCCGTAGGCGACCGCGAGCAGGTAGGAGGTGTAGGCCGCGTTGGTGGGGGCGAGCGGCGTGGCCGCGACGGCCTCGGGGGAGAGCCCGAAGTCCTTGAAGAAGGACTCGTGGAGCGTCATCTCCACCTCGAGCGCGCCCGCCGCGTGCTGGTTGAACATGATGATCCACTCCTCGCGGGGCGCCCGCGCGCCCGCGATGGCCAGCGCCCGGGCGAAGTCGCGGAGGTAGAGCGCGTCCTGCACCGCGTAGAAGCGGAACGCCTCGCGGTCCAGGGAGCCGTCGGTGAGCCCGCGCAGGAACGGGTGCGCGAGGATCGCCGCGTAGATGGGCTCGATCGCCCGCCAGAGCGCGGCGGTGATGGCGGTCGACATGGTGGCCGCGAGCATACCCCCGCCCCCCGGCCCCGACAAGGCGGCGGCGCGCCCGGCAGCGGAGGGCGGGCTCGCGCGTGTATACTTCGGCGCCATGGAACACCACCTCGACGCCGGCCAGGTGCAGTACGAGTGGAACAACGCGATCCCGCCCCGCCTCGAGATCGAGCCCGGCGACACGGTGGTGCTCGAGACGCGCGACGCCGCGGACCGCTACTACTCGCGCGCGTCCACCCACGACGACGTCCTCAAGCGGGGGCCCTTCCGGGGCCACCCGCTGACCGGGCCGGTGCGGGTGCGGGGCGCGCGGCCCGGCGACGCCCTGGTGGTGGAGATCCTCGAGGTGAAGCCGGCCGACTTCGGCTGGACCGCCATCCGTCCCGGGCGCGGGCTCCTGCCCGAGGCCGACTTCGCCAAGCCGTATCTGCAGATCTGGGACCTGAGCGACGGCGTCCACGCCCGCGCGGGCGACCGCATCGCGGTGCCCATCGACCCCTTCCCCGGCGTGATCGGCACCGCGCTCGACCTGCCGGGCGGCCACAGCACGATGCCGCCGCGGAAGAACGGCGGCAACATGGACATCAAGCAGCTCACCGCCGGGTCCACGCTCTACCTGCCGGTGTGGGTGGACGGGGGGCTGCTCTGCGTGGGCGACACCCACGCGATCCAGGGCGACGGCGAGGTGTGCGTCACCGCGGTGGAGATGTGCGGTCGCGTCACCGCGCGCATCGGCCTGCAGCGCGAGTGCGGGCTCGCCGAGCCCCAGCTGCGCACCACCCGCGCGCCCTCCTCCACCGCGCGGGGCCCGTGGTTCGCGACCACCGCGCACGGGCCGGACCTCTTCGCGGCCTCCCAGCAGGCGATCCGCTACATGATCGACCACCTGGTGCGGGAGCGGGGGCTCTCGCGCGAGCAGGCCTACATCCTCTGCAGCGTCACCGTCGACCTCAAGATCAGCGAGATCGTGGACGCGCCCAACTGGATCGTGTCGGCCTTCCTGCCCGAGGGCGTGTTCGTCTGAATTGACCCCGCTGTGACATCTTTCGCCTTGGTGGGGGCACGCTGAGCGCCATGAGACCGTGGTGGGGGCGGATCGTGCTGAACCGGGAGGCCGCCGCCGGGGGCGGCGTCGCGCCCTCCGGAGCCGCCGCGGGGGAGGCGGCGGAGCGCCTGCAGCGCGCCATGCTGGGCGTGATCGGCGCCTTCACCCGCGAGGACGGCGCGCTCGACTACCGGGCCCTGCGCGCGTCGCCCCGGTGGACCGCCGCGGCCGCCCAGGCCGGGGCGCTCGCCGCGATCCGTCCGGAGGCCCTCGAGCCCCGCGCGGAGCGGCTCGCGTTCTGGATCAACGTCTACAACGCCATGGTCTTCCACGCGGTGGTGGATCTCGAGGTGAAGGCCTCGGTGCGCGAGGTGCGCGGCTTCTTCCGCCGGGTCGCCTACCGCGTCGGGGCCCACGTGCTGACCGCGGACGACGTGGAGCACGGCATCCTGCGCGACAACGCGCGGCACGGGTGGCGGCGCCGCCGGCCGTTCGGACCGGGGGACCCGCGCCGGGCGCTCGCGGTCCGCCCGGTGGACCCGCGCATCCACTTCGCGATCACGTGCGGCGCGCAGTCGTGCCCGCCCATCGGCGTCTACCGGGCGTCCGCGATCGACGCGCAGCTGGACCTGGCCGCCCGCAACTTCCTGAACCAGGAGGTCGCGGTGGACGGGAGCGGCCGCGTGACCTGCTCCCGGATCCTCGACTGGTACGCGGAGGACTTCGAGGCCGCGGGCGGGCTGGGCCCGCTGCTCGCCCGCCATCTCGACGCGGGGCCGGTGCGCGCGGCGGTGGAGCGTCGCGCGCGTCCCTGCGACGTCTTTCGCGCCTACGACTGGGCGCTCCAGCATCGGCCCGCGGAATGACCCCGCCGCTGCTCGCCCCCGCTCGGGCCGCGTCCGTCCCGCAGGCCCCGTTCCTCGGCCTCACCGCGCTCTGGATCCAGATCACCGGCACGTGGTGCAACCTGGAGTGCCGCCACTGCCTCAACGCGAGCGGGCCCCGCGCGCCCTGGCTCAAGCCGCTCGACGCGGAGACGATCCGGCGCGCGATCGCGGAGGCGGAGAGCCTGGGCGTGAAGGAAATCTACTTCACCGGGGGCGAGCCGTTCCTGCACGGGGAGATCCTCGCGCTGATCGAGCGCGCCCTCGAGGTGGCGCCGACCACCGTGCTCACCAACGGCACGCTCATCGACGCCGCGCGCGCGGACGCGCTCGCCGCGGTCGCGGCCCGCGCCGCCTACTCGCTCGAGATCCGCGTGAGCCTCGACGATCCCGACCCGTCCTGCAACGACGCGGTCCGCGGCGAGGGCGCGTGGGCGAAGGCGGTGGAGGCGGTGCGGCTCCTGCACGCGCGCGGGCTCCTGCCCATCGTCACCGCGACCGAGATCGCGAGCGAGGCCGGCCCGGCCGCGGGCGGCCTCCACGCCCGGTTCCGGGACTTCCTGCAGGCGCAGGGCGTGGACCGGCCGCGGCTCAAGTTCATGCCCGTGTTCGCGATGGGCCGGCAGCCCGCGAGCGGGGAGACGCCCCTCACCGACGAGGATCTGGAGGGCTTCGAGCGCTCCACGCTGCAGTGCGCGGACGCGCGGGTCGTGGCGGCGGGCGGCGTCTACGCCTGCCCCATCCTCGCCGGATTGCCCGGGGCGCGTCTGTCGCGGGGGAGCCTCGTGGATTCGTTCCGGGCCGCCCCGCTCTATCACCCGGCGTGCGTGACCTGCCACCGGACGGGGATGACATGTCGGAACAGCTAGGCGAGTACCGGAAGATCGCGGTGCTGGGCGGCGTCTACAGCAACTGGCTCGCGCTGGAGGCGACGCTGGCCGACGCGCGCGCCCGCGGGGTCGAGGCGGTGTTCTGCCTGGGCGACATGGGCGGCTTCGGGCCGCACCCGGATCGCGTGTTCCCGCTGCTCCGCGAGCACGGCGTGCTGGGCATCCAGGGCAACTACGACGAGTCGCTCGCGTCGGGGCACACCGACTGCGGCTGCGGCTACACCGACCCGCGGGACAACCACTACGCCGCGATCAGCTACCGCTACACGTTCGACAACACCTCCACCGAGAACAAGGCGTGGCTGGGGGCGCTGCCGCGCCACCGCCGGCTCAAGCTGGGGCCGCACCGCGTGCTGATGTGCCACGGCTCCCCGCGGGTCATCAACGAGTTCCTCTGGGAGTCGGCCACCCCGAACGGCCTGCTGCGCCACCTGCTGGATCGGGCGGAGGCCGACGTCATGCTGTGCACCCACACCGGCATCAAGTGGCACCGCGCGCTGCCGGACGCCCGCCACGCGGTCAACGTGGGCGTGATCGGCCGGCCCGAGAACGACGGGCGCACCAACGTCTGGTACACGGTGCTCACCGCCGGCACGGACCTCGAGGTGGAGTTCGTGCCCGTCCGCTACGACCACGAGGCCCTCGCCCGCGAGATGGAGCGCGAGCGGCTGCCGCCCGAGTTCGCGGAGACCATCCGCACCGGCTGGTGGACCACCTGCCTCGAGATCCTGCCCGCCCGCGAGCGCGCCCGGGGCAAGTACTGAGCAAGCGGCTGCTCGTGATCGGCCTCGTCGCCATCGCCCTGGTGGTGGCGGGGCGCGCGCTCGGGGTCACGAGCCTGGGGCGGCTCGACAACCTGGCGCGCCTGCGGGAGTGGATCGCCGCCTTCGGGCCGTGGGCGCCCGTGGTGTTCGTGGGCGGCTACGTGGCGGCGGTGATCGCGTTCGTGCCCGCGCTGCCGCTCACGCTCCTGGGCGGGCTCGTGTTCGGGCCGATCGCGGGCACCGTGTACGCCTCCATCGCCTCCACCACGGGCGCCGCGCTCGCGTTCCTCGTCGCGCGCTACGCCGCGCGCGACGCGGTGGAGCGGTGGATGGCCCCGTATCCCGCCCTGGGCCGCATCGACCGCGCCACCGCGCGACACGGCTGGCGCATCGTGATGATCACCCGCCTGGTGCCGATCTTCCCGTTCAACCTCCAGAACTACGCCTACGGGCTGACCTCGATCTCGTTGGGGGCGTATCTCGTGACCTCGTTCGTCTGCATGCTGCCCGCCACCGTCGCCTACACGGTGGCGGCGGGCGCGGTGGTGGCGGGCGCGTGGGACGTGCGGCGGATGATCCTGCTGCTCGCGGTCGCCGGCGTGCTGCTGGTGGCGCTGTCGCTCCTGCCCCGGTGGCTGCGCGGGCGCAGCGCGGCCCTCGACGACCTGCTGCGGACCGGCTGATGCGCGGGAGGGCCCGCGCGCGGCTCGCCGCGGTCCTGCTCGGGGTCGGGGCGCTCGTCGCGGGCGCGGCCGCGGCGGGGCCGGTGCGCCTCGAGTTCGCGCCACCCGCGGAGCCGGACGCGCCGCCGCCGGGGTGGGAGTCGCTCACGTTCCCCCGCGTCGCCCGCCACACGCGCTACACGGTGGTGCGCGAGGGCGGGCGCTTCGTGCTCCGCGCGGACAGCGAGGCGGCCGCCTCCGCGCTCTACCGTCCGCTCGACCTGGACCCGCGGGTCTACCGCGTGCTGTCGTGGCGCTGGAAGGTGGAGCGCGTGCTCGACCGCTCGGATCCCCGCCGGAAATCGGGCGACGACTACGCCGCGCGCGTCTACGTGGCGTTCCGGTACGACGCGGCCACCGCCTCGGCGTGGGAGCGGGCGCGCTACGGGGCCCTGCGCCTCTTCCACGGCCGCTATCCGCCGGGCCTCGCGCTCAACTACGTGTGGGAGAGCCGGCTGCCGGTGGGCACCGTCCTCGACAACGCCTACTCCACGCGGGCCAAGATGGTGGTGGCCCGGAGCGGCGCCGCGGAGGCGGGGCGGTGGGTGACCGAGCGCCACGATATCTACGCCGACTATCGGCGGATCGTGGGGGGCGAGCCGCCGCGCGTCGTCGGGATCGCGCTCATGACGGACACCGACGACACCGGCGAGGGCGCGGTGGCCTTCTACGACACGATCACGCTCGGGCCCGGAGCGGGCGGGTGACGCTCACGGTGGTGATCCCGGCCCTCGACGAGGCCGCGAACCTGGCGCGGCTCCTGCCCGATCTCGAGCGCGCCTGCCCCGGCGCGGAGGTGCTCGTGGTCGACGGCGGCAGCCGCGACGGGACCGCGAAGGTCGTGGCCGGCCGGCCGGGCGTACGGCTCGTCCCGAGCGCGCGGGGGCGGGCCCGGCAGATGAACGCGGGGGCCGCCGCCGCCTCGGGCGACGTGCTGCTGTTCCTGCACGCCGACACGTGGCTGCCCGACGGGGCCGCCCGGGCCATCGAGGCCGCGCTGGCCGATCCCGCGGTGGTGGGCGGGCGCTTCGACGTGCGCTTCGACAGTCAGAGGCCGGTCATGCGAATGGTCGCCTGGTTCATGAACGCGCGCTCCCGCGCCACGTCGATCTGCACCGGCGACCAGGCCATCTTCGTGCGGCGCGCCGTCTTCGAGGCGGTGGGGGGCTACGCCGACATCCCGCTGATGGAGGACGTCGAGCTGTCCCGGCGGCTCAAGGCGCGCGGGCGGCTGGCCGCGCTGCGCGTGCGCGTCACCACCTCCGCGCGCAAGTGGGAGCGGGAGGGGCCGCTCCGGACCATCGGCCTCATGTGGACGCTCCGTCTGCTCCACTTCGTCGGGGTGGCGCCCGCGCGCCTCCATCGCTGGTACTATGGAGCGCCAAAGGAGCCATCATGAGCGACCGGAGCGACGAGCACGTCGTCGAGACCGCCACCGGCCTCGGCTACGTGGACGTGGTCGAGGGCACCGGGCCCCGGCCCAAGTCGGGCGACACCGTGAGCGTGCACTACACGGGGTGGCTCAAGAGCGGCAAGAAGTTCGACAGCTCGGTGGACCGCGGCAGCCCCTTCGAGTTCCCGGTGGGCACGGGCCGCGTCATCAAGGGCTGGGACGAGGGTGTGATCTCGATGAAGGTGGGCGGCACCCGCCGGCTCATCATCCCGGCGCATCTGGGCTACGGCGATCGCGGGCCGGCGGGGTGATCCCGCCCGGCGCCACCTTGATCTTCGAGGTGCAGCTGCTCGGCATCAAGTGACTCGAGGATCACGTCATCGCGAGGTAGCGGTCAGCGCATCCGCGAGCGCTCGCGTCACCAGCCGGATCTCGTCGGGCCCGCCGCTCGCCGCGATCGGGCGGGCGGTCGGGCTCCACGGGGTCCAGCGCGGCAGGTGGGCGGGCGGGAACACGATCACGCTGGGCGCGCCCACCGCGGCGGCCAGGTGGCTGACGCCCGAGTCGCCGCCCAGGTAGGCCCCCGCTCCCGCGAGGGCCGCCGCGAGCGCGGGGAGCTCGGGCTCCACGAGGCGCTCGACCGGCGCCGTCAGACGGCTCTCGAGCGCCTCCACCGCCTCCCGATCCGCCGGGCCCTGATGGAGCACGACCGGGACGCCGGTCGCGCGCGCCGCCGCCTCGATCACCGCCGCGAAGCGCTCCGGCGGCCACCGCTTCCACGCCCCGCCGCTCCCCGCGTGCACGACCAGCGCGCCGCGCGCCGCCGCTCCGGCCTCCACCCGGAGCGGGGCGAGCGTGTCCGCGTCGACGTCTCCCGCGTCCGCCAGCGACGCGATCAGATGTCGCCACACCGGCGTGTCGTCGTCGGGCACGGGGCGGTCGATCACCAGATCGCGGACGAGGGCGCGGAGGCGCGCGCGGTAGTCCGGCTCGCGCGCGCCGAACCACGAGACCACCCGCGCGAAGCGGCCCAGGAAGTCTGCGAGCGCGCCCGGCACCGGCGCGTCGGCGAAGAGCGCCTCGAGCCCGAGGCCGTCGAAGCCGCGCGCCTCGTCGACCGCGCCGAGGGCCACCAGCACCGCGCCCAGCCGCGGCTGGCCCGCGAAGACGAGCCGCGCGTCCGGCGCGCCCGCGCGCAGACGGCGGAGCGCCGGCACCGCCTGCAGCACGTCGCCGAGCGCGCCGGGATGCACGATCAGGATGGGGCTTTCCACTTGACCTCCCCCGAGCGGGCCCGTAGCATCCAGCCACCATGAGATTCGCGCTCTTCACCGGCATGACCGGCATCACGTGGGACGAGGTGCTGGACCTCTGGCAGCACGGCGACCGCACCGGCTGGGACGCGGCCTGCGTCACCGATCACTTCATGCCCAACACCGCGGACCGGCTGGGCGACACGCTCGAGTGCTGGACCGCGCTCGCGGCGCTGGCCGCGCGCACCGAGCGCATGCGGGTCGGGACGATCGTGAGCGGCAACACCTACCGGCATCCGGCCCTGCTCGCCAAGATGGCGACCAACGTCGACATCATCTCCCGCGGCCGCCTCATCTGCGGCATCGGAGCGGGCTGGCAGGAGAACGAGCACCGCGCCTACGGCATGGACTTCTACACCACCGGCGAGCGGCTCAAGCGCCTCGACGAGGCGTGCCGGGTGTTGAAGGCGCTGTGGACCGAGACGAAGGCCAGCTACAAGGGCGCCTTCTACCGGCTGGAGGACGCGCCCCTCATGCCGAAGCCGGTGCAGAAGCCCCATCCCGAGCTCATGATCGGGGGCGGCGGCGAGAAGGTCACGCTGCGCATCGCGGCCCAGCACGCCGATCACTGGAACGTGTGGGGCGGGCCGGAGACCCTCACGCACAAGGGACGCATCCTCGACGAGCACTGCGCCCGGGTGGGGCGCGACCCCAAGCGCATCCTGCGCTCGGCGGTGATGGTGCTGGGCTTCGCGGACGATCGCGCCGGGGTGGAGCGCATCCAGCAGGCCTACATGAAGCGCATGGGGGCCGACGAGGCGAAGGCGCGCGACACCGTGCTGGCGGGCAGCGTCAGCGAGATCCGCGACAAGCTCGGCCGCCTGCAGGCGGCCGGGGTGGGGATGCTGTTCGTGCCCACCTTCCTGCTGCCCGCCGATCGGTACCGGACCCTCGACCGGTTCATGGCCGAGGTCGCCCCCGCCTTCCGCTAGCCGTCCGCGCGCCTCGCATCCGCGCCGGGGCGTGACCGGCCTAGGCCTTCGCGGCGGTGGCGCGGTAGTGCGCGCTGATCTCGCCCAGGGTCGCGATCCACACCCGCGGGGTGTGGCGCACGTGGTCGATCAGCTCGCGCAGGCAGGCCAGGCGTGACGGCCGCCCGATGATCTGCGGGTGGAACGTGAAGTTGGTCATGCCCCGCATCTCGGTGATCCCCTCGAACTCGGTGAGCCAGCCCTGCAGCACCGGTCCCGGCGGCTGCATCGCGCGCTGCCCGGTGAACATGAAATAGGGCGCGTCGTCGAGCACCCAGGAGACCGGGAGCTCGACCAGCGCGCGGCCGCCGGCGGCGGGATGCAGGTACGGCGAGAGCCGGTCCATCATGTTCGACGAGTAGTCGAAGCCGTGCCGGCCGAGCAGCTCGAGGGTCCGGGGGGAGAGCTGCCACGCGGGTGCGCGGTAGCCGAGGGGCCGCTTGCCCGCGACGCGGGTCAGCACCTCGACGCTCTTGACCAGGATCGCCTCCTCGCGCTCGGCGGGCAGGTCGCTCACCTTCTCGTGCTCGTCGCCGTGGCAGCCCAGCTCGTGCCCGCCGTCCACGATGGCGCGCACCGCGTCGGGATGCCGCTCGGCCACCCACGCGGGGACGAAGAACGAGGCGCGGATCTCGTTGAGACGCAGCAGGGCGAGGATGCGCGGCAGCGCCTCGACCACCCCGAAGCGGCCCTGCGACAGCGTGACCGGCTCGTGGACTCCGCGCGCCATCCAGAGCGTCTCCGCGTCCACGTCGAAGGTGAAGGCGCACGCGGTGCGCGCGTCGCGCGGCCAGGGTGGGGAGGGCGGGATCGCGAGCGGCATCGCGCAGGCATTGTAGCCGAAGGCGCCGCGCCTCGCATCCGCCCGCCCGCGTCGCGCGCGCCCGGCCCGAAAATCCTCGTACGGTATAGTGGAACTCTATGGGCGGCTCGACGGAGATCATCCGCCGTCTGGAGGACAGCGTCGGCCGCGCCCTGGTGGGCAAGCCCGCGGTGGTGCGGCTCGCGGTCATCGGTCTGGTGGCGCGCGGCCATCTCCTCATCGAGGACGTCCCGGGCGTGGGCAAGACCACGCTGGCCTCCGCGCTCGCGCGCTCCATCGGCGTCTCGTTCCAGCGCATCCAGTTCACCTCCGACATGCTGCCGTCCGACGTGCTGGGCGTCTCGGTGTGGGACCCGAAGCGCGGCGAGTTCGTGTTCAAGGCGGGGCCGCTCTTCACCAACATCGTGCTGGCCGACGAGATCAACCGCACCACGCCCAAGACGCAGTCCGCGCTGCTCGAGGCCATGAACGAGGCGCAGGTCTCGGTCGACCACTCGACGTACCCGCTGCCGCGGCCGTTCATGGTGCTGGCCACCCAGAACCCGCGCGACTACGAGGGCACGTTCCCGCTGCCCGAGTCGCAGCTCGACCGCTTCCTGCTCCGGCTGCGGGTCGGCTATCCCGCGCCCGCCGACGAGAAGGCGGTCCTGCGGGGGAAGGCCGCGCCGCCGCCCGTCGGCGTCGGCCCGGTGGTGCTGGCCGAGGAGGTGCTGAGCCTGCAGGAGGCCGCCGAGCAGGTGCGCGCCGAGGAGTCGGTGCTGGACTACCTGCTCGCGGTGGTGGCGGCCACGCGCCGGTCCTCGCTCCTGAGCCTCGGGGTCAGCCCGCGCGGCTCCCTCGCGCTCCTGCGCGCGGCGCGGGCGCGCGCGCTGGCCGACGGGCGCGACTACCTGGTGCCGGATGACATCAAGGAGCTGGCCCTGCCGGTGCTGGCACACCGCGTGATGGTGAAGACCGCGGTGGCAGGCGGCGGCGGCATGGACGGCGACGCGGCGATCGCCACCATCCTGCAGGACGTCCCCGTCCCCCGGTAGCGGCGGTGACGTTGCTGCGCGCCGCGCTCTCGCGGCTCCTTCACCCGCGCCGCACCATCAAGCCCACCCGCGACGGCTGGTGGTGCCTGCTGGTGGCGGTGGGGCTGGGCGTCGCGGCCATCAACACCGGCAACAACCTGCTCTACCTGCTGGTCTCCGCGCTGCTGGCCCTCATCGTGGTCTCCGGCATCCTCTCCGAGCAGGCCATGCGCGGCGTGCGGCTCACCGGATTCGTCCCCGAGGAGCTGTACGCGGGACGTCCGGCCGTGCTCGGCGCCACGCTCGTGAACGGCAAGCGCTGGCTCACGTCCTACTCGGTCACGCTCGAGCTGCTCGCCCCCGACGCGCGCACGTCGGAGTCCGGCTCGCGCTTCGTCTACTTCCGTCGCATCGCCGCGGGCGCCGAGGTGCTCGCCACGTGGGAGGAGACCCCGCCGCGCCGCGGGCGGTGGCGCCTCGCCGGGGTGCGGATCACCACCCGCTTCCCGTTCGGCCTGTTCGTGAAGGCCGGGCGCCCGGCGCTCGCGGACGAGGTGGTGGTGTTCCCGGCGGTCCGCACGCTCGGCGCCGCGGGGCTCGGGTGGCTGGGCGGGGCGGGGGCGGGCGCGGCCCGGCGACCCGGCCGGGGTGACGGGCTCTACAATCTGCGCGCGTACCGTCCGGGGGACGATCCGCGCTTCATCCACTGGCGCAGCAGCGCGAAGGCGGAGGCGCTGATGGTGCGCGAGCACGAGGCCGAGGCGAGCCGTGACGCCCGTCTGGTGCTGGTGGGCCGCGGACAGGCCGGCGGCGAGCGACTGGAAGCGGCGCTCTCGGACGCGGCCTCCATCGCGAGCGCCCTCATCCGCTCCGGCGCGGGCGTGGAGCTCGTGGGCCCGGACCTCGCCATCCCTCTCGGCCACGGCCGTCCCCACCTGCGCCGCGTGCTGACCGCGCTGGCGCTCTACGATCCCGCGGCGATCCCGAACGGCCGCGCGGCGGGGCGACTCGCCGCCGCCGGCGCCGCCCTGCCGTCTCGCCGGCTGCGCGAGATCCGCGTCGCGCTGGACTGACGTGTCGGCCCACCTCGCGCTCCGCCTCGTCACGTACCTGCTGGTGCTCACCGGCGTGGCTGCGCTCTACGGCGCCGCGCTCGTGGGCCCGGTGGGCGCAGGCCTGGTGGTGCTGGCGATCCTGGTGGGCTGGGGGCACGAGCAGGCGCGGGCCCGCGGCAAGGTGCGGCCGGCGCTGGGCTACGGGCTGGTGGGCGCGGCCGCGGTGGCGGTGGTGATCGACCTCTTCTACCTCGCGTACTCGGCCCTCGACGGGCTGGTCCACCTGCTGCTGTTCCTGATCCTGCTGCGGCTCTTCGTGCGCCGCGGGATCAAGGACCTGCGCGATGCGGGCCTGCTCTCCTTCTTCATGCTGGTGGCGGCGGCGTCCATCAGCATGAGCCTCGGCTTCCTCGCGGTGTTCGTGGTCTTCCTCATGCTCGGCACCTGGATGCTCATGCTCAACCACGTGGTGACCGAGCTGGACCGGGCCGGGCGCGAGCGCGGCCACAACCCCGTCGCCCGCCGCGTGTTCTTCCGCGGCCCGCTCACGCGGGTGAGCCTGGTGGCGGTGGCGATCACGTTCTGCCTGGCGGGGGCGCTGTTCTTCGTGATCCCGCGGGTGGGCCAGGCCGCCCTGCCGCTGCGCGCGCAGCTCGGGCGCATGGTCACCGGCTTCGCGGACCGGGTGGATCTGGGCAGCTTCGGCGACATCGAGAACGACCACGGCGTGGTGATGCGCGTCTACCTGACCGAGGACCCGGCCACGCTGCCCGAGCTGCGCTGGCGCGGGGTGGCGTTCGATCAGTTCGACGGCCGCGCGTGGTCCACCACGGTGACGCCGCGCCGCTATCTGCGCCGCGGGTCCGCGGGCGACTTCGCGGTCGGGCCGCCGCGCGGGACCGGTCCCATCCTGAAGCAGGAGATCTTCCTGGAGCCGATGGGCACCGACGCGGTGTTCGGGGCGCCCCGGATGATCCGCGTGGAGATGGCCTCCCCCGGCCTGGTGGTGGACGACATGGGCGCGCTGTCCTCCTCCAGCGCCAGCGGCCGGCTCCACTACCGGGTCGAGTCGGAGGTGGAGGCGCTGGGCCGGCCGTCGGCGCCGGCGACGCGCCGCGCGCCGCCGCTCACCGCGGCGGAGCGCGCCCGCTACCTGCAATTGCCCGCGCTGTCGCCGGAGATCGCGCGACTGGCCCGCGAAGCCGCCGGCGACAGCGCGGATCCCGCGACGGTCGCCCGTCGCATCACCGCCCACCTCTCCACCCACTACCGGTACACGCTCGCGCTCCGGCGCCAGACCACCCGGCCCCCGCTCGAGGAGTTCCTGTTCGTGCGGCGCTCCGGCAATTGCGAGTACTTCGCGGCCGCGATGGCGGTGATGCTGCGCACCCAGGGCATCCCGAGCCGGGTGGTGGCCGGCTTCCAGCAGGGCGAGTGGAACCGCTACGGGCGCTACTTCATGGTGCGCCTGAGCGACGCGCACGCCTGGGTCGAGGCCTACCTGGACGGCACGGGCTGGATCGCCTTCGATCCGTCGCCCCGCGGGGAGGTGGCGGCGACGGCGCCCGGCTCGCTCTCGCTCTATCTCGACGCCGCGCGCATGCGCTGGTACCGCTACGTGATCAACTGGAGCCTGCGCGATCAGGTGCATCTGGCCGCGACGGTGCATCGGCAGGCCACCGACTTCCGCCTCGGCGTGCCGTGGCCCCGGGACTGGCCCTCGCGTCCGCCGCTCGCGGTCGCGGCCGGCGCGGCGGGGGCGCTCGGGCTCGGGTGGCTCCTGTGGCGCCGCGGGAGCGGCCCGCGCGCCACCGGGCCCGCCCGCCGGCCCCCCGCGTTCTACGAGCGCGCCCTGCGCCTCATGGCCCGGCAGGGCTTCGTGCCCGCCCCGGCCGAGACCGCCCGTCAGTTCGCGGCGCGGGTGAGCGCGGCGGCGCCGCGCCGCGCGGAGCCCTTCGCCCGCCTCACCGCGCTGTACGAGCGCGCGCGCTTCGGGGACGCCGCGCTCACCGAGGACGAGCGGGAGGACGCGACCCGGGCGCTGGCCGCCCTCGCCGCGCGCTGACGCGGGCCGCCGGCTAGCGCAGCCGGCGGTGCTCCACCAGCAGGCAGCGGTCCTGGACCACCTCGATGCCGGCGCGCGCGAAGGTCTCGGCGGCCGCGTCGTTGCGGATGCCCAGCTGGAACCACACCACCCGCGGGCGCGCGGCCACGATGTCCTCGACGTGCGGCGGGATGTCGTGCGACCGGCGGAAGACGTTCACCATGTCGATCGGCGGGGGCACGTCGCGCACCGCGCGGAACACCGGTCGGTCCAGGATGCGCGTGACGGTCGGATAGTAGACCGGCACCGGGACGATGTCGTAGCCGGCCTTCGCCATGTACTCCGGCACGTAGAAGGCGGGCTGACCGCGCTGGGCCTCCGTCTTCATGCCGAGCACCGCGATGCGCGTGCACGCGCGCACGATGCGTGCGATGGCGTCCGGATCGGTGACGAGGCGATCGCGCCAGTCCTCGCTCATGGCCAGAGTCTAGCACCTGTGCTAGCCTCGGCGCGGGAGGGGGACGCATGCCGGTTCGCATCACGCGCGTGTACACGCGCACGGGAGATCGAGGCGAGACCGCCCTGGTGGGCGGCCGCCGCGTGCCCAAGGACTCGCCGCGCATCGAGGCGTACGGCACCATCGACGAGCTGAACTCGATCATCGGGCTGGCCCGCGTCTTCAACACCCAGCGCAAGAAGAGCGGTCGCCGGCACCGGTGGCTCGACGAGGTCCTGCGCCGGCTGCAGAACGAGCTCTTCGACCTGGGCAGCGAGCTGGCCACGCCCGCCGACGCGGTGTACGAGGGCATGTTCCGGGTGGGCGCGGAGCAGGTGACCGCGCTCGAGCGCCTGATGGACGAGTGCCAGAAGGAGCTCACCCCGCTCAAGAGCTTCGTCCTGCCCGGCGGCGGGCCGGTGGGCGGGTTCCTGCACCAGGCGCGCACGGTGTGTCGGCGCGCGGAGCGGCGCGTGCTCGAGCTCTCCCGCGTGGAGGACATCGGCGAGTGGCCGCTCAAGTACGTCAACCGCCTGAGCGACCTCCTGTTCGTGCTCTCGCGCTGGGTCGGCAAGCACCTGGGCGAGACCGAGTACCTCTGGCAGCGCGGGCTCGAGGCCCACGCGCGGAAGCGGTAGGTGGGCGACTACCAGATCCGGCGCGCGGAGCCCGCCGATCACGCGGGGGTCGCGCGCGAGCTGGCCGCGTACTTCGCGTTTCTCGGCGAGGAGGTGGACCCCGACGGGCTCGATCACGACGTGGCCGACTGGCAGCACGAGTACGGCGGCGCCACCGGGGCGATGCTGGTGGTGGTGGACCCCGACGGCCGGGTGGTCGGCACCGCGGCGGTCCGCCGCCTCGAGCCCGGCGTGGCCGAGCTCAAGCGCATGTGGCTGCGCCCCGAGCACCGGGGCCGGGGCCTCGCCGACCGGCTGATGGAGCGGGTGCTCGTCGAGGCGCGCGCCCTGGGCGCGAAGGTGCTACGCCTCGACAGCGAGCGCCGGCTGGCCGCCGCGGTGCGGCTCTACCGCCGCTACGGCTTCCGCGAGATCGCCGACTACAATCGCAACCCGCGCGCGGACGTGTGGATGGAGCTGCCGCTCCCGGCGGAACGGGGCTAGGCGCATCCTCGACGCCCTGCGTCCCCCCACGCTGGCGTACCGCGGCATGGTCGCCTCGCCGCACGCGCTCGCCTCCGAGGCCGGGGTCCAGATCCTGCAGGCGGGCGGCTCCGCGGTGGACGCCGCGATCGCCGCCGCCGCGGTGCTGGCGGTGGTGTACCCGCACATGACCAGCCTGGGCGGCGACGCGTTCTGGCTGATCCACGAGGGCCGCAGCGGCGCGGTGCGCGCCCTCGACGCGGCGGGGCAGGCGGCGGCCGGGGCCACCATCGACTGGTTCCGCGCGCGCGATCTGGCCGCGATCCCGCTGCGCGGGGTGGTGCCCGCGACGCTCACCGTGCCGGGCGCGCCCCACGGCTGGTGCGAGGCGCACGCCCGCTACGGCCGCCTGCCGCTCGCGGACGACCTCGCGGCGGCGGTGGGCTACGCGCGGGAGGGCTTTCCCATCACGCGGCGCCTCGCCGGGTGGATCGAGCGCGCCGCCGACGTGCTGGCCGCCGATCCGGCGGCGGCCCGCATCTTCCTGGCCGAGGGCCGGCGGCCCGCGGTGGGGCGCCGGCTCGTCAATCCGGACCTCGCGCGCACGCTGGAGCGCCTCGGCAGCGGCGGGCGCGCCGCGTTCTACGAGCGGGAGACCGCGGCGGAGATGGTGCGCTGGTCGCGCGAGCACGGCGGCTTCTTCACCGAGGCCGACCTCGCCGCGCAGCGCTCGCGCTGGGGCGAGTCGCTCCAGTGCACCTACCGCGGGATCACCATCCACGAGACGCCGCCGCCGAGCCAGGGCATCTCGGTGCTGCAGGCCCTGCGCCTGGTCGAGCCCTACGACCTGCCCGCGCTGCCGTTCCTGGGGCCCGATCACGTGCACCTGCTGGTGCAGGCCAAGCAGATCGCCTTCCACGACCGCGATCGCTACGTGGCCGACCCCGCCTTCGCGCCGG
The DNA here is from genome assembly GCA_035650715.1 of Candidatus Methylomirabilota bacterium. Lineage (GTDB taxonomy): Bacteria > Methylomirabilota > Methylomirabilia > Rokubacteriales > CSP1-6 > CAMLFJ01. Next base: position 41,866 of record DASRHC010000012.1, on the reverse strand, counting down.
TGCCGGTGGAGCGGTTGCTCTCCGCCGCCTACGCGGACGAGCGCCGCCGGCTCATCGATCGGGCGCGCGCCCTGCCGTGGGACCAGGTGCCGTCCAGCGGCAGCCTGACCGGCGACACCGTCTACGTGGCCGCGGTGGACGCGGCGGGCAACGCGGCCTCGCTCATCCAGAGCCTCTACATGGGCTTCGGGGCGGGCGTGGTCGCCGGGCGCACCGGGGTGGTGCTGCAGAACCGCGGCGCGTACTTCTCGCTCGATCCCGCGCACCCGAACCGCCTCGAGCCGGGCAAGCGCCCGCTCCACACCCTGATCGCCTCGCTCGCCTTCCGCGAGGGGCGCCTCTGGCAGGTGCTGGGCTGCATGGGCGCCGACGGCCAGCCGCAGATCCACCTCCAGGTCTACAGCGCGCTGATCGATCACGGCCTCGACATCCAGCAGGCGGTGGCGGCCCCGCGCTGGCTCGCGGGGCGCTTCGCCCTCGGCGACGCGCGCGAGGTCCTGAACCTGGAGGGCCGCTTCGCCGAGGCGACGGTGGCGGAGCTGGCCCGCCGGGGCCACGTGATCAACCGGTGGGAGGCGTGGAACGAGCTGGCCGGCCACGCCCACGGCATCACCATCGACCCGGCGAGCGGCGCGCTCATCGGCGGGGCGGATCCGCGCAGCGACGGGGCCGCGATCGGGTACTGAGCGATGTCCGAGATCGGCTTCGAGCGCCTCGTCGCCCTGGTCGCGTTCGCGGGCACCTATCTCGGTCTGGCCCTCGGCCGCCTGCCGGTCTTCCGGGTGGACCGCACCGGCGTGGCCATCATCGGCGGCGCCCTCGTGGTGGTGAGCGGGCTCCTGCCGTGGGACCGCGCGGTGGCCGCGGTGGACGCCCATACCCTCGTGCTGCTCTTCGGCATGATGATCGTGGCGGCCTACCTGCGCCTCTCCGGCTTCTTCCGCCTCGTGACCTACGCGGCGGTGCGGCGCGCGCGCACCCCGGTGGGTCTCCTCGGGCTCATCATCGTGGCCGCGGGCGTGCTCTCCGCCCTGTTCGTCAACGACGTGGTGTGCCTGGTGATGGCGCCCATCGTGCTGGACCTCGCGCGGCGCCTGCGGCTGCCGCCGGCACCCTACCTCGTGGCGCTCGCCACCGCGGCCAACGTGGGCAGCGTGGCCACGCTGACCGGCAACCCGCAGAACATGCTGGTGGGCAGCTTCTCCGGCATCCCCTACCGCGCCTTCCTGCTGCGCGAGGCCCCGGTGGCGGTGATCGGGCTCGCGGTGGTGTTCGCGGTGATCTGGCTCGCCTACCGTCGGCGGCTGCCGCCCGCGCTGCCCGCGGAGGCGATCGGCGCGCCGGGCGTGGTGCACCGCGCGCTGATGATCAAGACGGTGGCCGCGGTGTCGGTGATGATGGTCGCCTTCCTGGCCGGCGTGCCGATCGCGCTGGTCGCCATCGGCGGGGCCGCCTACACCCTCCTGACCCGGCGGGTGAACCCGGACAAGGTCTACCGCGAGATCGACTGGGGACTGCTCGTGCTCTTCACGGGTCTCTTCGTGGTGATCGGCGGCGTCGAGGCCTCCGGCCTCACCGAGCACGTCTTCAGCGCGGTGGAGGCGGTGGGTCTCTACCGCCCGGTGGTGCTCACGGTGGTGACCGCGGTCCTGTCCAACCTGGTCTCGAACGTTCCCGCGGTGCTGCTGTTCAAGACGGTGATCCCCACCTTCGGGGAGCCGGCGCGGGCCTGGCTCCTGCTCGCGATGGCCTCCACGCTGGCCGGCAACCTCACGATCCTGGGCTCGGTGGCGAACCTGATCGTGGTGGAGCAGGCACGCGGCGCGGGGATCCAGATCGGCTTCCTCGAGTACAGCCGGGTCGGCGTGCCGATCACGGTGCTGACCCTCCTCGTTGGCTGGCTCCTGCTCATCATCTGAGGTAGACCGGAGCCGGGAGACGGAACGCTCGTGGCCCTCCTGTCCGACCTGGCGGCCCTGCGCGCGCGCGTCGCGGCGACCGGCGGGCGCCTCGAGAAGCGGCGCCTCGTGGCGGAGTACCTGCGCGGGCTCGGCCCCGACGACGTCGCGCGCGCGGTCCCCTATCTGAGCGGGCGCGTGTTCTCCGCGTCGGACCCGCGCGTGCTGAACGTGCGCGGCCTCCCCGCGGCGGCGGCCGCCCAGGGCGGGGCGCCGCTGACCCTGGCCGACGTGGCGGACGCCTTCGCGGCGGTGGCCGAGGCGTCGGGCCCGGGCTCGCGCCGCGTGCGCGAGAGCCGGCTCGGCGAGCTGGCCGCCCGCGCCGCGCCCGAGGAGCGGGACCTGCTCCAGCGGATCATCTTCGGCGAGATGCGCATGGGGCTCTCGGAGGGCCTCCTGCTGGAGGCGATCGCGGAGGCGGCGGGGACGCGGGTGGCGGCGGTGCGGCGCGCCGCGCTCGTCACCGGCGATCTGACCGCGGTGGCCGCGCTCGCCCTGGGCAGCGGCGCGGAGGCGCTGGCGGCGGCGGCGCCGCGCGTGTTCGTGCCGCTCCTCCCCATGCTGGCCGAGATCGCGGCCGATCCGGCGGAAGCGCTCCAGGCCCACGGCGGGACCTCCGCGATGGAGTACAAGTACGACGGCGCCCGCATCCAGCTCCACGGCGACGGCGACCGCGTGGCCATCTGGAGCCGGCGCCTGACCGACGTCACGCGGAGCCTGCCCGACATCGTGGCCCTGGCGCGCCGCGATCTGACGGGCGCCCCGTTCATCCTCGACGGCGAGGTGGTCGCGCTGGACGCGGCCGGGCGGCCGCTGCCGTTCCAGGAGCTCATGCGGCGCTTCCGGCGCGTGCGCGGGGTGGAGGAGGCGGCCGGCGCGCTGCCCCTCAGCCTGCATCTCTTCGACTGCCTGATGGCCGACGGCCGCTCGTATCTCGACGAGCCGTACGCGCGGCGCTGGGAGGCGCTCGAGCGCGTCACCGGCGGCCGCTGGCTGGCCGAGCGCGCGGTGGTCACGCGCGCGGAGGAGGGCGCCGCGCTGATGGCGCACTCCCTCGCCGCGGGCCACGAGGGCCTGATGGCCAAGGACCTGCGGAGCCCCTACGAGCCGGGCGGGCGCGGCAAGCGCTGGCTCAAGCTGAAGGCGGCGCTCACGGTGGACTGCGTGATCGTGGCCGCCGACCGCGGCTCGGGGCGCCGCGTGGGCTGGCTTTCCAACTATCACCTGGCGGTGCGCGACGGCGACGGCTGGGCCGAGGTGGGCAAGACCTTCAAGGGGCTCACCGACCAGGAGTTCGCCGGGATGACCGAGCGCCTGCGCGCGCTGGCCACCGGCGACGACGGCTACACGGTGCGGGTGCGCCCCGAGGTGGTGGTGGAGGTCGACTACAACGAGATCCAGAAGAGCCCGACCTACCCCTCCGGTCTCGCGCTGCGCTTCGCCCGGATCGCGCGCATCCGGCCCGACAAGGCGCCCGGCCAGGCCACCACGCTCGAGGAGCTGCGCGGCCTCTACGAGCGCCAGTTCGCCGCCAAGGGACGGGCCGAGCCGTAGCGCCGGTCGGCGCGGCGCCTGCGTCCGAGGCCGAGCAGATCAGGCGGCGAGCTCGCGCCGCACCAGCGCGGCGCCGGCGCCCAGCGCCCGCAGCTTGGCGTGGGCGACCTCGCGCGAGAGGGGGACCATGCCGCAGTTGGTGCACGGGAAGATGCGCGCGGCGGGCACGTGCTGCATCGCGGAGCGGATCACCGCCGCGACCTCCTCGGGCGTCTCCACCCGATCGGTGGCCACGTCCACCGCGCCCACCAGCACGTCCTTGTCCCCCAGGAGGCCGATGAGCGAGATCGGCACCCGCGAGCCGGCGCACTCGAGCGAGACCCCGCCGATGCGGCTCCGCGCCAGCAGCGGGAAGGTCTGCTCGTACTGCCGCCACTCCGAGCCCAGCGTCTGCTTCCAGTCGGTGTTGGCCTTGATGCCGTAGCCGTAGCAGATGTGGACCGCGGTGCGGCAGCGAAGCCCCTCGACGGCGCGGTCGAGGGCGGCGATGCCCCAGTCGCGCACCTCGTCCATGTAGACGTTGAAGGCGGGCTCGTCGAGCTGCAGCACGTCGAGGCCCAGGGCTTCCAGCTCGCGGGCCTCCTCGTTGATGAGGCGGGCCAGGTCCATGGCGAGCCGGGCGCGGCTGCCGTAGTGCTCGTCGTGGATGGTGTCCACGATCGTCATCGGCCCCGGCATCGTGAGCTTGAGCCGCCGTCCGGTGTTGGCCCGCGCCCAGCGCACCTCGTCGCCGTGGATCGAGCCGCGCCGGCGCACCGGGCCGGTCACGGTGGGCACGGTGGCCTGGTAGCGGTCGGCGCGGATGCCGATGGTCACCATCCGGGAGAAGTCGATGCCGTCGAGCTGCTCGACGAAGCCCCACACGAAGTGCCGGCGGGTCTGCTCGCCGTCGGTCACGATGTCGATGCCCGCCTGCTCCTGCTCGCGCAGGGCCAGGAGCACCGCGTCGCGCTTGCCCTCCTCGAGGGCGCGACCCTCGAGGCGCCAGGGCGCCCAGAGCATCCGGGGCGGAGCGAGCCACTCGGGCTTGGGGAGGCTGCCGGCGATCGTGGTGTCCAACATGGCCGAGGGCGGCATGGTACCATGGCGCCCATGATGCGGCAGTGGTGCGTCCTCCTGATCGTGACGGCCGGCCTCGCGGCGGGCTGCAGCTCCGAGCGCGACCGGCAGTGGTACAAGCCGAGCGTGAACTACACGACCGAAGAGTTCAAGCGCGACCGCGACGCGTGCACGTCGAAGAAGACGGACGTGCTCGACGAGGCGTGCATGAGGCAGAAGGGCTGGATCCCGCTCACGAGCGACCGGCCCGCGAACACGCCCAAGCCCGAGCCGAGCGTGCGTGGCCCCCGCTACTAGTCCCGCGCGCGCGGTCATCTTCGACTTCGGCGGCGTCCTGTGGGACATGCGCTGGGACGTCGCCCGCGGGCTCGATCGCGCCCACGGCCTGCCGCGCTCGTCGGTGTTCGAGACGCTCTACCGGTGCCCGGCGTGGGCCGAGATCGAGTGCGGCGTCGGCGACCCCGCCGCCTGGATGGAGGGCGCGCACCGCGAGCTGGAGCGGCGCGCGGGCCGGGCGCTGCCCCGGCTGCACGAGGGGTGGCGCAAGGCCCAGGCGCTCATCGAGCGCAACGTCGCGCTGGTGCCCGCGCTGCGGCCGCGCTTCCGCTGCTCGATCCTGAGCAACGCGGACGTCTCGCTGCGCGCCCGGCTGGAGGGCGAGCTGGCGCTCCATCATCTCTTCGACGACATCGTGGTCTCCGCCGAGGTCGGCATGGCCAAGCCCGCCCCCGAGATCTTCCGGCTCGCGGCCGAGCGGCTCGGGCTGCCGCCCGCCGCGTGCGTGTTCGTGGACGACTGGGACAGGAACATCGAGGCGGCGCGCGCGGTCGGGATGACCGCGGTGCTCCACCGCGTGGACAAGGGCGACGACCTGCGGGCGCAGCTCGCCGCGGTCGGCGTGCGGCCCGCCTAGCATGGCCCGCACCGCGCTCTTCCTGAATCCCGGCGCCGACCTGGCGCCCGCGCTGGCCCTCGCCCGGCGCGCCGACACCCTCGGCTACGAGAGCCTGTGGGTGACCCACGGCATCGGCCGCGACGCGCTGCAGATGCTCGCGGCCTACGGTCAGGTGGCGCCGCACGCCGGGCTCGGCAGCGGCGTGATCCCGCTCTACCCGCGGCATCCGGTGCTGCTCGCCCAGGAGGCGCTGACGCTGTCCGAGATCAGCGGGGGGCGGCTGCGCCTCGGCATCGGCGTCAGCCACAAGCCGGTGATGGAGGGCGCGCTCGGGCTCGACATGGGCAAGCCGCTCGAGGTCACCCGCGAGTACGTCACGGTGCTGCGCGCCGCGCTCACCGGCAAGGTCGAGCACCGCGGCGCGCGCTATCGGGTGACATGGCAGAGCGGGCTGCCGCGCCTGCCCGCGCCCCCGCCCATCCTGCTGGGCGGGCTCGCCCCGCGCATGCTCGAGCTGGCGGGAGAGATCGCCGACGGCGTGGTGCTCTGGCTGGCCTCGCCAGCCTACGTGCGGGACAAGGCGGTGCCGGCCATCCGCCGCGGGCGCGAGCGCGCGGGCAAGCCGCTCGAGGGCTTCGAGATCGTGGCCGCGGTGCCGCTCGCGCTCACCGCCGACCGGGCCACCGCCACCGCGCTCTTCCGCACCGAGCTGACGCGCTACCTGGCCCTGCCGTTCTACCGGACCATGCTCGAGCAGAGCGGGTTCGGGTCCGAGATCGCGGCCTACGACCGCGCGCCCCGGCCCGAGTCGGTGCCGGATCGGCTGGTGGCGGCGCTGGGCGGGATCGGCGACTTCCGCGCCATCTCCGCCTTCGTCACCTCCTACCGGGAGGCCGGCGTCACGCTCCCCGCCCTGCGGCCGATCGGCTTCCCCGACGCGCTGCACTTCGAGCCCACCGTGGAGGCGGGCGTCACCGCCTAGATCCGGCGCCCGGGCGCGTGCCCGGGATGGGTGGTCAGGGCAGGGTCAGCGGCACGCGCGCCTGGAGCACCGCGCCGATCGCGCCCAGCAGCACCACGCCGCCCAGCACCCACGCCAGGCGCCGGGTGAGCGTCGCGTCGCCGGCCAGCCGCGCCACGATCGGCAGGTTCACGAGCGCGCTGGTCAGCGACGCCAGGATCGCCCCGATGCCGGCCACGTGCGTCGAGAGCCGCTCGGAGCCGGCCAGGTTCGCGGCGGAGGCCACCGCGCTCGCGCTCGACACCACGCCGCCGACCATGCTGACCACGTAGAAGCCGACGTGCCCCGCCAGGTGCTGGCCCAGCGTCCCCATCACCTCGAGGGCCAGGAAGATGGTGCCGAACTTGAGCGCGGAGGTGAGCGAGAAGGGCGACTGCATCGAGGCGATCGGCGCCTCGTCGGCGAGCTCGCCGGGCCGGCGCGGCCGCCGCCAGCGCGGGAGCAGCGCGGGCAGGGTGGCCGCCGCGAACATGAGCAGCAGCGGCAGGCTCGCGTCGAGCAGGGCCCGCGGGGCCAGGATGCCGAGGATGATCGCGTTCCGCAGGAGCATCGCCGCGGTCGCGAGGAGCACCCCGCGGAAGGCGGCCTCGACGAGGCCGCCGCGGAGGGCGTGCGCACGGCTCGCGAGCTCGGCCACCGTCACGGTGCTGTTGACGAGCCCGCCCAGGAAGCCGGTCAGCTCGATCCCGCGCGTGCCGTAGAGCTTGAGCAGGACGTAGTTGGCGAACCCGAGCGCCGCGATCAGGATCACGGTGATCCACGCCTCGCGCGGATCGATCAGGCCCCACGGATCGAGCGCGCCGGGCGGCAGCGCCGGGTAGATCACGAAGGCGAGGATGGCGAGCAGGATCGCGGAGCGCAGCTCGGACTCGGTGAGCGCGTGACTGAAGCCGGCGAGCGGCTCCTTCCAGGCCAGCAGCGCGGCGGTGATCACCCCGACCACGGTCGGCGTGAACGTGTGGCCCTGGCCCGCGAGGAGCCCCGCGAAGCCGGTGACGAGCAGCGCGGCGGAGGTGGTGATCTCCGCGCCCTCGCCGCTCTTGAGCGTGTCGAGGTTCAGCAGCACCACCAGCACGCCGAGCAGGCCGATCGAGAGCAGGCCGAAGCGCTCGCCGAGCAGGCCGCCGGCCGCGCCCAGCACCGCGGCGAACGCGAACGTGCGCACGCCCGCCACCTTCTGGCGCCGCTCGCGCTCGATGCCCACGAACAGGCCGATCGCGAGCGCCAGGGCGAGGCGGGCCAGCGTCGGCACCGGGGGCCACGTCGAGAGGTCGGCGCCCATGCCCGTACTATACGCGCGCGCCGGCGGCCGGCCGTCACGATGCGGCCAGGGAAATCGGCCGCATGGCAGACTGGATCCATGCGGTCCGCCCGCCCGCTCCCGATGCCCGTGGTGCTGCCCGCGCCGCGATGCTGAGAGCGCTCCTGATCGCTTTCACCATCGCGTGGGAGGCGTACACGATCGTGGTGGTGAGCGACGCCGGCGTCGGCTTCGTGGACGTGGCGCTGCTGGTCCCCGCCGCCGCCGTCCTGGCCGTCATCTGGGCGTTGCCGTCCCCGGCCCGCCACGGGTCCGGCGGCCACCGCCTCGGCCGTCTGGCGCTCTGGCTCTCGTTCCCGCTGCTGGGCGCGGCGCTGGTCTGGATCTACCTCTCGAGCCAGAGCCCGAGCAATCCGCTCTTCCGCGTCCGCTTCCATGCGAGCGAGCGCGCGCTGACCCGCGCCGCCCGGGAGCTGGCCGGCGGCGAGGGACACGCCGAGAACGTCCGCATCGGCCTCTTCCTCGCGGCGACCGCGAGCGTGATGTCGGCCGAGGAGGTGCGCTTCCTCACCGCCGACTGCGGCGTGGTGGACCAGTGCGGGCTCGCCTATCGCCCGCGCGTGCCGCCGACCGGCGCCCGCTACACGCACATCGCCGGCCCCTGGTACCTGCTCTACGAGCCGTTCTGATCCGCCGGCCCCGCCGGCGCCGGCCGGCTGACGTATCATGGGGCGGTGCCGAGCTACCTGGCGGTTCGACGCGTCCGAGGGCCGGCCTGGAATCCCGCCCTGCCGCTGCGCGGGCAGGCGCAATGGACCGAGCACGCCGCCTTCATGAACGCGCTCGCCGCCGAGGGCTTCGTGGTGCTGGGCGGGCCGCTCGGCGACGGGGCCGAGGTCCTGCTGATCATCGCCGCGGACGGCGAGGACACCGTGCGCGCCCGGCTCGCGGAGGATCCGTGGACCGTGTCCGGGCTGCTCGCGCTGAAGAGCGTGGAGCCGTGGACCGTGCTGCTCGACAGCCGGTCACAGAGATAGAGCCGCCCCCGGGGTGGTAGGAGACCGACGATGTGCCGAGCCATCAAGACCCTGCACAACTTCACGCCGCCGGCGACCGAGGAGGAGATCCGGGCCTCGTCGCTGCAGTTCGTCCGCAAGCTGAGCGGCTTCACGCGGCCCTCGAAGGCCAACGAGGCGGTCTTCGAGCGGGCGGTGGAGGAGGTGGCGCGCGCCGCGCGAGCGCTGATCGACGGCCTCGTCACCACCGCGCCGCCGCGCGATCGAACCGTGGAGGCCGCGAAGGCCCGCGCCCGCTCGGCCGAGCGCTTCGCGCGCGGGCGCTGACATGGCGTACGTCGAGACGATCCCGCCCGAGGCCGCGCAGGGCCCGGTGCGCGCGATGTACGAGGGCGTGCGCGAGCGCTTCGGCTTCATTCCGAACTGGGCGCAGGCCTTCAGCCTGCGGCCCGCGGTCCTCGAGGCCTGGACCGGCCTCCTGCGATCCATCTCGTCCAACCTGCCGGTGCGGGCCTACGAGCTGGCCACGCTGGCCGCCGCGCGCGCCGTGCGCTGCTCCTACTGCGCGCTGGCCCACGGCAGCGTGCTGGCCGACAAGGTGTTCGACGCGCCCACCGTGACCGCGATCATGAAGGACGGCGGCCCGCTCGAGCCGCGCGAGCGCGCCATGATGGCCTTCGCCGAGAAGGTGGCGGTGAGCGCGGACCGCATCACCGAGGCGGACGTCGCGCGACTGCGCGAGCACGGCTACCGGGACGAGGAGATCTTCGACGTCGCCGCCGCGGCCGCCGCCCGCTGCTTCTTCAGCAAGCTGCTCGACGCGCTGGGCGTCCTGCCCGACGCGGCCTTCCATCGCCTGGATCCGGCCATGCGCGAGGCGCTCACGGTGGGCCGGGCCATCGCTCCGCGCGCGGACTGATCCGGCCGTGCAGGCGCTGCTCGACCTCCAGGTCGAGTTCGCCCAGGTCGTCGCGGAGCGGACGGGGCTGCCGCTCCCGCGTGCCCTGCTCGACTACACGAACCTCTACGTGCGGTTCGGCCTGGGGCGGGGGTTCGACGCCGACCATCCCGTCTGGCGCCGGTACGTGGAGGGTCTGGCCCGCACGGCCGACGCGCGCGGGTGGACGCGGGCCTTCCACGCGGGTCGCCCGGCGACGGTCGAGCCGCCGGGGCTGGTCGCCCGGTTCGGCTGCTTCTCCTACGCGGACCGGGGCGGCGGCCGCCTCCGCCTCCACTTCCACGACGCGGAGACGGACGGCCGCTCGCCCCTGGCCGACGATCGGCAGGCCGCCCGCCGCGCCGAGCTGGCCGCGCTCCTCGCCCACGTGCGCCGGACGCGCCCCGGCCCCCGCCGGGTGCTCGGGCGCTCGTGGCTCTACAACCTGGACGCGTACCGCCGGCTGTTTCCGCCCGCGTACCTGGCCAGCGCGCGCCCGCTGCCGGGCGCGTTCCGCTTCATGCCGCTCTGGGGCCAGTTCGTGAGGCGCGACGGCAGCCTCCGCGAGGCGTCCGTGCGCACGCTGCGCGGGCGTCTCGCGCGCTGGACGGGCGCGGAGGATCTGGCCGCGTGCTTCCCGCTTCAGGCACTGGCGGTGGAGGCGGACCTGGCCGAGCTCTGCCGGTTTCACGAGGTGTGACCGCTTTGCCCCCGCTCGGGACGGCCGGTATACTGCCGCTCGCCAGCCGAGCATGAAGACCATCACGATGGGCCTCGCCGCGCCGCGCATCGTCGCGACGCTCGTGCCCGGCGCGCCGGCGCCGGCCGCCCGGCGCGCGGAGCAACCATCACGGATTGCCAGGTGGTGCGGCGTGCTCGGGCTGGCCCTGCTCCTGCTCGTGCCGGTCGCGGCCGCGACCGCACAGGACGCCCGGAGCGGCAAGCCGGTGCGGATCGGCCGGCTCTCGCCGCTCTCGGCCGCGACGGACGCGCCGCACCTGCAGGCGTTCCGCAAGGCTCTCGGCGACCTGGGGTGGCGCGAGGGGATTGGCTTCGTCATCGAGGAGCGGTTCGCGGACGGCAAGCCCGAGCGCCTCGAGGTGCTGGCCGCGGACCTCGTCCGGCGGCAGGTGGATCTCATCCTGGTCGGCTCGACTCCCGGCGCCCTGGCCGTGAAGAAGGCGACCTCCACCATCCCGGTCGTGATGGTCACCACGGGCGATCCCGTCGAGGCTGGGATCGTGGCCAGCCTCGCGCGCCCGGGCGGGAACATCACGGGCGTGACCGGGCTGGCCCACGTGCTGAAGGCCAAGCGCCTCGAGCTGCTCAAGGAGGCGCTGCCCGGCGTGAGTCGCGTCGCCGTCCTGGCGAACCCGACCTCGCCCTACACCCCGCCCTTCATGCAGGTGCGCGAGCGCACCGCCCGGACGCTGGGTCTCGCCGTGCCGGTGCACGAGGTGCGGGATCGGAGCGGGATCGCGGCCGGCCTGCAGGCCATCGCCGCCGAGCGGCCGGGCGCGGTGATGGTCCTGACCGACGTCATGTTCATCACCGAGCGCCGCCGCATCGTGGAGCTGCTGACGCAGCACCGCCTGCCCGCCGTGTATCCCGAGCGCGAGTTCGTGGACGCGGGCGGGCTCATGTTCTACGGCGCGAGCCTCGCCAGCCTGTACCGGCACGCCGCGGTGTACGCGGACCGCATCCTGAAGGGCGCCCGGCCCGCCGATCTTCCGGTCGAGCAGCCCACCACGCTCGAGCTGCTCGTCAACCTGACGGCGGCGAAGGCCATCGGCCTGACCCTGCCCCCGTCGGTGCTCGCCCGGGCGGATCGCCTGATCGAGTAGCGCGGATGCACGTGGCCATCCGCGTCCCGGTGGGCCGGCCGCTGCCGGCCCTGGCCGACTTCATCGCGCGCTGCGAGGCCGCCGGCTTCGACGGCGTGGGCGTGCACGACCATCCGTCGAGCGGGCGCGACGCGTATCTCGCCCTGGCCCTGGCCGCGCGGGCCACGCAGCGCCTGCGGCTGTTCCCGGCCACCTCGAGCCCCATCGTGCGGCATCCGCTGCTGCTCGCCTCGCTGGCCCACGGCCTCGAAGAGCTGGCGCCGGGCCGCGCGCTGCTTACGATGGCGCCGGGCTTCATCTCCACCCGCAGCGTGGGGCGCCCGCGGGCCACCGTGGCGACCATGCGCGAGGCGGTGCGGGACGTGCGCCGCCTGCTCGGGGGCGAGCCGGTGAGCTTCGGGCCCACCGAGACGCGCCTGCGCCATCGGAGCGCGACGCCCACGCCGGTCTACCTGCTCGCGGCGGGGCCGCGCATGATCGAGCTGGCCGGCGAGGTGGCCGACGGCGCGTTCCTCATGGTGGGCCTGGATCCCGCAGGCATCCGGGCGGCGCGCGAGCACCTGCGGATCGGCGCCGAGCGCGCCGGCCGGTCGCTGGACGGCTTCCCGGTCGTCTTCGTGGTGACGCTCGGCCTCGGCGACGACCGGGTCGGGGCGCGGTGGATCCGGAGCTGGTTCGCGCCGGGGCAGCCGTTCCTCGCCTATCCGAGCGTCGCCAACCTGCGCTGGCTCGCGGAGGCCGGGCTGTCGCTGCCGGAGCCGCTCGACCCGGGGGCGATCCCCGAGGCCCGCGCCCTGCGCATCGCCGACGCCTTCGGCCTCTTCGGACCGCCCGAGCGCTGCGCGGAGCGCCTGCTGCGGGCGCGGGAGGAGGCCGGGGTCGAGGAGGTCTTCCTCTTCCCGGCGCACGATCTGGCCGGGGGGTATGCGATTCCGGAGGCGGAGGTCGCGGCGTTCGAGCGGGTCATGGGGCCGCGCTTGGGAGGCAACCGATGAAGCGCATCCCGATGCTCGCATCCCTGCTCGCCGCCGTCGCGGTCCTGCTGCTGGCGCCCGCCGCCCTCGCCGAGGCGCCGCTCCGGGGTGGTCAGGCGCCGGGCTGGTACCGCATGACGCTGGGCCGGTTCGAGGTCACCGCGCTGTCCGACGGCACCGTGCCGGCGCCGGTCGACCGGCTGCTGCACAACATCGCACCCGAGCGGGAGAGAGCGCTGCTGGCGCGTGCCTACCTGAAGCCGCCGGTCGAGACATCGGTCAACGGCTTTCTGGTCAACACGGGCGGCAAGCTGGTGCTGATCGACACCGGCGCGGGCGGGCGCCTCGGCCCGACCCTGGGCAAGCTGCTGGCGAACCTCGAGGCCTCCGGCTACGCCCCGGCGGAGGTCGACGAGGTCTACCTCACCCACCTACACTCGGACCACGCCGGCGGCCTCGTGACCGCCGACGGCAAGGCCGTGTTCTCCCATGCCGTCGTCCGTCTCGACGCGGGCGAGGCCGACTACTGGCTGAGCCCCGCGCATCGAGATGCGGCGCCGGCCGACATGCGGGACGTCTTCGACGCCGCCATGGCCGCGATGAAGCCCTACGTCGAGGCGGGCCGCGTCAGGCCCTACCACGGGCCCATCGAGCTGATGCCGGGGATTCGTGCGGTCCCGGCCCCCGGGCACACCCCGGGCCATTCGATCTACGTGATCGAGAGCGACGGCCAGAAGCTCGTGGTCTGGGGCGATACGGTGCACGTCGCCTCGGTGCAGTTCCCGCAGCCGACGGCGGCCTGGGTCGAATGGGACTCGACGCGGGCGATCGCCGAACGCCTCAAGAACTTCGCCGACGCGGCGAGGAACGGCTACTACGTGGCGCTCGCTCACGTCGACTTCCCGGGCATCGGCCGGCTGCGCGCCGACGGCAAGGGCTACGTCTGGGTGCCCGCGGTCTACCACAACGGCGGCACCCGATGACCCGAAGGCGGGTGCCCACCACGACTGCGGCGGCAAACTCTGCGCCGGGTTGAACATGCCGCTCCACGAGAGGCCGGCTCGGGTTCGAGGGCCCGGGGAATTCCGGGTCCGTGCAAGACTGAAAGCAGCTGTCAATCCCACGCTGCTCGTGGAGGAACCGGATGAAGCTCCGCGCTGGATTCATCACCCTCGCGATGCTCGTCAGCCTCGTTGCCTTCTCCGGCTGCACCCGCTCGCTGCACATGACGTACAACCCGGCCGCGTACCGGCTGCCCCAGAGCGACGGGCTGCGCGCCGTCGCGCTCGGCGTGGCCAAGCTCGAGGACCGGCGCGCGTGGATCGACCGGACGGAGCCGCAGAGCCTCGCCTACGTCATGCAGCAGGGCTCGTGGAAGTTCGGGCTGACCCATCAGGGCAAGGAGTACGTCCCGGTCCAGGACCTGGTCCAGGCGATCCTAATCGACGAGTTCAAGCGGGCCGGCCTCGAGCAGGTCACCGCGATCCCGGAGGTCCTCACCAAGGACGCCGTGCCGGCGATGCGCACGGCCGCGGAGCAGCAGCGCCTGGGATACGTGCTCGGCGGCCGGATCCACATCTTCGAGATCGTGAACGAGGTCGGGGCCTGGACGGTGACGAGCCGCCGCGCCGTGAGCAGCGGCGAGGGCATGGGCGTGATGCACTCGACCAACGTCGACCGCCTGATGAACACGGTCTTTCGCCAGGTGGTCACCTCGGTGGTCGAGCAGGTGGCCGCCAAGCTGGCGCTCGCGCCGCGCGACGTGCGCGTGCGTCTCGTGTGGGCCGGCCGGTGAGGTCGTGAAGAGGCCGGTCGCGCTCGGCGGCCTCGTCCTGATGCTCGTGACGGTGGCCGGCTGTGGCCGGCACTACTGGTCGAGGCCCGCTGTGCTCACTCGATGGCCTGTCGATCGGAGACGCGTGCTGTGGGCCGCGATGGGCGCCTTCGGCGACTCCGACACCCTCGGCGCCATCGTGGGCGGCATCGTCTCGATGCGGGACGGGGGTCGGGGCGTGCCGGAGGAGTGGAGGGGGGCTCGGGAGTCGCTGTCGGTCTTTACCCGGTACGGGTAGGGTGACGCGAATCTGGCCAGACTTCGCCGTATGACAGCAACGAGGGCACCCAGTAAGGGCACGCAGACCTCCGCCACTTACCACGCTCAGAAATATCCAGGTCCGTGTAAGACTGGACACGTCGCCAGGCCGATGTGTAACCGCGCATCGATCAAGCCCGCTCCGGTCGCAGCCGGCCGGTCCTCCCGGCGGCGATATCCGTATCGACCGGCCACCTCACGCGATACGCGACCGACATCGCGCTATGCGGAACTGGATACGTCTGGTTGGACGGACGAGACCTGGATGACACGAACCGCGCCGAGCGAGGAAGAACTCAGGAGGGCCGCGAACGCCAGGCTTCGAGTCCTCCAGCATCTGCCGGATGACGGAGATCTCTCCCTTATCGTCCTCAAGGGACACCTGCTTATCGAGGAACTGCTGGTCACCCTCGTCTGCGCCCACGTAAAGCATGCGGAAGCAATTGACTCCGGCGTGCATTCTCCGACGAGGAGATCGAGGGCTGGATCCCACCCATTGCCCGCGCTGAGGCCCCAGAGTTTGGCGAAGGCGTCGGACTTTCCTTCTTTCACAGTCACCGGCGTGGCGGGGCAGCTACGGTTCGTTCTCTTCTCTCCCGACCAGACCCGCGACGCGTCTCGCAAACCAAGACCCATCTTTGGCGACGACATGCTCGACTTCATCTGGACGTGCCCACGTCCCGCGGTTCCCCGATCTGAGTGTGCGACGGACTACCATGTCGAGCTTGGGGGGGATCAGTTCAACGAAGCGGTTGCGTACTTCGAAGACACCTAACCTGACGTCGGCTTCGCGTCGCTCAGCCGCCGCAGGTCAGCGTGGACGTTGGACGCGCCAAACCGAAGCGTGGCAATGACCTCATGAGGTGGAACTTGGCGAAACGGAAGAACAACACACACGCAGCAGAGACAAGCGCCGCCACCGTCGGCTACGAGGCGCAGCTCTGGCAGTTGGCCGACGCACTGCGCGGCTCGATGGACGCCGCCGAGTACAAGCACGTTGTCCTCGGCCTCATTTTCCTCAAGTACATCTCCGACGCCTTCGAGGAACAGCACGCGAAGCTGGTAGCCGACAAGAAGAGCGGCGCCGACCCCGAGGACCCCGACGAGTACCGCGCCCAGAGCATCTTCTGGGTGCCGCCCGAGGCTCGCTGGCAGCATCTGAAGGCCCAGGCCCGCCAGCCCACGATCGGCCAGCTCGTGGACGATGCCATGGCCGGGATCGAGCGCGACAACCCGGCGCTCAAGGGCGTGCTGCCGAAGGACTACGCGCGCCCCGCGCTCGACAAGACGCGGCTCGGCCAGCTGATCGACATGATCAGCAACATCAAGGTCGGCGACGAGGCGAGCCGCGCCAAGGACGTACTCGGCCGCGTCTACGAGTACTTCCTCTCGCAGTTCGCGAGCGCCGAGGGCAAGAAGGGCGGCGAGTTCTACACGCCTCGCTGCGTGGTCAAGCTGCTGGTCGAGATGCTCGAGCCGTATCGCGGCCGGGTGTACGACCCGTGCTGCGGCTCCTCGGGCATGTTCGTGCAGTCGGTTGAGTTCATTCGCGCACACGCCAAGGGGAATGGCAACGGCGGCAAGGCGAAAGCCGACATCTCGATCTACGGCCAGGAGTCGAACTACACGACCTGGCGGCTGGCGAAGATGAACCTCGCCATCCGCGGCATCGACGGCCAGATCGCGCACGGCGACACCTTCCACAACGACCGCCACCCCGACCTCAGGGCCGACTTCATCCTCGCCAATCCGCCGTTCAACGTTTCCGACTGGGGCGGCGAGCGCCTGCGCGACGACAGGCGCTGGCAGTACGGCGCGCCGCCCGTCGGCAACGCGAACTTCTCCTGGGTGCAGCACATCGTGCACCACCTCGCGCCCGCGGGTGTCGCCGGCTTCGTGCTAGCCAACGGCTCGATGTCGTCGAACCAGTCCGGAGAGGGCGAGATTCGAAAGAGCCTGATCGAGGCCGACCTCGTGGACTGCATGGTGGCGCTGCCCGGCCAGCTCTTCTACTCGACGCAGATTCCCGCGTGCCTGTGGTTCCTGGCGCGCGACCGCAAGAACGGCAAGTTCCGCGACCGCCGCGGCCACGTGCTCTTCATCGACGCCCGCAAGCTCGGCCGCATGGTGGATCGCACCCACCGCGAGCTGACCGACGAGGACATCGCCAGGATCGCCGACACTTACCACGCCTGGCGCGGCGAGAAGGAGGCGGGCGAGTACGCTGACGTCCCCGGCTTCTGCAAGAGCGCAACCCTAGAGGAGGTGCGCAAGCACGGCCACGTGCTCACTCCCGGCCGCTACGTCGGCGCCGAGGCGCAGGAGGACGACGGCGAGCCGTTCGAAGAGAAGATGAAGCATCTCGCCGCGACGCTGCGCGAGCAGCAGGCCGAGGCCGTGAAGCTCGATGCCGCCATCGCCGCCAACCTGAAGGAGCTTGGGTATGGCGAGTGAGTGGATTGAGACGACGATCGGCGAGCAAGCCACGCTTCAGCGAGGCATTGACATCACGAAGGCCGACCAGCGTGATGGGCCCATTCCAGTGGTTTCTTCTGGTGGCGTTTCGAGCTTTCACGATGTGCCCGCCGCTACTGGTCCCGGGGTCGTCTTGGGTCGCAAGGGCGTTGTCGGAAGTGTGTGGTTCGTCACGAGCGACTACTGGCCGCACGACACGACACTCTGGGTCAAAGACTTCCACGGCAACGACTGCCGGTTTGTCTACTACTTCTTCAAGTGGAGAGGTAACGTCAGTGGGTGTGTAAACGAAGAGAAGGCGGTGTAGCCTTCGGTTCGCAACCAACGAACCACCGGCGCTGAGAACGCCGGGGAAGGAGACACCGCCCATGAAGGAGCAGAGCACCGAGACGGGCACAGAGTCAAGGCCGGTGTGGGAGGGCCTGGAGGCGCTCGCCCGGCAAGGCGTGCAACGGCTGCTGCAGCAACTCTTGGAGGAAGAAGTGGAGGAGGTCTTGGGCCGGCGCCGATACGAGCGTCGGGACGGAGTGGACGCAACGCCGGGGTATCGGAACGGGTTCGGCAGGCCCCGCCGGTTGAGCGCGATGGCGGGCACGATCACGGTCCGCCGGCCCCGCGTCCGCGGCCTGGAGGCGCGATTCGAGAGTCGGTTGTTGCCGCTGTTCAAGCGGCGCACCGAGGAAGTCGGCCGGCTGCTGCCCGAGCTGTACCTGCACGGGCTGGCCCAAGGGGACTTCGAGCTGGCCCTGCGGGGGTTGCTGGGGGAGGCCGCGCCGCTGTCGGCCCCGTCGATCGCGCGGCTGAAGGCGGGCTGGCAGGCCGAGTACGATCAGTGGAAGCGCCGGCGGCTGGACGAGCTCGAGCCGGTCTACGTGTGGGCGGACGGGATTTACGTCAAGGCGGGACTGGAGAAGGACAAGGCGGCCATGCTCGTCGTGATCGCCGCGCTCCGCGACGGGCGGAAGGTCGTGCTCGCGGTCGAGAGCGGGTATCGGGAGTCCACGGAGAGCTGGGCGACGCTGCTCCGCGACCTCAAGGGCCGGGGGCTGCGAGCGCCGCGACTGCTCATCGCCGACGGGCACCTGGGGATCTGGGGCGCCGTGCGGACGGTCTTCCCCTCGGTGAGCGAACAGCGGTGCTGGAACCACCGCCTCGTGAACGTGCTCGACACGCTGCCGAAGAAGCTCCAGGCCGAGGCCCACGAGCTGCTCACGAAGATCCCGTACGCGGAAACGCGGGCGGAGGCGGAGCGCCAGAAGCGGGCGTTCCAGGCGTGGGCGACGAAGAAGGGCGTCGCCACCGCAGGCCGCCGGCTCGAGGAGGACTGGGAACGGCTGGTGACCTTCTACGCCTTCCCGAAGGAGCACTGGAAGCATCTCCGGACGACGAACGTGGTGGAGTCACCGTTCGCGGCGGTGCGGCTGCGGACCGCGGCGGCGAAGCGCTTCAAGAAGGTAGAGAACGCGACGGCGATCATCTGGAAGACCCTGCTGGTCGCGGAGCAGAGTTTCCGCCGGCTGGACGCGCCTGAACGTCTACCGGAGGTCGCCGAGGGTGTCCGGTACGTCGACGGGGTGCGGGAGAAGCGGGGCAACGCGAAGGCCGCCGCCTGATCTCGTTTACACACTTCTTGACAAGGCCTCTCAAGTGGATAGCGCCTCGCATAGCGACGATGGATGTGGGATCGGCCAATCCGACGCTCAACCGGAATCATGTTCACCCGATCGAGGTGCGCTGGCCGCCTCCGACCGAACAACGCGCCATCGCCCACATCCTTGGCACGCTGGACGACAAGATCGAGCTGAACCGGCGGATGAGCGAGACGCTGGAGGCAATGGCGCGGGCGCTGTTCAAGTCGTGGTTCGTGGACTTCGACCCCGTCCGCGCCAGGGCCGAAGGCCGCGACCCCGGCCTCCCCAAGCCCCTCGCCGACCTCTTCCCCGCCCGCCTCGTCGACTCCGAACTCGGCGAGATTCCGGAGGGGTGGGAGGTAGGCAAGCTGGGTGACATCGCAGAAAGCCCGCGGCGGAGCCTGCAACCGCACGAGATCGGCTCCGACACTGCTTACATCGCCCTCGAGCACATGCCGAGGCGATGCATCGCCTTGTCGGACTGGAGCACCGGCGATGGAGTCGAAAGCAACAAGTTTGAGTTCAAGCGCGGTGAAATACTCTTCGGCAAGCTCCGGCCCTACTTCCACAAGGTAGGGGTGGCGCCAGTCGATGGCGTCTGCTCAACCGATATCGTTGTTGTAACTCAAAGACGACCTGCTTGGTTCGGGCCCGTACTTGGCCATGTCTCGAGCGTTGAGTTTGTCGAGTACACGAACGCAGGATCGACCGGGACAAAAATGCCGCGGACAAGTTGGGCTGATATGGCGCGCTACGATGTTGTCTTACCGCCGGAGCCCGTAGCCGCAGCATTCACGGGTCTGATTGGGCCGCATATCGAGCGGATAATTACCGGCATTCACGAATGCCGAGCCCTCGCCGCCCTGCGCGACGCGCTGCTCCCCAAGCTCATTTCTGGCGAGTTGCGTCTGCCGAACGTGGAGCACTTCCTAGCATCGGCACCACCCACGATCACAGAGGTTCCCGCATGAGCAACCTCGACCCGAGTAGTGACCGATTCGAGATCGGCGGTGAGAACCTGATTCCGAAGGTCGGTTCCGTCGAGAGTGGTTCAGAAAAGCCGGCGAATGACGTCCGCAAGGGGGATGACGGGCTCGACGACATCCGGGTGCGAATCGGCACGCTCCTCAAGACGGAAACGGTTTCTCTACTGTTTGGTGCGGGGGCCTCGCTCGATTGCGGCGGCCAGCTGATCGGGGCCATTCCCTTGGCCATCGAGCAAGCTCTGCAGAAGGAGGGGATTACTGGAGAATCGAAACCCCGCATTCGACGGTGGCTGCTGCTGTTCTATTTGGCTCTGCGGCACTGTAGTGGAGGTGACAGCAGCCCGGTCACGCGCGACGCGATACTCAACCGTCGGCAGCAACTGAACGGTAACTCGCCCTCGCCGCTCAAGGTCAACTTCGAGCACGTGTTGGCTCAGCTACACCGCTGGCGCGCCGCCTTGCCCGCGACCGGAGGCCGACTGCGGATCGCCGGATCGCCGGGGGTGGATGCCGAGGCTGAAGACCTCGACACAGCCCTCAAGCAGTCAACACATGCCCTGGGACGCGCATGTGACCTCCCCACCGCGGGTAAGGAGGTCGGCCTCGCGACGTTCAAGACACTCGTCCGCAAACTCCTAACTCGTCCGCTGAACCTCAAGCGGGTGAACGTCTTCACACTGAACTACGACACGCTCGTCGAGCAGGCCGCCGACGCGGAGGGCGTCGTTCTGCTGGATGGGTTCGTCGGGACGCAGCGTCGTGTGTTTCGTCCCGAAAGCTACGAGCAGGATCTGTACTTCCCAGCCGAGACCACCGAGGGCCGAGTGCACCGCTTCGACCGCGTGCTGCACCTCCACAAACTGCACGGCTCGATCACGTGGCGCGCGAACGAACCCACCATCGACGATCCCTACGGCATTCAGTCTGAACCGTTCAACGCTGCGTCTTCCAAGCCGTTGCTGATCTACCCGACGCCAGCCAAGTATGGCGAGACGCTGGACTCGCCTTACTCGGAGCTGTTCCGCCGCTTCGCCGCTGCCCTCACGCGACCTCAGTCAGTGTTGTTTGTTATCGGCTACGGATTTGGCGACGAGCACGTGAACACAATAATCCGGCAGGCGCTCGCGGTTCCGAGCTTCACTCTGGTTATCGTGGATCCGGCTCCCCAGAGCGCGTTCGTCCAGACGCTGCGAGAGCAGAAGGACTGCCGCGTGTGGATTGCGGAAGGACAAACGATTGGCACCCTTGCCGGTTTCGTTGAGCACGTGCTGCCAGACTTGCGGGACGAAGAGATAAGGAAGAAGGTCCTGGCGACGCATCGCGCGCTTTCAAAGAGTCATGCCAGCGAGGGAGGCGAAGCCAGTGGCAGCTGACTCCGAGATCGGGCGCGTCGTCGCTGTTGACACCGCGCAGGTGAGCATCGAGCTCAACCGCGACCTGAAGGGCATGAGCCGGAGCACGTACGAGGGCCCCCAGGAAGTGGGCCGGATCAACTCCTACGTGGTGATCCCGGTCGGCGCGCGACGGCTAGTCGCAATGGTCACCCGCGTGGTGCTGGTCGAAGAGGCAGAGATGAAGGCCGACCGAACGATGGTCGCGCTTCCAGCCGCCCGACGCCTCATGAAGGCTACGCTCATAGGCACCATCGACGGTGCCGTATTTCGGCAAGGAGTATCGCTTTTCCCGGTGCTCGACAGTCCTGTCCACCTCGCCGGCCGGGCCGACTTGGATGCCATCCTCGGTCCGATCGAGGTAAGCGATGCGGCTCCGGACGCGGACAAGCCGGGGTACTGCATTCCGATCGGAGAGTCCGCTGTCGTTCAGGGGCGACCCATCCGGATCGACCCGGATGCCTTCTTCGGTAAGCACGCCGCGGTTCTCGGGAGCACCGGCTCCGGCAAGTCATGCACGATCGCAAGTCTTATCCAGTCTATTCGGGAGAAGCCGCAAGTGAAGCGTACGACGTTCGTGATCCTGGACACGAACGGCGAATATCGGACAGCGTTTCAAAGACAAAAGGAAGACGGCACTTGGGAGGAAACCGCTGCGCGACGCACACTGTACATCCCATCCGATCCACGGATGGCTGCCGAGCGGCTCGTGATTCCGTACTGGTTCATGAACGCCGAGGATTTCGTGCGGCTCTTTCGGGCTCGCGAAGGACTGCAGGCGCCCGTCTTGCTTCGCGCCTTGCGCTTGGCGCGTACGGGAGCTGCGGCATCCAATACACCGGCCTCAGCGCTCGAAGTGCTGCGAACTGCGTGTCGGCAGATCCTCGCGCTTATCGAGAACGACGCGCCGAATCAGCAGTGGGCGATTCCAAACAACGTCCAACAGCGGTGCGCCGACGGTTTGCGATATCGAACGACATTCCCTCAACACGCCCAGGCGCTGGATGCGGCGTTCGGTACAGAGGTGCTTGTAGCCTGGGAGACGGCCCTTACAACGATTCAGGACATTGCAAGGCAGGCAGGTCAGCAGGGGAATCAGGGCGGACTGGGAGGTACAAGACTGCAGCAGATTCGCGATGCGCTTGATCCGGTCATAGAGAGATTGAACCAGCTGGCCGCTGATCGGCCGCTGGGAACGGCCGATGTCAGCGCCGATCAGCCGCGACGTTTCGATCGCAGTCAGTTCTTGGAAAGCGCTCTTGAGACTGCCATGCGCGAACAGGTGGAGTCGGGTAACCCTGGGCGAGTTCGGGATGCCTGTGGACCGATGTTTCTCCGCATCCGAAGATACTTCGAAGACCCGCGCTTTCGATTCATGTTCGATGCCTATCCAGACGCGTTGGATGTTCTGGCGGCATTCCTTCGCGACACGCTCGGTATCGGAGCCGCTGCGCAACTTGGATTATCGAACGAAACAGATGTTCCCAAGGAATGCTTGCCTTTCTATGACCGGCAGCGCGACGAGGGAACTGCGGTAGATGTCGTCATTCTCGACCTTAGCTTGCTTGCGGGCGAGGTGCTGGAGAATGTGACCGCGCTAATCGGCCGGCTGATTCTTGAGTTCCTGCAGCGTCTCGGCGAACACGGCGGTGAGGGCGCGCGGGGGTCACTTCCTGTCGTGCTCGTGCTGGAGGAGGCGCAGAACTACATTCAGCAGCCGCGGCATGCTGAGGAGGAGTCCATCGCGCGCGTAGTCTTCGAGCGGATCGCGCGCGAAGGTCGGAAATATGGCTTGAGTCTGGTGGTAGCCTCCCAACGGCCGAGCGAACTCTCGAAAACGGTGCTCTCACAATGCAGCAGCTTCATCGTGCACCGACTCCAGAACCCTGAGGACCTTCGCTACTTCAAGGAAATCGTGCCGGGCATCTACGGGCCAATGCTTGATCAGATCCCGGCGCTTGCACCGCAGACCGCACTCGTCCTTGGCGAATGCGTTCCGGCCCCCGCGCTGGTCCGAGTCCGCGAGGCGCGGCCCGTGCCGCGGAGCCGCGATCCGCGTTTCTATCGCTATTGGGTGGCCGATACTGCTCCGACGATAGAAGTCGAGCGTATCTGCAAACAGTGGGAGGGTGTGAACGGCACAGAGGAAGAGGGAGCGGGCGAATGACGGATCACGCCTTCACCGAATCCGTCGTAGAACAGGCCGCCCTCGGGTGGCTGGAAGCCATCGGCTGGTCGGTCGCCCACGGCCCTGACATCGCACCGGACATGCCCGCGGCCGAGCGGGCCAACTACGGCGAAGTGGTGCTGGGCGCACGGCTGCGTGACCCGCTGCTGCTCAGACTCCTATCCGGCGACCGACGTGCTAGAGGCGCGGAACAGTTCACTGGGAGGACGGTGTAATGGATCACCTCCGCAGACTCGGTGATCGCTTTTCTATCCCTATCAAGCCCGATGACGATGGCTTCACCGGTCGCGAATGCCCCCAGTCGGACTGCGAGGGATACTTCAAGATCGAGTTCGGTACGGGCCTCAAAGGCGAGAGTCTTCCGTGTCACTGTCCCTACTGCGGTCATACCGCAGGGCACGACCACTTCTGGACAAAAGAGCAGATCGAATACGCCAAGTCGGTTGCCTTGCGGACGATCACGGATGCGCTGCACAAGGACCTGAAGAAGCTGGAGTTTGACCATAAGCCGAAGGGTGCGTTCGGAGTCGGGATTTCATTGAAGGTCACGCCCGGCCGCCCGATACCGATCCGCTACTACAGGGAGAAGAAGCTCGAAACTGAGGTCGTTTGCTCCAACTGCACGCTCCGCTATTCGGTCTACGGTGTCTTTGCTTTCTGCCCGGACTGCGGTCAGCACAACTCACTCCAGATTCTCGACAAGAACCTCGAACTGATCGGGAAGATGCTGGACATGGTAGCCACGTCCGAGCGAGAGCTCGCCCGAATGCTTCTCGAAAACGCGCTGGAGGATTGCGTTTCGGCGTTCGACGGCTTCGGGCGCGAACTATGCCGAATCCACGCTATGAACGCGGCGACCCCCGCTACAGCGGAGAGGATCAGCTTCCAGAACCTTGAGGGGGCAAAGGCGACTCTTCATAAAGCCTTCGGCATCAACCTGTCGAGCTATGTGACGGCCGAAGAGTGGCAATCAGTCGTTCGCGCCTTCCAGAAGCGTCACCTCGTCGCGCACAAGTTGGGAGTTGTGGACCAGGACTACATCACGAAGACTGCCGATACCCAAGCCGTCGTCGGAAGGAAGGTTGGCATTGAAGCAAACGAGGTGAGGCAGCTTCTGCAGATTGTCGGCAAGCTTGCTCGTGGTCTGTCAAGCGACCTTCACGGCACGCAACATAGGTAGGTGAAATGACCGCCTTCACCGAATCCGTCGTCGAAGACGCCGCCCTCGCGTGCCTGGAAGCCATCGGGTGGCCGGTCGCCCTCGGCCCCGACATCGCGCCGGACATGGCCGCGGCCGAGCGGGCCAGCTACGGCGAAGTGGTGCTGGGCACGCGGCTGCGTGACGCGCTGGCTCGGCTCAATCCGATGCTGCCGACCGAGGCGCTGGAGGACGCTTATCGCAAGCTCACACGAGCCGAGGGTGCGGACCTGGTCCAGCGCAACCGCGCGTTACACCGGCTGCTGGTCAAAGGCGTGACTGGCGAGTAACTGACGCGCGGGGGTGAGGTGCGCGGCGCGCAGGCACGAGTGATCGACTTCGACGAGCCCAAGGGCAACGACTGGCTCGCGGTGAACCAGTTCAGCGTCACGGAGAACGAGCACAGCCGCCGGCCGGACGTGGTGCTGTTCGTGAACGGCCCGCCGCTGGCGGTGGTCGCGCATGACGCCGCGATCGCCGGTGGCCCCGAGGCGAATTAGCATTCAGCCGCGCCCGAACTAGCATTCAGCCGACGCACGAACTTGCATTCAGCCGACACCCTGACTTGCATTCAGCCGATCGCCGGCTCTATCCTCGGGCATGTCCCGCGCCCGAACCTACCCCCGGCTGCTCGCGCCCCGGCTGCGTGAAGCGCTCCGGGACACGCCGGCCGTGCTTGTCCACGGACCCCGGCAGAGCGGTAAGACGACGCTCGCGCGCGGCGTCGGGGAGGCGCAAGGCTATCGGTACGTCTCGTTCGACGACGACGCCACCCGCGCCGCCGCGAGGGCGGACCCGGTCGGATTCGTCGCCCGGCTGCCGGCGAAATCGATCCTCGACGAGGTGCAGCGGGTTGCGGAGATCTTCACCTCGCTCAAGGCGGCCATCGACGCGCGCCGCGCGGCGGGGCGCTTCATCCTCACGGGGTCTGCGAACGTGCTGCTCGTGCCGCACCTTGCCGATTCGCTCGCCGGCCGGATGGGGATCCTGCGGTTGCACCCGCTCGCTCAATGCGAGATCGAGAGCGTGCACTCCCGCTTCATCGACGACCTGCTGCGTGGGCGGTTCCGCACGGGGTTGTCCGACCCGCTTGGCCGGGACCTCGCCCAGCGCATCGTGGACGGCGGTTATCCGGCCGCGCTCGCGCGGCGTTCTCCGGCGCGGCGCCGTGCCTGGTACCGCGACTACGTCGAGACGCAGATCCAGCGCGACGTCCGGGACCTGAGCCGCGTGCGTTCCCTCGAAGCGCTGCCCAAGCTGCTGCGCGTCGCAGCCACGCATACCGCCCGGCTCGTCAACGTGGCCGATCTCGCGGCGCCGTTCGAATTGACGCGTCAGACCATCCACGAGCACGTGACGCTGCTGGAACGGGTGTTCCTGCTCGAGCGCCTGCCGCCATGGCACGTCAACCAGATGAGCCGGCTCGTCAAGCGACCGAAGCTTCACGTCGGCGACACCGGCATTGCCTGCGCGCTGCTGGGGCTCGATGCCGCGCGCCTCGAGGCCGACCGCGCCGTGCTCGGCGCGATGCTGGAGACGTTCGTGCTCCAGGAGCTGCGGCGGCAGGCGAGCTGGCGCCCCGACCCGATCGACTTCTTCCACTTCCGCGATCGGGATGACTTCGAGGTGGATATCGTGCTGGAGGGCGACGGCGTTGTCGCCGGCGTGGAGGTGAAGGCTGCCGCGACGGTCAACGATTCGGACCTGCGCGGCCTTCGCAAGCTGCAGAGCACGGCGGGCAAGCGCTTCGCCGCGGGCGTGGTGCTCTATGACGGCAGCGCCACAGTCAGTTTCGGGGACGGGTTGTTCGCGGTGCCTGTCCGCAGACTCTGGGAGGCCGCGTGAGCGCGAGCTTCCACTCCTGAGGGCATTGAGCAAAATTACTCAGTGCATTGAGTAAACCGAGAACGCAGGAGAAAACCGATCCGGCTATCCTGCGGTTGCTGCGAGAACGCCCGATCCGAGCGCATCGGTCGGGACAAGGGGGGTACTGGAAGGTGATCGAATGACCGCCTTCACCGAATCCGTCGTCGAAGACGCCGCGCTCGACTGGCTGAAAGCCAGCGGCTGGCGCGTCGCGCATGGTCCTGACATTGCGCCGGACATGCCGACGGCCGAGCGCCGCGATTACGGCGAAGTGGTGCTGGGCGCGCGGCTGCGTGACGCGCTGGCGCGGCTCAATCCGGCGCTGCCGCCCGAGGCGCTGGAGGACGCCTGGCGCAAGCTCACACGGCCCGAGGGCACGGACCTCATCCAGCGCAACCGCGCCCTGCACCGGCTGGTGGTCAATGGAGTAACCGTGGAGTACCGGACGCGCGAGGGGGAGGTGCGCGGCGCGCAGGCGCGGGTGATCGACTTCGACAAGCCGGCAAGCAACGACTGGCTGGCGGTCAATCAATTCAGCGTTACCGAGAACAAGCACAGCCGCCGGCCGGACGTGGTGCTGTTCGTGAACGGCCTGCCGCTGGCGGTGCTCGAGCTCAAGAATGCGGCCGACGAGAACGCGACGATCTGGAGCGCCTTCCAGCAGCTCCAGACCTACCAGGTCGAGATTCCCTCGCTCTTCGCGACGAACGGCGTGCTGGTCGTCTCCGACGGCGTCGAGGCGCGGGTCGGCGCGCTCGGCGCCGGCCGCGAGTGGTTCAAGCCCTGGCGCACGATCGCGGGCGAGCGGCTCGCCGACAGCCACGTCCCGGAATTGCAGGTGGTGATCGAAGGGGTGTTCGCGCCGCGGCGCTTCCTGGATCTGGTGCGGGACTTCCTGGTCTTCGAGGACGACGGGAGCGAGCGCCTCATCAAGAAGATGGCGGGCTACCACCAGCTCCACGCGGTGCAGGTGGCCGTGGGCGAGACGCTGCGCGCCGCGGAGTTGGCCCGTGCGGATCAGGTGGCGGAGGCAGCCGGACGCTACGAAGCGGGGCGCAAGCCCGGCGGCAAGCCCGGAGACCGACGTGTGGGCGTGGTGTGGCACACGCAGGGCTCGGGCAAGAGCCTGACGATGGCGTTCTACGCCGGCCGCATCATCCGCGAGCCGGCGATGGAGAACCCGACTATCGTCGTGCTCACCGACCGGAACGATCTCGACGACCAGCTCTTCGGCACCTTCTCGCGCTGCCAGGAGCTGCTGCGCCAGCCGCCGGTGCAGGCCGAATCGCGCGCGCACCTGCGCGAGCTGCTCTCCATGGCGGCGGGCGGCGTGGTGTTCACCACCATCCACAAGTTCTTTCCCGAGGAGAAGGGCGACCGGCACCCGACGCTCTCCGATCGCCGCAACATCGTGGTGATCGCCGACGAGGCGCACCGCAGCCAGTACGACTTCGTCGACGGCTACGCGCGTCACATGCGCGACGCCCTGCCGCACGCCTCGTTCATCGGCTTCACCGGCACGCCGATCGAGCTTGCAGACGCGAGCACTCGCGCGGTGTTCGGCGACTACATCAGCGTCTACGACATCCAGCGCGCGGTGCAGGACCGGGCAACGGTACCCATCTACTACGAGAGCCGGCTCGCCAAGCTCGCGCTCGACGAGGCGGAGCGCCCGAAGATCGACCCGGAGTTCGACGAGGTCACGGAAGGCGAGGAGGTAGCGCGCAAGGAGAAGCTCAAGACCAAGTGGGCGCAGCTCGAAGCGGTGGTCGGAGCGGACAAGCGGCTTGGCCTCGTGGCGCGCGACATCGTGGAGCACTTCGAGAAGCGGCTCGATGCGATGGAAGGCAAGGCGATGGTCGTCTGCATGAGCCGCCGCATCTGCGTCGAGCTGTACCGGGAGCTGGTGAAGCTCCGTCCCGCGTGGCACGACCAGGACGACGCCCGCGGCGCCATCAAGGTGGTGATGACCGGCTCCGCCTCGGACCCGCCGGACTGGCAGGCGCACATCCGCAACAAGCCGCGGCGCGAGGCGCTTGCCAACCGCTTTCGCGACGCGGCCGATCCGCTGCGCATCGTGCTGGTGCGCGACATGTGGCTCACCGGCTTCGACGCGCCGAGCCTGCACACCATGTACGTCGACAAGCCGATGCGCGGCCACGGTCTCATGCAGGCCATCGCGCGAGTGAATCGCGTGTTCCGCGACAAGCCGGGCGGGCTGGTAGTCGACTACCTGGGGCTTGCCCATGAGCTCAAGGCCGCGCTCGCTACGTACACCGAAAGCGGTGGCACGGGCCGAACGGCGCTCGACCAGGAAGAGGCGGTCGCGCTCATGCTGGAGAAGTACGAGGTGTGTCGCGCGCTCTTCCACGGTTTCGACCGGTCTCGCTGGACGACCGGAACACCGGCCGAGCGCGTGGCCCTTCTGCCCGCCGCGCAGGAACACATCCTGGCGCAGGAAGACGGTAAGGAGCGTTGCGTCCGCGCGGTCCGTGCGCTGTCCCAGGCGTTCGCCCTGGCGGTGCCGCACGAGGAAGCGCTGCGCATCCGCGACGACGTGGGCTTCTTCCAGGCGGTGCAGGCCGTCCTCGCGAAGCGCGCACCTGGCGAAGCGCGCCCGGAGGAGGACCTCGACCATGCCGTGCGCCAGATCATCTCCCGCGCGGTCGCGCCCGGAGGCGTCGTGGACATCTTCGCGGCGGCTGGACTCCAGAAGCCCGACATCTCGATCCTCTCGGACGAGTTCCTTGCAGAGGTCCGCGGCATGCCGCAGCGCAACCTCGCGGTCGAGCTGCTGCAGAAGCTTCTGAAGGGCGAGCTCGCGACCCGGCGCCGCAAGAACGTCGTGCAGGCGCGCTCGTTCGCCGAGATGCTGGAGCAGACGATCCGCCGCTACCAGAATCGCGCGATCGAGGCGGCGCAGGTGATCGAGGAGCTGATCGCCCTGGCGAAGGACATGCGCGAGGCGAACGCGCGCGGCGAGGCGCTGGGCCTCTCCGAGGACGAGCTGGCCTTCTACGACGCGCTGGAAACGAACGACAGCGCGGTCAAGGTCCTGGGCGACGAGACCCTGCGGACCATCGCGCGCGAGCTGGTCCAGACCGTGCGCAACAACGTCACGATCGACTGGACCCTGCGCGAGAACGTCCGCGCCCAGCTTCGCGTGCTGGTCAAGCGGATTTTGCGCAAGCACGGTTACCCGCCGGACAAGCAGGAGAAGGCGACGCAGACCGTGCTGGAGCAGGCCGGGCTGCTGTCGGCGGAATGGGCGGCTGCATGAAGGGGGCGTCTGCAGAAGAGAATGCTGCGACGGGTGTTGCTCCTCTGTGGTGTGCTCTCGCCCCTCCTGTACGCAGTCGCTGACCTCCTCGCGGGACTGCGATGGAAGGGCTACAGCTTTCGCGATCAGACCATCAGCGAGCTGGGCGCGATCGGGGCGCCATCGAGATCGCTCTTCGGGGCTCTGCTGATTCCCACGTATCTGCTTCTCACCGCCTTCGGTGTCGGAGTGTGGCAGGCCGCCGAGGGTAGACGCAGACTCTGGGTGGCCGCTGGACTGCTGGTCGGGCTCGGCGTCTTGGGCCTCACGATCGGGCAGTTCGTGCCCATGCGCCCGCGCGGGACCGAGCGGCCCGGCGGTCCGTCAGCGGCGAATCGCTAGGCAGCAGTGGACGCGTCATCGATGATCCGGGCTGCCGTTTACTTCGCTCTGGTCTTCGGCGCTGGCTTTCTTCTCGGCACCTTCCGCGTACTGGTGCTCGAGCCTGATCTCGGCGAGCGGTGGAGCGAGCTGGCGGAAATGCCGGTGATGCTTGTCGCGATCGTTCTGGCGGCGCGGTTCATCGTGCGGCGCTACCCCGCGCGGCATCGCAGCAGCTACCTTGTTTCGGGCGGAGTGGCGCTCTTACTGCTGGTCCTGGTGGAGTTCTCGGTTGTCCTTGGCATTCGCGGTCTGAGCGTTGCCCAGTATTTCGCGCGGCGAGACCCGATAGCGGCTGGTGTCTATGCGCTCATGCTCATTGTTTTTGCGGTGATGCCGTGGCTTCTAGGCGGCGGGCGCGCGGCCGCCGAGCTGCAGTGCTAGATGGCACTGAGGCCTTCCTCCCGGTTCTGGGCTGCGCTGCTGGTTGGCCTGGCGGTCGGCGTCGGATATCCGTACATCGACCTGGCCCTCAAGTGTCGCAATCCCGCCTCCGAAGCGTGCGTCTGGGGGAAAGCCTATTGCGCGCTGACGTTGGGCGCAAGCGTCGTGCTGATCGGCGGAGTGACGGCGGGTCTGCTCTATGCTCACATGCGCTGGCGCGGCAAGCGGGGCGGAGGCGCATGCGCCTAGTCGGAGCCGGCCTCTTCGTTTTTGCCAGCATGCTCCTGCTGGTCGTGATTCTCGGCCGCCTCGATATGTTCGATCGGGCTCCTACCTGGATAGTGGGCCCCGCCATCGCCGTATTCATGCTCGCGATGATGGCGGTGTCGCAATGGCTGTTCAATCGCAGGGGGTCGAATCCTTTCGGGAAGAGGAAGACCACCGAGGAGCATGTTCGTGAGCTCGAGCAGCTGGGCTACCTGGAATCGGTCAGTTTTCGAGCAAGGCGGGCGTTTGGCGTGGAAGAGTTCGAGGATGAGGGGCTCCACTACTTCCTCGAGCTCGAGGACGGCCGCGTCCTCTTTCTGAGTGGCCAGTACCTGTATGACTACGAGCCGATTTCGGACGATCCCGAGCTGAACCAGGCTCGCCCGTTCCCGTGCACGGAATTCACGGTCCGGAGGCACAAGAAGGACGGGTACGTTGTCGATCTCGTGTGTGGCGGCACCGTTTTGGAACCGGAGCTTGTGGCTCCGCCGTTCGGGGCGGAGGTGTGGCGAGCGAAGGGCGTTCCGGAGGACGGTGAGGTCTTGACTGGTATCAGTTATGAGCAGTTGAAGCGCCGGCATGGCGGCGCCGTCGGCGAACAGCGGGCATGACCCACCGCGCGCCCTGGGAATGTACGTTCGCGAAGGAGGAACCGAGCCGCTGCCTTCCCGGCAAGAGGCCGCGTACGGACCGCGAGTACGTCGAGATCCTGTCCCTCTGCATCCTTCAGGCGGGCCTGAGCTGGGCCGGCGTGCGCAGCAGCTGGCCGCGCTACCGCCGCGCATTCTTCGCGCGGGAGTTCGAGCGCATTCGCGAAGAGCACGGCACGTTCGGGCGCTACCTTCGTACGGTCAAATCGGA
Source organism: Candidatus Methylomirabilota bacterium (assembly GCA_035650715.1). Lineage (GTDB taxonomy): Bacteria > Methylomirabilota > Methylomirabilia > Rokubacteriales > CSP1-6 > CAMLFJ01. The sequence continues at coordinate 10,308 of DASRHC010000012.1, read as the reverse complement.
CAAGGAGGCGTGCGCCATGCTGCAGGAGCGGTTCAGGCACGTGGGCCCGTACACCGCCGAGTTCTACCTGCACTGCGTGGGGCATTCGGTGTACGGATCGTGAACGCGAGGCCCGCCCTCACCGCCGCGGGTCCAGCGCCTCGTTGAGCGCCTCCCCGGCGAGGTTGAACGACAGCACGGTCAGGAAGATCGCGATCCCCGGGAAGAAGGCCATCCACCACGACTGCTGCAGGAAGTTCTGCGCCTGGTTGAGCATGCCGCCCCACGAGAGCCGGCTCGGGTCCGAGAGGCCGAGGAAGCGCAGGCTCGCCTCCGAGAGGATCGCGGCCGGGATCTGGAGCGACGCGGTCACCACGATGGGCGCCAGCGCGTTGGGCAGGATCTCGCGGAGCGCGATGCGGGGATCGGGGGAGCCGAGGCTGCGGGCGGCGGTGACGAACTCGCGCTCGGCCAGGGCCAGGAACTGGGCGCGGGTGAGGCGCGCGGTGGTGGGCCAGGAGACGGCGGCGATCACCGCCACCACCAGGCGCAGGTCGGCGCCGAAGATCGCGGCCACCACCAGCACGATCAGGAACTGGGGGACGACCAGCACCCACTCGGTCACCCGCATCAGGACGGCGTCCACGCGCCCGCGCCAGTAGCCGGCCAGCACGCCCACCGCGACGCCGATCACCACCGCGCCGAGCGCGCTGAGCAGGCCCACCAGCAGCGAGACCCGCGCGCCGTAAAGCACGCCGGAGAGGATGTCGCGGCCCACGTCGTCGGTGCCGAACCAGTAGGGCGGGCCGGGCGGCTGCAGCGTCTCGGGCCGCAGGGCGAGCGGGTCGAACGGCGAGACCCACGGGCCCACCACCGCGATCACCACGAACAGGCCGGCCCCGATCAGCCCGGCCAGGCCGAGGGGCCGGCGGCGCAGCCGGCGGAGCACGTCGCGGCGGGCGGGCGCGCTCACGCGCGGCGCTCCAGCCGGATGCGCGGGTCGATCAGCGCGCACGCGAGGTCGGCGAGCAGGTTGCCCACCACCACGAACACCGAGGTGAGCAGGAGGCCGCCCAGCATCACCGGGTAGTCGCGATGCAGGATGGCCTCGAAGATCAGGCGGCCGAGGCCGGGCCAGGCGAACACGGTCTCGGTCAGCACCGCGCCCGCCACCAGGTGGCCCACGTCGAGGCCCATCACGGTCACCACCGGGATCAGCGCGTTGCGGAGCGCGTGCTTGTAGACGACCGCGCGCTCGGCCAGCCCCTTGGCGCGCGCCGCCGTCAGGTAGTCCATGCGGCTCACCTCGACCAGGCTGGTGCGGGTGAGGCGCACGTTCAGCGCCACGTAGCGCGTGGCCAGCGTCAGCGCCGGCAGGATCAGGTGCAGCACCACGTCCCACACCCGCGCGCCCGGCGACATGTTGAACGCGATCGTGCGCATGCCCTGGGTGGGCAGCAGGTCGAGGCGGATCGAGACGCCGATCAGCAGGAGCTGGCCCAGCCAGAACACGGGCAGGGAGTAGCCGACCAGGCCCAGCAGCATCAGCACGTGGTCGGGCCACGTGCCGGGGCGCCGGCCGCTCGCCACGCCGAGCAGCACGCCGGCGCCGGCGGCCAGCGCCATCGCGGAGCCCATGAGCAAGAGCGTGGGGCCGATGCGGCTCGCCAGCACGTCCCACACCGGCTGGTTGTAGAAGAACGAGTGCCCGAGGTTGCCGCGCGCCACCTCGCCCAGGTAGCGCACGAGCTGGACCCAGCGCGGGGCGTCGAGGCCGAAGCGCTCGCGCACCTGCTTGACGTACTCCGGCGGCGCCGGGTAATCGCCCACCAGCACCTGGACCGGGTCGCCGGGGGCCAGCTGCACGATGGCGAAGCCGAGCAGGATCACGCCCAGCACCAGCGGCACCAGCGCCAGCAGGCGCCGGGCGAGGAAGCCGAGCACTGCGCGGCCGCTCAGCCGCGGGGGGCGGGAGCGCGGAGCAGCGCCAGGAGCGCGGCGAGGGCGCCGGGGCGCTCGAGCTCGCCCACCAGGTCGGCCGCGCGCGCGGCGTCGGGCCCCAGCGCGGGGCCGGCGAGGCCCAGGAACTTCGCGCGCAGCTCGGCATCGGTGAGCGGGTTGTCCCAGTGGCCGCGGGGGTCCTCCACGCGGGCGTGCAGCCGGCGGCCGTCGCGCGTCTCGATCTCCACCGTCTGACGCTCGCCGTGCGCGGCAGGATCCACGACCAGGTCGATGCGCGCCATCATCGCGTGCACCGCCGGATCGGCGAGCGCCGCGTCCTCGAAGTCGCGCAGGTCCAGGTGGCCGCGCACCAGGATGGCGGCCACCGCGTAGGTCAGGCTCATCTGCGCGTCCAGCACCGAGGCGATGCGCGTGCCGCCGATCATCCGTCGGCTCATCTCGGAGATCGTGATGCGCACGCGCGCCACGTCGTCGGGGGCGAGGTTGCCCTTCTCGCGCAGGGCCAGCGCCGCGTCCGCGGAGGAGTTGATGCCCCAGCAGACCGGGTAGGGCTTGAAGCCCTTGCGCAGGATGCGATAGCCGTCGTCGATGTTGCGCACGATCGCGCCGGGATCGCTCTCGCCGGGCGCGCACGCCGCGTAGAGGCCGCCCCACGGGGCGTCCAGCACCTGCGCGGGGCCGGTGACGCCGCGGCGGGCCAGCAGCGCGGCGGTGAGGCCGATCTCGGCGGAGCGGCCGGGATGCACGCGCTTGCTCATGGCGCCGTCGGCCATGAAGGCCCAGGTGCCGCCGGTGAAGGAGCCGGCCAGGCCGATCGCGTGCGCGCAGTCGTGCGCGTCGAGGCCCAGCGTGCGCGCGGCCGCGGCGGCGGCGCCCAGGCTGCCGTAGACGCCGGTGGTGTGCCAGCCGCGCAGGGTCATGGTGTCGTAGCTGGCCGCGTCGCTGAGGCGCGCGGAGACCTCGTGCCCCGCGACCACGCCCACCAGCACGTCGCGCCCGTCGCGGCCGGCCACCTCCGCGGCGGCCAGCGCGGCCGGCACCTGGCAGGCGCCCGCGTGCCCGCCGCCGCCGATGTCGTCCAGCTCGCGCAGGTGGGCGTGCGCGCCGTTGAGCAGCGCGGCTACGCCGGGCGGCGCGCCCCCCGGCGTGCCCCACACCGTGCACGCGCCCTCGGGGCCGAGATCGGCGCGCGCGGCGGCGAGCCGCGCCGCCTCGGGCGTGCGGCTGCCGGTCAGCGCGCAGCCGAGCGCGTCCAGGACCACCCGGCGGCTCATCGCGCGCACCGGCTCGGGCAGCGTCACCCACTCGATGGCCGCGACGCGGCCGGCGAGGGCCTGCGACGCGGTGAGCGTGCTACTTGCCATCGGTCACCCAGACCTCGTCCCAGCGCTCGTGCGAGGAGCGGCTCAGGAAGATGCCGCGCACGCGCGGGCGCGCCACGTTGGAGTCGCCGTACTCGAGCAGCGGGATGGTGGGCAGCTCGCGCGCGATGATCTCCTGCGCGGCCTGGTAGGCCCGCGCCCGCTCGGCCCGGTTGGCGGTGGTGGCGGCGACGTCGAACAGCTCGTCCACCTTCTTGTTGCAGTAGCGCTCCACGTTGGTGAAGGGGCGCGGCACGATGTTGTCGCAGTCGTAGGCGCGCGTGACCCCGATCGCCGGGTCGCCGTAGGTCGTGTAGTTGTGGATGAAGATGTCGAACTCGTACTGCTTGAACACCTTCTCCAGCATCAGCGAGCGCTCCATCGGCGTCGGCTTGACGTTGATGCCGATGACCCGCAGCTGCTGGGCCACGATCTCCGCCGCCTTGTTCACCGCCGAGTTGGCCGGGTCGTAGGCGAGGCGCAGCGTCATGCGCTCCGGCCCCTTGTAGCCGGCCTCGTCGAGGAGGGCCTGGGCCCTGGCGGGGTCGTAGGCGTAGGTCATCACCTTCGGGTTGTGGGCCCACGCCAGGTTCGAGGGAATCGGGCTGATCGCGGGCCGGCTCAGGCCGAAGTAGCCCTTCTCGGCGATGAACGCCTTGTCGATGCCGTGGGCGATGGCCTGACGGACCTTGAGGTCGCCGAGGGGCCTGCTGTCCTTGAGGTTGAAGAACAGCGTGACGACCTCGGGGAACAGCATGTAGTCCTTCACCACCACGCCGGGCAGGGCCTTCACGCGCGCGGCCTGCTCGCGCGGCAGGAAGAAGGAGTAGAGCACGTCCACCTCGCCCTTCTCGAACGCGAGCACGCGCGAGGGCGGGTTCGGCATGACCCGCAGCACCACCCGGTCGAGATAGGGCCGGCCCGGCTTGAAGTAGTCGGGGTTGCGCTCCAGCACGTAGTGGCTGCCCTTGGCGACCTCGCCCAGGCGGAAGGGCCCGGTGCCGACCGGCTTGCTGTTGAACTCGGCGGTGGCGATGTCCTTGCCCTCGAGCAGGTGCTTCGGGAGGATCGGCGCGTTGTTCAGGTTGGTCATGAAGAGGAACGGCGCGAACGGCTTCTTCAGGTGCACCACCGCGGTCAGCGGGTCCGGCGTGTCGACCGAGGCCACCACCTGGAACGCCACGCGGCCGGTCGGGTGGTACTTCGGCAGCACCTCGAGATAGGAGAACTGCACGTCCGCGGAGGTGAAGGGCTTGCCGTCGTGCCACTTCACGTTCGGCCGCAGCTTGAAGGTGTAGGTGAGGCCGTCCTTCGAGATCTCCCACGACTCGGCCAGGTCCGGGTGGTTGCGGTAGTCGCCGTCGAGGTAGGTGAGGCCGTTGAAGAGCTTGCCCATCAGCGACCACGCCTGGGTGTCGGTGGTGGTGCCGGGATTCATGGTGGGCGGATCGGCGCTGATCGCCTGGACGACGGTGCCGCCGCGGACCGGCTGCCCCTGGGCGAGGGCGGGGGGCGCGGCGGGCAGGGTGAGCAGCAGGGCGGCGACCAGCGCGGTCAGCAGGGCGATCATTTCGTTCCTCCGAGGATGGCGTCGATCGCGGCCTCCAGCTTGCGGGCCGCGTCGGCGAGACGCTGCTTGATGCCGGCCACCGTCTGCTCGTCGGCGGCCAGGCCCTGCGCGAAGTGATCGGCCTGGCGCAGCGACTCCGACGGCGCCGGCCCGCCGCGGATGGTGCGCGCGGCGATGAAGTGGCCCGGGTCGAGCGCCTCGCGGATCTGCGCCTGGTCCAGACCGGCCTTCTGGCCGTGATAGAGCATGGCGGCCTCGTCGAGCAGGGCGGGGGTCACCGCGTCCGGGCCGAGACCGCGCTCCTCGCAGAGGCGGACCAGGATGCCCACGATCTGGTGCGCGGTGCGCCACGGCAGGTCGCGCCGCTTCACCAGCGCGCCGGCCAGGTCGGTGGCGGTGGCCCAGTGCCGCCAGGCCATCTCGCGCATGCGCTCGCGCTTGATCTCGAGCGCGGGCAGCAGCTCGCAGAACCAGTCCAGGTCGCGCGCGCAGTTGTCCATCACCCGCCACAGCTGCTCGAGCGCGTAGGCGCGCTCGGTGATGGGCAGGCCGGTCGGGCCCTTCAGCGCGTGGTACGAGGTGACCACGCAGCCGAGGGCCTCCGCGGAGGCGCCCTTCACCTCGGCGGGGCCGATCACGTTCTTCTTCTGCATCATGATCGACGAGGTGTTGCAGAAGCGGTCCGGGATGTCCACGAAGCCGAACTCGACCGTGCTCCAGAGGATGAGGTCGTCGGCCCACTTGGCCATGGTGTGGTAGAGGAGCGCCACCGCCATCGGGGTGTCGATCTGGTCGTCGCCGTTCAGCTCCAGGATGGCGTCGGCGCAGTTCTCGTGGATCGCGTCGAAGCCCAGCAGCTCGGCGGTGCGCTCCCGGTTCAGGCCGAAGTCCGAGCCCACCATGATGGCGGCCCCCGCCGGGCTCGTGTTGATGCGGCGGTAGACGCCCGCGTGCCGGTCGAAGTCGCGCGCGAGGTTGGCGGCCCACGAGAGAAAGAGGTGGGCCAGGGTCATGGGCTGCGCGTGCTGGCCGAAGCTGTAGCCGGGCAGGATGGTGTCGGTGTGCCGCCGGGCCAGGTCGATGAGCACCCGCCGGAGCCGGTTGATGCCCTCCATGATGCGCAGCACGCCCTCGCGGTGCGCGGTGTTCATGCCCACCGAGGAGAGATCGCCCGAGCTGCGGCCGAGATGGAGACGCCCCCCGATGTCCTCGCCCAGGCGGCGGATCAGGTACTGCTCGCCCGAGTGCAGCCCGCCGCCCTCGCGGTTGCGCGTCTCCACCGCGCCCTCCGTCTCCATGCGGCGCAGCGCCTCCAGGATGGCGCGGCCGTGCTCGGGTCGCAGAAGCCCTTCCTCCACCAGCATGACCGCCTGGGCCTTGTCGAAGGCGTGCAGGGCGTGGAGGTAGCGCCGCGAGCGGCCCGCGGCCAGGTGCTGCAGATGCGGCAGCATCTCCTCCCGGAGGCGGATGCCGGGGGTGCGGAAGCCGCGGTACTCGGACGAGGTCTGCTTGAGCATGGGGAATCCCTACGGCTGGCCCGCGAGGGCGCGCTTGAGCTGGTCCAGGTGGTTGTCGTCGTGCCAGGCGATGAGGCCGATGAAGTCCCGCACCGTCATGCGCCCGCGGGTGGGATGCACGCCGCCGCGGTCGAGGTACTCGGGGCGGAGCCCGTGGAGGAACTTCATGGTCTCGTCGCGCCGCGCGCGGAAGTGCTGGAGGGCCTCCGCCGCGTCGTTGCGCTGGTACTGGCGCTCGATGGCCCAGCGGTCCGGATCGGCGGGGATGAAGCGCGGCTCGTCCATCTCCATGATGAGCTGGAAGCGCTGCATGAACGACTCCTCGGTGTCGCGCAGGTGGCACAGCGTCTCCTTGGCCGACCAGCTCTTCTCGTCGGGCCGCTTGCTCAGCATGGCGTCGGAGACGCCCTTGATGACGGCCGCCAGCTCGTCGGCCGTGCGCGCCATGCGCGCCAGCTGCTCTTCGAGACTCGCCATGAGGATTCCCCCGTCGGTGACCAGTTGATGGAACAGGTGCGACTCCCGCGCGTAGAACCCCTGCGTGTGGAAGGAGTCGCCCAGCCGCAGCAGAGTATAGTCCACGTGGTGGCCCACCTCGTGGAGCAGGGTGCGCAGGAAGGTGCGGAACGCCACCACGCGCTTCTGCCGCGCGGTGCGCATCCACAGCGTGATGAGCGGCGGCTCCGTCGCGCGGTGCGTGGTCTCGTAGAGGCCGTGCAGCTCGCCCCAGTTCGCGTGCGGCCGCGCGGCCAGCACCTTCACCCGCACCGGCGGCGCGCCGAGCGAGGAGGCCAGGCCGAGCGCCAGGCGCTGCGCGGCGGCTTCCGTCGGACGCCGCTCGCCCGTCTCCAGCGCGCGGGCCAGCGCGGTGACCAGCGGCTGCAGCAGCGGCAGCGACGGCCGCGGCAGGGGCATCGTGACGATGCCGTCGCTCTCCAGATAGATCGCCTGCTGCCGCCGCGTGAGCCGCTTGAAGTAGGCGAAGGGCATCCGGGACTGGATGCTACCGCCGGGGACGGGCGGGGGCAACTTCGCGGCACGGCACGCGGAAGGCGTTGACGCCTCGTGAGCGCGTGGTCTACTGTGCAGGACGGGGGGACGCATGATCTCCGCGCTCGAGGCCCTCGCGCGGCTCCGCGCCGGCAACCGCCGCTTCGTGGCCGAGGTGCAGAGCCACGCCAGCCGTCCGACCGAGGCGCGGCGGCTCGCGCTGGCGGCGGGGCAGGCGCCGTTCGCCATCATCCTGGGCTGCTCCGACTCGCGGGTGCCCGCCGAGATCGTCTTCGACCAGGGGCTGGGCGATCTGTTCGTGATCCGCGTGGCCGGCAACATCGTGGCCGCCTCCCAGGTGGGCAGCGTGGAGTTCGCGGCCGCCCGCTACGCCACGCGGCTGGTGGTGGTGCTCGGCCACTCGCAGTGCGCGCGGTCCTGGCCACGCTGGAGGAGCTGCAGCAGCCGCAGGGCAGCCAGTCGCCGAACCTGCGCTCGATCGTGGACCGGGTGCGGCCGGCGGTGGAGGGATTGCTGGCCACCTCGCTGCGCGACGACCCGGCCGCGCTCGTGCAGCAGTCGGTACGCGCCAACATCCGCGCCTCCGCCAACCACCTGCGACACGGCTCCGCGGTGCTGGAGCGGCTGATCGCGCAGGAGGGCCTGCTGGTGGTGGGCGCGGAGTACTCGCTGGAGACCGGGACCGTGTCCTTCTTCGACGGGGTGCCGGAGCGAGCGTAGTGCAGGTCGAGCACGTCAGCATCTACATCGCCCGCCCGCCGGACGAGGTCTACGCGTTCGCTTCAAATCCGCGCAACATGCCGCGCTGGGCGGCCGGGCTGGCGCGCTCGGAGATGAGGCGGGACGGCGAGGCGTGGATCGCGGATGCCCCGTTCGGCACGGTGCGGGTGGCGTTCGCGCCGCGGAACCCGTTCGGCGTGCTGGACCACGACGTGACGCTGCCGTCGGGGGAGACCGTCCACAATCCCATGCGCGTCCTGCCGAACGGCGCCGGCAGCGAGTTCGTGTTCACGCTGTTCCGCCGCGCCGGGATGTCGGAGGCGCAGCTCGCCGAGGATCGGGCGGCGGTCGAGCGCGACCTGCGCACGCTGAAGGGGCTGCTCGAGGGGCGCCGCTGACGTCTCCGCGGGGACGTGTATCGGCACGTCCACGTCTTGTCGGTCGAGAAGGCGCGGGACTGGCCTCGGCCCATGGAGCCCTCGCCGCCGCCGCGTCTGCTGGACCGCGTGCGGGCGGCGCTGCGCACCCGGCACTGCAGCCCGCGCACCGAGAAGGCCTACGTCGCGTGGATCCGCCGGTTCATCCTGTTCCACGGCAAGCGGCACCCGTCGGAGATGGGGGCGGAGGAGATCACACGGTTCCTGAGCGCGCTGGCCATCGAGCGCAACGTGGCCGCGTCGATGCAGAACCAGGCGCTGAGCGCGCTGCCGTTTCTCTACACGGAGGTGCTGGAGCAGGAGCTCCCGTGGCTCGACGGCATCGCGCGGGCCCGGACACCGGTGCGCGTCCCGGTCGTGCTCACGCGCGAGGAGGTGCGCCAGGTGCTGGCCGCCATGGACGGGCCGCCCCGGCTCGCCGCGCTGCTGCTCTACGGCGCGGGCCTGCGGCTGCTGGAGGCCCTGCGACTGCGCGTGAAGGACGTGGACTTCCAGCGCAACCAGATCACGGTGAGATCGGGCAAGGGCGCCAAGGACCGGGCCACGATGCTGCCGGCAGCCGCCAGCCGCGACCTGGCCAAGCATCTCGAGACGGTGCGCGACCTGCACCTCGCAGACACGCGGGCCGGCGCCGGCTGGGTCGAGCTGCCCTGGGCGCTGGGCCGCAAGTATCCCGGGGCCGGCCGCGAGTGGATCTGGCAGTGGGTCTTCCCGGCCACCCGCACCTACTTCCACGCCGCCAGCGGCCAGCGGCGGCGCCATCACCTGCACGAATCCGTGCTGCAGCGCGCCGTGCGCGAGGCCGTGCACAGTACGGGCATCCCGAAGCGCGCCACCTGCCACACCTTCCGGCACTCATTCGCCACCCACCTGCTGGAGGACGGCGCGGACATCCGCACGGTGCAGGAATTGCTGGGACATCGGGACGTGTCGACGACGATGATCTACACCCACGTCCTGAACCGCGGCCCCGCCGGGGTCCTGAGCCCCGCCGACTGGCTGCCGACCGTCTGAGCCCCCAGTACGCACATCCCATCCAGGAATATCCAGTTCCGTGTAACACTGAAAAGACCAAACACCCATGGGCATCCCGGCGTCCCCAAAGGCCGCTCCCGCCCACCCCACCCCCCGCGGGCCGTGTTATCCGTCTCACCCCCACCCAACCTCCGCGTTATTCAGCACACGCCTGGGTTATGCGGCGCTAATTTAGATAGTTCTAGTTGGGCGTACAAGGCCATGTCCGACGAGCGCGCGTTTGAGTCGTTGAGCGAAGCTGATCTTCAGGAGCTCCGGAGCTTCGCTGACGTCGAGCTCCATCGCTTCACCAAAGAGGTCGGATATCCCTCCCGTAAGTACTCGACGTACGCGGACCGCCTGCTGGCCATTTGCCTCGTCCAGGGAGCGGCTCAGCACTTCGTGGACACACGTCCTGAATTGGCGGTGGACCACAGCGTCACCGTAGACCAGGCCGAGATCGACGAGAAAGGCTACCGTGTGACCGACGATGGTCGGGTCATCAGCGGTGTCAAGGATATCGACGTGGTGCTGTTCTTCCGCGCTGACCCGAACGTCCCGATCCCGAGCCGCAATCACTGCATGAAAAGCACCGTCTGAACCTGCCCCGGTTTGGGAGACACCCCAGATCGCACGAAAGTGCGGTAGGAGTGTGTCATGGCCAAACGCAAGCGGCGGGCATTCACCAAGGAGTTTAAGGCGCAGGCCGTCCGGATCGTGCGGGAGAGCGGGAAGTC
>DASRHC010000011.1:0-64707 GCA_035650715.1 Candidatus Methylomirabilota bacterium | reverse complement strand
TCGTGGCCCTGAACGAGGGCTACCTCCGCGCCGCCGAGAGATCGGACGTGGCCTGGTACGCGGAGCACCTGGCCGAGGACTACCGCGCCACCAACCCCGACGGGTCCTTCGTGGACAAGGCGGGCTTCCTGGCCCGCATCGGGCAGCCCCATCGCCTCACCGACTTCCGCGCGCCCGAGGTGCGCATCCAGCGGGCGGGCGACGTGGCGCTGATCCACGCGAGCTTCGAGGACACGCGACCGGACGGCAGCCACGGCCGGGGCCGCTACACCGACATCTGGCAGCGGCGGGACGGGCGCTGGCTCTGCGTCTCCGCCCACTTCGTGAGGTGCTGAGCATGGCCACCGACAAGGCGACGCTCGAGGCGCTCAACCGGGAATACATCCGCTCGGTCAGCGAGGCCGACGTGCGATGGTTCGACGCGAACCTCTCCGAGGACTTCGTCAACAGCAATCCGGACGGCTCGCTGGTCGACCGCGCCGGCTTCCTGGCCCAGATCGGGCGCGGCTCGACGGTGAAGAACCTCGACATCGAGGACGTGCTGATCCGCGAGCTGGGCGACGTGGCCCTGATCCACGCCCGGACCACGTACGTCAAGGCCGACGGCCAGCCCGGCGCCGGCCGCTACACCGACGTGTGGGCCCGGCGCGGCGGTCGCTGGGTGTGCGTGGCCGCGAACGTCACGCGCCTGTAGCGCGGTCGGGGCGCCGCGGGAGCCGGGCCCCGTGAACGTGGGCGTCGTGTCCGACACCCACCTGCCCCGCTTCGGTGATCGGCTGCCGGCCGCGCTGCTGGACGGGCTCCGCCGCGCGCGGGTGGCGCTGATCCTGCACCTCGGCGACTTCACCGGCCCCGAAGTGCCCGCTCTGCTGGAGGAGGTGGCGCCGTTGCGGGCGGTGGCGGGCAACAACGATCCGCCGGCCCTCGTGCGGCGCTTCGGGCGACGCCGGGTGCTCGCGGTGGAGGGCGTGCGGATCGGGATGGTGCACGGCGATGGCCGGTCCGGCACCACCGTCGGCCGCAGCGTGTCCGCCTTCGCGGACGAGCCGGTCGACGTGATCTGCTTCGGGCACAGCCACCGGCCGCTGTGCGAGCGGCGCGAGGGGCGGTGGCTCCTCAACCCGGGCTCGCCCACCGACAAGCGCACCCAGCCCCGCTACTCCTACGCGATCCTCCGCATCGCGGACGGCCGCGCCATGCCCCGGCTCGTGTTCTTCGATCGGAGGGATGCGCGGCCGCCACGTTGACGCCCTCGCATGCGCACGCTACTGTCCCGTCGGGCATGCCGCGGATCGTCGCTCACGTGGACATGGACGCCTTCTACGCCGCCGTGGAGGCGCGGCGGGATCCCGCTTTGCGGGATCGGCCGCTGGTGGTCGGCGCGGATCCCAAGGAGGGCCACGGCCGCGGCGTGGTGACCGCGGCGAGCTACGCGGCCCGGCGCTACGGCATCCGATCCGCGCTGCCCATCTCGCGCGCGTGGCGCCTGGCGGAGGCCGCGCGGCGCCGGGGCGAGCCGGAGACGATCTTCGTCCGGGACGACCACGCGCTCTACCGCGCCGTCTCGGAGCGCATCATGGCGATCATCGAGGCCGCCGGCGACGCCTTCCAGAAGACCAGCGTGGACGAGGCGTATCTGGAGCTCTCCTCGCTCGGCGACTTCGAGGCGGCCACCGAGCGGGCGCGGCAGCTCAAGGCGGAGATCGCCGCCCGGGAGGGGCTGACCGCCTCGGTGGGCATCGGCCCCAACAAGCTCGTGGCCAAGATCGCCTCCGACTTCGACAAGCCGGACGGCCTCACGGTGGTGCGGCCGGAAGCCGTCCAGTCGTTTCTCGATCCCCTGCCCATCCGGGTCATTCCCGGGATCGGCCCCAAGACCGAGCGCTTCCTGCACGAGCGCCGGATCCGGACGATCGCCGACCTCCGGGCGATCGAGCGCGCGCAGCTCGTGGAATGGCTCGGGCGCGGCGGCGAGGACCTCTTCGCCAAGGCGCGCGGGCTCTCGGACAGCCCGGTCACGAACGAGCGCCAGCGCAAGTCCGTCGGCGAGCAGGAGACCTTCGAGGTCGACACCCTGGATGCGCCGTTCGTCCTGGAGCGCGCCCGCGCCCTGGCCCATACGGTGTGGACCCGCCTCGAGGGCCACGGCTTCCGGGGCTTCAAGACGGTGACGGTGACGGTGCGCTTCGAGAACTTCATGACCTTCGCGCGCTCGCGCACCGGGCGCGAGCCGTGGACGAGCGAGGAGGCCCTGTGGGCGACGGCCCGGGATCTCCTCCTTCCGTTCCTCGACGAGCGCGAGAATCCGCGGGGCCGCCGGCTGCGGCTGATCGGCGTGCGGGCCGAGAAGCTCTCTCCCGCCTGAAGCGCGCTCCGGCTGGTGCGGGAGAAGGCCCCGCCCGCGTGATGCCTCACGGGTGAGCCCGGCCCGAGAGTGCGCCCACCCGGACCGGGCCCCCCGCTCGACCTCCCCGGATCAGGAGGTCTTGGCCAGGGCGCGGACGATCTCGCGGCAGAACGCGGGCAGGTCGTCCGGCTTCCGCGAGGTGATGAGGTTGCCGTCCACCACCACCTCGGTGTCCGACCACTGACCGCCGGCGTTCGTCATGTCGTCCTTGATGGAGAAGAACGACGTGACCTTCTTGCCCTTCACCACGCCGGCGCTGGCCAGCATCCATCCCGCGTGGCAGATGGCCGCGACCACCTTGCCCTGCTGCACGGCGTCCCGGACCAGCTTCACCATCGACTCGTGCCGACGCATCATGTCCGGCGCATAGCCGCCCGGCACGATGATCGCGTCGAACTCCACCGCGCTCACCGCGTCGGCCTGGACGTCCACCGTCACCGGATAGCCGTGCTTCGAGGTGTAGGACCTGGCGCCGCCGGCGCCCACCACCTTGACCTCGGCCCCTTCCTCCTTCATCCGGTAGTACGGCACCCAGAGCTCCATCTCCTGGTAGAGGTTCTCGGCCAGGATCGCGATTCGCTTGCCCTTCAAGTTCATCGCCTCTCTCCTTTCGTGTTGGTGCGGCCCTGCTCGTGCAGTCGTGCTCGGGGATGTGCCTCGTGCGCGCGGGCCGACGCGCACGCCCGCAGGAGGACTATACGCCCGCCCCGTGGAGGTGGCGAGGCGTCGCCGCGCCGGCGCGGCGACGGCGGCGGTCGCGGGACGGCGGGAGAAGCGGCGGCGACCGGTCTATCGGGCAGCGGGCGGCATGAAATCCACCACCGCGGACTCGAGGTTGTACATGGCCCCGACGAGCCTCACGGCTCCCCGGCTCTCGAGACCCGCGATGACCGCACTGCGCCGACGGATCTCCCCGAGAGCCAGCTCCACGTTCGTGCGGGCGACCGCATCGACGAACGCGTAGTTCTTGGCCGACCGGTCACCCGCGTACACGGTGGCCTCCACCGCGGGCCGGATCTTGGCCAGGAGGCCGGTCAGGCTGCCGAGGTGCACCTGGTCGATGGCGCCCTTCACCGCTCCGCACGCGGTGTGGCCCATCACCAGCACGACCTTCGCGCCGGAGACCTGGCAGGCGAACTCCATGCTGCCGATGACGTCGTCGTTGACCACGTTGCCGGCGACGCGGGCATTGAACACGTCGCCGATCCCGAGGTCCATGATGGTCTCGGCGGGCGCGCGCGAGTCGATGCAGCTCAGGAGAACCGCGGCGGGATGCTGCCCCCGCGCGCTGGCCCGCTGCTGGGCCAGGTAATCCTGGGGCGTCCTCTGGCCCCGGCGGAAACGCTCGTTGCCGTTCTTCATCATCTGGATGATCTCGTCCGGCGTGAGCCGATCGCGCTCGGCCTGGGTCAGGGCGGCGCCCCACCCCCCGCGAGGGGTCAGGACGCCGCCGGCGAGAACGGCCGCCCCGGCCGATGCGGCCACCCGGAGGAACGCCCGGCGGCTCACCCGGCTCGTCGGGCTCACGTGGATTCCCCTTCCCCGCCCTCTCCGCTCCCTCGCTGCTGGCGCAGGAACTCCTCGAGGTCGCGTATCAGCTTGCCGGTGTCCAGATCGCCCTCCGGCAGGGACGACGCCTCCTCCCGGGCCGCGGCATCGTACTCCTGCTCGAGCTTCCGCACGTGCTCGCGGGTGGCGCGGTCTCGCGCCACCGCCTGGTCGCACTGGGCGCGGAACTCCCGGATCGCGTCCGGGAAGTACGACATGTCCGGGCTCAGGTTGAGCAGACGGGCCACGTAGGACACCAGCACCTCGATCGCGGCCGGGTTCTCGGTCTCCGGCAGATAGTGGGGCGCCTGCCCCATGAAGCCGACGTGGTGGATGCCGCGACGCTCCGCCGCGTCCAGGACGATGGTCGAGATGCCGGTCGGCCCCTCGTAGGTCGGCGGCCGGTAGATCCGCCAGGCCTCGAGCACCTCTCGCGTGCCCGGATCCGTGCAGCGGGCGGTGACCCGCACCGGGCGGGTGTGCGGAGCGCCCGCGAGCAGCGCGCCGAGGGAGACGATGCGCCTCACCCCGCAGCGCTGGGCCAGGTCCACGAACGCCTTCGCGTACGTCCGCCACCGCTGATGGGGCTCGGGGCCGCGGAACAGGAGCAGCCCGTCGCGCCCGTCGGTCGGCTCCCAGGAGAGGAATTCGCTGCGCGGCCAGTAGATGTCCCGGCGGTTGTCGGGCCGCAGGCGCACCTTCGGCCGCTCCTGGGTGAACACGAAGAACTCCTCGGGGTCGATCCGCGCGAGCCGCTCCGCCCCCAGGTCCCGGGCCAGATAACGCAGGGCGCCGGTGGCGGCGCGGCCGGCGTCGATCCACCCCCCGAAGGCGATGACCATCGTGGTCAGGTTGGAGGGAGGCTCCCGGTCGAACTCGACGTGGTCCATGCTCCTCCTTTCCGCGTATTGACGACCCTCGACCGCCGGGCTACTGTCGCGCTGCCCATACGTTAGAGCAACCGCGCCGAGCGGAGGAGGAAATCGCCATGCCCTTCTACGAGAGAGGCCCCGTCCGGATCCACTATCAGGAGGTCGGCTCCGGCTTTCCCCTGCTCCTCATCCCGGGCGGAGGCCTGAACTCGGCCCTCTCCTCCTGGCAGACCGCCTCGCCCTTCGACCCCATGGAGCGCTACCGGAACGACTTCCGGTGCATCTGCGCCGATCTCCGCAACGCCAACCCCGGCCAGTCCCGCGGCCCCCTCGAGGTCGACCGCCCCTGGGACGCCTACTCCGACGACCAGCTGGGGCTGATGGACCATCTCGGCATCCGGGAGTTCCTGGTGATGGGCTTCTGCATCGGCGGGCCCATGATCCACAACCTCATCAGGCGGGCCCCGGACCGCATCGTGGCCGCCGCGATGATGCAGCCGAGCGGGTACCGGCCCGAGCTGCCCGATCTGTTCTACCAGAACAACATCAAGGGCTGGGGCCCGCAGCTCTGCGAGAAGCGGCCGGACGTCACCATGGACATGGTCCACGCCTTCCTCACCAGCATGTATACCAACCGCGCCGACTTCGTCTTCACCGTCTCGCGCGACTTCGTGCGCTCGATCAAGACCCCGCTGCTCATCGCACCCGACGACGTCCCCGCGCACCCGTACAAGGTGGCGATGGAAGTGGCGAGCCTGGCCCCGAACGCGGAGGTCACCATCTATCCCTGGAAGGACTCGCCCGAGCACATCGACGAGGTGGTGGAGCACGCGCGCCGCTTCCTCCGGGCGCACGTGCCGGCCGGCCGCTGACCGGCGCCGCGCGGTGGCCATGAAGTTCGGTCTCTACAGCTCCATCGCCAACCCGCCTCGGGGGGAGCGGCTCGATCGCTGCATCGACGAGGTGATCGCCGAGGCACAGCAGGCCGAGGCGGTCGGCTTCGACTCCTGCTTCTTCGGCGAGCACCATCAGGACAGGGACGGCTTCCTGCCGTCGCCCCTGATCGTGGCCACCGCGGTGGCGGCCCGGACCAGCCGGCTCCGGGTCGGCACCTCGGTGATCCTGCTGCCGCTCCATCACCCGGTGCGCGTCGCCGAGGACGTCGTCACGCTGGATCTGGTCTCCAAGGGCCGCGTGATCCTGGGCGTGGGCATCGGCTATCAGCCGGCGGACTTCCGGGCCTTCTCGGTGCCGATGGAGGATCGGGCCGGTCGCTTCGAGGAGAGCATCGAGATCCTGCGTCTCTGCTGGACCAGCGAGCCGTTCTCGTACCGCGGCAAGCACTACACCCTCGAGGACGTGCGGATCCTTCCGCGGCCCTACCAGAAGGGCGGCCCGCCGCTCTGGATCGGCGCCAGCATCGAGGCGGCCGCGCGCCGGGCGGGCCGGATCGCCGACGGCTTCGTGGGCACCCCCAGCACCGGGCTCGCCAATGCGACGCGTCTCGCGCAGGTGTACCGCGAGGCCGCGCGCGAGGCCCATCGTCCGGCCGAGGTGATCCAGATGCGCGATGCCTGGGTCGCGCGGTCCCGCGCGGAGGCCGACGCCGTCTACGGCCCGCACGTGATGACCGCCTACCGTTACTACTGGGAAAATCGCCTGGCCGAGTTCCGCACGCTCCCCGCGGGCGCCGAGTTCAACCTGACGACTCTCGCCCCCGATCGGCTCGTCCTGGGCGACCCCGACACGTGCGTCCGGGAATTCCAGCGCTGGCGCGAGGCCACCGGCGCCAGCACCTTCCTGCTTCGCCTGCGCCACGCCCATTCGGGCGGGCCGCCGCACGAGAAGATCCTCGAGGCCATCCGGCTCTTCGGCGAGCGCGTCCTGCCGTACGTGTGAGCGTCATGCTCCGGCGCGTGGCCGGCCTCGCGGTCGGGCTCTGGCTGGCCTTCACGGCGGTCGGCGCCGCGCCCGCGGCCGGCCTGGGCGCGACGGCGGTGAACGGAACCGACGGTCACGGGCCGGTGACGACGTTCTACCCGAGCGACGCGCCCGACAGTCCGGTGACGCGCGGGCCCTTCACCTTCCCCGCCGCGTGGCAGGGCGCGCCGCGGGCCGGCAACCGGCGGCTCATCGTGATCTCGCACGGCTCGGGCGGCGCGCCCTGGCCCTTCGTGGACCTCGCCCGGACGCTGGTCGCGGCGGGCTTCGTGGTGGCGGTGCCCGAGCACGACGGCGACAACCACCGCGACCAGCGCCTCGTGGGTCCGGAGAGCTGGAAGCGGAGGCCCGCGGAGGCGGTCGCGGCCATCGACGCGGTCCACGCGGACGCGCGGCTCGGCCCACTGCTCGATACCGATCGGGTGGGCGTCTACGGGACGTCGGCGGGCGGGCTCACCGCGCTCACGCTGGCGGGCGCGCGCTGGTCGCCCGCCAACTTCATGCGGCACTGCCTCGCCCACATGCGCGAGGACTTCCCGGGCTGCGTGGGCCTCGTCACCTCGCTGCACGGCAATGCGCTGGATGGGGTGAAGGTGTGGCTGGCGGGCTGGGTGCACCGCTGGCGCTTCAATGACGAGACCCGCTACGGCCTGACCGACCGTCGCATCGTGGCGGTGGTCGCCTCGGTCCCGATGGCGACCCCGATCGACCTGACGACGCTGGCCGCGCCGGTCGCCGCCGTGGGCCTGATCGAGGCCGGGCAGGACCAGTGGCTCCTCCCGCGCTTCCACATCGAGCGGGTCCGCGCCGCCTGCGCGCGATGCGAGCGGCTCGCGAACCTTCCCGCCGCCGGCCACGGATCGCTCTTCTCGCCCTGGCCGGACTCGCTGGCCCGGAGCCTCACCCCGCTCCTGGTGGATCCGCCCGGGTTCGATCGGGCCGGGCTGCCCGCGGTGTACGCGACGATCGCCAAGTTCTTCGTGCGCACCGTCGTGATGCAACGGTAGCGCGGGGGACGCCGTCCACGGGCCCGAGGCGCCCCATGGCTCGCTCGTCAGCCGCCGCTCGGACGCTCTACACCATCGGCCATTCCACGCGGCCGATCGAGGAGCTCATCGATCTGCTCCGCGCCCACGGAATCGAGCAGCTGGTGGACGTCCGCACCATCCCGAAGTCGCGCCACAACCCGCAGTTCAACGGCCCGGCCCTCGCCCGGTCGCTCCGCGCGGCCGGGATCCGGTATCGGCACCTGAAGGCGCTCGGCGGACTCCGCCACGCGCGGCCGGACTCGATCAACCAGGGCTGGCGCAACGCTTCGTTCCGCGGGTACGCCGACTACATGCAGACCGAGGAGTTCGCGGAGGCCCTCGCGCGGCTCGAGGAGATCGCGACCGAGCGGCCGACCGCGATCATGTGCGCGGAGGCGATCCCGTGGCGGTGCCATCGGTCGCTGATCGCGGACGCGCTCACCGTCGCCCGGTGGCGGGTCCTCCACGTCCAGAGCCGCCGCTCCGCCCCGCTCCACCGGCGCACGCCCTTTCTCGTGGTCCGCGCGGGCCGACTGCTCTATCCGGCCCCGACGGCCCGGAGCCCCCGCGAGCAACAGCGTCGCTGACACGCGTGCCGTTTCCTGTCACACGCCTGACCCCGGGGCCGGACACCCCGGAGAATCCGGCAAATTCCACGCCGCTTTGTCGATTTCGGGGGGCTGGCATGCCGATTGCGTAAATGGCTCAGCCCAATTCTCAGCACGCCCGCCGACCCCGGCCGGGGACGAGGAGCAAGCGATGGCAAAGCGGCCAACCTTCGGCATCTTCCCCAAGGTGCTCCTGACGATGATCGCGGTGGCGGTGATCCCGCTCGGCGCCATCTGGTACGTGAACCAGCGCGCGGCGGTGGAACGGATCGAGCACGCGGTCGACCAGCAGCTGGGGGACCGGGCGGAGGCGGTCGGCACCTTCGTCGACGCCTGGACCGAGATGAACGTCAAGATGCTGCGGCAGAACGCCGCGCTCGACGATATCGTCTCGATGGACGCCCGGCGGCAGCGCCGGACCCTGGTCGCCATCGCCAACGAGTACAAGGCGGTCTATCTCGCCTTCACCATCGCGCCGGACGGCACCAACATCGGACGAAGCGATCAGGACACGCCGAAGAACTACGGCGACCGGCTCTACGTCCAGCAAGTCCTCCACGGCGCTCCGCTCGGCCAGCAGGTCGTGATCAGCCGGACCAACGGCCAGCCCGCCCTCATCCTGTCGGTCCCCGTCACCGCCGAGCAGCGCCTGGTCGGCGTGCTCGCCATCGGCATGACGATCAACGACGTCTCCAGCAGCATCGCGGGGGTCCAGATCGGACGGACGGGCCACGCCTTCCTGCTGGACACCACCGGCAAGGTCATCGCGCACCCGCGGAAGGAGTACGTCGAGGGCCTCAAGGATCTGAGCCAGCACCCGGCCTTCCTGGGCCGCTCGGATGTCACCAAGAAGCGGATCGTGTACACCGACGAGGCCGGCCGGTCGATGCTCGCCTACGCGCGCAAGACCAAGGAGGGCTGGACCCTGGTGGTCCAGCAGGACGTCCAGGAGGCCTACGCCCCCATCACCGCGGCCAACCGCAACGCGCTGGTGCTGCTCGCCCTGACCCTGCTGCTCGTGGTGCTGGCGTCGTACCTGCTGGCCCAGCGGCTCACCCGTCCGATCCGCAGCCTCACCCGGATCGCGGACGAGATCAGCCGGGGAAACCTCAAGGCCTCCATCCCGGAGGCGGGCCGCTCCGACGAGATCGGCGCGCTGGCTCGGGCCGTCGACCGCCTGGGCGCCAGCATCAAGGCCGCCATGGCGCGCCTCACCCCAACACGGTCCGAGTCGGCGGGAACGGGCGGCACCGGCTGGAAACGTCCCGGCCCCGGCCTCGCCGACCGGCGCTCAGCCGGGTAGCGACCGCCCCACTCCATCCGCATGGCGGCCGAACGTCCGGGCGACGCGGAGCTCCGGCCGCGCGATCAGGTGATCGCGGAGCTCCAGTCCCTGTGCGCCGCCCGGGGCACGGGCACGCTGTTCATCATCACGCTCGAGAACCATCCCGCCCAGGTCGTCCTTCGCGAGGGGGAGATCGTCGGCCTGAGCTATCGACTCATGCGCGGACCGGACGCCCTGGCGCCGCTTCAGACCTTCAGCGCGGCGCGGTACCGCTTCGAGCAGGCGTCGGTGCCATCGGTGGATCCGCGACTCCCCGCGACCGCCGAGATCCTCGCCCACCTGGGCGCCGCGTCAGGACCGGTGTCGGTGGTGTCGCAAGCGGCGCCCAGGCCGGATGTGAGCCCGGCGACCGCCACGCGACCGCCCGCCGAGGCCGCAGAAGCGATGGGCCGGATCCGACCGCTGCTGGAGCGCGAGCTGGCCGAGTTCCTGGGCCCCATGGCGGGGATGATCTGCCAGGAATACCTCGCGGGTCACCCCGGTCTCGGCTCGCCGCAGGAGACCACGCGGCTCGTCGAGGCGATCGCCCGGGAGATCGGGGACCCGGCGAAGGAAGCCCACTTCAAGCAGCGCGTTCTCTCGCAGCTGCCGCACGCCTGATCCGGGCGGGCGGCGCGCTCTCCTTCGTCGATCAGGCCTCCCGCACGTTGGCGGCCAGGAGTCCCTTCGGGCCTCGGTTCACGTCGAACTCCACCTTGTCGCCCTCGGACAGAGTCTTGAAGCCCTGCGCTTGAGTACCCAGAGCCATGGGACCTTCGTCCAACCGGTCCGTTCACGCTCCCGCGCCTCGATCGACCACCCCGCGGATCGCCTCGAGCAACCGCTCGCCGTCGAACGGCTTCCCCAGAACACCGGCCACCCCGGCGCGCTCGATACGCTCGCGCGTCGTCGCATCATCGTGGGCGGTCATGAAGATGATCGGGATGTCCGCCCGGTCCGCCGCCAACCTCGCCTGCAGCTCGAATCCATCCATCTCGTCCAGATAGATGTCCAGCACCAGACACGCGGTGCGGACCGACGGCGCCAGGGTCAGGAAGTCCCGGGCCGACCCGAACGTCGCGACCGCGTAGCCCGCCGACGTGATGAGCCGGCCGAGCGCGCGGCGTACCGACAGATCGTCGTCCACTATGCAGATCAGCGGGCTCGCGAGGGTCATCTCCCGGTCATCGTACCGGACCCCGCCGGGAGGGATAGTGGACCTTCGTCCCAACTCCCGGGCCGTCTTCAGCCCGCGCCGATGACGCCCCCTTCCCCCGCGAGCCGAACCAGCTCCGCGAGGGATCCCGCCCTCATCTTCTCCATGACCCGGCCTCGGTGTACCTTCACCGTCTTCTCCGCGATGCCGAGCTCGGACCCGATCTGCTTGTTCAGCATTCCCGCCACCACCAGCGCGAAGACGGCGGCCTCCCGCGGGGTCAGGCTCGCGATGCGGCTCCGTACCTCGCTCGCCCGTGCCTCGTGCCGTCGATCGGTCAGCGTCCGCGCCACCGCCTGCTGGATGGCACTCAGCAGGACCTGCTGGTCCACCGGCTTCACGAGGAAGTCCACGGCGCCGCCCTTCATGGCCTTCACGCTCACCGGGACGTCGCGATGGCCGGTGATGAACACGATCGCCACGCGCAGCCCGGCCGCGGCCAGCGCCGCCTGGAGGTCCAGCCCGGTCAGCCCGGGCATGCGGACGTCCAGCACCAGACAGCAGGGACCCTCGTACGGCTCACGGGCGAGGAAGTCGCGAACCGACTCGAACGTTTCCGCCCGATGGCCCGCCGCCCGGGCCAGTCGCGCCAGGCTCTTTCGCACCGCCGCGTCGTCGTCCACCACGAACACGACCGCGGTCGTCGGAACGTTCATCGCTCGCCCGCCGCGGTCCGCAAGGTGAACGAGAACGTGGCGCCCCCCCGAGCGTTGTTCCGGGCCTCCAACTCGCCACCGTGCGCGTGCACGATGGAGCGCGCGATCGCCAGACCCATCCCCAGCCCTTCGGGCTTCGTCGTGTAGAACGCCTCGAAGACGCGTTCCAGGTCGGCCCCATCGATGCCGACCCCCGAATCCTCCACCGACACCACCACGGTCGCCGGGCCGCCCCGGAAGGTCCGCAGCACGATGGTCCGCCCTCCCGCACTCGGCTCGGCCATCGCGTCCAGCCCGTTCATGAGCAGGTTCAAGACCACCTGCTGCAGCTGCACCCGGTCCCCCGCGACCGGAGGCAGGTCGGCGGCCAGATCGAGCTCCATCGCCACGTTACGGATGATCGCGTCGCTGCTCACGAGACGCGCGACCTGGCTCACCAGGTCTTCGACGTCGAGGGCGGCGAGCTGGAGATCGCCATTCCGGAGGAACCCGCGCAATCGCTGGATCACCTCACCGGCCCGCTTGTCGTCGGCGACGATGTCCCGCAGGATCTCGCGAATCTCGACCGGATCCGCCGGATCCGACTCGAGCATGCGCTGGGCCGCCTGGGCGTTGCTGAGGATCGCGGTCAGGGGCTGATTGAGCTCGTGGGCGAGCGACGCGGTGAGCTGCCCCATCGTCGACACGCGCCCGACATGGGCCAGATCCTGGCGCAGCCGCTGTGCCTCCATGTCCGCGCGACGGCGCGACAGCGCGCTGGCCAGCACTTCCCCGAGCAGATGAAGCCGCTGCACGAACTCGTCCCGCCACGCGCGCTCGGTCCCGACGGTGCTGAACGCCAGGGCGCCGACCACCGCCCCTTCCACCGTCAAGGGAACCGCGACCAGGGACTTGATGCCGAGCCGACGGTACGTTCGCCGATCGAGCGCCGCGTCCTCTTCCGGGAGCTCATCGAGCCGGGAGAACCTGACCAGCTCTCCGCGCCGCAGCCGGGCGCCGACCCACGGGATCTCGTCGAACCCGACCGCAGATGGCTTGGGCCGCACCCCCTCCGCCGCCCACCAGTGGGTCGGCCGTGCCGTCCCGCCATCGCCCGAGTACTCGGTCAGCGTGCCCCAGTCCACCACCAGGAAATCGGCCATCTGGCGGAGGGAGCGCTGGATGGCCGGGTCGACGTCGGCACCCGACACGCGACTGAACATCGCGACTTGCTCGGACAGCAAGGTCTCGAACCGGAGTCGCTCACCGAGCGAGCGCTCGGCACGCCTCCGGCGCGATCGCTCCAGAGCCAACCGGAAGACGAGCAGGGCCGCGCCCAGGACGAGAAGCGCCTCGACGAGATGTGGAGCGATCCATCCATCCGGGAGGCCGGCACCGTTCGCGGCGGCGACCGCAGGAGGCGATCGCATCCAGCCGAACGGTACGAGCAGGACCAGGCAGAGGACAACGACGAGGGGCCACGAACTCCACATCCAGTGGCCACTATAGTCTTCCGTCCCCCCGCGGGCAACCTACTCGGCCGCCTCCCATCCGAGGCGGCCCGGGCTCGGACTACGGGCGCTACTTCGTGCTGGCGGTCTCGAGCAGGGCAGAGGCGCAGCCCTCGGCCACGGCGCGATTGGGCTCCGCCTGTCCCGCAAAGCTGGCCCACCCGGTCTTCATCACGAAGTCGGTCTGGTCGTAGGAGGACGTGATGGCGCGAAGCTCCTCGAGCTTCTTCACGCGAGCGACGTCGGCCTTCGGCCCGGCCACACAGATCGGCACCAGTGCGGCGGTGACCGCCGTATCAGCCTGCTTCAGCGCCATCTGCCGGGCGGTGCCGCTCGTCGTCCATCCCCCCCAGCTGAACCCCACGATCATGGTGATCACACTGCCCGCCACCGCACCCCAGATCCCGGTCTTGAGCCTGACGTCCCCCAGTTGCATTGGACTCCTCCTGGCGCTTCGGAGAATGTGTGTCGTGAGCTTCGAGTGTAGGGGCCCTCGCGGAACCGCGATATGGGACCAAGGTCCAAGCCGGGCGGCTCGGTGCCGGCCCCATGAGAGCGCTCACGCGTCCGTGCGCCAGATGGTGTCGACGATCTTCTTGCCGTCCTTCTTGAGCGTGTACGAGACGGTGAGGCTGGTGCCGATCGGGAACTCGCGAGCGGTCTGCTTGCCGGTCAGGAACACCTGGGTCCCGTCGTGCAAAACGAGGTGATCGGCGTGCCGGACGCGCAGAATGCCGACGAGGACCCCACCCGGCACGGCCGCCTCCGTTACCGCCTGGCCACGAACATGAGTCCTTCGGCGCCGCAGCGGCAGCGTCCCGCCTCGAACGGCGGCCGGCGCCCCGCCAGCTGGGCCATGACCCCCGAGACGGCGAGAGCGGGCAGATCACCGCCCACCGCTCGGCCAGCACACGGCGGGCAATACGCTCGGTCTGGATGGCGCCGCAGGTAGTCCCGCACCACGCTCTCGGTCAGGTCGAGCGGCACCGCCCGATCGTCGCTCGCCGATGCCCCTGGGAGGCCGGACGCGGACCTTGCCTCCGGTGACGGAACGATGGCCACGCGTCGCCGACGCATGACACCCACTGTACGGGCGTTGCCGGCCGGGCCTATTGGACGTTAGTCCAATACGTGGCCGGTTGCGGCCTCGCCAGGCGCCCCTCGGGGTCGCGCCGGCGGCCGAATCTCCTTGACAGGGTCGCTCCCCGCGGGCTACGTGGGGAGCGGGCGGCGCGGGCGGTCCGGCACGCCGTCCCCATCACCCTCACTCCGGAGGCTCGCCATGCCGAAGTCGGAGCTCAAGCAGTCCCTGCTGGTCACGCACCTCGAGGACTACGTGCTGAAGGGCTGGATGAGCTTCCACTACCACGGCCACGGCGAGCACAAGCTCCAGGCGGGCGACTGCCACATCATCCCGCCCGGGCTGTCGCACACCGTGACCGGCTGGTCGGAGGACGTGGAGATCCTGGAGATCACCTCCCCCGGGCACTACAAGACGGTCGACACGGTGAACGGGGTGGAGGTCGCCCCGGCCACCGCCTAGGGCGCGATCTTCCGCAGCGCCGGCAACAGCTCGTCGCTCATCAGCCGCATGCTCGCCAGCGCGTGGGCGAGCGGCATGCCGAGCCAGTGCGTGCGGAAGAAGAGGAAGTTCGCGCCGACCGCTTCCCAGCACGGGCGGAGCTGCTCGTAGCACTCCTCGGGGCTGCCCAGCACGAAGCGGTCGCGCAGCAGCGCCTCGAAGGGCTGGCGGAACGTGTCGCCGTCGGGCAGCACCGCGTCCTGGCCCCAGGACGCGTAGGCGCGGTACTTCGCGCCGAGATAGGGCCCGGCCAGCTCGAGGGCGGTTCGCCGGTCCTTCGCGCAGTAGATCTCCTTGATGAGCGGCCGCACGCGCGGCCACGGCTTGCCCAGGCGCGCGCGCTCCTCCCGGTAGAGGCCCATCTGGCGCGTGATGCTGGCCATGGTCGCGTGCGGGTTCACGAACCAGGTGTCGCCCAGACGGGCCGCCCGGCGCACCGCCGCGTCGCTGTTGGCCGCGAACCAGATGGGCGGGTGCGGCCGCTGCGCGGGCCGGCAGGTCAAGGTCACGTTCGCGAGCTTGCAGACGTCGGTCTCGACGCTGACGCCGTCCTCGGTCCACAGGCGCTTGACGATCTCCAGGCACTCCTCGAACCGCTGCAGGCGCTGGCCCTTCGGGACGTTGAACGCGTCGAACTCGACGTCGCGATAGCCGAGCCCCACCCCGAACACGAAGTTGCCGCGCCAGATGACGTCGAGCGAGGCGATGCACTCGGCCACCTCGACCGGGTTGTGCAGGTTGATGAGCAGCACGCCGGCGACCCCGGTCATCTCCCCCGCCTCGGCGGCCAGCCGCGCCAGGAACGGAACGAGCTGGAGCTGGCTCATGCCCTCGCTCAGGTAGTGCTGGCCGGTGGCGACCGCGTCCCAGCCCCGATCGCGCGCCAGGCGCGTCATCGCGAACTGCTCGTGGAGCGCGGAGACCATGTCGGTCCCGAGCGGGTTCTGGTTCGTGAGGAAGATGCCGACCTTCATGGCTTCGCTCCCTGGGCCCTCGAGTGAACGCGGATGCGCGGCGCGCGAGGGAACGATACCCTTGGCGGTCCGGCGCGACAACCACCGGGTCGCCGCGCCGGGGTCGGGTGCCGGCGCCCCGGTTGACAATGGTCGGGCCAGTGGAGTATTCGGTCTGACCAATGACATCCCCCCGCATCTTCGAAGGCCTCGTCCAGGATCTCCGCGTCGCGATCGCCCAGGGTCGCATCGCGCCCGGGGCGCGCCTGCCCACCGAGCGGGCGCTCGCCGAGCAGTTCCGGGTGAGCCGGGCGTCGGTGCGCGAGGCCATCCGGATCCTCGAGCTGTTCGGCCTGGTGACGGTGCGGCGCGGGCGGACCGGCGGGGTGGTGACCACGCCGCACTGCACGGAGATCGCCCGCGACTCCTTCGCCTCGTTGCAGCCCCTCGGCCGGCACGGCTTCTCGCATTCCCTCGAGTTCCGGCGAATCATCGAGCCGAAGGTAGCGGAGCTGGCCGCGCAGCGGGCGACCGACGACCACCTCAACACGCTCCACAAGACCCTTCGCATGCTGGAGGAGCATCCCGACTCGACGGAGGCGTTCGTGGAGAGCAACCGGCTCTTCCACCAGACCCTGGCCCAGGCGAGCGGCAACCCGTACGTGCAGGGGTTCCTGCCCGAGTTCTTCGCCACCGAGGTCATGAGTCACGCCGCCGGCACCGCCGGCCCCGTCCAGCGGTCGTTCGCGCGCTTCTTCCACTCCAAGATCGCCGACGCGGTGACCCGGCGCGACGGCAAGGAGGCCGCGGTCTGGATGGAAGCCCACCTCTCGCAGCTCGAGAGCGACTTCCTGCGGAGTGCCGAGGTGGCGCGCGTCGACGGCGAGTCCCCCTCGCCGCCCGCGGCCCGCCGGCGCCCGGGCCGGACCCGGGCCCGCCGCGCCGCCCCGCAATGATCCCGTCCCTCACTCATCAGGAGGAGGAACCCATGGCGTCGCACGGCAAGTCGATCGCACTCGTTGTACTGGCGGTCTGCGCGGTCTCCGCCCTCCTGGGCGCGGCCGCCCCGGCCGCGGCCCAGCCGAAGGTCGGGGTGCTGATGCCGCTCTCCGGCAAGGGAGCCTCCTACGGGGCCCACCAGCAGGTGGCGATCAAGATGTTCCAGGAGAAGGGCGACGCCCTCAGGCTCGTGATCTACGACACGCGCGGCGAGAACACCGACGCGATCAACCTCACCCGCAAGCTGATCGGCAGCGACCAGGTGGTGGCGATCGTCGGGCCGCTCTTCAGCGGCGAGTCGGAGGTCACGTTCCCGGTCGCGGTCCAGGGCAAGACGCCGATCATCACCCCGACCTCGGCCAAGCCCGGCATCGCGGCGGCCAATCGGCCCTGGGCGTTCCGCAACGCGCTCACCTCCGACAAGCTCGACGGCGCCCTGATCGACCGGTGGCTCGCCGCCCACCCGGGGATCAAGAAGGTCGTGATCCTGCTCGACACCAAGGACGCGGTCTCGAAGTCGGACGGCAGCGTGGTGCTGCCCGCCGCGCTCAAGAGCCGCGGCATCACGGTGCTCGACTCCATCTCGTTCCAGACCGGCGACATCGACTACTCGGCGCAGGTCACCAAGGCCAAGAGCCTCAACCCGGACGGAGTGGTGGTGGCCGCCCTCTACAACGAGGGCGCCAACGTGGTGCGTGAGGTGCGCAAGCAGGGCATGACCCAGCCGATCGTGGCCGGCCTCGGGGTCATGGATCCGCGCTTCATCGAGCTGGCCGGTCCCGCCGCCGAAGGCGTCATGACCGTCAACGACTTCTGGACCGACAACCCGGATCCCGCGGTGGCCCGCTGGGTGGCCGACTACAAGAAGCGCTCTCCCACCCCGCCCAGCAACGCGGCCGCGCTCATGTACGACACCCTCGACATCGTGCGGACCTGCGCCGAGAAGAGCGCGCTCAGCGGCAAGCCCGACGATCTCGAGAAGGACCGCGAGCGGATGCGCGACTGCCTGGCCAAGGTGAAGGACTACAAGGCCCCGGTCACCGGCGCCACCACCTTCGACGCCAACGGCGACGCGGTCCGGCAGCCGGTGGTGCTCGTGGTGCGCCAGGGCAAGTTCGAGTCGGTCCGGTAGCGCGCAGTGCTGCTCCAGCAGCTCGTCAACGGGCTGATGCTCGGCAGCACCTACGCGCTCATCGCCATCGGCTATGCGCTGATCTTCGGCGTCCTCGGCCTCGTGCACCTGGCCCACGGCGAGGTGTTCATGATGGGCGCGCTGATCGGGCTGCAGCTGGTGCTCTGGCTACACGCGGGGCCCGCGGTGGCCCTGGTGGGGGCGCTGCTCGGCACCGCGGTGCTCGGCATGATCATCGAGCTCACCGCGTTCCGGCCCATCCGCGCGCGGCACGGTCCGGTCTTCGCCCCGATGGTCAGCACCATCGGGGTCGGCCTGATCCTGCAGGAAGTGGCCACCAAGGTCTTCGGCGGCGAGCAGGTCGGCTTCCCCCACCGGCTGGAGCCGGTGACCTGGCGCGTGGGCCCGATCACGATCAGCTCGGTGCAGCTGCTGATCCTAGGCGTCTCGGTGGCCCTGATGGTCGCGCTCCACCTCTGGGTCACCCGCACCCGCATGGGCATGGCGATGCGCGCCAGCGCCGAGAGCACGCTGACCGCGCGGCTGCTCGGCATCTCCACCGATCGGGTGATCCTCGTCACGTTCGCGGTGGCCTCCGCGCTGGCCGGCGCGGCCGGGGTGCTGGTCGGCCTCTCGTTCAACGCGATCTCCCCGTTCATGGGCATCGACATGGGGGTGAAGGGCCTCGCGATCATGCTGCTGGGCGGGCTCGGCAACATCTACGGAGCCATGGTCGGCGGCCTGCTGCTGGGCGCCGTGGAGGTGCTGAGCGTCGCGTATCTCGCCTCGTCCTACCGCGATGCCTTCGTCTTCGCGGTGATGATCCTGATCCTGCTCTTCCGGCCGCAGGGACTCTTCGGCGTCGGGCACATCCGCTAGGGCCGGCCGCGATGGGCTCGTACTGGGAGTCGGTGCTGATCTTCCTCGGCATCAACACGGTGCTGGCCCTGTCGCTCTACCTGCCCATCTCGGCCGGTCAGCTCTCGCTCGGCCACGGCGGCTTCATGGCCATCGGGGCCTACGTCACCGTGATCTGCACCACGTGGCTCGGCTGGCCCTTCGCGGCGGGGCTCGCCGCCGGTGGCCTGGCCGCCGCCATCGCGGGCGCGCTGGTCGGCTTCCCGGCCCTGCGCATCCGCGGCATCTACCTCATCATCCTGACCATGGGCTTCGGCGAGATCGTTCGCATCTTCTTCCTCAACTTCGAGCCCACCGGGCAGGCCTCGGGGATCGGCGGCATCAAGCACCTGACGTCGCTGCCGGTGGTGAGCGTGGTGGCCGCGCTCATGCTGGTCTGTCTGATGCGCTTCCGCGGCTCGCGGATCGGCCGCGCCCTGCGCGCGGTGCAGGAGGACGAGGTGGCGGCCGAGGCGATGGGCGTCAACCTCACCCGGGTGAAGGTGGCCGCCTTCGCGCTCGGCGCCCTCGGGGCCGGCGTCGGCGGCGGTCTCTACGCTCACCAGGCGCTGTTCATCGATCCCGCCCAGTTCGGCTTCTTCCGCTCCGCCGAGATCTTCCTGATCGTGGTGCTGGGCGGCGTCGGTACCTACTGGGGCCCCGTCGTCGGCGCGGCGGTGGTCACCCTCCTGCCCGAGACGCTGCGCTTCGTGCAGGAGTGGCGGATGACCGTGTTCGGGACGCTGCTGGTCCTCTGCGCGGTGCTGCGGCCCGCCGGCCTGCTCGCGCCGCGCCGCCACACGCCGGCGTGAGACGGACGTGATGCTCCGCGTCGAGGGGCTCGCCAAGCGCTTCGGGGGCTACCAGGCCCTCGCGGACGTGGACCTCACCGTCGAGCCGGGCAGCGTGCACGCGGTGATCGGCCCGAACGGCGCGGGGAAGACCACGCTGTTCAACGTCATCACCGGCCTCCTCTCTCCGACCGCGGGGTCGGTCGCGCTCGACGGGCGCGACGTCACCGGCTGGCGCGCGGATCGCATCACCCACGCCGGCATCGCTCGCACCTTCCAGCAGGTCCGCCTCTTCCGGGGCATGAACGCGCTCGAGAACGTGATGGTGGGCCGGCACGCCCGCACCCGGGGCGGCTTCGGCGCGGCCCTCGTCCGCCCCCCGTTCCGGGAGCGAAGCGAGGAGGTGGAGACGCGCCGCCGGGCTCGCGAGCTCCTGGAGATGGTGGGCCTGGCCTCCCGCGCCGGCACCTGGGCGGGCGATCTCACCCTGGTCGAGCAGCGGCGCCTCGAGGTGGCGCGGGCCCTCGCCAGCGATCCGCGCCTCCTGCTCCTCGACGAGCCGGCGGGCGGGATGACCGCCGTCGAGGTCGAGGATCTGAACCAGCTCATCCGGAAGATCCGCGAGTCCGGCGTGACGGTGGTCCTGGTGGAGCACCACGTGCGCCTGGTCATGCGGGTCTCGGACGTGGTGACGGTGCTCGACGCGGGCCGCGTCATCGCCAGCGGGCCGCCGGACCGCGTGCGCCAGGACCCGCGGGTGATCGCGGCCTATCTGGGGCGCGAGGCATGAGCTGGCTCGAGGTCCGCGACGTGTCGGTCAGCTACGGAGTCGTGCGTGCGCTGGACGGGGTGAGCCTGTCCGTCGGCGAGGGCGAGATCGTGGCACTGGTCGGCTCCAACTGCGCGGGGAAGAGCACGCTCATGAAGGCGATCATGGGCGTGGTGCGGCCGAGCGCCGGCACGGTGACCTTCGCGGGCGCCCCGCTCGGCGGTCTCGCGGTGGAGGAGGTCGTGCGCCGCGGCGTGGTGCTCGTGCCCGAGGGACGGGGCATCCTCGGCTCCCTCACCGTGCGCGAGAACCTGCGACTCGGCGCCTACCAGCGGCGCGACGCGCGCATCGCCGCCGACCTCGAGCAGGTCTCCGCGCGCTTCCCGGTGCTGAGGGAGCGGCTCGGCCAGAAGGCGGGCTCGCTCTCCGGCGGCGAGCAGCAGATGCTGGCGATCGCACGCGCCCTGATGGCGCGGCCGCGGGTGCTGTTGCTGGACGAGCCGTCGCTCGGGCTCGCCCCGGTGGTCATCGCGCGCATCTTCGACATCATCGCGTCGCTGGCCCGAGACGGCGTCACCGTGCTGCTGGTCGAGCAGAACGCGGCGGAGGCCCTGCGGCTCGCCCACCGCGCCTACGTGCTCGAGACCGGACGGGTGGTGCTGGAAGGCAAGGCGGCGGACCTGCTGCAGCATCCGCGCGTGCGCGAGGCCTATCTCGGCGCATGACGCGGCCCATGGAGGAGATCTCATGAACCCGACCGAGATGCGATCGCTGATCCCCGCGCTGGGGCTGCCCGAGTACTGGTACCCGGCCCTGCCCGAATCGTCCGTCCCCCGCAAACGGCCCACCGGGCTCAAGATCATGGGCGAGGAGATCGCCTTCTTCCGCGACAAGGACGGCACGGTCACCGCCATCGCCGACGTGTGCCCGCACCGCGGCGGCTCGCTGCGGCGCGGCGACTGCCACTACCCCGGGACCATCGCCTGCCCGTACCACGGCTGGGTGTTCGACGCGCGGGGCGAGTGCGTGGCCGTGCTCTCCGAGGGGCCGGACAGCCGGATCCCGGGCAAGGTGCGCGGCCGCATCTTCCCGACCCGGACGCTGAAGGGCATGGTGTTCGTCTGGATGGGCACGGGCACCCCGGCGCCGATCCAGGAGGACGTGCCGCCCGAGTTCTTCGAGGGGGAGGACACGGTGGTGATGACCGCGACCCGCTACTGGCCCGTGAACTGGCGGGTGGCCCTCGAGAACGCCCTCGACTCCCACGTCATGTACGTGCACCGCAACGCGCTGCTGCAGCTCATGGAGCCGATCCTCCAGTTCGGACCGGCCGGCTACCGGCCGCGCATCGTCAACGGCCGCGCCGCCCTCGGCTACATCCCGGCCGACCAGGCGCCGCGGCCGGCGCGCGAGTACTACCCGGGCGTCGACGGGTACTGGCCGAAGTCGCAGTGGCGGCGGCTCTGGCTGTGGGCGTTCGCCTGGCGGCTGCGGCGGCGGGCCACGCGCCCGCCGTTCAATCCCGACGAGGAGTGGGGCATGCACACGTTCATCGACGGCCAGCGCGTGCGCTCCGGGGGCCACCACCTGCCCAGCATGTTCCGCTTCGACTTCGGCACCCACATGTACACGCGGGCCTGCGTGCCGGTGGACGAGCAGCTCACGCGGGTGATCTACTACCACGCGGTCCGCCGGCGGACCGCGGTCGGCCGGGCCCTCGCGCGGCTGTTCTTCGTCGGCTTCCAGAACTGGGCCATGAACGCCAACTTCTCCGACCAGGACTACCGGGTGATGGCGCCCCAGCGCTACGACACGCCCGAGAAGCTCTCCGGCACCGACGCCGAGGTGATCGCGTGGCGGCGGCTGCTGCTGAGCGCGCGGGGCATGCCGGCCCGAACCGACCTGGGCGCGATCGACGAGCTTCGCGACGACAGCATCGCCGGGCTCGGACCCGGGCCGAGACCGCGATGAGCGCGACGGGCGTCGACACCGGCATGGACGAGACCAGCGTCCCGGTGGCGGAAGCCGCGCCCGCCCCGGGACAGCAGGCGTGGCTCGACCGCGCGCTCGCTCTGGTCGACGAGCGCGCGCTGCTGGACCTCGCGATGCGCATGATCGAGATCCCGAGCCCGACCGGCGGCGAGGCCGCGCTGGCCCGCTACCTGGAGGAGGACCTGCGCGGGCGCGGCTTCAGCACCACCTATCACGAGATCACCGAGCAGCGCGGCAACACCATCGCGCGGCTGCGGGGCGACGGCACCGGCGCCGACCTGATCCTCTACGGCCACCTCGACACCACCTTCACCGGCGACGCGCGCGAGGACTATCCGTGCGTGGGCCCGGCCGATCGGCCCGATCTGCAGCCGCGCGCCATCCTGCGCGACGGGCTCCTCACCGGTCTGGGCATCTCGAACCCCAAGGGCGGCGCGGCCTGCGCGATCGCGGCCGCGGATGCGGTGCGCCGCGCGGGCGTGCCGCTCCGCGGCGACCTGATCGTCGCCCTCGTGGCGGGCGGCATCCACAAGCGGCCGACGACCGGTCTCCATCGCGACTTCCGGGGCCCCGCCTACCAGGGCTTCGGGATCGGCTGCGAGTACATGCTGAAGCACGGCGTGCGCGCGGACATGGCCATCAGCACCAAGCCGGGCTACGCGGTGGTGTGGGAAGAGCCCGGCCAGTGCTGGTTCACGGTGCGCGTGAAGGGATCGCTCTGCTACTCGGGCATGCGCCAGTTCCAGCGCACGCGCAACCCGCTCGTGGACGCGGCGCGCCTGGTCGAGGCCCTGGAGGCGTGGTTCCCCGAGTACACGAAGCGGCACACCCGCGGCCAGCTCGCGCCCCAGGGCGCGGTCGGGGCCATCGAGGGGGGCTGGCCGTTCAAGCCCGAGTTCATCCCCGGCGTGTGCCACGTGTACGTGGACCTGCGCACGAATCCCCACCAGAGCATGCTGTCCGTGAAGCGCGAGATGGACGAGTTCATGGCGGGCTTCCTCCGCGCCCACCCGGAGATGGACCTCGACTGGGAGATGACCCTGTCGGTACCCGGCTCGCGCACCGACCCGCGGAGCTGGATCGTCCAGAGCTGCCTGCGCGCGTGGGAGGCGGTCGAGGGCCGTCCGCACGCGTTCGTGCGCGACCAGAGCGGCACCACCGACGGCAACGTGCTGCGCAACGCGGGCATCCCCACCGCGCGCTTCGGGCTGCCCGGCCTCATGAACCCCGAGGCGGGCTGGCCGCCCAGCTACGACGCCTGCCGCGTGGACGCGCTGGGGCGCCTCACGCGCGCCTACGTGCACGCCATCGTGGACACGTGCACCCGGCGGCGCGAGGAGGTCGCGGCCCCGTGACCCCCGCGAGCGGGCCGCCGGTGACGTTCGCGGGACTGCCGGGCGCCGCCCAGCCCCGCCCCGGCCAGATCGCGGTGCTGGGCGTCGAGCACGCCACGCCCTACGACAAGGGCAAGCCGAGCCACTCCGCCGGCGCGCCCGCGGCGCTCCGCGCCGCCCTCACCGGATACAACCGGCTGCCCGACCACTACGACTTCGACCTCGGCGGGTTGCGGCCGGACGTGGCGGTCGATTGCGGCGACGTGCCGGGCGATCCCGCGGATCCGGCGGGCAACCGCGAGGCGATCACCGCCGCCGTGCGCGCGGTGCTCGACGCCGGCGCGATCCCGGTGGTGCTGGGCGGCGACGACTCCGTGCCGATCCCGATGTTCCGGGCCTTCGAGGGCCACGGGCCGCTGACCGTGGTGCAGATCGACGCGCATCTCGACTGGCGCGACGAGGTCCGGGGCGAGCGATTCGGCTGGAGCAGCCCGATGCGCCGCGCGTCCGAGATGGCGTGGATCCGCGGCATGGTCCAGGTGGGCCTCCGCGGGGTCGGCAGCGCCCGCGCCGAAGAGGTCGCGGACGCGCGCGCATGGGGATCGCGGCTCGTGACCGCCGCGGAGGTGCACCGGCACGGCATCGCGCCCGTCCTGGACCTGGTGGAGCCCGGCGCCGCCTGCCTGGTGACGGTGGACCTCGACGGCCTGGACCCGTCGGTCATCCCGGCGGTGGCCGCCCCGGTGCCGGGCGGACTGCTCTACTGGCAGGTGCTGGAGCTGTTCGCGGGGCTCGCCGCGAGGTGCCGCATCGTGGGATGCGACCTCGTCGAGCTCATGCCCTCGCGCGACGCCACCGGGCTCAGCGCGCTGACCGCGGCCCGGCTCGCCTGCAACGCCATCGCCGCGATCGCGGCGTCGCAGCGCCGGCGGTAGCGTCCCGACCGCCTAGAACTCCCGCAGGTGCTCCCGGAGGGTCGTGCCCTTGTACTCGGTGCGCACCGCGCCCCGCTGCTGGAGCAGCGGGATGACCTTGTCCACGAAGGGCAGGACGTAGCCCGGCCAGATGCCCTGCCGGATGGCGAAGCCGTCGCCGCCCACCGCGTCGATCGTCCGCGCCAGCTCGTCGGCGACGCGCTCCGGGGTGCCGATGTACGGCTTGGAGTCGATGCTCACCTTGCGGGTGGCGATGTCCCGCAGCGTCGGGGTGCGCCCGGACATGTAGAAGCGGTCCAGCTGGCTGCGGATGCCCTGGATGGCGCGGGTCTGGATGGCATCGGGGAGCGGCCTGTCCAGGTCGTAGGCGGACAGATCGATCTGCATCATCGTCGAGAGCGACGCGAGCCCCGCCTCCACCGGCGCGTTGGCGTACAGCTCGTCGGCGCGTTGCCGGGCCTCCTCGTCGGTGTCGCCGATGATGGGCTTGCTCAGGAAGAACACCTTGCACTCGTCGGGATCGCGGCCCTGCCGGGCCACCCGGGCCTTGAACGCGTCGTAGTACTGCTTCATCTCGTCCACCGTCTCCCGCGAGACGATGACCGCCTCGGCGTGGCGGGCCGCGAAGTCCTGACCACGGTCGGAAGCGCCGGCCTGGATGATGACCGGCCGGCCCTGCGGCGACGGCGTCGCGTTGAGCGGCCCGCGCGAGCGGTAGTACGCGCCCTCGAAGTCGATGGGGTGCACCTTCGCGGGATCGGCGAAGGTGTCGGTGCGCTGATCCATGACCACCGCGTCGGGATCCCAGCTCGACCAGAGCCGGTAGCACAGCTCCATGTACTCGTCGGCCCGGTCGTAGCGCTGGTCGTGGTCGAGCAGCTCCGTGTAGCCGAAATTGAGCGCCTCCTCCACCTTGTAGGAGGTCACCACGTTCCAGGCCGCGCGCCCGCGGCTCAGGTGGTCGAGCGTCGTCATGAGGCGGGCGAGCAGGTAGGGCGGGTAGAACGTGGTCGACAGCGTGGCCGCGAGGCCGATGCGCCGGGTGGCCGCGGCCATGACCGCGATCAGGGGGCCGGGATCGTGGAACGGCACGTGCTCGGCGTAGCGCAGATAGGCGTCCATTCGCCCCTGGTAGGTGCCCGGCACCGCGAGGCTGTCTCCCAGCATGATCAGGTCGAACCTGGCGCGCTCGAGCGCCGCCGCCATGTCCTGCCACAGCTCCGGCCGGGTCCACTCGTAGCCGCCGGTCCGGGGCCCCGCCCAGCCGTCCAGGCCGAACCCCGCGTGGGGATTGAACGCGCAGAACCACATCAGGTGCATCTTGGTCATGGTCGGGCTCGCCCTCCGTCGTTCTCGCGGGGGCCAACCCGGCCGGAACCGGTCCCCGCCTCCTGCGCAACCTACCACGGCTGCCGCGTGCTTCTCACGCGGTTCTCACGTTCCTCTCACGCTCCTCTCACCTTCGGGTGGGACATGGTGGAGCACACGTCCTGGTGGCGGTGCGGGAGCGGCCGCCGAGTCGATCGAGGAGGCACGAGATGGTCCCGACGTCTACCGTCACGAGAGTGTCCGTCCTGCTGGTGGCCCTGCTCCTCGCCCTGCCCGTGCGGGCGCCCGCGGAGGAGACGCCGGTGCGCGGGGGCGAGCTCGACTTCGTCGTGCCCGCCGCGGGCTTTCCGAGCATGGACGCCCACCGGGAGGAGACCTACGCGGTCATCCATCCCCTGCGTCCCTTCTACAGCCTGCTGATCAAGGTGGACCCGAAGAACCCGTCGGACCCGACCGCCTTCGTGGGCGACGTGGCCGAGAGCTGGACCAAGAGCGCCGACGGTCTCACGTACACGTTCAAGCTCCGCAAGAACGTGAAGTTCCACGACGGCAACCCGCTCACCTCGCGGGACGTGAAGGCGAGCTTCGACAAGATCATCTTCCCGCCCGAAGGCGTGGTGAGCGATCGCAAGGCCATGTTCTTCATGGTCAAGAGCGTGGAGGCGCCCGACCCCACCACCGTGGTCTTCCGGCTGAAGTTCGCCACCGAGGCGTTCATTCCCGCGCTGGCCAACCCCTACAACTGGATCTACGAGGCCGACATCCTGGCCCGCGACATCCACTGGTACGAGACGCACGTGATGGGCAGCGGCCCGTTCAAGTTCAAGGAGTACGTGGCCGGCTCCCACGTCTCGGGAGTCCGCAACCCCGACTACTTCATGCCGGGCCTGCCGTACCTGGACGGCTTCCGCGCCATCTTCATCAAGCAGGAGGCGCCGCAGCTGGCCGCCATCCGGGGCGGCCGGGCCATGATCAACTTCCGGGCCTTCCCGCCCAAGGCGGTGGAGGACCTCCGGGCCGCGATGGGGGACAAGCTCGCCGTCCAGGAGAGCCCGTGGAACTGCGGCCTCTACCTGGCCCCCAACCACAAGGCCAAGCCCTTCGACGATCCGCGCGTGCGTCGGGCCCTGTCGCTGGCCCTCGATCGCTGGGAGGGATCGAAGGCGCTCTCCAGGGTCGCCATCGTCAAGACGGTCGGCGGGCTCGTGTTCCCGGGCTCACCCCTGGCCGCGTCCCAGGCCGAGCTGCAGACCATCGCGGGCTACGGCACCGACATCAAGGCCGCCCGCACCGAGGCCCGCCGCCTCCTCCGGGAGGCCGGCGTGCCCGACGGCTTCTCCTTCAAGCTGCACAACCGGGCGGTCGAGCAGCCCTACAAGGCGGTCGGCATCTGGCTCATCGACCAGTGGCGGCAGATCGGCCTCAACGTCGAGCACTGGGTGGAGCCGACCGCGCCCTTCTTCGCGACCCTGCGGAACGGCAACTTCCAGGTGACCATGGACTTCAACTGCCAGGCGGTCGTGAATCCCGTGCTCGACATCTCGAAGTTCCTCTCCAACGACCGCTCCGCCTCCAACTACGCCCAGTACCAGGACCGCACGCTGGACGGCCTGTACGACGAGATCGTCCACGAGACCGACCAGGGCAAGCTGAAGAGCGATCTGCGGCGGTTCGAGAAGCGGGTCCTCGACGAGCAGGCCCACTACATCATGACGCTCTGGTGGAACCGGATCGTCCCCTACAACGCCCGGCTCCACGGCTGGAAGATCAGCCCGAGCCACTACCTGAACCAGGACCTGGCCAACGTGTGGCTCGCGCCGGAGTAGGCCGGTGGGCCCGCGTCGTTTTCTATGCGCCGCTATCTGGTGAGGCGGTTCCTGATGATGTTCCCCACCCTCTTCGGGGTCGCGCTGTTCATCTTCGTGCTCATCCGGCTGCTGCCCGGTGACATCGTGCAGCTCCGGATGGCCGGGGAGGGCGGGTTCGTCAGCGAGGAGGCGATGCAGCAGGAGCGCCAGCGCCTCGGCCTGGACCGGTCGATCGGACGCCAGTTCGTGGACTGGATGAAGGGCCTGACCCGGCTGGACCTGGGCCTCTCCATGTGGACGGGCCGGCCGGTCACCTACGAGATCGGGATCCGGTTCCAGCTCTCGCTGCAGATCGCCATCATGGCGACCCTCATCGCGATCGCGCTCGCCCTGCCCCTCGGGACCATCGCGGCGCTCTACCAGGATCGATGGCCCGACTACGCGGTGCGCGTCTTCTCCATCGCGGGGCTCGCCATGCCCTCCTTCTGGCTCGGCATCCTCATCCTCCTCGGCTTCCTGATCGCGTTCCACTGGACTCCGCCGATGGTGTACGTGCCGTTCTGGGTGGATCCCTGGGGGAACCTCTCCCAGCTCATCTGGCCGGCCCTCGCCACCGGGTACCGCTACTCGGCGGTGGCCACGCGCATGACGCGCTCCGCGGTGCTCGAGGTGCTGCGCGAGGACTACATCCGCACCGCGCGGGCCAAGGGCATCCGGCGCAAGCTGATCCTCACCCGCCACGCGCTCAAGAACGCGATGCTCCCGGTGGTGACGGTCATCGGGCTCGAGTTCGCGTTCCTCATCGGGGGGCTCGTGGTCACCGAGCAGGTGTTCAACCTGAACGGCCTCGGCAAGCTCTTCGTCGACGCGGTCACCCAGTACGATTACACGATGGTCCAGGGGCTCGTGCTGCTGGTGGCCTTCGTGTTCATCCTGTCCAACTTCGTGGTCGACCTGCTCTACGCCTGGCTCGACCCGCGCATCCGGTACCGCTGATGGCGGACGTGGCCCTGCCCGCGCTGGACGTCGAGGAGGCGGCGCTCGCGCACGGACCCGCCCGGCGCGCGCTGGCCGCGATGTGGCGCTTCGCGCGCCGGAAGCCGCTCGGGTTCGCGGGCGTCGCGGTGGTGATCGTCATGGTGCTGACCGCGGTCCTCGCCCCGGTGGTCGCGCCCTACGATCCGCTGGCGACCGACTACGGCGCGATGTTCGCGCCGCCCGACGCGCGGCACTGGCTCGGGACGGACTCGTTCGGGCGCGACGTGCTCTCGCGCATCATCTTCGGGTCGCGGACCGCCCTGCTCGTGGGCTTCGGAGCCTCCGTGGTCGGCGCGACCGCGGGCCTGATCATCGGCACCGCCAGCGGCTACTTCGGCGGCCGGATCGACATGATCGTGCAGCGGATCCTGGACGTCTTCCTGTCGTTTCCCCTGATCGTGCTGGCGCTGGCGGTGGTCGCCATCCTCGGCACCGGCACCTTCAAGGTCATTCTCGCCATCCTGGTGCCGATGGTGCCCCGCGCGGCCCGCGTCTGCCGCGCCACCGCGCTCTCGGTCCGGGAGAGCCCCTACGTGGACGCCGCGCGGGCCTGCGGGTACGGCCACGTGCGCATCATCCTGCGGCACATGGTGCCGAACGTCATCCCCCCGTACCTGATCGTCCTCACCGCCTTCCTGGGCCAGGCCATCCTGCTGGAGGCGTCGCTCTCCTACCTGGGGCTCGGCGTGCAGGAGCCCACCCCGGCCTGGGGCCTCATGCTCCAGGGCGGCGCCGCCGAGTACGCGGAGAGCGCGCCCTGGATCCCCATCTTCCCGGGCCTGGCCATCAGCCTGGCCGTGTTCGCCTTCAATCTCTTCGGCGACTCCCTGCGGGACGCCCTCGACCCCAAGCTGCGCACCCTCTGAGCGCGGCGGCCCCGTGCGTCGGGCCCGGCGGTCTCCGCCCTCGGGGCGGCGGGTCGTGTCCCGCGAGGGATAGATGACGCTCTCGGCGGAGCGATACATCCAGTCCACCGCGTCCGGCGCCAGCGCGTGCGCGTCGTGCCCCCGGACGGCGGCCCGCTACTCGGCCATGACGTTGCGTCGAGCCGGTATCATCGCCCCCTCTTGATGGCCCAAGGGCCGGATATGACGGGCGCCATAACGGGCCGGCGGCCGAGCCAGCTAAGGTCGGGCAGAGCTCACACGTCTTCAACGAGGAGGATGGGGCGGCCATGCCTGGACATCGCCGGACCCTGCCGATGTGGATTACCGCGCTGATGCTGTCGTTCGCCACCGTCGCGACGGCGGCCCCGGACCAGAACGCGGTGGAGCCGACGGAGGGCGAGGAGCGCGCGGTGCTGACCGACGCGCCGACGGTGCCGCCGCCGATCACGCGGAAGCACGCCACCAAGGTCGTCGTGCGCCTGGAGGTCGTGGAGACCGAGATGACCGTCGCCGAGGGCGTCCGGTACTCCTTCTGGACGTTCGGCGGGAAGGTCCCGGGCAAGTTCATCCGAATCCGCGAGGGGGACCTGGTCGAGTTCCACCTCGACAACCACCCCGACAACAAGATGCCGCACAACATCGACCTGCATGCGGTCACCGGCCCGGGCGGGGGGGCGGCCTCGTCGCTCTCCGCCCCCGGACACAGCTCGGTGTTCTCGTTCAAGGCCTTGAATCCCGGGCTGTACGTCTATCATTGCGCCACCGCTCCGGTGGCCATGCACGTGGCCAACGGCATGTACGGCCTGATCCTGGTCGAGCCCAGGGACGGCCTGCCCAAGGTGGACCGCGAGTACTACGTCATGCAGGGCGATCTCTACACGAAGGGACCCAACGGTCAGCCCGGGCTGCAGCCGTTCAGCATGCTCAAGGCCATCGACGAGCGGCCGGAATACGTGGTCTTCAACGGCGCGGTCGGAGCCATCGCCGGAGACAAGGCGCTCCAGGCCAGGATCGGCGAGACCGTCCGCCTCTACTTCGGCGTCGGCGGGCCGAACCTGACGTCCTCGTTCCACGTGATCGGCGAGATCTTCGACCGGGTGTGGCCCGAAGGGAACACGTCGGTGGTCTCCCACAACGTGCAGACCACCATGGTGCCCGCCGGCGGCGCGGCGATCATCGACTTCAAGGTCGAGGTGCCGGGCACCTACATCCTCGTCGACCACTCGCTCACGCGGGCGTTCAACAAGGGCGCGCTCGGCATGCTCAAGGTGGAGGGCGGCGACAACAAGATCGTGTACTCGGGGAAGATCAGCGACGAGGTGTACCAGCCGGAGGGCAGCCGGATCCGGGTGACCGACCTGCCGCCGCAGCCCGCGCGGCCGGCCTTGACGAGGAAGCAGCTGCTCGACCGCGGAAGGTCGGTGTACACCACCAACTGCGCGGCCTGCCACCAGGCGAACGGGCAAGGGATTCCCAAGGCGTTCCCGCCGCTGGCCCGCAGCGACTACCTGAACGCGGACAAGGTGCGCGCGATCCGGACCGTGACCGGCGGGCTGCAGGGATCGGTCACCGTGAACGGCGAGAAGTACAACGGGGTCATGCCCGCGTGGACTCTCTCCGACGAGGACGTCGCCGCGGTGCTCACCTACGTCTACGGCAGCTGGGGGAACTCCGGCAAGGAGGTGTCGGCGCAGGAGGTGAAGACCCATCGCGCCAAGGGCAGCGCGAAGGCGTCGGAATGAAGACCGCCGGCGCGCTGATCGCGGTGACCGCCGCGGCCATCGCCCTGGCCAGCGGCACCGCCGCCGGCGGCGCGGCGGCCCCGGAGGACATGGCCCTGGTGCCGGCCGGGCCGCCGGCCGCGTTCTTCGTCCCCGGGGGATCGGGCGTCCCGGCCGCGGGCGCCGACCGCGGCGCATCGGCCGACGTGCCGGCCTTCCTCATCGACCGGCGGCCGGTGACGCGCCGCCAGTTCGCCGAGTTCCTGCGCCGCCGGCCGGAGTGGTCGCGGTCGCGCGTCGCGGCGGTGCTGGCCGACGCCCACTACCTCGAGGACTGGGCGTCGGACTTCGATGCGGGAGCGCGGGTGCCGCCGGACGCGCCGGTCACCCGCGTGTCCTGGTTCGCGGCGAA
This sequence comes from Candidatus Methylomirabilota bacterium, assembly GCA_035650715.1. Classification (GTDB taxonomy): domain Bacteria; phylum Methylomirabilota; class Methylomirabilia; order Rokubacteriales; family CSP1-6; genus CAMLFJ01. The sequence continues at coordinate 33,038 of DASRHC010000011.1, read as the reverse complement.
CGCCTACTGCCAGTGGCGGGGCAAGGAGCTGCCCACCGTGGACCAGTGGGAGCGCGCCGCGGCCGGCGACGGGAAGGACACGGCGGCCACGCGCGATCGCATCCTCCGCTGGTACAGCCAGCCCGCGACCGAGCCGCTCGGCGTGGTCGGCCGCGGAGCGCCGAACGCCTACGGCGTCTACGATCTGCACGGGTTGATCTGGGAGTGGACGCTCGACTTCAACAGCACCCTCATCAGCACGGACAGCCGCGATCCCGGCGGAAAGGACGACCCGCTGTTCTGCGGCTCGGGCAGCCTGGGCGCGGTCGATCCGAGCGACTACGCCACCTTCATGCGCTACGCCCTGCGGAACAGCTTGAGGGCCAGCTACACCACCAGCCGCCTCGGATTCCGCTGCGCCGCCGAGCCCGACCGGCCATGACCCGGATGACGCTGGTCCTCGCGATGGCGCTCGCGGTCCTTCCCGGGGCCGCCCGGGCGAAGGACGAGCCGCCGCACAGTCACGGCGACCACCGGTCCCTGGACGTCGACCGGCCGGCTCCGCTCTCGGGCTCGTCGATCTACCAGTCGGGCAGCGAGTGGACCGACATGGACGGAACGCGCGTGCGGCTGCGCTCGCTCCGGGGCCGGCCGGTCGCGCTCGCGATGGTGTACACGCACTGCACCACCGCGTGCCCCCTCATCCTCGCGAATCTGCAGCTCATCGAATCGACACTGTCGCCGCAGGCCCGGGAACGGGTGTGGTTCGTCCTCGCCTCCTTCGATACCGAGCGTGATCGGCCGGCGGTCTTGAAGAAGTTCGCGGCGGCCCACGAGCTCGAGCCGGCGCGCTGGCGGCTCTTCCACGGCGGCCGCGCCGCCGTGCGCGAGCTCGCCATGACGCTCGGGGTCCGCTACAAGCAGAAGGCCGACGGCGACTTCGACCACTCCAACGTCATCACGATCCTGGACCGGGATGGGGTGGTTCGCCACCAGCAGGTCGGCCTCGGGGCGGCGCCGACCGAGCCCGCAGCCCTCCTGGAGCGCCTGGCGCGGTAGAGGCGCCGCGCTCAGACGTTCGGCAGCACGCGCTCGCCGAGCCGCGGCTGCTGAGGCCGGATTCCAGTACGCGCGCAGACCTTCGTAGACGTTCGCCCCTCGCAGGACGGTCAGCGTGAACACGCTGAGCATCGCCTGCTCCGGGTCCACGACCTTCCCGTCCAGCCAGACCTTGAAGCGCCTGTCGCGTGCCATGCCGTGTCCTTTTCGCCTCAGAGCCCGTAGAGCGCGGCCGCGTTGTCGTGGGTCAGCTTCCGCCGCATCTCCGGCGACAGGTGCTGCATCTGCCGCTCGATCGCGGCCCGGGAGTTGGGCCAGACGCTGTCGGGGTGAGGATAGTCCGACGCCCACAGCAGGTGGCCGTCGCCGAAGAACGGGATGAGCGACATCGCCACGTGGTCTTCCTGAAAGGTCGCGTAGATCTGCCGCTTGAAGAGCTCGCTCGGCTTGGTGACGAGGGCGCGGCCGCCCTTGTCGGCCCAGAACTCCTTGGCCTCCCAGAGCCGCCAGTGCCGGTAGTCGAGCTCCTGGACGAGCCAGGGCAGCCAGCCGGCGCCCGCCTCGGCCATCACCATGCGCAGTCCCGGGTGGCGCTCCAGGATGCCCCAGGCGAAGAGATCGACGAAGGGCTCGAGGAAGTTTCCGAGGAAGAACTTGGTGTTCTCGAAGACGCTCGCCGCCTTGTTGGCGACCCGATCCCCCGGCTTGCCGACGAACACCGTGATGTGCCAGGAGAGGATGATGCCGCTGTCCTCCAGCGCCTGCCAGAGCGGCTCCCAGGCCGGGTCGTCGAGCTTGGGGTCGATGTTGGCGATCATGAGATTGACCTGGCGCACCCCGCCCTTGGCGCGCACCCGCTCGAGCTCGGCGAGCGCCGCGTCGGGCGTCTCCGGCAGCATCGGCAGGCCGATGAGCCGGTCGGGCGCCGCCTTGCAGAAGTCGAGCAGCCAGTCGTTGTAGACGCGATAGCAGGCGACACGAAGCACCGGATCGTCGGTCGAGATCTGGAAGATCGGCCCGAAGATCACCTGCGTCGCGACGCCGTCGCGATCCATGTCGGCCAGCCGCAGCTCGGCGACGGCCGGACGGCGCGCGCTCGGATCGTGGATGCCCGCGCGGTCAAAGGCACTGTAGAGCGGCTTGATGGCCCGCGCCGAGCCCGTCGCCGGCGGCTTGCCGTCCCAGCGCCCCCACACCTTCCCGTCGCACAGCCAGACCGCCTGACCGTCGCGCTCCGCGACGTGCGGCGCGCGATCGAGCAGCGACGCGGGCAGCCGCGTGGTCCACAGATCCGCGGGGAGCTGGCTGAGATCCATGTGATCGTCGCAGGAGATGAGCCGGTCGACCATGTGATCCTCCCTCGACGGGCCTTTTCGCGCCCGGCGACTCCCCGATCCTACCGCGTCCCGAGAGCATGACGCCGGTCAGGCGTCCGGACCTATCCCGGGTGTCATTGCTCGGGAGTGGGCGAGTCTCCTCCCAGCCGAGTGTCCCCGGGAATCCCGGGCTCGGCAAGAGGAGCGGGGGTGTCGACTCCCTGCGGGGCGCCCTCGACCCAGGCTGCGTACCTTCGGACCGGTCACTCCTCGGCGTCCGCGCCGGGATTCCCGCTCATCCGGCCGTCGGCCCCGGTCGCCCCATCGCCCCTTGAACACGATCCGCGCGGGCGCTACAGTGGCGACGCATTTCCCCGGGCGGGCGAAGGGGCGCGCCGGGCGTCCCTCCCGGCACGCCCCGACTCGATCGATCAGCGCCACGCAGGAGGCCGCTCCGGCGATCGGAGTGTGCCTACCCAACAAGGAGGGCGGTGTATGGCAGGGCAACGCGTGAATCGCCGGCAGTTCATCAAGGCCACCGGCGCCGGAGCGCTGGCCACCGGCATCGGCGCCAACATCATCGTTCCCGGGCGCGCCCGCGCCGCCAAGAAGACCCTCAAGATCCTGCAGTGGGTCCACTTCGTCCCCGCCTACGACGAGTGGTTCAACAAGAAGCTGGCCAAGGAGTGGGGCGAGAAGAACGACACCGAGGTGGTCGTCGACAACATCGGCATCGCCGGCATCAACCCTCGGGCCACCGCCGAGGTCTCGGCCCAGAAGGGGCACGACCTCTTCCTGTTCAACTGGCCGCCGCCCTCCTACGAGGAGCAGACGGTGGACATGAAGGACGTCTACCAGGAGCTCGAGCGGAAGGTCGGCAAGCCCATCGACCTCTGCGTCAAGAGCACCTACAACCCCAAGACCAAGAAGTACTTCGCCTTCTCTCCCTCGTTCACGCCGGACCCGGTGAACTACCGCCAGGACCTCTTCGGCCAGGTGGGCCTGCCCAACGGGCCGAAGACGTGGGACGAGGTCCGCACCGCGGGAGCCAAGATCAAGAAGCAGTCCGGCAACCCGGTGGGCATCGGGCTCGCCAACGAGATCGACACCGCGATGGCCATGCGCACGATCATGTATGCCCACGGCGCCCACGAGCAGGACGCCAACGGCAATCTGACCCTCAACTCCAAGGAGACGCTCGAGACCATCAAGTTCGTCACCGCGCTCTTCAAGGAGACCATGACCGACGAGGTGTTCACCTGGGACGCCTCCTCCAACAACCGGGCGATGATCGCGGGCAAGCTCTCGCTGGCCCTCAACGCGATCTCCATCACCCGGACCGCCGAGAAGGAGAACCCGGACATCTCCAGGAAGATCCAGCTCACCAAGGCCCTCAAGGGCCCGGCCCGGGCCATCGGCCTCGAGCACGTCATGCAGTGCTACGTGATCTGGAAGTTCGCGGACAACATCGACGGGGCCAAGAAGTTCCTCGTCGACTACACCACCAACTTCCGCGACGCCTTCGTGGCCGGCGAGTTCTACGACTTCCCGTGCTGGCCCAAGACGGTGCCGGACATCACCAGGCTCATCAGCAACGATCCCAAGGCCCACCCGCCCGACAAGTACAAGGTCCTGGACGACGTGCTCAACTGGGCCACCAACGTCGGCTACCCCGGCTACGCCAACGCGGCGATCGACGAGATCTACAGCACCTGGGTGCTCAACGTGATGTTCGCCAAGGCCGCCAGCGGGGCCGCCTCCCCGGAGGACGCGCTGAAGGAAGCGGACGCCCAGTGCCGGCGCATCTTCGCCAAGTGGAAGGAGAAGAAGATGGTGTAGCGGCCCGGATCCTTCGGGCCAGGTCCAGGGAGGCTCCGGCTCACCGGAGCCTCCCGCCACGTTCATGGCAGAGAGCGAGCGAGCACACATGAGGGACCTCACCGGAGCGGCGCGGCCCGCGGCGCGGGCGGCCGCCCGGCCGGGCCGGCTCGACTTCCTGGTCAACCGACGCGGGTGGCTCGGATCGATCATGATCGCCCCCGCCGTCGTCTACATCCTGCTGGTGGTGGGCGTGCCGTTCGTCCTCGCGCTGTACTACAGCGTGACCGACATCACCGCGGGCAGCCGGACCCTGCACTTCGTCGGTTTCCGCAACTTCAGTGCGATCCTGAACTCTCCCAAGTTCATGACCGCGCTCCGGAACACCTTCGTCTTCGCCCTCGGCTCCCAGGTGCTGGTGCTCGTGCTGGCCACCGTGCTGGCCCTGGCCCTCACGAAGGACTTCCGCGGCAAGTGGCTGGTGCGCCTCCTGATCCTGCTGCCGTGGGTGGCCCCCATGTCGCTCGGCAGCATCGGCTGGCTGTGGATCCTCGACTCCATCTACAGCGTCATCAACTGGACCCTGGAGGCCATGGGCCTGATCCGCCCGGACAACTGGCCCATGTACCTCGGCAAGCCGTACCTGGCCATGATGTCGGTCATCGGCGTGCACGTGTGGCGGCTCCTGCCGCTGGCCACCGTCATCCTCATGGCCGGCCTCACCTCCATCCCCCAGGAGATCCACGACGCGGCCCAGGTGGACGGGGCCGGCCCGTGGCATCACCTGGTCCGGATCACCTTGCCCCTGGTGCGGCCGATCATGCTGGTGGCGACCCTGTTCGGGCTGGTGTTCGCCTTCACCGACATGATCGTGATCTTCGTGCTCACCCGCGGCGGCCCCTACGACACCACTCAGGTCCTCTCGACCCTGGCCTTCTTCACCGGCATCCAGGGCGGCGATCTCGCGGAAGGCGCGGCCATCGCGGTGTTCCTGTTCCCGCTGCTGCTGGTGGTGGCGATCGTGTTCCTGCGCATCGCCCGCCGCACCGAGGTCGTCTGATGGCCCGGCCCGGATGGACGCGGCGGGTGGCGGGGCGCGGGGTCCATGCGGGAGTGATCGGCTTCTTCACCCTGTTCACCGCGTTTCCCTTCTACTGGATGCTGATCACCACCTTCAAGCGCACCGGGGACCTGCTCAAGCGCGGCAACAATCCGTTCATCTACAACGAGCCCCCGACCCTCGAGAACCTGCGCGTGCTCTTCCAGGACACGCTCTACGGCCAGTGGCTCTGGAACACCGCCGTGGTCGGGGTGGTGGTCGTGATCATCACGCTGGTGCTGGCCCTGCCCGCCGGCTACGCGCTCGCGCGGCTCACCGGCCGGTGGGGCGAGCAGCTCGGGATCGGCATCTTCCTGACCTACCTGGTGCCCCCGACCCTGCTCTTCATCCCCCTGTCCCGGCTGATCGCCTCGCTCGGGCTCCAGGACTCGCTGTGGTCCCTGGTCCTGGTCTATCCGTCCTTCACGGTGCCGTTCTGTACGTGGCTGCTCATGGGCTTCTTCAAGGCCATCCCCAGCGACGTGGAGGAGGCGGCCCTGATCGACGGCCTGAGCCGCCTGGGCGCCTTCGTGCGCGTGGTGGTGCCGATCTCGGTGGCGGGCATCCTCACCGTGATCATCTTCAGCTTCACCCTGGTCACCCAGGAGTTCGTCTACGCGCTGACCTTCATCTCCACCGCCTCGCAGTACACGGTGAGCGTCGGGGTGCCGACCTTCCTGGTCCGCGGCGACGTCTACTTCTGGGGCTCCTTGATGGCGGGATGCTTCATCGCGAGCGTGCCGATCGCGATCATCTACAACTTCTTCGTCGACCGCTTCATCGCCGGCTTCACGGTGGGCGCGATCAGGTAGCGTCGCGCGCCCGCGGGGCCCGGGGGCTCAGGCCCGGCGGTCGCCTCCCTCCGGGCGGCGGGTCGCGTCGCGGGACGGATAGATGACGCTCTCCGCGTAGCGGTACATCCAGTCCACCGCGTCCGCGGCCAGCACGTGCACGTCGTGGCCGCGGACGGCGGCCAGCTGCTCGGCCACGACGTTGCGCCGGATCTCCGAGGTGAGCGTGTTCAGGCGGTGGTAGGCCTCGGAGAGCGTGCGGCCGAGCGTGGTGATCCCGTGGTTCTCCATGATGAGGGCGTTGGTGTGGGCGATGAAGTCGGCGATGGGCCCCACGTCGTTCTCCACGTCCAGGTGCGACGGCACCACGTGGGGCGGCATCGCCATCACGTAGGGGAACTCGAGCGAGAGCACCCGCAGGCCCTTGGCCCCCGCCGCGAAGAACGCGATCGTCTCGTCGTGGTGGACGTGGATGACCGCGCCGATGTCCGGCCGGAGGCGCAGGATCTCGCGATTGAGGTTGTGCCCGACGCTGGTCGGCACGTGGCCATGGAGCAGCGCCGGGGTCGGGATGTCGGTGACGACCACGTTGTCGATGGTCATCTCCTCCAGCGACACCTCGGCGTGCTTGGTGTAGGCCACCCCGTGGGGCCGCCCCGGGGAGGGGGCCCGCACCGCGATGTTCCCCAGGGAGTTGTGGATGTACCCGCGGGCCACCACCATCCGGGCATAGCGCAGCAGCTCGCTCGCCACCCGCTCGTCGAACACCACGTCGCTCATGATCGTCCTCCCGTCCCGGGCGCGAGCCCGGATCGCGCGTACGGACCTGATACGGCCTTGCCCGGCGGCCTGTCAAGGCGACGGCAAATTTCGGCCCGCTTTCCGCGGTCCATGGCGTAGGATGTCGTCGATCCGTGCGACCAGCCACCCGCTCGCTCGCCCTCTGCTGGCTGCTGATGCTCGTGGGCGCCGGCCCCCTCCTCGCGCAGGACCGCGGGGGGCGGCCGTTCTCCCTGTCCGCGGACGAGGCACCGGCGGGGCCGGCCGGCGAGTCGCCCTACCATCTGCTGCCGGACCGGTCCCTGGAGGCCGAGCGGTGGCTGGGATCGGAGCAGAGGCTGGCGCTCGCGCAGCCCTGGTCCAGCCTCGCCCTGAACCAGGACCGGGATCCCGAGCGGTCGACGCCCGCGTCGTGGTTCGATCCCCGCTTCGATCGGGCCGAGACCGAGGTGCCCCGGTGGTCGTTCCTCGAGCGCCACCAGACGCTCTTCTCGGTCCTCCTCCCGATCACCTCGATCGGGGCGGTCACCGCGAACTCGCTCGTCGCGTACAACACCAATCATTCCTTCCGGGTCCACGAGGAGGGCTGGTTCGGCAAGGACACCACCAACGGCGGCGCGGACAAGGCGTCGCACCTCACCGACTACTACGTCACCGCCAGCCTGCTCGAGGACGCCTACAAGATGATCGGCTACTCGGAGAACAAGGCGATCCTGGCCGGCGTCGGCCTGGCGATCGCCACCGGGCTCGCGAACGAGCTGAGCGACGGCGTCACGCGGCACGGATTCTCGTGGGAGGATCTGGCCATGGACTCCGCGGGCGCGCTGGCCGCGGGGCTGGTCTCGGTGACCCACACCCGGGACCTCTTCAGCATGCGCACCTCGCACCTGCCCAGCTCGAGCTACACCCACGACGTGTACTCCGCCGATTTCAAGTTCTCCGGTCTCGCTCGCCGCCTGGGCGTCAACCTCGGCCCCTTGCGCTGGCTGCTCTTCTCGGTTACGTACGGTGCCAAGGGCTACCGGGTCACCCCGGCCATCGAGCAGCAGCGGCAGCTCGGCTTCGAGGTGGGGCTCAACGTGCAGCAGATCCTGTTCGACCTCAGGGTGCCCCGGAGCACCTGGTGGGGCTACGCGCTCCACGTCTTCGGCGACAACCTCCGCCTGCCCTTCACGGCCGTCGGCATGCGGGTGGATCTCAATCGCGGAAGGTGGCACGGCCCGAACAACGGCAACTACGACTGATGGACTGATCGTCCGCGCTTCACCCGGCCGCGGCCCCGCCGGCCCGCCGCCGCCAAGGAGACTGTCATGCCGTACTACGACCTCGGCTCCTACACTCGGAAGATCACCACCGCCGCCCCGGACGCCCAGCTCTGGTTCGACCGCGGGCTCAACTGGCTCTACGGGTTCAACCACGCCGAGGCCATCACCTGCTTCAAGAGGGCGCTGGAGCACGACCCCGACTGCGCCATGGCCTACTGGGGCATCGCCTACGCGGCCGGCCCGAACTACAACCTGCCGTGGCACCTCTACGACCCGGCCGGCAAGGCCGCCGCCCTCGCCGCCGCATACGACGCGATGCAGGCCGCCCTCGCCCGCGCGGAGCGCGCGAGCCCGGTCGAGCAGGCGCTGATCCGCGCGCTGCCCGCGCGGTACCCGCAGCGGGAGCCGATCGAGGACCAGGCGCCGTGGGACGCCGCCTACGCGGACGCCATGCGCCGCGTGTTCCACGCCCACCGCGACGACCTCGAGGTGCGGGAGGTGTTCGTGGAATCGATCATGAACCTGACCCCCTGGAAGATGTGGGACCTCAAGACCGGCCGCGTGGCCGACGGCGCGGGCACGCTGGAGGCGATGGACGTCCTGGAGAGCGCCTTCCGCGATTTCCCGGCCGCGTGGGACCATCCGGGGCTCCTCCATCTGTACGTCCACCTGATGGAGATGTCGCCGTTTCCGCAGCGCGCCCTGCGGGCGGGGGACCGGCTGCGGGATCTGGTGCCGGACGCGGGCCACCTCATCCACATGCCGACCCACCTGGACGTGCTGTGCGGGCACTATCGCGACGTGCTGGTCTACAACCAGAAGGCCATCGTGGCCGACCGAAAGTTCCTGGCGCGCGAGGGAGCGCTGAACGTCTACGCGCTCTACCGCACCCACGACTACCACTTCGCGATCTACGGCGCGATGTTCCTCGGTCAGTACACGCCCGCGCTGGCCGCGGCCCAGGAGCTGATCGACACCACGCCGGAGGATCTCCTGCGCATCCCCTCGCCGCCCATGGCCGACTTCGTGGAGGGCTACCTGCCGATGAAGCAGCACGTCCTCATCCGCTTCGGCAAGTGGCACGAGATCCTCGCGCAGGAGTTGCCGCGGGACCGGGACCTCTACTGCGCGACCACCGCCATGATGCTCTACGCGCAGACCGTCGCCCACTCCGCGCTCGGTCACATCGCGGCGGCCGAGGCCTCGCGGGCCGCCTTCATCGAGGCGAAGGCGCGGGTCCCGGAGAGCCGGCGGGTCCACAACAACACCGTCCGGGACCTGCTGGAGATCGCGCACGCGATGCTCGACGGCGAGCTCGAGTACCGCCGCGGCAACCACGAGATCGCCTTCGCGCACCTGCGCCGGTCGGTGGAGCTGGACGACGCCCTGCCCTACGACGAGCCGTGGGGCTGGATGCAGCCGACCCGACACGCCCTGGGGGCCCTGCTCCTGGAGCAGGGCCGGGTCGCGGAGGCGGAGGCGGTCTACCGCTCGGACCTGGGCCTCGACGGCACGCTGAGCCGCGCCTGCCAGCATCCCGACAACCTGTGGAGCCTGCACGGGCTCCACGAATGCCTCACCCGCCGCGGCGAGACCGTGGAGGCCCCGCTGATCAAGCAGCGCCTCGATCTCGCCCTGGCCCGGTCCGAGGTGCCGGTGAAGGCCTCCTGCTTCTGCCGCATGAAGTTCGCGGCCTGAGCCCGCGCGGGGGGCGGCTGATGCTGGAGCGCGCCGGAGACGCCGCGCGCCCGGCGCCGCCCGCCGACGACGAGGCGTGGGTGTGGCTCGCGCCCCTGGACGTCGAGGCCGCCGCGCTGGACGGCCTCGTGGCCGCGCTGAGCCCGGAGGAGCGAGCGCGGGCCGCGCGGTTCCACTTCCGGCGGGATGCGATGCGCTGGATGGTGGCCCGCGGCACCCTGCGGGCGATCCTCGGCGCGTATCTGGACACGGATCCCGCCGCGATCGCGTTCACCTACGGGCCCCGGGGAAAGCCGGCGCTGGCCGCCGAGGGCGTCCGGACGCCTCCGCAGTTCAGCGTCTCGCACGCCGCGGACCTGGCCGCGGTCGCGGTGGCCGCCCAGGCCCCGGTCGGCGTGGACGTGGAGCAGGTGCGCCCCCTGCACGACCTGGAGCAGATCGCGGCCCGCACCTTCTCGGCGCGGGAGTGCCGGGCGCTCCGGGACCTGCCGCCCGCGCAGCGCGCCGCCGGGTTCTTCAACTGCTGGACGAGGAAGGAAGCCTACATCAAGGGCCTCGGCGAGGGACTTTCCTACCCGCTCGATCGCTTCTCGGTCTCCCTCGCCCCGGGGCTCCCCGCGCGCCTGGAGGCCGTGGACGACGCGCCCGGAGAGGTGGACGCCTGGACCATGGCCGCCCTCCCGGTGCCCGCCGGCTTCGCCGGCGCGGTGGTGGTGCGCCGGCCCGGCGCGCGGGTGCGGTGCGAGCGCTGGGAGAGCGCGCGCTGAGCCGGCCGGATCAGCGCCGCACGCGGTAGCCGGCGGCTTCGCGATCCCAGGTGCCGGGGGTGATCCCGTCCCGGCGCAGGGCCGCCTTCTGCACCTTGGCGGTGGGCGTCTTCGGCAGCGCGTCCAGGAACTCCACGTAGCGCGGCACCGCGAAGTGCGGCATGCGGCTCTGGCAGAAGTCCAGCAGCGCCTCGGGGGCGACCGTCTGCCCCGCCGCGAGCACGATGCATGCCTTGACCTCGTCCTCGCCGCCCGCGATCTCCGAGCGGACGGCGATCGCGGCCACCTCCGCCACCGCGGGATGCTCGCCGAGCACCCGCTCGATCTCGTAGGAGGAGAGGTTCTCGCCCCGGCGCCGGATGGTGTCCTTGATGCGGTCCACGAAGTAGAAGTAGCCGTCCTCGTCCTGCCGCCCGGCGTCGCCGGTGTGGAACCAGAAGTTGCGCCAGGCCTCCACCGTCCGGTCGGGCATGGCGTTGTAGCCCTGCATGAAGCCGAACGGCTCGCGGGGCCGCACCACGATCTCGCCCACCGTGCCCGGCGGCACCGGCTCATCCGTCTCGGGGTCCACCACCCGGACCTCGAAGTACCGCTCGTAGACCCGCCCGCAGCTGCCCGGCCGGTACGGCGCATCGAGCGGCATGTAGAGCGGGATGTTCACCTCCGTCATGCCGTAGCCCTCGATGAGCGGGACCCCGAATCGCTCGCGAAAGCTCACCGCGATCTCGGCCGGCGTGGGCACCGCGCAGATCAGGCGGAGCCGGTGGTCGCGATCGTCCGGACGCGCGGGCTGGCGATGGATGAACTCGGTCATCACCCCCAGGGTGTGGGTCACGGTGGCCCCGCTCGCCCGCACGTCGTCGAGCCACCGGCTGGCGCTGAACTGGGGCGCGATCGCCGCCCGGGCCCCCGCGAGGAGCGTGCCGTACAGCTGCATGCACAGCGCGTTGGCGTGGAACAGCGGCATGCAGATGTAGTAGACGTCGTCGGCCGTCACCCGGAGGTTGTCCACCACGCCCTGGCCGAAGAGGTAGAGGTGGGCGTGGGGCATCAGCACGCCCTTGGAGGGGCCGGTGGTCCCGGAGGTGTACATCATGGCCCCCACGTCCCGATAGCTGACGGTCACCCCCAGCGGCTCGGCGGGGTGGCACAGCAGCTCGTCCCAGGACTGGATCGTGACCCGCCGGAGCCGAGGGGCATCGGGCGGAACCGGCCCCACGATCACGACCCGTTCCACGCCGGGCAGGTTGGCCTCGCTCTCGGCCAGACGCGGCAGGTACTCGCCGGTCGTGATGACCCAGCGCGCCCCGGCGTTGTTGAGCACGTGCTCGAGGAAGATGCCGCGGTAGCCGGGGTTGACGAACACCGCGATCGCCCCGGCCCGGTAGATGCCGAACGAGGCGTGGAGGATCTCCGGCCCGTTGGGCAGCCAGACCCCGACCCGGTCGCCGGGCTCGGCGCCCAGGGCGGCCACCCCGCGGCTCACCCGATGGGCGATCGCGTCCGCCTCCGCGTAGCTGACGGTGGGGCCGTCCACGAACGACAGAAACGTACGGTCGCCCCGGGCCCGCGCCTGCCGGGCGAGCACCTCGGCGACCAGCCATCCCGTCTTGTCCATGGCGGCCCCTCCGTCGCGGCCTACTTCTTGAAGATCTGCGCGAAGAACTTCGACGCCTCCGCCTTCGCCTCCGCCTTCGCCTCCTCGTTCACCTTGGCGTCGTACCGCAGCGGCAGGTTGAACTTCTTGCCGAGCTCGGTGGCCTCCGGGTTCGTGAAGGCGTGCACCGCGCCCGGATACTCGATCACCTCGTAGTCGGCCTTGGCCGCGTCCAGGTCGCTCTTGAACGTGGCGTACTGCTCCTTCTTCACGAAGGGATCGTCGGCGCCGTTGAGCACCAGGATCTTGGCCTTCACCGTCCCGGGCGCCGGCGCTGGGGTGTTGAGGCCGAGGGAGGCGTGGAAGCCGGCCACCCCGGACAGGTCCGCCCCCGCGCGCGCCATGTTGAGCACCACCGCCCCGCCGAAGCAGTAGCCGACCGCCCCGATGCGCGTCGGATCCACGGTCGCCTGCCGGGCGAGCTGCTCGCGCGCGGCATTGAAACGCGCCTCCATCGTCTTCGGGTTCTTCATGACCGAGCCGGACAGCGCCCCCGCGTCCTTCGGGTTGTCCGCGGTCTTGGCGTCGCCGTACATGTCGGCGATGAACACGGTGTAGCCCTGCTGGGCGAACCGGCGTGCCTCGCTGTGCATGTGCTTCGTGATGCCCCACCACTCGTGGACGAGGATCAGACCGGGCCGCTTGCCGCTCACGGCGGTGTCGTACACCACCGCGCCCTTCATGGTGGTCTCGCCGTCCCGGTAGGTGACGGGCTCTTCCTTGATCTCGCCCAGCGCGGGCGTGGCGATCACGAGCGCCAGCACGGTTCCGATGAGCAGCCGCTTCATGAGGCCTCCTCCCTTCCCGGCCGCGGGGCCGGGGCTACTTGGGTCCGAACACCTCGAGGGCCACCCGGCCCGCGTTCACCGCGCAGGGCCAGCCCGCGTAGAACGCCACGTGGGTGATCAGCCCCTTGAGCTCGGTCTCGGTCACGCCGTTGTCCAGCGCCCTCCGCATGTGGCCCCGCATCTCGTCGGTCCGGTAGAGCGCCGCGAGCATCGCCACCGTGATCAGGCTCCGGTCCCGCTTGCTGAGATCGGGATGCTCCCACACGTCCCCGAACAGCACCTCGTCTCGGAGCTGCCCCAGCTTGGGGATGAACTCGTACACCGCCGTCGGCTTCTTCTCGGCCATCTGTCGATCTCCTCGGGTATGGATCTCCTGCCCGCGAACCGCCACAGGATGACACAGACGACCGCGTTCGTGAACGGGGCCGGTGGACCCGCGCAGGCCACGTGGGGGAGTGCGGGGGCCGTTTCTGGGCCCCCGCAGATGAAGGCGCGAAGAGGCGGTTCCAGGCCGTCACGCGGTGCGAGCCCCGCCGACGGCGGACGGCCCCGGATCCGGCTCTAGGGGCGGACCTCGCCTCCGAGGTACTCCACCGCCGCCTGGACGCCACCCTTCCCGTACGGGATGCCGAGGGCCTGCAGGGACATCTCGATGGCTCCCAGCACCCCGAAGACCATCGGCGCGTTCACGTGGCCCATGTGGGCGATCCGGAAGGCCCGGCCTTGCAGGTCCCCGATCCCTCGGCCGAGGACCACGCCACAGCAGTCGCGACAGTAGTCGCTGATCGGTCCCGGCTCACGGCCCTCGACGAGCACCGTGGTCACCGAGTTCGCGCGCTCCTCGGCGCGGACGATGTTGAAGGCGAGCGCGCCCCCTTCGGACCACCGGGCGACCGCCCGCCGCGTGGCCTCGGCGAGCAGGGCGTGGCGGCGGATCGCGGCCTCGAGGCCTTCCTCCAGCAGCAGGTCGAGCGCCTTGCGCAGGCCGAAGAGCAGGTGCTCGGGCGGGGTGCCTCCGTACTTCTGGTAGTGCGCCTCGCCCTCGCGGAAGGTCCAGTCCCAGTAGCGCGTGCGGAGGTCCGCGTGCTGATGGGCCGCGTGCGCGCGCGGACCGGCCGCGACGAAGGCCAGACCGGGCGGCGTCATCAGTCCCTTCTGCGAGCCCGCCATCGCCACGTCGATGCCCCACCGGTCCATCTCGAACGGCATGCAGCCGAGCGAGGCCACGCAGTCCACCATCAGCAGCGCGGGATGGCCCACGGAGGCGATGGCGCGATGGATCGCCTCGAGGTCGTTCACCACCCCCGAGGCGGTATCGATCTGGACCACCAGGACGGCCTTGATCTCGTGCGCGGCATCGGCCCGGAGCCGCTGGGCGAGCGCGGCCGGATCGACCGCACGCCGCGGGTCGCCCTTCAGCACCTCGACCTTGACCCCCAGCATCCGCGCCATGTCGCCCCAGCCGAGCGCGAACAGCCCGCTCTCCAGCACCAGCACCGTCTCGCCCCGCGACAGCACGTTGGTGAGCGCGGCCTCCCACCCGCCGTGGCCGTTGGCCGCATAGATGTACGTACGTCCCGCGGTCCGGAAGATCTTCGGCAGGTCCTCGAGCAGGCTGCGGGTCACCGCGAGCATGTCGCCGGCGTAGATGTCGATGGCCGGTCGATGCATCGCGGCGAGCACCGCGTCGGGAATGTTGGTCGGCCCCGGAATGCTGAGCAGCGCGCGCCCTCTGGAGACGGTCATGGACCAGATTCTAAGCCGAACCGGTCCATCCGTTCCGAGAATTGCCCGCGGGCGGCGGGAGGGCTAGCATGGAGCGATGGCCGGGTTCGAGACGGCTCCTCCCGACCTCAAGCCGCTGCTCTCCCAGCGGGTCAGCGAGCTGGGCCTGAAGCTCGAGGGATCACCGGTCGAACGCTACGTCGCCGATCTCTATCGCGAGCTGGAGGCCAAGGGACTGAAGCGGTTTCGCCCTCCCACCTACCTGACCGATGAGTGGGGCTGCCCGGACGAGGAGCCGATCATCGGCATCCCGTTCTATCTGGCCGACGCCAACCTCGCGCGCCTCGAGAAGGAGCTGGACGACGTCGAGGACGCCCGCGAGATCCGCATGTACCTCCGGCACGAGGCGGGCCACGCCTTCAACTACGCGTACCGGCTGTACGAGACCCCGGAATGGCGCGAGCAGTTCGGGCCCTTCAATCGCCCCTACCGCGACCGCTACAAGCCGGTGCCCTTCGACCGGCGCTTCGTGCGTCACATGGAGGGCTGGTACGCCCAGAAGCATCCGGACGAGGACTTCGCGGAGACCTTCGCGGTCTGGCTGACCCCCCGCTCGCGCTGGCGCGAGCGCTACCGGGGCTGGCCGGCCATGCGCAAGCTCCGCTACGTCGAGCGCACCGCGCGCCGGCTCGGCGACGCCGACCCGGTGGTGCGCATCGCCTCCACCGACATCACGGTCGAGGAGATGAACATGACGGTGGAGGAGTTCTTCCGGGCGCAGGAGTCGGTGCAGGAGCCGGTGGACGTGGCGCTGGAGCACGACCTGCCCGACTTCTTCGTGCGGCGCCGCGCCGGAACCCGACCGGCCGCCGACTTCCTGCGGGAGCACCGCGCCGTCCTCGTCAACAAGATCGAGTACTGGACCGGCGTGCGCCGGAGCGCCATCCGGGCGCTGGTCACCAAGATCGAGGACACCGCGGCGCGTCTTCAGCTGGCGGTGCCGGCGGCCGCCGAGGCCGCCACGCTGGTGGAGCTGACCACCTACGCCACCACGCTCGCGATGAACTTCCTCACCCACGGCCGCTTCATCCCGCGCGCCCGTCGCTCGGGCCGCGGGCACCGCGGCCATCAGGCCAGCCCCCACCATGCGAATCATCGTCGCCCACGGCGCTGACGAGTCGATCGACGGCCCCAAGGGCCGGCGCAAGACCGACGTCCAGCAGGTCGCCGACGTCCTGCGGAAGGCGGGGCACGACGTATCCGGCCTCGCGGTGGACGGCACGCCGGAGTGCCTGCGCGCGCTCGCCCAGGCGCAGGCCGACCTGGTGTTCAACCTGGTGGAATCCTTCGGGGACGACGACACCAAGGAGCCCCACGTGGCCGCGTACTACGACCTGCTGGGGCTTCGCTACACCGGCTCCGGGGTCCGCGGCCTCACCCTGGCCATGGACAAGGCGCTGGCCAAGAAGATCTTCAGCTTCCACGGGCTCGCCACGCCCCGGTGGGCGGTGGTCTGGCGCGGGCGGCTGGACTCGGCGCACGACATCGACTTCCCGGTGATCGTGAAGCCGGCCCGGGAAGACGGCTCGATCGGCATCGGCTTCGACGCCCTGGTCGGCAGCATCAAGGAGCTGATGGAGCGCATCGACCAGCTACAGTCCGAGTTCGATCACCCCGTGCTCATCGAGCAGTACATCGAGGGCCGCGAGATCTACGTGGGCGTGCTGGGCAACCACCAGGCCCGGGCCTTGCCCCCGATCGAGCTCGATCTCTCGCACCTGCCCAAGGGCACGCCCCGCATCGCCGGCACCGAGGTGAAATGGGGAGAAGGCACCCGCGCCTACCGGGGCAGCCGGCTCGTGCTGCCCGCGCTCCCCGACGACGTGCAGGAGACCCTGCGGCACGCGGCCCTCACCGCGTTCCACGCGCTGAACCTGCGGGACTACGCCCGCGTGGACTTCCGGCTCGCTCCGGACGGCACCGTGTACCTCATCGAGGCGAATCCCAACCCCTACCTCTCCTCCGGGGCCGAGTTCATCAAGGGCGCGCGCGCCTCCGGGCGCACCTACCGCGACACCATTTTGGAGATCGTGGAGCTGGCCCGCGCCCGCTACTCGGCGAAGCCGGCCATGCGCTGAGCCTGCCGGCCGCCCGCGCGCCGCCCCGGAGCGGGACGGCGCGCGCCCGGATCACCTCCGGCCCGTGCGTCCGGCCTTGCCCGCCTCCTCGGCTCGGCGCAGCTCCTCGGCCTCGGGCCCGTCGAGCGTCTTCTCCGCTTCCTTGGCCGCGGGCTCCACCGCCCCGGACTCGACGTGACGCCGCACGTCCTCGCGGTACTCTCGATCGGCGCTGCGGTTGCCTTCACCCTCGTTCCTGGTCGGCCGGGATTCCCCCATGACTCGCGTGCCTCCTTGCGCGGCGATGCCGCGTGTGTGGTGTTCGATGCCTCGTCCTGCTTCGAGCAAGGAGGCTGCCAGGCGATCGCGAGCATCAGGACGCCGCGAGACCGGCGGATCCGCGGCCGGCGGCCGGACGTTTCCGGCCCGCCGCGTAGGTCTTACCAGGTCGTTTGGCCAGGTAGTTCGAGCAGGCCCGCCGGGCGCGAGCCCGACCCGCCGGCCGGCGGCCGGTCCGCTCAGAGCGGCACGCGCCGGAGCCGCAGCGCGTTGGCGATGACCGAGACCGAGCTGAACGTCATCGCGGCGCTGGCGATGATGGGGCTCAGGAGAATGCCCAGCACCGGGTACAGGACCCCGGCCGCGAGCGGGACGCCGAGCGCGTTGTACACGAACGCGAAGAAGAGGTTCTGGCGGATGTTCCGCATGGTGGCGCGGCTCAGGTGCCGGGCGCGGACGATGCCGCGGAGATCGCCCTTCACCAGCGTGATCCCCGCGCTCTGGATCGCCACGTCGGTCCCCGTCCCCATGGCGATCCCGACGTCGGCCTGGGCCAGCGCGGGCGCGTCGTTGACCCCGTCCCCCGCCATCGCCACCCGCCGGCCGTCCTTCTGGAGGGCCTGCACGACGCGGCTCTTGTCCTCCGGCAGCACCTCCGCCTCCACGCGATCGATGCGCAGCGTGCGGGCGACCGCGGTCGCCGTGCGCCGGCTGTCGCCGCTCACCATGACGATATCGAGCCCCGCGCGGTGCAGCGCGGCGATGGCGTCCGCCGTGGATGACTTGATCGGGTCGGCGACGGCCACGATCCCGGCCGGCCGCCCCTCGACCGCGACGAACACCACGGTCTGACCGTCCTCCCGCAGGGTTTCGGCCTGGGCCGCCAGCGCCCCGACCGCCACGCCCAGATCCTCCATGAGCCGGGCATTGCCGAGCGCGACGGCCCGGCTCCCGACGCGGCCCACGATGCCCTTCCCGGTCTCGGATCGGAACTCCTCCGGGGCCGGCGGGGTGATCCCGCGCTCCGCCGCGCCGGCGAGGATCGCCGCGGCGAGCGGATGCTCGCTCCCGCGCTCCAGGCTCGCCGCGTACCGGAGCACGGACGCCTCGTCCTGCCCGGGCGCCGGCTTCACCGCGACGAGGCGCGGCCTCCCCTCGGTGAGGGTGCCCGTCTTGTCGACGATCAGCGTGTCGACCCGCTCCATCACCTCCAGCGCCTCCGCGTTCCTGATCAGCACGCCGGCCATCGCGCCGCGCCCGGTGCCCACCATGATCGACATGGGCGTCGCCAGGCCCAGGGCGCACGGACAGGCGATGATCAGCACCGCCACCGCGTTCACCAGCCCGTAGGCGAAGCGCGGCTCCGGTCCCCAGAGGCTCCATCCGATGAACGTCAGCACCGCCGCGACGACCACCGCCGGCACGAACCAGGCCGACACCTGATCGGCGAGCCGCTGGATCGGAGCCCGCGTCCGCTGCGCCTCGCTCACCATCTGGACGATGCGCGCGAGCAGGGTATCGCTGCCGACGCGCTCCGCGCGCATGATGAGGCTGCCGAGGCCGTTCACGGTGCCCCCGGACAGCGGGCTGCCCGCCGTCTTCTCCACCGGGATCGGCTCGCCCGTGATCATCGACTCGTCGACCGCGCTCGCGCCGTCCAGGACCACGCCGTCGACCGGGATCCGCTCCCCGGGGCGGACGCGCAGGCGGTCGCCGACCTGCACCACCTCGAGGGGCACGTCCTCCTCGGTGTCGTCGGCGCGAAGGCGTCGGGCGGTCGGAGGCGCGAGGTTCAGCAGGGCCCGGATGGCGCTGCTCGTCCGGCTGCGCGCCCGGAGCTCCAGGACCTGACCGAGCAGCACCAGCACCGTGATCACCGCGGCGGCCTCGAAGTAGAGGCCGATCTCGCCGCCGTGGGTCCGGAACGAAGCCGGGAAGAGGCCGGGGGCCACCGTCGCGACCAGGCTGTACACGTAGGCGGTGCCGGTCCCGATGGCGATCAACGTGAACATGTTCAGGCTGCGATGGACGATCGAGGCCCAGCCGCGGACGAGGAAGGGCCGGCCCGCCCACAGCACGACCGGGGTGGCGAGGACGGCCTGCAGCCAGGCGAGGGCCCGGCCGGACAGCAGACGCCGGAGCGGCTCGCCGGGCAGCATGTCGCTCATCGCGAGAACGAGCAACGGGAGCGCCAGCACGAGCCCGATCCAGAATCGGCGGGTCATGTCGACCAGCTCGGGATCGGGGCCCTCTTCCGCGGTGGCCAGCAGCGGCTCGAGCGCCATCCCGCAGATCGGGCAGCCGCCCGGCCCGTCGCGAACGATCTGGGGGTGCATCGGGCAGGTGTAGACGCGATGCCCGGTCACCGCCGGCGCGGGCGGCGACGCGGAAGGGGGCGCCGACGCCGGAGGGGGCGACGGGGCGCCGACGTAGCGGCTCGGGTCCGCCGCGAACCGCTGCCGGCAGACCGGGCTACAGAACCAGTACGTCGTCCCCGCGTGCTCGGCGCTGCCGCCCGGCGCGTCGGCCGGACCCGCATCCATGCCGCACACGGGGTCCTTCGACGTGGCCGACGCCACGGATTCGTCGCCTCGCTGGCTCATGCCATGTCATCCTGCGTGTCCCACGCGGGTGCGCGCGGGACACCCGGAGTGTACCGCGCGCCCCTCGCGTGCGCGTGAGACCCTCGGCTCGCCCAGCAGATCGCGGGGTCTTCGAGGACCTCCTTCAGGACGAGGGCCCCGTTGTGCTCCTCGTCCCGCGCCCCGTAGAGCAGGGTGACGGTCCGCGTCCTGCTTTCCCGCCGGAGCCGCCCCAGCGCCTCCTTCTGCGCGCGGAGCTCCTTCCGGTAGCGCGACTGGAACTCCTTCCATCGGGCCGGGTCGTGGCCGAACCACTTGCGCAGCTCGGGGCTCGGGGCCACGTCCTTCAGCCACACGTCCACCGCGGCCCGCTGCTTCGACAGGCCGCGCGGCCACAGGCGATCGACCAGCACTCGCAGGCCGTCCGCGGGGGACGGCTTCTCGTAGACCCGCTTCACCCGGATCATGACTGCACTCTCCTTGGCGCCGCGCGCGGGCGGGTGTATCAGTAAGCCACACGGCCATGATAGACACACGAGAGCGCCTCCCGCTCCCCTCGGGAGCATCCGGTACTTATTACTCGCTCCCCCGGCTGGAGCAGGCGGGGGTGGTCTCGGGGCTCGCGCGCCTGCCGGTCAGCCTCCGCGTCATCCTCGAATCGGTCCTGCGCAATCTCGATGGCCGGCGCATCCGCGACGAGGACGTCGAGGCGCTGGCGCGGTGGGAACCGAACGCGCCGCGGACCGCGGAGGTCCCCTTCGTGGTCGGTCGCGTGCTGCTGCAGGACTTCACCGGCGTGCCCCTCCTCGTGGATCTCGCGGCCATGCGCTCGGCGGTCGTGCGCCGGGGCCGCGAGGCCGCGCGGGTGCAGCCGCTCGTCCCGGTCGATCTGGTGATCGACCACTCCGTCCAGGTCGACTACTTCGGCCGGGACGACGCGCTCCGGCGCAACATGGAGATGGAGTTTCACCGCAACGGCGAGCGCTACCGGTTCCTCAAGTGGGGGGCCCAGGCCTTCGAGGGGCTGCGCATCGTCCCGCCCGGATTCGGCATCTGCCACCAGGTGAACCTCGAGTTCCTGGCGCGCGTGGTTCTCGAGAAGGACGGCGTGCTGTACCCGGACACCCTGGTCGGCACCGACTCGCACACCCCGATGGTCAACGGCCTCGGCGTCGTCGGCTGGGGCGTGGGCGGCATCGAGGCCGAGGCCGCGATGCTCGGTCAGCCGGTCTATCTCCTCCTGCCCGACGTGGTCGGGGTGCATCTGCACGGCCGGCTCCGCCCCGGCGTGACCGCGACCGACCTGGTGCTGCACATCACCGAGCTGCTGCGGCGCACGAACGTCGTCGGCAAGCTGGTCGAGTTCCACGGCGAGGGGGCCGCGAGCCTGTCGGTCCCGGATCGGGCGACGCTCGGGAACATGGCGCCCGAGTACGGGGCGACTATCGGGTTCTTCCCGGTGGACGAGCAGACATGCCGCTACCTCCTGGCCACCGGCCGGTCCGAGGACCACGTGGAGACCGTCCGCCGCTACTTCCACGCCCAGGGGCTGTTCGGGATGCCCGCCCGGGGGCAGTGCGACTACACCACCGTCCTCGACGTGCCGCTCGAGGCGGTCGAGCCGTCCGTCGCCGGCCCCAAGCGGCCCCAGGACCGGATCGCCCTGGGTCAGGTCAAGGAGCGGTTCCGCTCGCTGCTCATCCGCCCCGACGGCTACGGCAAAGCGGCCGGCGAGGCGGAGCGCCGCGTTGAGGTACGGCTGGGAGATGGCACCCCCCGGCCCGGCGGGGGCGATCAGTCGCACGACGCGGTGCCCGACGGCCGCGCGAAGGACACGAACACCTTCACCGAGATCGAGATGATCAACAACCGGCCGACGCCCAACTGCCTCGACTCCCCGACGGCGGCCGAGCGTCCGCTGATCTGCGAGCTGGCCCACGGCCACGTGGTCATCGCGGCCATCACCTCGTGCACGAATACCTCGAACCCCACCGTCATGCTGGCCGCGGGCCTGCTGGCCCGGAAAGCGGTGGAGCGCGGGCTCGGGGTCGGCCCCTGGGTGAAGACCTCGCTCGCCCCGGGCTCTCGGGTCGTGAGCGAGTACCTGACGAAGACGGGGCTCCAGCCCTATCTCGACCGGCTGGGCTTCGCGCTCGTCGGGTTCGGGTGCACCACCTGCATCGGCAACTCGGGCCCGCTCGACCCGGGCCTCGAGGACGCGGTCATCAAGAACGACCTGATCGTGGCGAGCGTCCTGTCCGGCAACCGCAATTTCGAGGCGCGCATCCACCAGAGCGTGAAGGCGAATTTCCTCATGAGCCCGCCGCTGGTGGTGGCCTACGCGCTCGCGGGCCGCATCGATATCGACCTCACGCGCGAGCCGCTGGCCCGCGTGGACGGACGCGACGTCTACCTGCGCGACATCTGGCCGTCGATGGAGGAGATCGACGCGCTGATGGCGAGCGCCTTCGATCCCGCCGAGTATCGGCGCGTCTACGCCGACTTCGCGCGGCAGAACCCGCTGTGGAACGAGATCGCCACCGCGACCGGCCAGGTCTACGAGTGGGACCCCGCGTCGCTCTACATCCGCGAGCCGCCGTACTTCGATCCCTCGATGGCCCCCCCCGCCGAGCCCGGCTTCTCGGGGGCGCGGGCGCTGGCGATCTTCGGCGATTCGATCACCACGGACCACATCAGCCCGGCCGGCGCGATCGCGCCCGCCTCGGACGCGGGCGCCTACCTGCGGGAGCACGGTGTGCCCGTCGCGGAGTTCAACAGCTACGGGGCGCGGCGCGGCAACCACGAGGTCATGGTCCGCGGGACGTTCGCCAACGTCCGCATCCGGAACCTCATGGTTCCGGGCGCCGAGGGCGGCGTCACGCGGCATCAGCCCGACGGCGAGCGCATGAGCATCTATGCCGCGGCCGAGCGGTACCGGGCCGAAGGGGTGCCGCTGATCGTGATCGCGGGGATGGACTACGGCGCGGGCAGCTCGCGCGACTGGGCCGCCAAGGGCACCCGGCTGCTCGGCGTCCGGGCGGTCATCGCGGGGGGATTCGAGCGCATCCACCGCTCCAACCTGATCGGCATGGGCGTCCTGCCCTGCCAGCTGCCCGACGGGGTGAGCGCGAAGACGCTCGCGCTGGACGGGACGGAGCGCTTCGATCTCGACGTGAGCACGCCGCTCGAACCGCGCCAGGGCGCGACCCTGCACATCGAGCGGACCGACGGCCGGCGCGAGTCGGTGCCGCTCGTGGTCCGGATCGACACCCCGATCGAGGCGGCCTACTTCTCGGCGGGCGGGATCATGCCCTACGTGCTCGAGCAGCTGCTCGCCTGACCGCCCGCCTCCGGCTCACGCCGCGTGCTTGCCCCATCGATGCTCGGCGGTGGTGGTCGCCCGGGGCACCCGGCCCGCGTGCCCCACGTGCTCCCCGCGCGTCGGCTGGATGGCCTCGAGCCGGAGCTGAGCGGACTGCCTCGTAGAGGCGGACCGGCAGTTCCCGTGTCTCCGGAGTCATCGCGTCCGAGCGTACACCTTCGCGCGTCGCGCGGCACGCCCGCGCTTGTCTTCCCCGGCGGGCGGTCGGATGATCAGATCAAGGAGAATGCGATGACGACCACGCTCGAATCCACCGCCCGGATGCTCGTGGCTCCCGGACGGGGCATCCTCGCCGCCGACGAGAGCCACTCCACCATCGAGAAGCGCTTCGCCGCGATCGGCGTCGACAACACGGAGGAGAACCGCCGCGTCTACCGGCAGATGCTCTTCACCACCCCGGGGGTGGCCGAGTTCATCAGCGGCGTCATCCTGTTCGACGAGACCATCCGGCAGAAGAGCGACGACGGCACGCCGTTCGCCGAGCTCCTCGCCCGGCGCGGGATGATTCCCGGGATCAAGGTCGACAAGGGAACGAAGCCCCTGGCCGGCGCCCCGGGCGAGCTGATCACCGAGGGCCTGGACGGCCTGCGCGAGCGTCTCGCCGAGTACCGCGGCCTCGGCGCCCGCTTCGCCAAGTGGCGCGCCGTCTTCACGATCGGGCTTGGCATCCCGAGCGCGTACGGCCTCGAGGTCAATGCCCACGCCCTGGCCCGCTACGCGGCCCTGGCGCAGGAGGCGGGTCTCGTCCCGATCGTCGAGCCCGAGGTCCTGATGGACGGCGACCACACCATCGAGCGCTGCGCCGAGGTCAGCGAGGCGGCCCTCCAGGCCGTCTTCGCCGAACTGCGCCGCCAGCGGGTCGCTCTCGAGGGCATGCTGCTGAAGCCGAACATGATCCTCCCCGGCAAGGGCTCCCCCCGCCAGGCGAGCGTCCAGGACGTCGCCGAGGCCACCATCCGCACCCTTCGGCGGGCCGTCCCGGCCGCGGTGCCCGGCATCGTGTTCCTCTCCGGCGGCCAGAGCGACGCGGACGCGACCGCGCACCTGAACGCGATGAACGCCCTGCCCGTGTCGCACCCCTGGCCGCTCTCGTTCTCCTACGGCCGCGCACTGCAGGCGGCCGCCCAGCACGCGTGGAAGGGGGACCCGGGTCGCATCGCGGCCGGCCAGAAGGCCTTCCACGACCGCGCCCGGCTCAACGGCCTCGCCCGCTCCGGCCGGTATCGGCCCGAGATGGAAGAGCGCGTCGCGTAGCCCCGGCCCATGAAGACGCTCGCGATCCTGGTGGGCGGCGGCCCGGCGCCGGGCATCAACGCGGTCATCGCGGCCGCCACCATCGAGGCCCGCAACCGCGGCCTCCGGGTGCTCGGCTGCGAGGACGGCTTCAAGTGGCTCATGCAGGGCGACCTCTCCCGCGTGCACGAGCTGGAGATCGGGGCGCTGTCCCAGATCCACTTCGAGGGCGGCTCGATCCTGCGCACGGCCCGCGCGAACCCCACCCGGTCGCCGGAGGCCCTCCGGCACGTCGTCGAATCGCTGCGCCGTCTCGACGTCTCGTACCTGCTCACCATCGGCGGCGACGACACCGCCTTCGCGGCGTCACGCGTGGCTCGCGCGGCCGGCGGCCGGATGGCGGTGGTCCACGTCCCCAAGACCATCGACAACGACCTGCCGCTGCCGCCCGAGATCCCGACCTTCGGCTTCACCACCGCGGTGGATCTGGGCATGCAGCTCGTCCGCAATCTCATGAAGGACGCGGCCACGACCGGCAAGTGGTTCTTCGTGACCGTGATGGGCCGCCACGCCGGGCACCTGGCGCTGGGCATCGGCGGGGCCGCCGGGGCGACCCTCACCGTGGTCGCCGAGGAGTTCCCGGAGACCCACGTGCCCATCCAGCGGCTGGCGGACATCCTCGAAGGGGCGATCATCAAGCGGCTGGTCCACGGCCGGGACCACGGCGTCGCGCTCCTCGCCGAGGGTCTCCTCGTGAAGCTCGACCCGCAGACGCTGGGCACGGTGGCCCGCGACGCCTACGGCAACGTGCGCCTGCAGGAGCTGGAGCTGGCGGGACTGCTCAAGACGCAGGTGACCGCGAGCCTGGCCGCGCGGGGGATCGAGACCGGTATCGTGGCCAAGGATCTCGGCTACGAGCTCCGCTGCGCCCCGCCCGGCGGGTTCGACATCCAGTACTGCCGGAGCCTCGGCTACTGGGCGACGTGCTTCCTGCTCGACGGCGGCAGCGAGGCGCTGGCCACCATCCAGGGCGGCCGGCTCGTCCCGATTCCGTTCGGGAATCTCCTGGATCCCACGACCGGCAAGATCCGCGTTCGCTACGCGGACATCCACTCGGAGGCGTACCGCACCCTCGAGGCGTACATGATCCGCCTCAAGCGCGAGGACTTCGAGCAGCCCGAGCGGCGGGAGGCGCTCGCGCGGGCCGCCAACATGACGGAGTCCGAGTTCGTCAAGCGCTTCGGATACCTCGTGGGCGTGGCCTGAGGGGCCGCGGCACCTCATCCCGCCGCCCGCGCGGGCCGGACGGCGAGCGGCTCCACCGGGAACCCGCGCTCGCGCCAGGCCGGGAAGCCGCCGGCCAGCGGTCGGATGCGCGAGACTCCGTGTCTGCGCAACAGGAGCGCCGCCCGGGCGCTCGTGGCCTCGTTGGGTCACGAGCAGTACAGCACCACGTCGCGGTCGCGCGGGAGGACGGGCCGGGCCTGCTCCAGCTCGGCCGGCGTCATCTGGATCGCGCCGGGAATCGCCGTCGGATCGGCCCGAACGTCGAGCTCGTGCCGCAGGTCGACGATGAGCACCGGCTCGCCGGCGGCGAGCATCCGCAGCAGCTCCTCGGGCGTGATGCGCCCGATCCGCAGCCGGCGCAGGAACAGCCGGCGACGCAGCACCTTGA
This sequence comes from Candidatus Methylomirabilota bacterium, assembly GCA_035650715.1. Taxonomy (GTDB): domain Bacteria; phylum Methylomirabilota; class Methylomirabilia; order Rokubacteriales; family CSP1-6; genus CAMLFJ01. The sequence continues at coordinate 7,028 of DASRHC010000011.1, read as the reverse complement.
CGCCCAGGTACAGCGCGGCGAGACCCGCCAGGAGCCACACCGCCATTCCGCCCAGCCGTCCGGCGAGAGCGACCGCCCGGGCGAGCTGGTCGTGAAACGCGTAGCCGAGCCCCACGTAGACCCCGACCCACAGCGCCGCGCCCAGCGCGTCGAAGAAGAGGAAGCGGCCTCTCGGCATGCCGAGCGCGCCCGCCAGCGGCTGCCCCACGCTGTTCAGCCCCGGCAAGAACTTCGCGACGAGCAGCACGCTCGCGCCGCTGCGCGAGAACCCCTCCTCGCCTCGTCGCACGCAGCTGTCGGGCTCGATCGCGATGCGGCACAGCCACCGCAGGACGGGTCGGCCGCCGCGGCGGCCGATCTCGTACCACAGGATGTCGCCCAGGAGCGTCCCCAGCAGCGCGCAGATCACCGCCCATCCCAGTCCCAGATGGCCGGCTCCCGCCACCGCGCCCGCCGCGAGGAGGAGGGGCTCCCCCGGCATCGGCGGCACGAACTGCTCCAGCGCCATCCCGGCGAAGATCGCCGGATAGCCGTAGGACCCGAGGGCGGCGTCGACGCTCAGCACTCTATCCGCTCCCGGTCGATCACACGGCGGCCCATGGCATCCCGCAGTATGGGCGCCTCCTCGCGCGATGCCGGCTCATGCTTGACAGCCACGCGGGCGCCAATATAGCCTCGCCGTGGTCGCTCACCGCCACGGTGAGTCGATTCGGCCATCCTGGCGCGTCGTTCCTGATCCCACCCGCGAGGTCGCGATGAGTCATCCGAACGGGCCCACCACCGGGCGGCCTCCCGTCTTTGCCGCGCGGGGCATGGTGAGCACGCCGCACTACCTCGCCTCCGCATCCGGGCTCGAGGCGCTGCGCCGCGGCGGCAGCGCGGTCGACGCGGCGATCGCGGCGAACGCGACCCTCTGCGTCGCCTATCCGCACATGGCGGGCCTGGGCGGCGACGGCTTCTGGCTCATCGCGGGACCCCACATCGCCGGCGTCCAGGCGCTCGAGGCTCAAGGACCCGCCGCCCGCCGCGCCACGCGAGACTACTACCGGGAACACGGCTGCGCCGGCCAGATCCCCCCTCGCGGCCCGCTCGCCGCGCTCACGACGCCGGGGGCGGTCGACGGCTGGCGGCTCGCGCACGAGCGCCACGGCCGGCTCCCCTGGGCGAGCCTGTTTGCCGACGCCATCGAGTACGCGCGCGACGGCATCGCCATTCCCCGCTCGCTGGCGGACTGGATCGTCGCGGATGAATCGATCCTTCACGATTTTCCCGACACCGCCCGCGTCTTCCTGCCCGACGGCACCGCGCCGCGAGAGGGCGCTCGCCTGGTCCAGCCCGCGCTGGCCGACACGCTCGAGCTGCTGGCCGCATCCGGCGCCCGCGGGGCGTTCTACGAGGGACCGGTCGCCCAGCGCATCTGCCGGGCGCTCGCTCCCGCGGGCTCCCCGCTCACTCCGGAGGACTTCGCCGCCTATCACGCGCGGTGGGTCGAGCCGATCTCGACCACCTATCGCGGACACGACGTGGTGCAGATGCCGCCCAGCACCCAGGGCTTCGCGGCGCTGCAGATCCTGAACCTCATCGAAGGCTTCGACGTCTCGGCCTGGGGTGACGGCACCGCCGACTACTATCACCACATGGTGGAGGCGGTGAAGGTCGCGCTCGCCGACCGCGACGAATGGCTGACGGACCCCGCCTTCGTCGACATCCCGCTCGACCGCCTGCTGTCCAAGGACTACGCGGCCACGCGCCGCAGGCTGATCCGCCCGACGCGCTCACTCCTCGTCGGCCTGGTCGAGCCCGGGATGCGGTACGGGCCCACCTTCACCCGCCGCAGTCCCGACGGCGGCACGGTCTATCTCTGCGCCACCGACGCGAGCGGGCTCGTCGTGTCCACCATCCAGTCGATCTACCACGATTTCGGAGCCGTCGTCATGGGCGGCGACACCGGCATCATCATGCAGAACCGGGGCAGCTTCTTCTCGCTGGACGACAACCACCCGAACCGGCTCGAGCCCGGCAAGCGGACGTTTCACACCATCATCCCGGCCATGCTGCTGCAAGAGGGGAGGCCGCTCCTGGCCTACGGCACCATGGGCGGCGAAGGCCAGCCGCAGACGCAGGCCGCGGTGCTCACCCGCCTGGTCGACTTCGGCTACGACGTCCAGCAGGCGATCGAGGCGCCGCGCTGGCTGATGGGCCGCACCTGGGGCCGGGAGTCGCGCGACCTCTGGCTCGAGGGCCGGATCTCGGATGCCACCGCGCGCGAGCTGCGTCGGCGCGGGCAGCCGGTCCGGATGGTCGGTCAGTGGGACAGCGCGCTCGGCCACGCCCAGGCGATTCGCGTCCACCACGAGAGCGGCCTGTTCGAGGGCGGCGCGGATCCGCGGGGGGACGGCGCCGCGATGGGCTACTAGGCGCGGTCCGGCCATGAGCAATCCGCTCCCCTCGCCGGAGGCGCTGCCGTGCGAGGCCGACGCGGCGTCGACGCCGTCGATGACGGCGTACCCGGCCCGCGCGGCCGATCTCGGCGGCGGCCTCGTGGTGCACCGGGCGCTGCCCCGGGGCGAGCGGCGGCTGGTGGGGCCGTGGTGCTTTCTGGATCACTTCGGTCCGCTCGCGTTCGACACCGGCAAGCCGATGGACGTCGCCCCGCACCCGCACATCGGATTGCAGACCGTGACCTGGCTGCTCGCCGGTGAAGTCCTGCACAAGGACAGCCTGGGCTCCGAGCAGCTGATCAGACCGGGTCAGCTGAATCTGATGACCGCCGGCCGGGGAAGCCGGCCGGGAGCAGCCGCCCCTCCGGCTGCGCGCCGGCGCGCGCCTGATGCTGATCGGCGGCGAGCCGTTCCGCGAGCGGATCCTGATGTGGTGGAACTTCGTGGCGCGCACGCCCGACGAGATCGCCGAGGCGCGGCGCGACTGGGAGGAGGCCCACGCGCGGTTCGGGGCGGTGTCGGCCTACGCGGGCAACCGCCTTCCCGCACAAAGGATTCGGGGACGACATGTACACGATGCGCCGCGCCGCGCGTGAGCCGGCCGCGGCGGAGGCTCCGTGAGCCATGGACAGCACAGTCCGCGTCCTCGCGATTCGCGGTATCCCGATCAAGGTCCACGCCAGCTGGCTCGTGGTCTACGGGCTGATCACGTGGACCCTCGCGGTCGGGTACTTCCCGAACGTCCTGCCCGACCGGCCCGTCGCCGCCTACTGGGCCAACGGGTTGCTGGCCGCGCTCCTGCTCTTCGTCTCGGTCCTGCTGCACGAGCTGTCCCATTCGTTCGTGGCGATCGCGCACGGGCTCTCGGTCCGCGGCATCACCCTGCACGTCTTCGGCGGCGTGTCCCACCTCGAGGACGAGCCCCCCACCCCGCGCGCCGAGTTCCTGATCGCGGTGGTCGGCCCCATCACGAGCTTCGCCGTCGCGGCGGTGCTGTGGGCCGCCGACGCGGGCGGGCTCGTGCGACCCGCGTGGGCGCAGGCGGTGGTCGCCTATCTGGTGCTGGTGAACGTCGTCGTCGGGATCTTCAATCTCGTCCCGGGGTTCCCGCTCGACGGCGGGCGCGTCCTGCGGGCCATCGTCTGGAAGTGGACGGGCACCCTGCCTCGGGCCACCTACCTGGCGAGCCGCGTGGGGGTCGGTTTCGCGTTCGGCCTCATGGCGCTCGGCATGCTTCAGATCTTCGGCGGCGAGGTGCTGGGAGGTGTCTGGTTCATCATCATCGGCATGTTCCTCCGGGGCGCCGCGGACGCGAGCTATTCGCAGATGGCGCTGCGGGACGCCCTCTCACGGCTCCGGGTGCGGGACATCATGACCCGCGACGTGGTCACCGTGCCCATCGACGCGACCGTGGCGCAGCTCGCGGACGCCTTCTGGGCGCATCACGTGACCAGCTTCCCCGTCGTGGACGGCGCCGGGGTCCGCGGGATCGCGAGCGTGCAGCAGGTCCACGCGGTGCCGCCCGAGGAACGGACGCAGCGCCGCGTGAGCGAGATCATGAAGCCCGTGACCGACGACCTGGTGATCGACCCGGATGATCCGGTGTTCGACGCGCTCGGCAAGGCGACCCGGAACGAGGTCGGCCGCCTCGCGGTGCTGAGCGATTCCCGCCTGGTAGGCTACCTCTCCCTCAAGGACATCACCCACGTCCTGGCGCTCCGGGGGCTCCCCGACGTCGCCTCGCGGGGCGGTGCCGGCGGCGCGCCCCGGGGACCGGCGGGGCGCGCCGCCTGAAGCCTCAGCGCTGCCGCGCGGTCGCCGGCGCGGCGGCGGAGCCGGAGGCTTCCGGCGCCTCCGTCTCGACGCGGAGGGTGATGCGCCTGGCCTGGCCGGGCTCCAGAGCCCCGACGTCCACGATGCGGCGGGCGATCACCTCACCCCGGTCCTCGCGCACCTCGATGATCACGGAGTATTCCCCGACCGAGGCGTCGCTGGGCTGCCGGATCGTCGCCTCGACATTGAGCGGGCACAGGGTCGGCCGGACCGCCGGACGAGCCGCGCTGACCGCGTCGAACCGGAGGTGGCGCCGGCATGCCGGGCAGGTCACGGCGCTGCGCAGGATGCGCTCCCGGCAATGCGGGCACTTCCAGGCCTCACCCGCCATCGTCGGGGAGGTCAGTGGGAATGGGACAGAGAGCCGGTCTCCGGCGGCACCGCCTCGCCCTCACCCTCCTTCCACCCGAACTCCATCTTGCCGCGCATCTTGGATCCGGCCGACACGATCACGCTGCTGGCCTTGACGTCGCCGATGAGCGTCCCGGAGTCCTTGAACTCCACCCGCGACGCCGCGGCGATCTGGCCCCGGACATCGCCGGCCACCAGGACCGAGTCGGCGGTGATGTCGCCCTCGATGAACGCGCCCGGCTCGATGGTCAGCTCGCCGTTCACCTTGACGGTGCCCTTGAACCGACCGACCACGCGAAAGTTGCCGGTGCCCTCGATCTTCCCTTCGATCGTGAGGCCGGCGGCCAGGACCGATTCCGCGTTGTTGACGCTGCTCAGAGGCATACGTGGGCCCTCCATTCGTGGGGGTTCCTCGCCCCTCTGCCCGTGTCGCGGAACCTCGGGAACCGGGAGTGGGGCGGGTGCAGCCGGCGGCTCGACCGCATGCGCGGCCTTCGCGGGGGGTTCGTCCTTCCGGGGCGAACCGAACTTCAGCATGTCACGACCCTCCTCGGCGCAAGATCCACATAGCGCAGCCCGACTACTACACGCCGAGGCAGGTAACGGTGTCAAGACGTGCCCGGGCATGCGGCGGTGGGGTTTCGGGCCCGTCCAGGGGATCTGACGGGGGGTAGGGGCTGCCTGACCGGGAGGACAGCTACGCGCCACACGACGTCTCCAGGGTCATACCCGCACGATGGGGATCGAGCGCGCGGCCAGCCACTCCGCAACGTGCGCCCAGCCTTCGGGATCACGCCGTTGCCAGCCCTCGATGGCCGCGCTGGACAGCATCAATTGCGATACTATGCGGCGGGTCCATGACACGCGCCTGCCACGTCACCGAGGGGGACGGCCACGTCCTCGAGCCCCCCGCCCCGAGCCCGAGGAGAGCCCGCAATGGCCGCCCCGAATAGGCCGCTCTGGCAGTGGAGCGCCTGCGACCTCGCCGAAGCCATCGCAGCGCGCCGGGTGACCGCCGTCGAGGCGGTGGGCAGCGCGGTGGACCGCATGCGCGCCACCAACGGCACGATCAACGCGGTCGTGGACGATCTGGGCGACGCCGCCCTGCGCGAGGCCGAGGCGCACGACCGGGCGATCAGGACCGGCGGGCCCGTCGGGCCGCTGCACGGCGTGCCGGTCACCATCAAGGAGAACGTCGATCAGAAGGGGTGCGCGACGCCCAACGGCGTCGTGGCCTTCAAGGGCGTGCTCGCCCCGGACGATGCGCCGGTGGTCCGGAACCTGCGCCGGGCCGGAGCCATCGTGATCGGGCGCACCAACACCCCGGAGTTCTCCTTCCGGGGGACCACGGTGAACGAGCTCCACGGCCGCACCTTCAACCCCTGGAGCGCCACCGCCTCCGCCGGCGGCTCCTCGGGGGGCGCGGCCGCCGGGGTGATGATGGGCTACGGACCGATCGCGCACGGCAACGACATCGGCGGCTCGCTCCGCTTCCCGGCCTACGCCTGCGGCGCGGCCACCGTGAAGCCGGGTCTCGGGCGGGTGCCCGCCTTCAATCCCTCGGCCACCGCCGAGCGCGGCATGCTGGCCCAGGTGATGTCCGTGCAGGGCGTGATCTGCCGCGAGGTCCGCGACGTGCGCCTGGCCATGCGGTCGCTCATCGCCTACGATCCGCGCGATCCCTGGCAGGTGCCCATGCCCTTCGAGGGACCGCCCGAGCCCGGCCCCATCAAGGTCGCCTTCACCCGGAACACCTTCGAGTTTCCCCTGCACCCCGCGGTCGCCCGGGCCCTCGACACCGCGCGCGCGGCGCTGGCGGCGGCCGGGCACGACGTGCAGGAGGTGGAACCGCCGCTGCTCCAGGAGGCCGCCGTCACCGGGGCCCGCTGCCTCTTCGGCGAAGCCAAGGCGCTGATGGATGCCGACGTGCGGAAGTACGGCTCGAAGACCGTCGTCGCGATCTTCGACGAGTACTACCGCTACTTTCAGCCGTTCGAGGGCCTCGACTTCCTCAAGGCGATGGCCGACCGCAACCGCTTCGTTCGCGCCTGGACCACGTTCCTGGCCGAGTACCCGCTGGTCCTCACCCCGTTCCTTCCCGCCCCGATCTTCACCTGGAACCGCGACGAGCAGGGCGCCGAGGGCGTGCGCGAGGTGCTCGGCAGCGCGCTGTACAGCTACGCCATGAACTTCATGGGCCTGCCCGCGGCGGTCGTGCCGGCCAACGACAACGACGGCCAGCCGGTCGGCGTCCAGATCGTCGGCCGCCGCTTCCGCGAGGACATGATCCTCGACGCCGCGGAGGCGGTGGAGCGGGCGGCGGGCGTGATGGCCGAGCGGCTCTGGAAGGCCGAGCGGGCGGCCTGATCCGGGGGAAGACCATGGCGTTCGGATGGGGCATCG
>DASRHC010000010.1:0-223128 GCA_035650715.1 Candidatus Methylomirabilota bacterium | reverse complement strand
CCTCTGCCTCGCGGAGGACCTCGCGGACCTCAAGCAGCGGCTCGGGCGCATGCTGGTGGCGCTGACCACCGACGGCAAGCCGATCACCGCGGAGGCGCTCGGGGTCACCGGGGCCATGACCGCGCTCCTGCGCGACGCGATCCATCCGAACCTGGTGCAGACCATGGAGGGCACGCCCGCGCTGGTGCACGGCGGGCCGTTCGCCAACATCGCGCACGGCTGCAACTCGGTGCTCGCCACGCGCCTGGCCCTCAAGCTCGGGGACATCTGCCTCACCGAGGCCGGCTTCGCCACCGACCTGGGCGCCGAGAAGTTCTTCGACATCAAGTGCCGGCAGGCCGGCCTCACCCCCGACGCGGCCATGATCGTGGCCACCGCGCGGGCGCTCAAGTACCACGGGGGCGTGCCGGTCCCGGAGCTCGACCGCGAGAACGTGGCCGCGCTCACCGCCGGGCTCGACAACCTGGAGGCGCACGTGGAGGCGGTGCGCCAGTTCAAGGTGCCGGTGCTGATCGGGCTCAACCGCTACCCGTCCGACACCGAGCGGGAGTACGCGGCGGTGCGCGAGCGCTGCCAGCGCCTCGGCGTCGAGGTGTACGTGGCCGACGTGTTCGGGCGGGGCGGGGCGGGCGGCGAGGAGCTGGCCCGGGGCCTCCAGCGCCTGCTCGCCACCGAGCGCTCGGGCTTCCAGCCCCTCTACGCGCTCGACGACCCGATCACGGTGAAGCTCGACACCATCGCGCGCCGCATCTACGGCGCGGACGGGGTCGAGTATCCGAAGCGGGTGGAGCGTCAGATCGTCCAGGCCGAGGCGCTCGGCTACGGGAGGATCCCGATCTGCGTGGCGAAGACCCAGCGCTCGCTCTCCGACGATCCCACCCTGCTGAACCGGCCGCGCGGATTCACGATCACGGTGAACGAGCTGCGGATCTCGGCGGGGGCCGGGTTCCTGGTCGCCATCACCGGGGACATCACCACGATGCCGGGGCTGCCGCGGCGCCCCAACGCGGAGCGCGTCGACGTCACCCCGGAGGGCGTCATCACCGGGCTCTTCTGAGCGCATGATATACTTCCGGGCGGCGCCGGGAAGAACCGCGCCACTGTCATGATCCAGGTCGACCATCTCACGAAGCACTACGGGCCGGTCACCGCCATCCACGACGTCTCGTTCAGCGTGGAAGAGGGCCGGATCGTCGGGTTCCTGGGCCCCAACGGGGCGGGGAAGTCGACCACCATGAAGATCCTCTCGTGCTTCATGCCCGCGAGCGGCGGCAGCGCGCGGGTGGCCGGCTACGACGTCTTCTCGCAATCGCTCGAGGTGCGGCAGCGCATCGGCTACCTGCCCGAGAACGCGCCGCTCTATCCGGACCTGTCGGTGGCCTCGTACCTGGACTTCGTGGCCGAGATCAAGGGCGTGGGCCGCACCGCGCGCCGCGCCCGGGTGGCCGACGTGATGGACCGTTGCTTCATCACCGACATGCAGCACCGCCTCATCGGGAAGCTCTCCAAGGGCTACCGCCAGCGGGTCGGTCTGGCCCAGGCCCTGCTCGGCGATCCCGACGTGCTGATCCTGGACGAGCCGACCATCGGGCTCGACCCCGCCCAGATCGCGCAGATCCGCTCCCTGATCCGCTCCCTGGCCGGCCGGCACACCGTGATCCTCTCCACCCATATCCTCCCGGAAGTCTCGATGGTGTGCGACGGGGTGATCATCATCAACCGCGGGCGGGTGGTGGCCCAGGGCACGGAGTCCGAGCTGGTGCAGCAGGTGTTCCCCACCGCCCGGGTGGAGGTCCGGGTGGGCGGCACCTCGCCCGACGCGGCCGCGGCCGCGCTGCGGGCGGTGCCGGGCGTGCTCGCGGTGGAGCCGCTGGCCGCGCGCGACGGCGCGGTGGGCTTCGTGGTGGAGTCGGAGCACGGCCGGGACATCCGCGGCGACCTGGTGCGGCTCGTCACCGGCAAGGGCTGGGCGCTCCAGGAGCTGCACCAGGTGGGCATGAGCCTGGAGGAGGTCTTCATCCGGGTGGTGGCGGGTGAGCAGGCGGCGCCGGAGCCGGCGCTCGAGGAGGGGGCGCGCTGATGCGCTGGCTGCCCGTCTTCAAGAAGGAGATGCGGCTCTACTTCGGCTCGCCGGTCGCGTACGTGGTGTTCACGTTCTTCCTGCTCATCTCCGGCTGGTTCTTCAGCCAGATCTTCCTGTTCTACAGCGACGCCTCCATGCGGTCGTTCATGCAGCCGCAGTTCGGAGCCCAGAACCTCAACGTGATCGACAACGTGATGCGCCCGCTCTTCACCAACATGAGCGTGGTGCTGCTCTTCTTCATCCCGATGCTGACCATGCGCCTCTTCGCGGAGGAGCGCCGGGCGGGCACCTTCGAGCTGCTCCTGACCTATCCGGTGCGCGACGGGGAGGTGCTGGCCGGCAAGTACCTGGCCGCGCTCGCCCTCTACCTGCTGCTGCTGGTGCTGACCCTGCTCTATCCCGGCCTCATCGCCTGCTTCACGCGGGTGGAGTGGGGCCCGATCCTCTCCGGCTACCTGGGGCTGGTGCTCACCGGGGCGGTGTTCCTCGCGGTGGGGGTGCTGGTCTCCTCGCTGACCGAGAACCAGATCGTGGCCGGCTTCGGCACCTTCGGGGTCCTGCTCGGGTTCTGGATCGTGGGATGGGGCGCCGAGTTCGCGGGGGGCAACCTGCGCAGCGTGCTGCAGTATCTCTCCATCGGCGACCACCTCGACGGCTTCACCCGCGGCCTGATCGACACCAAGGACCTCGTGTACTACGTGACCGGCATCGGGCTGGCCCTGTTCCTCACCCTGCGCTCGCTCGAGTCGAAGCGGTGGAGGGGCTAGCGTGATCGCCCTGATCAAGCGCCAGTCGGTGACGGCGGCGGTGGTGTGCCTGCTGGTCGCGGCGGCGCTGGCCCTCTTCTATCCCGGAGTGCCCGCGCGCTGGGTCTTCCTCGGGCTCGGGGTGTTCTTCCTGCTGCTCTCTCTGGTCCTGAACGCGCGCGAGGCGCGCACCGCGATGGGCACGCGCACCGTGCGCTACGGCACCGGCGCCGCGATCATGGCGATCCTCGCCCTCGGGATCGTGGTGGCGGCCAACGCGATCTCGGTGCGGCACAACACCCGGTGGGACCTGACCGAGAACAAGCGGCACAGCGTGTCGCCGCAGACCGTCCAGGTGCTCCGCACGCTCAAGACCCCGGTGAACGCCATCGCGTTCTATCGCACCGACACGCCGGGGAAGAAGGAGGCGGAGGACCTGCTGTCGCAGTACGCGACCTACTCGGGCGGCAAGTTCACGTGGCGCCTCGAGGACACCGATCGCGCCCCCGCGCTGGCCCGGCAGTACGGGGTCGAGAGCTACGGCACGGTGGTGCTGCAGGGCGGGCCGGCCGGGCAGGAGCGCACCGAGAAGGTGCTGGACGCGGACGAGGAGAAGCTCACCAACGGGATCGTGAAGGTCACGCGCGCGACCAAGCGCGTGGTCTACGTGGTGAAGGGCCACGGCGAGCGGGAGATCGGGGCCACCGACCGGAACGGATTCAGCCAGGCCAAGGAGCAGATGGAGAAGTCGAACTACGAGGTCAAGGAGCTGTTCCTGGCCCAGGACCCCAAGATCCCGGACGACGCCTCCATCGTCATCATCCCCGGTCCGCGCACCGACCTCTTCCCGCAGGAGCTGGCCGCGCTCGACGCCTACGTGGCCCGGGGGGGCAAGGTGCTCTTCATGGCGGTGCCGTTCCAGGCCCCCAACACCGCGAAGTACTTCGGCAAGTACGGGGTCACGGTGGACGACGACGTGATCATCGAGCTGAACCCGATCGGTCAGGTCTTCGGCGTGGGCCCGCTGGTGCCGGTGGTGGGCCAGTACGACACGCATCCGATCACCAAGGACATGGGCGGGGTGATGACCCTGTTCCCGCTGACCCGTTCGGTGGAGCCGGCCAAGTCCATGCCGAAGGGCGTGCAGGCCTCGCCGCTGGCCCGGACCAGCCGGCAGTCGTGGGGCGAGACCGACAAGAACGTGTTCCAGACCGGCAAGGCGGTGCCGGATCCGAACGAGAAGACGGGCCCGCTGCCGGTGGCGGTGGTGGCCACGGTGGACGCGCAGACGGAGTCCAAGCCGGAGGCCACTCCGGCCGCCGACGCGCCCAAGAAGATCGCGAAGGCCCGCATCGTGGTGGTGGGCACCGCCGACTTCGCCTCCAACCAGTTCCTGGGGGCCCAGGGCAACCGCGACTTCTTCCTGAACGTCGTGTCGTGGCTCGCGGAGGAGGAGGACCTGATCTCCATCCGCGCCAAGGACACCAAGCAGAACCCGGTGGTGCTGACCTCCGCGCAATCCAATCTCGTGCTGGCCTTGCCGCTCGTGGCCCTTCCGGGTGCCGTGCTCCTGTGCGGCATCGTGGTGATCGTCCAGCGCCGCCGCGCTCGCTAGGGCGATGCCGCGCTGGAAATCGATCGTCGTCCTGCTGGTGGTGGCCGCCGCCCTCGGCGGCTTCTTCTACTACGACAGCCACTATCTCGGTCCGCGCCGGGAGAAGGCGGAGTCGGCCAAGGGCCGCCTCTGGACGGTCGAGCCCAAGGACGTGGAGCGGGTGACCATCGCCCGCAAGGGCGAGACCCTGCGCCTGCAGCGCGCGGGCGACGGGTGGGAGATGCTGGAGCCGGTCAAGACGCGCGGGGACCGCTCGGTGGTGGACGACCTGGTGAGCGGGCTGGTCACCGCGCGGGTGGACCGCGAGATCGACCCGAACCCGGCCAAGCCCGCCGACTTCGGCCTGGCCCCGCCGGAGGCGACCGTCACGCTCGAGGTCAAGGGCAAGACCGAGCCGCTCACCCTGCAGGTCGGCAGCAAGAACCCCACCGGGGTCTGGGTCTACGCGCGCGAGGGCGGCAAGCCCGCGGTGGTCACCCTGTCGGAGTCGATCGCGCGCGACACCACCCGCCCGGTGCCGGATTTCCGCGACCACACGGTGCTGGCCTTCGACCGGAAGAACGTGAGCGGGGTGGACCTCGAGGTGGACGGCCAGCAGATGAGCATCACGGCCGACGAGCCGGGCAAGTGGCGCATCGTGAAGCCGCGGGAGCTGCGCGCCGATACCGACCTGGTCTCCGAGTTCCTCGACAAGCTGGAGGGCGCGAAGGCGACCGAGTTCGTGGACGACGCCCCCAAGTCGCTCGCCCCCTACGGCCTCGACAAGCCGTCGCGGGTGACGGTGTGGGTGGGGCGCGACAAGGACCGCTCCGCGCGCACCCTGCTGGTGGGCAAGACGGTGCCCGACAAGAAGGGCGTCTACGTCAAGCGCGAGGGCGAGCCCGGCGTGATCCTCACCGCGGAGGCGCTCTGGACCGCGTTCCCCAAGACGGTGGCCGCCCTCCGCGACAAGACGGTGGTGACCTACGCCTACGACAAGCTCGACCGGGTGGAGTTCTCCCACCACGGCCAGACGCTGGCCCTCGCCAAGGAGGGCACCGGCTGGAAGATCACCGCGCCCGAGGCGCTGCGCGCGGACAGCGGCGCGGTCACGCAGCTCCTGTGGAAGATCCGCGACCTGCAGGCGCTGGGCTTCCTCTCCGAGACGCCCGCCGAGATCCCGCGCTTCCTCGCCAAGCCCGACGTGACGGTGAAGCTCTGGGAGAGCGGCGCGAAGGACCCCAAGGTGCTGCTGCTGCAGTCCTCGAACGAGAAGCGCGGCGGCCAGCCCGCCGCGGTGGCCGCGGTCCAGAACGAGGGGCCGGTGGTCCTGGTGCCCGGCAAGGCGCTCACCGACCTCGCCCCCGGGGTCGCCGAGCTGCGCGACCGCACCGTGTTCCCGGCCTTCGACCTGGGCGACGTCAAGCGGGCGCGCGTGACCGGCGGGGACAAGCCGCTGGTGGTGGAGAAGACCGGCGAGACGGAATGGAGGCAGGTGGAGCCCAGCCGCGGGGCCACCAAGGACGGGCGGGTGGCCAACGTGCTACTGGCGCTGAAGGCGCTCAAGTGGAAGGACATCGCCTCGAAAGGGGGCGACGAGGCGAAGTACGGGCTCGACAAGCCGGAGCTCGAGGTGAGCGTGTTCAAGGCCGACGGCTCCGAGGTGGGCACGCTGCTGGTCGGCAAGACCGACGGCGCCGTGACCTACGTGAAGGTCAAGGCCGAGCCCGGGATCTACGCGGTATCCTCCAAGGACCTGGACGATCTGCGCAAGGCGCGGACGGAGATCCCGGCGTGAGGGACGGGCGGGGGATGGGGCGGGGCCACGCACGGTCTGCGCGGCCGAATATCGGCGGCACGCGCCGCGTCGGAGCAGTCATGAAAGCCCTCGGAGCATTGCTGGCCCTGCTGGTCGGGATGGCCGCGGTGGCCGGTCCGGCCGCGGCGGGCGAGGTCCTGACGCCCACGACGTTCGCCCCCAATCCCTTCGCGATGACGCCGCCGCCGGCGCCACTCACCCCGCGGCCCGCGGCGCCCGTGCGCCCGCCGCATCCTCACCGGCCTCCCGTGGCCGTCTCGCCCTGCTGCGCGCCCTCCGGCTACTGGGCCTACCAGTGGGTGCCGACCGCGTACACCACCTATGTCTGGGTGCCGGGCTACGTCGCGGCGGACGGCACCATGGTGGCGGGCGGCTACCAGCCGCACGTCGTGACCGGCGGCTACTACCAGCCGGTCTGGGTCGGCTACTGATGCCCCAGGGCCTCTACCTGAAGCAGGTCGAGCTGGGGCCGATGCAGAACTTCGTGTACCTGATCGGCGACCCGGCGACCCGCGAGTGCGTGGTGGTGGATCCGGCGTGGGAGATCGACGGCATCGCGGACCTGGTGGCGGCGGACGACATGCGGCTCACCGGGGTGCTGGTGACCCACACCCATCAGGACCACGTGGGCGGCCATCTCTTCGGTCACGACATCCCCGGCATCCCGGAGCTGCTGGCCCGTCACCCGGCCAAGGTGTACGTGCACAAGGCGGAGCGCGAGTTCCTGAAGGGCTACGGCTCCGACCTGGTGAAGGTGGACGCGGGCGACACCCTGCAGGTGGGCGCGGTGACGGTGACGTTCGTCCACACCCCGGGACACACGCCCGGCTCGCAGTGCTTCCTGGTGGACGGCTGCCTGATCTCGGGCGACACCCTCTTCATCCGCTCCTGCGGGCGCACCGACCTGCCGGGCAGCGATCCGGCCCAGATGTACACCTCGCTCACCCAGCGCCTCGGCGCGCTCCCCGACGACACGGTGGTGCTGCCCGGCCACAACTACGGCGGCTCGCAGACCACCATCGGCGCCGAGAAGCGGCAGAATCCCATGATGCGCTTTCGCTCCATGAGCGAATTCCTCGCCGTCATGGGCCCCCGGGGCTAGAAGCCCTCCCGGCGCCGCGGCGGCTCAAAAGGGTCCAGATGCGGGGCGGTGCCCGAAGTGCCGCACGCGAGGCGTAGTCTCTCTACGTCGAGCGTGCGGCCGAGGGCACCGACGAAGCAGACGGGCCCTCAAAAGCCGCCGCGGAGCGAGATGCCGCCGTCGACGAAGAGCACCTGGCCCGTGATGTAGTCGGGGCAGGTGGCGAAGAACCGCACCGCCCGCGCGACGTCGGCGGGTGAGCCCCGGCGGCCCATCGGGATGCGGGCGGCGAGGCGGCGCGCGCGGGCGCGCGGGAACCGAGGGGGCAGCAGGATCACGCCGGGGGCCACCGCGTTCACCTGGATGCGCGGGGCGAGGGCGACCGCGAGACCGCGGGTCAGCATGATGACGCCGGCCTTGGAGACGCCGTAGGGCACGTAGCCGGGCCAGGCCTGCACGCCGCCCACGTCGGCCAGGTTCACGATGCGCCCGCCCCGCCGGCCCATGATCCGCGCGGCGGCCTGGCTGCAGAAGAACGGCGCGCGCAGGTTCACCGCGAGCAGCCGGTCGAACTGGGCCGGGGTGGTGCGCGCGACCGGCGTGCGCGCGAAGAGGCCCGCGTTGTTCACGAGGACGTCGAGGCGCCCGAGGCGGCGCGCGGCCGCCGCCACCAGCGCGGCCGCCTCGCCCGGTCGTGAGAGATCCGCGCGCAGCGCGACCGCGCGCACGCCGCGCGTCTCGAGATCGCGCACGGCGGCGCGCGCGGCCGCCGCCGAGCGCCGGTAGCCGATCGCCACGTCGGCGCCCGCGTCCGCGAGCGCGCGCGCGATCTCGCGCCCGATGCGCACGGCGCCGCCGGTGACGAGCGCGGCCCGCCCGGTCAGTTCCTTGACTTGATCAGACCCGTATGCTGTCATCGGAAGTGCATGGGGAGCTTCCGCAACTGGGTGAAGTCTCGCTTCATCACCGGGCTCTTCTCCACCGTCCCCGCGATCGCGACCGCCTGGCTGCTGTGGGTGTTCTGGAACGCGATCGACGACTTCTTCTCCCCCGTGTACACGCAGATGATCGGGCGCCGGATCCCGGGGCTCGGCTTCCTCACCGCGGTGGTGATCATCTTCATCATGGGCACCATCGCGCGCAACGTGGTGGGGCGGCGGGTCCTCGCGCGCATCGAGATGCTGTTCGAGCACGTGCCGATCTTCCGGAGCATCTACCCCTCCGTGAAGCAGCTGCTCGAGTCGTTCTCCCCCCAGAAGCGCAACTCGTTCAAGGCGGTGGTGCTCGCGGAGCACCCGCGCAAGGGCGAGTACGTGTTCGGCTTCGTCACCTCCGAGGTCCTGATCGAGGGGCTCGAGGGCAAGCAGGCGATGGTCACGGTGTTCGTGCCCACCAACAACCTGTACCTGGGCGACGTCATCGTGGTGTCCCGCGACGAGGTGCTGCCCACCGGGCTCACCGTGGAGGAGGGGATCCGCATCATCCTGTCCGCGGGCACCGCCACTCCGCGGCGCCTGCCTCGCGAGCGGCTCTGACTCACCGGGCGGGTGCCGTGCCCGCCAGCCACGCCTCGATCGCCTCCCCGAGCGGGAAGAGCCTGCCGAAGAAGAAGTGGTCCGCGCCCTCGATCACCCGCTCCTCGGCCCCGGTGGCCCGGGTCAGCCGGTGCAGGGCGTCGAGGGGACAGTAGGGATCTCGCGTCCCCGCCACCACGAGGAGCCGGCCGCCGTCCCGTCCCAGGCGGTCGAAGTCGAACATGCCGAGCGGCGGCGCGATCAGCCCGAGCGGCGCGTCGCCCGGGCGCATGGCCCGCGCCGCGGTCCACGCGCCGAAGGAATAGCCGATCACCCCGACCGGGCGACCCGGGGGCAGACGAGAGGCGAGGGTGGCCACCGCCGCCCGGATGTCGTCCTGCTCGCCCTCGCCCTTGTCGTGGCGGCCCGCCGAGCCACCCACCCCGCGGAAGTTGAAGCGCAGGGTGGCGTAACCGGCGTGCCGGCAGACCTCCGCGGCGCGAATGACGACCGGATTGTCCATGTCTCCCCCGTAGAGGGGGTGGGGGTGGCAGAGGACGAACCCGCCTCGGTCCGCGGAGACGGCCCCGAGGGCGGCTTGCAGAGCCGGTCCTCCCGGGACCTGCACCACGACCGCTTCCTCCTCGCTCATGACGGATCCGACCTTAGGAGGTCGACGGGGAATATTCAAGGGTCCCGGGGCGTCACACCCTGCGAGGTATACTTCGACCATGCCGACGCTCGGATGTCTGTGGAGCCGCCCGCGCCTGGAGCGCCTGGTGGACGGCTCGCCCGACGCGCGCCCGGGCCGGCTCGCCATTGCCCACGTCGCGCGGTGCGCCGACTGCCGGGCCCAGGTCGGGCAGCTGCGGCGGCTCCGGTCCCTGATCCGCGAGGCCCAGGCCCCCGTGCCCGATCCGGACTGGTCCGGATTCTGGCCGGCGGTGAGCCGCCGGATCGCGGCCGAGCAGCCCCGGCCGGTCCGGGATGCGTGGTGGATGCCCTACTGGAAGCCGGTCTGGGGGCATCCCCGGGTGGTGCTCGGCAGCCTGGCGGTCTCGGCGCTGGTGGTGGCCCTGGTGCTGTGGCCGAGCCCGGAGACGGCCAAGCCGGCGCTGGCCGGGACGGTGCAGGTGCAGGACGTCTCCACCGCGGATCCCGATCGGAGCGTGATGGTGTACTCGAACCCGGACGACGACGTCACCGTCATCTGGGTGTTCAACTCTCCCGAGCAGGACGAGCAGTCCTGACCCGTCGCGCCGGGCGGCGCGGCCCTACTCCTTCAGGCTGGCCAGCCGCTCCTTCGCCAGCGGCGCTTCTTCCGACTGGGGGAAGTGCTCCACGAGGTACTGCAGGCGCGCCTGGGCCAGCGCGTTCTGCTTCAGCTCGATCAGGGCGAGGGCTTCCTTGTAGAGCGCGGTGGGCACCTTGCCGCCGCGGGGGTAGGCCACGATCACCTTGCGGAACTCCTGCACCGCCTGCTCCAGGTTCTCGCGCGCCTTGTCGGGCTGGCTCGCGGTGGCGCGGGCCATGCTGAAGTAGGCTTCCCCGATCCAGTACTGCGCGCTGTCCGCCAGGGGCGAGTCGGGGAAGCGACGCAGGAACTCCCGGAACTCGGACACCGCCAGCGGGTAGAGACCCTTGCTGAAGTCCAGGTAGGCGGCCTGGTAGGTCTCCTCGGCGGTTCCGCCTCCGGAGGGGCGCGGGGCGGCGGCCGCCGGCCCGGGCTGGGCCGCCGGCGGGCCGGTGCGCGCCGGGGGCGGGATCGCGCCGCCGCCGCCACTGCCGCTGCTGGGCGCGCCGCGCCCGAGCGAGTCGACCCGCTGCGAGAGCTCGTCCATCCGCGCGCTGAGCCGCGCCACGTCGGCGGAGAGGGCGTCCAGTCGGGAGTTGAGCGCGGCGCTTTGCTTGGCGCTCTCGGCGGCCTGTTCGCGGGTGCGTCGGTCGATCTGGCCCACGACGGTCTCGGTGTCACCGCGGCTGCGGTGCACCGACAAGGTCAGCGCGTTGAGATCCTGCCGGAGCTGGGCCACGTCCTGGTCCAGCGCCCGGCCCGAGACGTCGGCGCAGCCGGCCCCCCCCACCGCGGTGACCGCCACGAGGGCCCAAGCAGCGAAGGGGAGCCCGAGGCTCCCCTTCGCGTTCACTCGATGCACTGGAGCCGAGGCTCCGGCGCGAATCAGCGCGCCTTCACCAGGAAGTGCGCGCGGCGGTTCTGCGCCCAGCACGACTCGGTGTGCTCGGTGCACGTCGGCCGCTCCTTGCCGTAGGAGATGATCGTGATCCGGCTGGCCTGCACGCCCTGGGCGACCAGGTAGTTCATGGCCGCCTTGGCGCGCCGCTCACCGAGCGCCAGGTTGTACTCGTTGGTGCCGCGCTCGTCGCAGTGGCCCTCGATCAGCACGAGGTTGTCGTTCGACTTCAGCCACGCCGCATTGGCGTCCAGGGTCTTCGCGTCGTTGGGCCGGATGTCGTACTTGTCGAAGTCGAAGAAGACGTCCTTCAGGTTCTCGGTGGCCCGGAACTCGCTCGGCGCGGGCGGCGTGGTCGTCCCCGCGGTCGGCGGCGCGACCGGGGACGGCGTCATCGACGGCGACGGCGTGGTGGACGGCGCGGCAGCGGAGGGAGCCGGTGATCCGGTCGGAGGAGGCGCAGAAGCGGCGGTCGTGGCGGGCCGCTTCGGGCAGCCGACCAGGAAGAGAGAGAGGGCGAGCACTGGCACTGCGAACAGCAGCGCGCTTCCCCGTCGTGGCGCCATGAGTCCAATCCTCCTTGAAGTCGTCGTCATATCACCCTGATTTTCCATCCCGAAGCATCCTATCACGGAAGGCGCGGGGACCACGCCGCACTTGTCGCGTCCCCCGAGCTCCTGGCGATCTGGCGCTGCTCCGATCCATCCGCGAGCATGGTGAACAGCTGGTAGCCGCCGGACCGGCTGGACTGGAACACGAGGTGCCGGCCGTTCGGGGCCCAGGACGCGCTCTCGTTGTTGCCGGGGCCTGCGGTCAGGCGTCGCAGGTTGGAGCCGTCCGGGCTGACCGCCCACAGGTCAAAATTTCCCTGTCGCGACGTGAAGGCGATGGAGTCGCCCTTGGGCGACCACCGCGGCTGGGTGTTGAAGCCGGCGCGGGTGAGCCGGCGGACGTTGGCCCCCTCGGCGTCCATCACGTAGATATGGGCACCCCCCGCCCGCTCCGACACGAAGGCGATCTCGCGGCCGGTCGGGGACCAGGTGGGCTCGGTGTCGATGCCGCTGTAGGTGGTGAGCCGGCGGAACGCCCCGGTGGCGAGGTTCAGCACGTAGACCTCGGGGTTGCCGTCGCGCGAGAGGGTCATGGCCAGGAAGCGGCCGTCCGGGCTGAACGCGGGCGAGGTGTTGATGCCGAGGAAGCCCGCGACCACCTGGGGCGGACGGCGCTCGAACGGGAACACGCGGTAGAGGTAGGGATATCCCCGCATGTAGGACGTGAACGCGATCTGGCGGGTGTCCGGGCTCCACACCGGGGAGAGGTTGATGGACCGGTTCGAGGTGATGGCGGTCGCCCCCACCCCGTCGTAGTCCATCATCATCAGCTCCTTCGCCTGCCCGGCGCTGGCGACGTAGGCGATCTTGGTGTCCGCGATTCCGGGCTCGCCGGTGAACTGATTCACCACCTCGTCGGCGACCTTGTGGGCGAGCCGCCGGGTCTGCGTCGACGGCAGCTCGAACTTCTTGGACCCGATCAGGCGGAACTCGGGCGAGGTGAGGTCGTACAGCCGCATCTCCACCTCGGTACGGTCGCCCCGCCAGCTCACCAGGCCCTGCAGGCCCGCGTGGGCGCCCGCGGCGGCGAAGCTCGCGAACCCGGCGCGTACCGCGGCGGCGTCGGTGCCGGTGATCGGCGGCACGTCGGACACGACGCTGAAGAGGGCGGAGAACGTGAGGTCCTGCGCGGTCACCTGCGCCATGCCCCGGCTCAGGTTCGAGGTGTCGGGACCGCTCAAAAGCGTGAAGTTCGGCACGACGATGTTGAGCTTCTTGGCGCCGGTCGCCAGCACGTTGAGCAGCACGTCGGCGCCCTGCGAGCGCGCGGGAGTCGGAGAGGAGAGCGCGCCGACCGTCACCGCCCCCAGCGCCAGCGCCGCGAGCGCCGCGAGGGGCCGGCCGGGGCGCAGGAGCCAGGAGAATGCGTTCAGGAGCATGCGTCACCCATGATCAGCCGCGACGGACGTCGAAGGTGAACAGGATGCGGAGCGAGGGCTTCGACCAGTCGTCCGGCAGCTTCGGAAAGGGGCTCGCCGCCATCACCGCGCGGAGGGCCGCGTTGTCGTAGTAGGAGTTTCCCGAGCTCTTCTGGATGGTGGGGGGCCGGATGGAGCCGTCCCGCTGGATCTCGACGTAGACCTGCGGCTTGTGCGGCGGCTCGCTGGGCTGGTTCTGCCGCTGCCATTCCTGCTCCACCTTCTGCAGGACCTGCCGCAGATACCACGCGTACGGGAAATCGGAGACGTCCAGGGTCAGGGCACCGGAGCCGGTCACCGTGCCGGTCGGGGAGCCGAGCGAGGCGCTCTCCGACGGGCGGGACGGCTCCGGGGTCTTCTCGCCCTTGGGAACGCCCGAGGGCGGCGTGGCGAGCTGGGGCAGCTCCTTCTCGCCCGGCCGCGGCAGCGCACTGGTCCGTGGCGGCGGCGGCTTGGCCGCGGGCAGGGACGGCGGGGGGAGGCTCGGCGGCGCCTCCCGGCGCGGGGCTTCCCGCGGTGGCGTGGGGGCCTTGGGCTGCGGCTCCGGCTCGGGCACCGGCACGCGCGGGGCCACCGGGGCCTGAGGCCGAGCGGGCGGCGACGGCGCGGGCGGGGCGTTGGGGTTGCCCACCGCCGCCACCATCGGGACCAGGTTCACCACCTGCACCTTCTCGGGGCGCCAGCCGGTCCACATCACGAAGGCGGTGATCCCGCCCAGCACCAGGACGTGGCCCACCGCGGAGACGAAGATGCCCTTGAGCGGCAGGCGCGTCCTGCGGAGTGCCGGACCCGGCCGCCTCAGACCGGGGTCGGGAAGCGGGCCCAGGGAGTATCGACGGGCCGCCATGGTGGAGCTCATCGGGCGCGGGTCGGCTCCGTCACCATGCCGAGCTTCTCGATGCCGGCCCGGCGGATGCGATCCATCGTCTCGACCACGAAGCCGTATTGCAGCGCCTGGTCCGCGCGCAGATAGAGGGTCTTGTCCTGCCGGTTCTTGAACAGATCGCGCAGCGTCTGCTCGAGCGAGGCGAGCGGGACCGGCTTGTCGTTGAGGTAGATGGTCTGCTCCTTGGAGAGGGTCATGACCATCCGCTCCTCGGTCGCGGTGGGCTTGCCCGACGTCTTCGGCAGGTTCACGTCGATGCCGCGGTACATGAGCGGGGCCGTGAGCATGAAGATCAGCAGCAGCACCAGGGTCACGTCCACGAGCGGGATGATGTTGATCTCGGCGAGGGTGCCCCCGATGCGATAGCCGCCCGTCCCGTTCTCGAGCCCGCCGTCGACCTTAATGGCCATCTTTCGCCACCCGCGCCATCTTCTGGACCGGCCGCGCGAACGCGTTGAGCAGGTCGAGGGTGAACCCCTCCATCTCCATCGCCCAGTGCTTGGTCCGGTTCACGAAGAAGTTGTAGCCCATGACCGCGGGGATGGCCGCGCCGAGGCCGGCCGCGGTGGCGATCAGCGCTTCCGAGATGCCGGGCGCCACCACCGCGAGGTTGGCCGAGCCCTGCTGTCCGATGCCCTGGAAGGCGGTCATGATGCCCCACACCGTGCCGAACAGGCCGATGAACGGGGCCGAGCTGGCCACGGTCGCGAGGAACGGGAGATAGCGCTCCATGCGCGCCACCTCGGCGGAGGCGGCCCGGCGGAGCGCGCGGCTCGAGGCGTCGAGGCGCTCCGCGGGCAGCCCGTCCTCCGCATCGTCCAGCACGTGATCCACCATCTCCGCGCTGCCGTAGGCGGTCACCAGCTCCTGGCCGGCGGCCACGTAGAGCTGGGCGAGGGGGCTGTCGCGGTGCTTCTTGGCCGCGCCGTAGACCACCGAGAAGCGCCGCGCCTCACGGAAGATCTGGCGGAAGCGCAGCGATTCGCGTCGGATCTTGCGGAATTCCCACCACTTCTCGACGATGAGGGCCCAGCAGATGACCGAGAACATGGCGAGGACGAGCAGGACGAACTTGGCGACGGGCCCGGCGCTGAATACGAGCTCGGCGACCCCGCCGTTGACGCTTCCTGTCCCTGGCACTCGGGACTCCTTATGGGGTGGTTGGTGAATGGCGAACGGCGGAAAAACGCGTCATTTGCTTCTTTTGATGATACCGGAGCATTTTCGAGGGTGTCAACAAATTCGGGCCCAAAAAGCCTGAAAAGTCGCTGAATTATTGACAGCCCCGCAGGGGCGCCGTATAAGGCTTCCATGTTCCATTCGCCCGGCGCGATCGCCGTCCACGTGGGGCCCGTCGCCATCCGCTGGTACGGGGTGCTCATGGCGACCGCGATGGCGCTGGGGCTCTGGCTGGGCCATCGGGACGCGCGGCGACGCGGCATCGATCCCGACCGCCTCCTCAAGGCGGCGGAGCTGGCCCTGCTGGGCGGCCTGGTCGGCGCGCGGCTCTACTACGTGCTGTTCAATCTCGACTACTACAGCCAGTTCCCCGGAAAGATCTTCGCGCTCTGGGAGGGCGGCCTCGCGATCCACGGCGGGGTGATCGGCGGGGTGCTGGTGGGCGGCGCGTACGCGTGGCGGCGCGGGCTGCCGTTGCGGCAGTACCTGGACATCGCGGCGCCGAGCCTCGCCCTCGGACAGGCCATCGGCCGGTGGGGCAACTTCTTCAACGAGGAGGCGTTCGGCCGTCCCACCAACCTGCCGTGGAAGCTGTTCATCTCTCCCTCCCACCGCCCGATCGAGTACGCGCAGGCCGAGTTCTTCCATCCCACCTTCCTCTACGAATCGCTGTGGGATCTCCTCGTGTTCGCGGTGCTGATGCTCGGGCTGCGCGACCGGCTGGAGCGGGCGCCGGGGGCGCTCTTCCTCGCGTACCTCGGGCTCTACTCCCTCGGCCGGCTCTTCACCGAGGGCCTGCGCACCGACGCCCTCATGCTGGGACCGCTCCGCATCGCCCAGGTCGTGAGCCTGCTCGGCATGGCGGTGGCCGCGATCGGCGTGCCGCTCTTGATGCGGCACCGCGGCCGCGCGGCCTGATCGTTCCGCCGTCTCTCGCGTGAAGCGCTACGCGAGCCGTGACGGGCGGATCCGCCTGCTGGTCGCGGACAGTCGCCGGCTCCCCGACGTCGCCACCGGCAGCGTGGGCTGCATCCTGACCTCGCCCCCGTACTGGGTGCGCGGGCGCGGGCGGGATCGGGCCGAGCGCTACGCGCGCGAGCTGGCCACCGGGTTCGGGCCCGAGTGGCGGCGCGTGCTCGCCGACCACGGCGACGTGTGGCTGATCATCGGGGACCGCCACGACGGCGAGGAATGGGTCGGCATCGACGCGCTCGTCACCGCGTGGCTCCGCCGGGTCGGCTTCCGGTTGCAGGCGAAGGGCCTCTGGGCCCAGGTGCGCTCGCGCGAGCGGTGGGACAACCGGGTGAACTACCTCCTGCGCTTCCGGAAGGCGGGTCATCCGGTCCGTCCGCGCGGCACCACGCTCTGCTGGATGCTGCCGCTGCCGCGCTCGCACCCGGACAGCCTGTGGGACGCCACGCCCGATCCGGTGCTGCGCGCCCTGCTCGCGCTCTCGGCGCGGCGGGGCACGGTGCTCGACCCGTTCGCGGGAGCGGGGACGGTGGGCCGGATCGCCGCCGCGGCGGGCCGCGAATGGATCGGGGTGGAGCGCGATCCCTACATGGCCGGCGTGGCCGCGCGTCGGCTGCGTCTGCGCCCGCTCACTCCTTCACGGCCTCGAGGGAGACGCGCTGGCCGTCGCGCAGGACCTCGAGGGTGATGGGGGAGCCGGAGGGCAGCGCGCGCAGGCGCGCCTGCAGGCTCTCGTAGCTCTCGGTGCCGATCTCGCGGCCCTGCACCGCCAGGATGATGTCGCCGCCGAGGAGGAACGACTTGCCCTCGATGGTCCCCGGGATCGTGCCCGGCCGGAGGCCGATCTGCGAGGCGGGAGAATCGGCCGCGATCTGCTGCACCATCAGTCCCACCTTCTGGGGCAGGTTCAGCGCGCGCGCCACCGGGCCGCTCAGGATGACCCCGCTCATGCCGCTCCAGAACGAGCGCTGCTCCAGCAGGAGCCGGCGCGCCATGTTGATCGTCACCACGAACCCCAGCCCCTCCGAGCCGCCCGACCTGGAGATGTTGTGGCTGGCGATGCCGATGACCTCGCCGCCCACGCTGAACATCGGTCCCCCCGAGTTCCCCGGATTGATGGCGGCGTCGGTCTGGAAGAACTCGGCGAGCGCCATCTCGCTGTAGACGGTGTTGGGCTTGTGGCGCGCGGTGATGTAGCCCACGCTCAGCGTGTGCCCGATGCCGTAGGGCGCGCCGATGATGAAGACCTGGTCGCCCACCTGGGCCTGGTCCGAGTTGCCCATGCGCGCCACCGTGGCCTGGGCCGGCACCCGCTCCAGCTGCAGCAGCGACACGTCGGCCTGGGGCTCGGAGGCGATCACCCGCGCGCCCACCACCTGGCCGTCCAGGAACTCGGCGGTGATCTGGTCCGCGGTCTGCACCACGTGGGCCGCGGTGATGACCTTGCCGTCGAGCGAGATCAGCACCCCGGAGCCGACCTCGTTCACCCGCCCCGATTGCCCGCCGCCGCCCACCTCGTTCCACCGCGCGCGGATGATCACCACCGAGCCGTTGACCCGACGGAACACCGGGCCCAGGGTCTGGGCCTCCGCGGTCGGGACCACGGGGAGGACGAGCAGGAGCAGCAGCATCGTGAGCGAGCGCTTCATCGAGGCCCTCCGAGCCGGGAGTGGACGAGCCGCCGGAGCGAGTCGAGGTCGAAGGCGGTGGCCTCGCGGGCGGGGGCGCTCGCCTCGGTCTTGAGCCCGGTCTCGCTCAGGATCACGCAGATGCTCGCGTCGGGGTCGAGCGCCTTCTCGGCCAGCAGACGGCGCAGCACCGCGAGGGCCGCGACGCCGGTGGGCCCGGCCCAGATGCCCTCGGTGCGCGCGAGCAGCCCCTGCGTGTCGAGGATCTCCTCGTCCTCCGCATCGGCGGCGAGGCCGCCGGTCTCCTTCAGGATGCGGAGCGTCCAGTCGCCCTTCCGCCCCGGGTTGCCCGCGGCCAGCCCTTCGGCGACGGTGTAGCCGATGGTGAGCGGGGTGAGCGGGCGGCCCTCACGCCAGGCGCGCGCGATCGGGTTGGCCCGGGTGGCCTGCGCCGCCACCATGCGCGGCCGGCGGGGAATCCATCCCAGGCGCTCGAGCTCCCCGAAGCCGCGGTGGGTCGCGATGAAGGTCTCGCCGACCGCGACCGGCGCCACCAGCACGTCGGGCGCCCGCCAGCCGGATTGCTCGGCGATCTCGTAGGCGAGGGTCTTCTTGCCCTCGTGCTTGTAGGCGTTCCGGGAGGCGCCGCAGTCGAAGAAGAGCCGCTCCCCGACCAGCTCGTCCCACAGCGTGATGAGGTCGTCGTACACGCCCTGGTACAGCACCAGATCGGTCGCGGTGGCCGACATGTGCAGGAGCTTCGGCGCGGAGGTGCGCGCGTAGGCGAAGATCAGCGAGCGCAGGCCCGCGCGGGCGGAGTAGGCCGCGATCGAGGAACCCGCGTTGCCGGAGCTGACCACGGAGGTCGCGCGGAAGCCGAACTGGAGCGCGGCGGCCACCGCGGTCGCCGACGACCGATCCTTCACGGTCCCGGTCGGATTCGAGCCCTCGAACTTCACCTGCAGGCGCCGCACCCCGAGGTGCCGGCCGAGGGTGGGGCAGTCGAGCAGCGGGCTCCCGCCCTCGCCGAGGGTCACCCGGTGCGCGGGATCCGCGATGGGGAGCACCGGCGCGTAGCGCCACAGGCCGCGGCCGTCCAGGACCGACGGCCCCGCGCGCCGGAGCGCGTCCCAGTCGTAGACCAGCTCGAGCAGTCCGCGGCAGGCCGCGCACTCGAGCCGGTACTCGAGCGGGTACTCGGCCCCGCACTCGATGCAGCGCAGCGCGGTCGCGTGGGACGCGGCGGTCATCGAGCGGGCGGCTGGCTCACCGCAGGACGGCCAGCATCTCCTCGATGCGGTGGCGCAGCGTGTGCTCGGCGAGGGCCCGCTTGCGGGCGCGCTCGCCGATGTCGCGCGCCTCGTCGGGGTGGGCGAGATGGTAGGCGAGGAGCCGGCGCAGCTCGTCGAGGTCCCGGTAGACGAGCGCCTCCTGCCCGGCGGTGAAGAGGTGCCCGAGCTCGTCCTTGTCGTCGACCAGCTGGCAGGCCGCGCTGGCGGCCAGCTCGAAGGCGCGGGTGTTGACGCCCACGATGTCGTTCATGGGATGGTGATGGTTGAGCGACAGCGTCGAGCCCGAATACACCGCGAGCTTGGCGCGGCCCCACACCGGCCCGCCCGCCACCATCGCGCGCACCTCGGGCGCCTCCACCCGGTCCCAGCCGGCCCCCCACAGCCGGAGGGGCGTGTCGGCCAGCTCGCGCACGAAGCGCTCCCGATAGGCGTAGGCGCTGCCCACGAAGGAGAGCGGCGAGGCGTAGCGCCGGCGCTCCTCGTCGGTGAGCTCGATCGGGTGGTGCATCTCGGGCACGCAGTACATGGGCAGGTAGTGCAGGTTGCGCAGCCCGGCCTGCTGCAGCGCGCGGAGCGCGTAGCGTTCCTTGGTGAAGAACGCGTCGTAGGCCTCGATGCACTCGAACGGGATCATCCACAGCGGGTTGTCGGGGAAGAAGTTCACGAAGCGCGTGTCGATGCGGGCCTTCACCCGCCGCACCAGCCCCGGCGTCACCGGGCCGCCCTTGATCACCAGCACCAGGTCGGGCCGGTAGGCCACGCACGCCCGCTCCAGCCGGCGCAGGATGAACAGCTGGTAGGTGGCCTTGGTGGAGCGGTTCTTGTAGAGCGGGTTGTCGCGCCGGTAGGCGAAGGTCCGCGCCTCGTGCCCCATCGCCTGGAGCTCGTCGCGGAAATCCATGCCCATGTGGCCCGGGCGAGCGAACGGCAGCACGATCAGCCAGCGCACGGGCGACAGCGTATCACGCCCGCGGCTCAGGCGAAGGCGGGACGGACCTCCTTCGCGAGCAGCTCGAGCTCCCGCATGATGTGCCGGTGGGGCATGCCGGGGAAGAAGACCCGGCAGATGAGGTGGGTCATGCCGTACTCGGTCACGAAGGGCCGGAGCGCGCGGACCACCTGGTCGGGGCCCCCGATCAGGAAGCGGTTCTTCATGAGGGCGTCCAGGTCGGTGGCGATGGAGGCGTCGATGAAGGGATGCCGCCAGCCGCCCGCGTACTCCTTCCGGTACGAGATCATGATGTGCTTCTCGGCCAGCTCGCGCGCCTCCCGATCGGTGTCGGCGATGATCACGTCTCGGGTGAGCGGCCACTCGGTCACCGGCTCGGTGCGCCCGGCCGCGCGCCGGTTGGCGAGGAACCGCTGCTTGCCGGCCAGCAGCCGGGCCAGGTCCGCGGTGGGGCCGGGCACCCAGTTGTCGGCGAGGGTGGCGGCCCGGCGCAGCGTGATCTCTCCCCAGCCCCCGATCCAGACCGGGGGATGGGGCCGGCTCACCGGGCGCGGCTCCAAGCGGCCGTCGACGGTGTAGTAGGTGCCGCGGAAGGCGACCCGGTCCTGGGTCCAGAGCGCCTTCATCACTGCGAGCTGCTCCTCGAACCGCGCGCCCCGCTTCTCGAGGGCGGCCCCGTACAGGGCGAACTCGTCCGGCTTGTAGCCGATGGCGATGCCGAGCACGAAGCGCCCGCCCGACATCACGTCGAGCATCGCCGCGTCCTCGGCGAGCCGCACCGGGTGGTAGAACGGCGCCACCAGGATGTCGGTGCCGAGGCGCATGCGGCTGGTGCGGGTCGCGAAGCCGGCCAGCACCGGCAGGGGCGAGGGCCAGTAGTGGTCGGTGACCGAGTGGTGCTCCTCCATCCACACCGAGTCGAAGCCGAGATCCTCCGCGCGCACCACCTCTTCCAGCGCGTCGCGGTAGAAGTGCCCCCCCTCGATGGGGATGAAGCCGACCTGGAGCCCGGCCACGCCTAGCGGTCGCTCGCCAGCTTGCCGTTCACGCCCCAGTTCGACTTCTCGACGTCCTGGAACACCACGTGGACCTGATCGGCGGTGGTCTTGCCGATCTTCACCATGGCGTCGGTGATGGCGGCGACGATCTCGCGCTTCTGCTGGTCGGTGCGGCCGGCGTACCACTGAACGGTGATGTTGGGCATGGTCGTCTTCCTCCTGCGATCGGGCGTTGGGGTTACCGGAGTCGCCGCGGATCGTCGAGCCGCCGGAGGTCGTCCGGGAAGCTCGAGCTGAACGAGTAGGACTTCACGACGCCGTCCGGGCCGAAGCGCACCGTGAGGTCCTTGCTG
The DNA here is from genome assembly GCA_035650715.1 of Candidatus Methylomirabilota bacterium. Lineage (GTDB taxonomy): Bacteria > Methylomirabilota > Methylomirabilia > Rokubacteriales > CSP1-6 > CAMLFJ01. Next base: position 201,813 of record DASRHC010000010.1, on the reverse strand, counting down.
ACCTCCGCGGTGGAGTCGCGCTGGCCGTAGAACCAGCGCCACGTGGGGTCGCCGTTGTCGATACCCATCTGGACCGGCTCGCCGAACATGCGCACCAGGCCGTACCGGTCGGTCTTGCCCCGCACGATCCAGCCCTCTTCCGGGGAGGGGAAGTCGCGGCCGAACCGGACCGAGACGCAGCCGGCGAGCGTCGCGAGCACCAGGAAGGCGAGCGAGATCCTGGCGGCGCGCATGGCGCGCAATATGAAGCCGAACCCGGCACGATGTCAACCGATCGCGGGTGTGCGTGCTGTAGGTCAGTGAAAATGTCATCCCCTCGTGGACACCATCACCATGAGTGGGAAGGAAGCCCCGCGTCCCGGCATGCTCGAAGCCTCATGCGACGAGCGGATCACCAACGGCGAGGCCGCGGTCGCCTTGCACCTGACCGTCCGGCAGGTCCAGCGCCTCAAGGGCCGCTATCGCGAGGGCGGGGCGGCGGGTCTGGTTCACCGCGGTCGGGGCCAGCCCTCTCCGCAGCGGCTGGCCGATCCGGTCCGCGCGCAGATCGCCACGCTCATGGCCACGGTCTATGCGGGCTTCACTGATGCGCACCTCACCGAGAAGCTCCGCGAGGACCACGGGCTCGCCGTCAGCCGGCCCACCGTCCGCCGGATCCGCCGCCGCCTGGGGCGCCCCGCGACCCGGGACCACCGCGCCCGCCCGCACCGCCAGCGGCGGCTGCGGGAAGCCGCGGCCGGCAGCCTCGTCCAGATCGACGGCAGCCCCCTCGTCCGCGATGATCGCCATTGGACGCTCGCCGAGGAACTGCAGGGCCCCCGCCATCCCACCCACCTCGGTCGCATCCTGCAGGAGCGCGGCGTCGGCTTCATCGCCGCCCACTCCCCACAGGCCCAGGGCCGCGTCGAGCGCCTCTGGCAGCCCCTGCAGGATCGCCTCGTCAGCGAGCTGCGCCTGCGCGGCATCAGCACCCGGGCCGACGCCAACGCCTTCCTGCCCGCGTTCCTCGCCGACTTCAACCGCCGCTTCACCGTCCCTCCCCGGACGCCCACCGCCGTCTGGCGCCGGCCACCCCGCACGCTCGCCCAGATCCTGAGTTGCCGGTACTCCTGCGCCTGGCCCGGGATAACACCGTCACCCTCGGGCCGCGCTGGGTGCAGCTGCCGCGCGCCTCGCTCGGCCAGTCCTACCTCACCACCAGCTCCGCAAAGCGCAGCCGACCAGGGGATGACATTTTCACTGACCCATACCTATGACATTCTTACTGACCACCGACACCGATCGCGGGTCTGCGCCGGCTCGGAGGCGAGATCGCGGCCGGCCGGCCGCGCCGCCGGGGGGCCGGATCGCGTGCTAGGATGATGACCGCCGTGGAAACCTTCACCGCCGAGGAGCGGGCGGCCCTGGCGCCCTACTTCACCAACCTCGACGGCCCCGTGTTCGCCCTCGTCAACCTCCCCGAGGTGGTGAAGGGCGCCCTCTTCGCGCGCTACTCGCGCTCGGCCAAGTCGCTGCGGCGGCTCTTCCTCGACGAGTTCCTGGAGATCGCGGCGACGCCCGCCGCCTCCGGGTCGATCGGGACCGCGCGGGCCGACCGGCTCTACGAGCGCGTGCTGAGCGAGTACGGTGACGACTCGGTGGCCCAGCTGGGGGGCGTGCACCTGGCCTGCGAGGGCGCGTCGAACCTGCTCACCAAGGTGCTCGAATGGGGCCGCCTCATGGCCTACCTCGAGCAGTCCACGCGCTACGTGCCCTACAGCGACCGGCCCGGCGGGCGGTACCGCTATCACGTGCCCGCCGAGCTCGACGGCCTGCCCCTGCGCGACCGGTTCGTGCAGACGATGGACCGCGCGTTCGAGACCTACGCCCGCTGGATCGATCCGATGCGCGAGTACTGGATGCGGCGGTTTCCCCCGCCGGCCGGCGAGAGCGACACCGCGTATCGCATGACCATTCGCGCGAAGGCCCTGGACAGCCTGCGCGGTCTCCTGCCCGCCGCGACCCGATCGAACGTGGGCATCTTCGGCACCGCCCAGGCCTACGAGGCGCTGCTGCTCCGCATGCGGGCCCATCCCTTGCGCGAGGTCCGGGACTACGAGGGGCTGATGCTGACCGAGCTGCGGAAGGTCATCCCCGCGTTCCTCACCCGTCTGGAGCGGCCCGAGCGGGGCGGCGTGTGGGCCCGCTACCTGGAGGACACGCGCGCGGCCACCGCGGCGGTGGCGGAGCGCCTCCTCGAGGGGGTCGAGCCCGAGCCGCGCGCCGAGGTCACGCTGACCGACTTCGACCCGGAGGGCGAGGTGAAGGTGGTGGCGGCCGCGCTCTACGCGGTCTCCGCGCTGCCCGACGACCAGCTGCTGGCCGTCGCGCGCAAGCTGGACGACGAGGCACGCCGGCAGGTGCTGGCCGCCTACGTGGGCGAGCGGGAGAACCGGCGTCACCGCCCGGGTCGGGCCTTCGAGCGCACCACCTATCGCTTCGACGTGCTCACCGACTACGGCGCGTTCCGGGACCTGCAGCGCCATCGGCTGCTGACGCTCGAGTGGCAGCCGCTCACGACCCGGCACGGCCACGTGACTCCGGACGAGCTCGCCGAGGCGGGCGCGCTCGCGGACTGGAACCGGGTGATGGAGGAGTCCGCCTCCCTCCACGAGGCGCTCGCCCGCGCGGTGCCGGCCGCCGCTCCGTACGCGGTGGCGATGGCCTACCGCGTGCGCTTCTACGTGGAGATGAACGCGCGCGAGGCCATGCACATGATCGAGCTGCGCACCGCCCCCCAGGGCCACCCCGCGTATCGCGGCGTCTGCCAGGCCATGCACCGCTTGATCGCCGAGCAGGCCGGTCACCGCGCGCTGGCCCAGGCCATGCGCCACGCGGACCACTCGGGGGCCGAGGGCGGGCGTCTGGCCGCGGAGCGGGCGGCCGAGCGGCGGCGACTCCAGGGCTGAGCCGCCGGCTCCATCCAGGCGCGGCGCGATCCCACGGCCGCTTCCCCGGCTCGGTATGGGACCGCTCCGACGCGAGCAGATCGTGCGGGCCACGATCCGGTGCCTGGCCCGCGACGGCTACGCGAGGCTCACCATGAAGCGCGTCGCGGGGGAGGCGGGCGTGAGCCAGGGGATCCTGCACTACTACTTCCGCGACAAGGCCGCGATGCTGACCGCGGCCGCCCTCCGGGTCACCGCGGACCTCGATCGCCGAATGGCGGCCGAGGCGCGCGGCAGTCGCGACGCGCGCCGCCGACTGCGCGCGGCCATTCGCGCCTGCCTCGAGACCGCGGTCGAGAGCCGCGACTTCTGGACCGTGTTCATCGAGTTCTGGGGCGAGGCCCTCCACGAGCGGCGCCTCGCCACCCTGAACCGCCGGGCCTACGCGCGGGCGCGGCGGCTGATCGGCGCCACCCTCGCGCGCGGCCGCGCCCTCGGCGTCGTGCGCGCGGTGAGCCTCGAGGAGGCCAGCGCGGTGGTGGTGGGTCTGCTCGACGGGCTCTCGCTCCAGCTCACGTTCGATCGACGCCTCATGACGCTTCCGAGCGCCGTCCGGGTCGCCGAGACCGTGCTCGCGCGCTACCTCTCACCTGGAGGCCCCCGATGACCCCGATGCCACCCGAGCAGATCAAGGCCAAGGAGTACCTCATGGAGAAGGGCACTCGCGCTCCGATCGCCCAGATCCGCGAACGGGTGGCCGACGCGTTCGCCACCATGGACACCCTCCTCGAAGGCGTGACCGAGGCGCAGGCGCGGCGCGCGCCGGGCGGCGGGGAGTGGAGCGCGCTCGAGGTCCTCGACCACCTGGTCGTGACCCACCCACGCGCCCTCGAGGAGATGCGTGCCCTGCTCGCCAACCGGCACTCGCCGGTGAGCCCGATCCCGGCCGGGCTCCAGTCGGCTGCGCCGCTGGCCCGGTCGTGGGCCGACCTGCGCGCCGATCTGAAGCGGATCCACCAACACGTCCTCGACGTCATGGCGGCCGCGCCCGATCGGTCGACCGACGCCCGCGCTCCCGTGATCATGGTGATCAACGTGCGGGAGATCGACGGCCGCACGACCCCGCTGCACTGGGAGGAGCCCTGCGACTGGAAGGCCTGCGCGGTGATCTTCAGGCTCCACGAGCTCGATCACCTGGGGCAGATCCGGAGGCTCCTGCGGAGCTCCGATCGCCAGTGAATCCGCCCATGAATACGGGCCTTTCCGGGTCGCCTTGACGCGTCGCGTACAATTGGGTACATGCGGTGCCTCGGACGGGTCGGGCTGACGGTCGCGCTCCTGGCCGCCCTCGGGGTCGCCGGCGGGTGGCTCCCCGGGTCGGCCGTCGCCGCCGACTCCACTTCCGCGAGCAATCCGACCTCGGCGGCCGGCACCATTCCGGATCTCCACCTGTCGGTCAGCGAGCTCCCGGGGGAGACGAGCGTGCGGGTGCCCCTGGCGTCCGAGGGCTACCGCCTCTACGGCCTCTTGAGCCCGTACCTCTCGCTCGGCTCGATCAGCGAGATCGGCGTGCCGTGGAGCGCGAGCCTGCTGCCGGGGCTGCAGCGCACCACCGACGGCCTCGACGACGTGCGGGTGGGCGCGGGCATGGCGCTGCCGCTGTCGAGCCGGGTCCAGCTCTACGGGGAGTACCGCTTCCTGCGCGGGCGGGTCGATGCGGGCACCGGGCGCGGGCTGCTCCAGCGCGAGCCGGACTCCTCCGACTTCCGCGCCGGCTTCTCGATCCGCCTCGACTAGCGCGGCGGGCGGAGCCGTCCCCGCTCAGCCCTGCGCGAACTCCTTCTTCGCCTTCTCCAGCTCCTCCGGACGCGCCACCAGGTCCAGCGCGGTCATGGCCAGCGCCTTGGCCGCCGCCACCATCCCGGCGCGCGCGAGTGGGGACTTCGCCCACTCCGCGAACTCGCGGGAGTGGCCGGGGATGCCGTCGGGAGAGATCCGGATGTAGGGATGGATGGTCGGAATCGCCTGGCTCACGTTGCCGCAGTCGGTGGAGCCGTACCCGGCCTCGCCGTCGTCGGGGTCGACCGGGAAATCGATGCGCTCCAGGTTCTTGCCGAACAGCCCGGCCATGGTGAAGTTGGGCTTGAGCGGGTCGTGGATGGTCGCGTCCGCGGTGACCTTGACGGTGCAGCCGGTCGCGGTGGCCGCGCCCTGGGCGCAGCCCTCGAAGCGGCGCAGCAGCTCGCGGCAGTAGTCCTTGGTGGGCGCCCGCAGGTAGAACTCGGCGATGGTGTGCTCGGGAATGATGTTGGCCTGATCCCCGCCCTTGGTGATGATCCCGTGCACGCGCGCTTCGGGCCGCAGCTGCTGGCGCATGGCGTCGAGCGACACGAAGAGCTGGATCATCGCGTTCAGCGCGTTCACGCCCCGCCACGGCCACGAGGAGGCGTGCGAGGCCCGCCCGAAGAACTCGCACCGCACCTTGATGATGCCCAGGCTCGGCCGCCAGACCTGGGTGCCGGAGCGGCCGTGGATCATCATCGCCGCGTCCACGTCCTTGAACACCCCCGCCTGCATCAGGCGCACCTTGCCCGCGCCGCCTTCCTCGGCCGGCGTGCCGATGACCTGGATGCGGCCGGGGAAGGGGAGCGGCCGCAGCGCCGCCGCGATCGCGGCGCCGGCCCCGGTCCCGGCGGTGGCGATGACGTTGTGCCCGCACGCGTGGCCGATGTTCGGCAGCGCGTCGTACTCGGCCATGATCGCGATGGTGGGGCCGGGCCCCGTCCCCGCGACGGTGGCCCGGAACGCGGTGGGCAGGCCGCCCACCCCGCGCTCCACGGTGGCGCCCTGGGCGGCCAGGAAGTCGGCGAGCCAGCCGGCCGCCTTGTGCTCCTCGAAGCAGAGCTCGGGGTTGGCGTGGATGCGGTGGCTGATGCGCTCCAGCTCGTCGGCGAGGCGATCGACCGTCTCCGCGACCCGGTTCTTGGCCTGCTCGAGCGCGTCCGCGGTCGCCATCGCTACTTGCTCCTCGCGAACTCTTCGTGCGCGGCCTTCACGCGCGCCGGCTCCGCGAGCAGATCGAATGCGGTCAGCGCCATGGTCTTGGCCGCCGCCAGCATGCCCGCGCGGGCCAGCGGCTTCACCGCCGCGTCCGCGAACTCGCGAGTGTGGATGGCCATCCCGGTGGGCGCGATCGCCACCATCGGCTGGATGGTCGGGATCACCTGGCTCACGTTCCCGATGTCGGAGGAACCCAGTCGGTCCGGGATCGGCGCGCCCTCGGTGAGGCCCGCGCCCTTCATGTTGGCCGCGAACAGCTCGAGCATCACCCGGCTCGACTTCATCGGCTCGTAGACCGCCTCGTGCTGGGTGACCTTCAGCGTGCAGCCGGTGGCCTTGGCGGCGCCCTCCGCGGCCGCGGTCACCCGGCGGAAGAGATCCCACATCGTGTCGATGCGTGGCGCGCGGGTGTAGAAGATGGCGGCCGCGTGCTCGGGGATGATGTTCGCGGCGGCGCCGCCGTCGGTGATGATGCCGTGGATGCGGCAGTCGGGGCGCACCTGCTGCCGCAGCATGCTGACCGCATTGTACGTCTGGATCACCGCGTCGAGGGCGTTCACCCCTTCCCACGGGTCGGCGGAGGCGTGCGAGGCCTTTCCGGTGAACTCGAAGGTGCCGCGGACGATGCCCAGCAGGTCCTGGTGGAGCAAGGTCCGGTCGAAGCCGTGGATCATCATCGCGCAGTCCACGTCCCGGAAGACCCCCGCCTTGATCAGCTTGATCTTCCCGCCGCCGCCCTCCTCCGCGGGGGTGCCGATCACCTGGATGCGGCCCTTGGGCAGCTGCGCGCGCACCGCGGCGAGCGCCGCGCCGGCGCCGGCGCCCGAGGTGGCGATGACGTTGTGGCCGCACGCGTGCCCGATGCCGGGCAGCGCGTCGTACTCGCAGAGGATCGCGATGGTGGGCCCGTCCCCGGTCTCGATGGTGCCCCGGAACGCGGTGTCCACGCCGCCCACCCCCTGCTCCACCTTGAAGCCCTGCCGGCTCAGGAAGTCGCTGAGCCAGCCGCACGCGCGCACTTCCTGATACCCGAGCTCGGGATGATCGTGGATCTGACGCGAGAGGGCCTCGAGCTCGTCGGCCAGGCGGTCGACGGCTTGACTGATGGATGCCTTGACTGTGCTCATGGGAACCTCCGGGGCGGTCGGGCCGGGCGATGGGGCATCACGGCGATTGGGCGCAGAAGATGAAGAAGAGCGGGCGCGTGGCGTCCAGCGACCGGCCCCGCCCGGGGTCGTTCGCGCAGCGCAGGCTGGGGGTATCCGAGCGGCGTGGCTGGTCGACGGTGGAGCAGGCGGCCAGGACGACCGCGGTCACGACCACCACCAGGATGCGGCCGGACAGGGGGGGACGCACGGGACAGCAGGGTACCACGACGTGCGGAGCTTCGGAGGGAGGGGCGTCCGTCGGACGGCGGATCAGACCGCCGGGAAGGATCAGACCGAGGAGGTGACCGCGGACTCGGTCGTGGGGCTGCCCACCGGCAGCTCCATCACGAACATCGCCCCGCCGCCGGGCCGGTTCTCCGCCCAGAGGCGCCCCTCGTGCTCGGCCACCACGCTGTGCGCGACGGAGAGGCCGAGGCCGCGGCCCTCGCCCGGGCCCTTCGTGGTGAAGAACGGGTTGAACACGCGGGCCAGATCGTCCTCGGGGACCCCGGGCCCGTCGTCGGCGACCTCGATGCGCACCCCGTCCACGGAGGGGCGGACCCGGATGGAGAGCGTCCCCGAGCCGCGGGCGGCGGACATCGCCTGCTCCGCGTTCTGCACCAGGTGGAAGAGGGCTTCCTGCAGCTGGTTGCTGTCCGCCCAGATCTCGGGCACCTCGCCGAAGTCGGTCTGCACCGTGATGTGCGAGCCCTCGAGGCGGGACTGGTGCAGCGACAGGACCTTGTAGATCTGATCGCTCACCTTGCAGCGCGCGCGGCGCAGCGGAGACCGCTCCGCGAAGAGCACCAGCTCGCGCACGATGTTGGCCGCGCGCTTGGTGGCCCCGTCGATGACCTTGAGCCCGTTGAGGACCGCCTCGTGGTCCTGCGACTGTAGCAGGAGGTGGACCTGGCCCAGGATGATCATGAGGGGGTTGTTGATCTCGTGCGCCACGCCGCCCGCCAGCTCGCCCACCGCGGCGAGCCGCTCGGCGCGGACCACGTCGGTGTGCGAGCGGCGCAGGTCTTCGAGCTGGAGCCGGGTCTCCGAGTAGAGCCGCGCGTTGTCGAGGGCCAGGCCGATCTGATCGGCGGTGGACTCGAGCAGGGCGACCTCTTCATTGGAGAAGCGGTCCTCGGTCTGGCGGCCCAGCGACAGCGTGCCCAGCACCCGGTGGCGGGCGCGGATCGGCACGCACACGAAGCCGCGGATGCCCTCCGCGGCCACCGCGGCCCGCGCGGCGGGCAGCAGGTCGGGGGCGCGGCCGGCCTCGTCCACGCGACGCACGCGGCCGGAAGCCGCGACGCGGCCGATCAGCCCCTGGCCCATCGGCAGCACCTGGTTGATCTCCCGGAGCTTGTCCGAGAGGCCGCGCTCGCCGCGCAGCAGCAGCGTCTTGCCGTCCACCGAGACGAGGTGGAGGCTCGCGATCTCGTGGCCGGTGACGTCGGTCAGCGCGGCGAGCGACTTCTGGATGACCTCGTTGAGGTCGAGTGAGCGGCTCACCGCTTCGGTCACCGTCCGCAGAATTTGCAGGTGACGGATGAGCGAGGTCGAACTGCCCGTGCTGCGATTGTGGACTCGCGCCATTACTCGGTTCTCGCTCCCCGTGGCCATCGATGGTCTCGACAAACGCCTGCCCCGGACCAAGCAAGGCAAGTGCCACGGTTCACTATCGAATAATAGCATTTATTCCAAATAGTTAGGAGACTTCTCGAAACGATTCGGGCGGCTCGACCGATGGGCTCCGGACACTCTGTCAGGTCACTCGTGAGCAAATTGCCGTGCGAACGCGATCCGCCGGCCGATCGATGGATGCGAGTAGAGCAGGAATTCCTCGACGGGATGCGGGTCGCGCTGGGCGAGGTTCAGCGTCGCGAGCCGCTCCATGGCGCCGATGAAGGGCGCGGGATGCGGGAGCGTCTCGAGCGCGAAGCGATCGGCCTGATGCTCGACGTGACGCGACCAGCCGTTGGCGACCGGCAGCGCGACGAGTCCCACCGCCAGCACCACGAGGCCGAGGAGAGGCAGCCCGCCGATGTCCGCCGGCCCGGCGAGGCCCAGACGGTCGGCCCCCGCCTCGAGGGCGACGGCGGCCACCAGGAAGGTCACCAGCGTCAGGGCGCCCTGCACGAGCAGACCGCGCCGGATGTCGCCGTGGATCTGATGGGCCAGCTCGTGGGCGAGCACCGCCTCCACCTCGTCGGGCGTGAACGTGTCGAGCAGCGTGTCGAAGAGCAGGATCCGGCGGGTGCGGCCGAGCCCGGTGACCGCCGCGTTCGCGGTGCGGCTCTTGCGAGACTGATCCACCACGAACACGCCGGTCACCGGCACGCCCACCCGCGCGGCGAGCGCGAGCAGCCGGCCGCGGAGCGGGCCGTCGGGCAGCGGGGTGAGGCGATAGAAGAGCGGCACGAGCCACACCGGGGCGATCAGGGCGAGCAGCGCGTAGCCCGCCAGGAAGAGGACGGCGCCGGACAGCCACCACCACGGGCTCCAGCGCATGAGCGCGTAGACGACCTCGACCGCGAGCAGCCCGAGCGCGCCGCCGATGAGCGCGGCCTTGGCCGCGTCCCAGAGCCACCGCCCGAACGACTGGTGCAGGAGGCCGTAGCGGCGCGGGAGCCAGAAGCCTCCGAGCCAGGCCAGCGGGAGCGTGAGCAGGCGGTAGGCGACCGCCAGCAGCACCACCACCACCGCGAGGACGAGCCACCAGCGGGGCGTCCACGCGCCCACCCGCTCGGACAGGTGGACCGCGGCGCGCGTCTGCACCAGCACGAGCAGATAGGCGGCGGTCACGGCGAGCTCCGCGAGCGAGAGCAGGAGCTGACGGCGATGGTAGGCGCGGGCCCGCTGCTCGTCGGGCGCTGCCGCGAGGCGCATGACGGCAGTGTCGCACCGTCGGGGCGCGCCCGCCAATCGGGACGCTCGCTTGTGCTACACTGTGCGCCAATTCACAACCAGGGAGCCGCCATGTTTCAGTCCGTGGAGGACGTCCAGCAGCAGTTCAAGAATGCCCGCTACATCGCCAACCGCCGGATCTCGACCGTGGTGTTCCTCGCCGAGCGCATGGGTCGTCCGGTGCTCATCGAGGGGCCGGCGGGCGTGGGCAAGACGGAGCTGGCGAAGACCCTGGCCGAGGTGACCGCGCGCCACCTCATCCGGCTGCAGTGCTACGAGGGGCTGGACGAGGGCAAGGCGCTCTACGAGTGGAAGTACGCCAAGCAGCTCCTCTACACCCAGCTGCTGCGGGAGCGCATCGGCGAGCTGATCGCGGACGCGCCGTCGCTCCCCGACGCGGTGGCGCGCATCTCGGGGCAGGACGACGCGTTCTTCTCGCATCGCTTCCTCTCCCCGCGGCCCCTGCTGCAGGCGATCGAGTCCTCCGACCCGGTGGTGCTGCTGGTCGACGAGATCGACAAGGCCGAGCCCGAGTTCGAGGCGTTCCTCCTGGAGGTGCTCTCCGACTTCCAGGTCTCGGTGCCCGAGCTCGGTACCATCCGGGCCACCCAGATCCCGCTGGTCGTGCTCACCTCCAACAACGCGCGTGAGCTGTCCGACGGCCTGAAGCGCCGGTGCCTGCACCTGTTCATCGACTTCCCGCCCGCCGACGAGGAGCTGGCGATCATCCGGCTGAAGGTGCCCGAGGTCTCGGAGCGCCTGGCCCAGACGGTGGTGAGCGCGGTGCAGCGCATCCGTGGGCTCGAGCTGCGCAAGGCGCCGTCCATCTCGGAAAGCCTCGACTGGGCGCGCTCCCTGGTGATCCTGAACGCGGAGACGCTCGATCGCGATCTGGTCGAGTCGACGCTCACCATGCTGGTGAAGCACGAGAAGGACCTGGAGCGGGTCAAGGGCGCGCTCGACAAGGTGCTGGCCGACCTGGGCTAGTCGCCCATGAGCACGAGCTGGGCGAGCCTCACCGAGTTCCGGGAGCTGTGGTTCCCGTGTCCGCGGCTGCGACTGCCCGAGCTCGGCCCCGGCGGCCCCATCTTCATCGAGGGCGGCCGCTGCATCTCGGGGGCGCTCGGCGAGTACGCCAAGCTCTGGATCCTCGCGGGGGGCCGCTGGCACTTCTACTACGTGCACCCCTCGCCGCGCGACTTCTACCGCGTGACGATGCCGGAGGCGGTGCCCCACCTGCTGCACCCGGGGGAGATGACGGTGGAGACCTTCCGCCAGGGGCTCTCCTACAAGGTGGTGCTGGGCCTGCGCTGCAGCGAGGGGCCGGTGCGGGTCCTGCACCTGGTGGGCGACGTGGTCGACGTGACCCGCGCGGACGAGCGTGACGAGGAGGTCCCCGCGGGGCCTCTCGGCTGGAAGCTCGAGATGACCCACCTGATCTCGCACGGCTCCTTCCACGGCCTCCTCCGGCTCGAGGACGGCCGCCTCGTGCCGATCACCCGCGAGGGCGGCGAGGACGTCTTCAAGTCGTCGTGGGTGCACTTCTCTCGATGAACGAGCACGCGGCGTGGCGATGTGCCGGCGGCGCGAGCCAGCGCCGAACCGGTGAGCACGAGTTGCGGAAAGCGCGAATGGCTTCCGGTGATGCGGACGCCCCGATGAGCCCCGAAGGGGCGAAGAGGCCAAACCGCCAAACCGCCGTGATTGACGTTCAAGCGAGATAGATGGACCAGCGCATCCTCGAGTTCATCGGCGACCTGCGGCGGGCCGAGCTCCGCATCTCCCCCAGCGAGGCGCTCGACGCCCTGACCGCCTCCACCGAGATCGGCCTCGAGGACCGCGAGACGTTCAAGAGCGCGCTCGCCACCACCCTCGTCAAGGAGTCGCGTGACCTCGTCACCTTCAACCGGATCTTCGACCTCTACTTCCTGGACCTGCAGGCCCTCGGCGAGGGCCTCAAGAAGGCGCTGGGTCCGGAAGATCCCAAGATCCAGGAGATGCTGGACCGCCTGACCGCCGAGGCGGGCATGGAGATGGACGAGCTCACCAAGCTGCTCATGAGCGGCGAGGGGAGCAACATGGAGATGGCCATCCGGCAGGAGGGCCAGGGCACCGGCCTCGAGCGGCTGATGTACTTCCTGCAGGTGGGCTACTTCTCCCGCCGCATCTACGACAAGTTCGACTGGGAAGCGATCGAGCGCGATCTCAACCGCATCATGCAGCTGCTGGAGGCCAAAGGGCTCGACCCGGGCATGATCGCCCGGATCCGGAACTACCTGGACCTGCGGCTCGAGGCCTTCCGGCGCATGATCCGCCAACACGTGGAACGGGAGCTGGAGCGCCGCGCCTTCCGCCAGGGCGAGAAGCTCACCCGCGAGGTCCTGACCGACAAGCCGCTGTTCGCCCTGTCCGCCGACGAGGTGGCCCAGATGAAGGCGGTGGTGGCGCGGCTCGCCCGCAAGATCAAGGACGCGCTCGCGCTCCGGCAGCGCCAGGAGGAGAAGGGCCGGCTCGACTCGCGGCGCACCATCCGCCAGAGCCTGCAGTACGGCGGGGTGCCGATGGAGGTGCGCTTCCGTCGCCGGCACCGCGAGAAGCCGAAGCTGGTCACCCTGTGCGACGTGTCGGACTCGGTGCGCAACGCCTCCCGGTTCATGCTCCAGCTGGTGTGGAGCCTGCAGGAATGCTTCTCCCGGGTACGCTCCTACGTCTTCGTCTCGGAGATCGCGGAGGTCACCCAGGCGTTCGCGACCTACCCGGTGGACACCGCCATCGACTGGGCGCTCAAGGGCTCGTCGGTCGACTACCACTGCCGCTCCGACTTCGGCTACGCGTTCAGCCGGTTCGTGCGGACCGAGATCGAGTCGCTCGACCGCAAGACCACCGTGCTGATCCTGGGCGACGCGCGCAACAACTACAACGACCCCCAGGCGTGGGCCGTCAAGCAGATCCGGGAGCGGGTGAAAGGGATCATCTGGCTGAATCCGGAAGGGCAGTGGGGCTGGGGCATCGGCGACAGCGTGATGCCGCTCTACGCGCCCTCGTGCGACATCGTCAAGGAGTGCCGCACGGTGGGGCAGCTGGTGCAGGTGGTCGACCAGCTCGTCCATTCATGGTGGCGCCGCGGGCGCTGATCTGCCTGCTGCTGGTGGGGCTGGCGGTGGCCGGCGCGCGGCTCGCGTCGGCGGCGGAATGCGTGGCCCTGGAGGACTTCTCGCGCGGCGCGGTGGGCGAGTTCCCGCCCGACTGGAAACCCCGCAAGGAGTCGGGCCGCCCCGTCTACTCCATCGCGGAGGAGGACGGGACGCGGTTCCTGCGCGCGGTGGCCACCCGCCTCGGGATCCAGGCCGGTCGCGAGGTGACCTGGAACCTGGAGGTCTATCCGATCCTCGCGTGGTCGTGGCGCGCGAACGAGTTCCCCCGCAACTCCGACGAGCGCAGGTCGTCCACCAATGACAGCGCGGCCGCGGTGTACGCGGTGTTCCCCCAGAGCGCGGTATCGGTGAAGAGCCTGAAGTACGTGTGGAGCCGCGTGGTCCCGGTGGGCACCCATCTCACCTCGAGCGCCGGCAACACCCAGGTCCGGGTCCTGCGCAGCGGAGCGGACCGGCGCGGGCAGTGGGTGGAGGAGCAGGTCGACGTCCGGGCCGACTACCGCACGTACTTCGGCGGATCGGACGTCCCGCGACCGGCCGGCATCGCGGTGCTCACCGACTCCGACGACACCAAGAGCACCGCGCGGGGCGACTACCGGGACTTCCGGGTCTGCAAGCCCTGAGGCGGGGCCGCGATGGCTGAGCCGGACGATCCCTACGAGGCGCTCTACGCGCGCGGGGTGACCGACGGTCTGCCGGTGGTGCCGCCCACCCGGGCGCGGGTGGCTGCCGCGGTCGCCGCGAGCGGGCGCCCGGGCGACGACCTGGTGGCCCTGGTCCCGCCCAACTTCGGCCGCGCGACCGTCGAGAAGATCGCGATCAACGCGGTCATGGCCGGGTGCCGGCCCGAATATCTGCCGGTGGTGGTGGCGGGCGTCGAGGCGATGTGCGACGAGGGCTTCGATCTCCACGGGGTCTCCGCCACCACCAACTTCCCGTCGCCCCTGTTCATCCTCAACGGGCCCGTGCGCACGCGGCTCCAGGTGAACTGCGGCGCCGGGCTCTTCGGCCCCGGCTGGCGGGCCAATGCCACCATCGGCCGGGCGCTGCGCCTGATCGCGGTGAACGTGGGCGGGGCCATCCCGGGGGTGGTGAGCATGTCCACGATGGCCCACCCCGGGCGCTACACCTACTGCATCGGGGAGGCCGAGGAGGAGAGCCCGTGGGAGTCCCTCGCGGTCGAGCACGGCTTCGGCCCGGGCGACAGCGTGATCGCCGCCTTCGCGGGCGAGGCGCCGCACGGCGTGTACGACCACACGAGCCGCACCGCCCGCGACCTCCTGATCACGATCTCGAGGTCGCTCGAGGTGATCTCGCACCACAAGTCCACCCACCACGGCGACACGGTGGTGGTGCTCTCTCCCGAGCACGCCCGCACCATCGCGGACGACGGCTGGGACAAGGCGGCCATGCGCGAGTTCCTGTGGACGCGCCTGCGGAAGCCGGTGCGGGAGCTCGTGCCGGGCGTGGACGGCGGTGAGGGCCTGCCCGCCCACGTGCTCGCCAAGTTCCCGCATCCCGAGACCGACGAGACCCTCATCCCCAAGTTTCGCGAGCCCGGCAACCTCAAGTTCGTGGTGGCCGGCGGCACCGCGGGGCGCTTCTCGGCGGTGATCCCGGGCTGGACCTTTCCCAAGAGCTCGCGCATGATCTGGAGGAAGGTCCACATGCCGGAGGAGACCTCATGAGCGACGACGAGCAGTTCCTGGACCCCACCGACTCGGTGGCGGTGCCTCGCAAGACCGCTCCGCGCCTGCCGAGCCTCGAGGGCAAGACCATCACCCTGCTCGACATCTCGAAGGCGAAGGGCAATCACCTGCTCGACCGGGTGGAGGAATTGCTGCGGGAGCGGGCTCGCCCGAAGGAGGTGCTCCGCCGCAAGAAGCCCACCTTCGCGCGCCCCGCGCCGGAGGACCTGCGCCGGGAGATCCTCGAGCGGTCGGACGCGGTCATCGAGGCCCTCGCCGACTGAGGGTCCTGCACAACGTGCAGTGTGCACGACAGCGTGTTCTTCGAGGACCAGGGGATTCCGACCGCGACCGTGATCTCCACCGAGTTCAAGCGGGCGGCCCGGGCGCAGGCCGACGCGCTCGGCGCGCGCGACTTCGAGACGGTGATGGTGGCGCACCCCATCCAGCCGCTCACCCGGGACGAGGTCCGCGCCCTGGCCGACAAGGCCTACGACGAGATCGTGGCCCGGCTGACCCGTTCCGCCGGATCGGTCACCCGATAAGTTGATCCTGCTCCTCAAGCTGGTCCTGGTGCCGGGGCTCATCGCCCTGGTCACCATGGCCGGCCGTCGCTTCGGGCCCCGCGTCGGCGGCTGGCTCAATGCCCTGCCGCTGGTCGCGGGGCCGGTGCTGTTCTTCCTGGCGCTCGAGCAGGGCGACGCCTTCGTGGCCCGCGCCGCCCTCGCCACGCTGGCCGGCCTCGCCGCGGTCGCCGCCTTCGCGGTGGTCTACTCGTGGACGGCGGTGCGGCAGCCGTGGTGGGCGTGCGTGCTGGTCGGCTGGAGCGTGTTCGGGGCGCTGACCCTCGCGCTGCAGGGGGTGCCGTGGACGGCGGGCTCCGGGCTCGCGCTCGCCCTGGGCGCGTTCGCGCTCGCGCCCCTGGCGCTGCCCCCGATGCCGGAGGCGCCGCCGCCCGCGTCGGTGCCCGGGTGGGACCTCCCGATGCGGATGGCCGCGGCGGTGATCCTGGTGCTGACCGTCACCGGGCTGGCCGCGTGGCTCGGGCCGCGCCTGTCGGGCGCGCTCACGCCGTTTCCGATCGCGACCACGATTCTGCTCGCGTTCACCCACGCCCAGCAGGGCGCGCCCGCCGCGGTGGGATTCCTGCGCGCGTTCCTGCCCGCGATGTGGAGCTTCGCGCTGTTCTGCGCGGTGCTCGCGTGGGGCGTCATCGGACTGGGCCGCGACGCCGCGTTCCTGCTCGCCTTCGCGGCGAGCCTGGTGGTGCAGGGGCTGGTGTGGCTCGGGCTCGCCGCGCGGGCTAGCCGGGGAAGCGCCAGACCCGGCCGACCGGCGGCTCGTCGATCAGCGTGAACTGAGGCAGCGCGAAGTCGGGCGCGAGGTCCTGGAACACCACCCGCACCCGCTTGCCGATGGCCACGTTCGCCTCGGACTCCGGCTTGAAGTCGGGGGTGACCAGGTTGGCGATCACCCGGATGGCCTCGTCGGGCGTCGGCTGCCCGCGCTGCTCGTCCAGCTCCACCAGCACCACCGCGTACGGGGTCCACTCCTTGAAGCCGGGCTGGATCGCGTGGTGCACGACCTCGTAGGAGTAGATGTGGCCCTTGCCGCTCACCGGCTTCCATTCCCACTCGAGCGACAGGCACCAGGGGCAGCCGTGGCTCGGGGGATAGCGCATGAGGCGGCACAGCGTGCACGCGCGCAGCATGAGCTGGTGTTGGGTGCGGGCCAGCTTGAAGTGCTCGCGCCACTCCGAGTCGTTCTCGGGGACGACCAGATTCATGCCGCGGTACTCGAGGGAGGCCATCGCTAGTTCCTCAGGATCAGGGCCGAGCCGGTCGGCGGCATCGCCCAGCCCAGGTTCATGGCGATGCGCGCGTCCTTCACCTGTCGACACTTGCCCGGGGAGTAGTCGTAGGAGTGCTTGCCGTCCTCCCAGCCCGGGCAGTAGTCGTCGGCCTGGCCGCGGAGCTGGCGGACGTTCTCGATCACCATCGAGATGCCGTGGGTGTAGCCCTCGCAGAGATGACTCCCCGAGGTGTTGTTGGGGCGCTTGCCCCCGAGCTCGATGATGCCGCTGGACACGTACTGGCCGCCCTCACCCTTCTTGCAGAAGCCGTACTCCTCGAGCTGCAGCATGGTGGTGAAGGTGAACGCGTCGTAGGAGCCGGTGATGTTCACGTCCTCCGGCGTGATGCCGGCCTGGCCGAACACGATGTCCTTGGCGTGGTAGCCCGCGACCCGGGTGATCGGCCCGTGGGCCCAGTGGAAGTCGGTGCGCGGCTTGTTCACCCGTCCGGCCACTCCCATGATGTAGACCGGCTTGCGCCGGAGGTCGCGCGCCCGCTCCGCGCTGGTGACGATGAGCGCGGCCGCGTTGTCGGTCTCGAGGCAGCAGTCGAGCAGGTGGAGCGGCTTGCAGATCCAGCGCGAGGCCAGCACGTCGGCCACCGTGACCCGTTCCTTGAGGAACGCCTTGGGGTTCTGCGAGGCGTGCTTGCTGTGGGCCACCCGCACCGCCGCGACCTGCTCCGACGTGGTCCCGTACTCGTACATGTGCCGCATGAACGTGGGGGCGAAGTTCTGTCCCGCGCTGCGCATGCCGAACGGCACCTGGGCCAGGTCCAGCCCGCGCACCGGCTGGGCCGCGCGCGCCCCGGTGCCCCCGATGCGAAAGTCGGAGTAGCCGTTCATGGAGCGGAAGATCGCGACGGTGTGACACATCCCGGCCTCGATGGCGCCGATCGCGAGGCCGATGAGGGCCTCGGTCGAGGAGCCGCCGCCGAAGACGTCCATGTAGAAGTTGAGCCGGATGCCGAGGTCGGGGGCCACGAAGTTTCCGAAGGTCGAGTCCCCGCTCTGGTACGACATCATGCCGTCGACGCCGGTCTTGTCGAGGCCGGCGTCGCGCATGGCGTTGCGCACCGCCTCTACCGCCATGGCGCGGGTGCTGCGACCCGAGTGACGGCTGTACTCCGTCTCTCCCACTCCCACGATGCAGTACTTGTCCTTGAGCGATGCCATCCGATGCTCCTCGACGATGACCGCGTGACGACGATCGGGATCAGGCCGCCCGACTGTACGCGAGCGCGGCGGGGAGCGTCAAGCGACCGCCTCGTCCGCGACCGCGGCCGCGACCGACCGGAAGGCGCCGAGCAGGAGCAGCGCGAGCGCGTTGCACCCCGCGCTGAGCCACCAGGCGAGACGATAGTCGCCCGCGTGGTCGTAGATGAATCCGGCCCCCACCGGGCCCAGCGCGGCCAGCGATCCGGCCAGCGCGAAGAGGAGGCCGGCCAGGCTGCCCGCGTGGGCGCGGCCGAAGACGTCCGCGACCGTGGCCGGGAACAGCGTGGAGGCCGCCCCGTAGGAGAAGCCGAACACGAGCGAGGCCGCGTAGAGCGCGGGCAGGCGCTCCGCCTGGGCGAAGGCCACGAACGCGGCGGTCTGCATCGCGAGCGCCACCGCGAGGGCGGCGCGCCGGCCGATGTGGTCGGAGGCGCCGCCCATCACCAGGCGGCCGACCAGCGCCGCCCCGCCCAGGGCGCTCACCAGGGTGGCCGCGAGCAGGGGCGGGACGCCGAGACCGATGGCCATCGGGACGAGGTGCACCACCGGCGCGAACACCGGGGTCCACGTGGCCGCGAACACGCCGAACAGGAGCCAGAACGGACGGCTGCGCAGGGCGCGCCGGATGGTCCACGCGCCGTCGCCCGGCGAGGACGCCGGCGGCGAGGCGGCCGGGTGGTCGCCGTCGGGCGTCAGACCCATCGTCTCCGGATCGCGGCGCATCAGCAGCGCGAGCCCGTTCAGGGACGCCACGATCGCCACCCCGAACACCACGTACGCCGAGCGCCAGCCGAGTCCGCTCACCAGGAAGTGGGCCACCGGCGGCAGCGCGAAGGTGCCGAGGCTGCCTCCGGCGCTGGCGAGCCCGACCGCGAGCCCGCGATGCCGCGTGAACCACTTTGCCACCGTCGCGTTGCACGGCACGTAGGCGGTGGACATCCCCAGCGCGCCGATGGTCCCGTAGAGCACGTAGGGCTGCCAGAGCGAGCCGACGCCGCTCATCGCGGCCAGGGCCACGCCCAGCAGCGCGCCGCCGATGGCGATGACCGCGCGCGGGCCCCAGCGATCGGTGAGGCGCCCCGCCACCAGCGCGAATCCGGAGTAGACGAACGCGTAGAGGGAGAAGACGCCGGAAAGGCTGGCCCGGCTCCAGCCGAACTCCTCCACCAGCGCGGCGAAGAAGACGCCGAAGGCGTACTGGGTGCCGTAGGCCATGAACAGCACCAGGCCCGCGGCCGCCACCACCGTCCAGCCGTAGAAGACGCGGCCGCGGCGGGCGCCGCCGGCCGCGCTAGCCGCGGCCATCGCGGGGGCGTGTGGTGGATTTGATCTCGTGCGGGGCGGCCTGGGCCAGGAGATCGTCGCCCGATGCCACCGTGCCCGTGGCCTCGAGCAGGTGGTGGTAGTCCATCACCCCCGGGCGGCCGCCGCGCGCCCGTTGGGACGCGGCAGGAGATCGCGAAGGAACTTGCCGGTGTACGAGCTGGGGACCTGGGCGATCTGCTCCGGCGTCCCCTCCGCGACCAGCTCGCCACCCGCCTCGCCCGCCTCCGGGCCCAGGTCGATCACCCAGTCCGCGGTCTTGATCACGTCGAGATGGTGCTCGACCACCAGCACCGTGTTGCCCGCGTCCACCAGCCGGTTGAGGACCAGCAGCAGCTTGCGGATGTCGTCGAGGTGGAGTCCGGTGGTCGGCTCGTCGAGGATGAAGAGATGATCGGTGGTGAGACGGGCGGCCAGCTCGGCCGCGATCTTGAGGCGCTGGGCCTCGCCCCCGGACAGCGTGGTGGCGGGCTGGCCGAGCCGCAGATAGCCGAGGCCCACCTCGCGGAGGACCTTGAGCTTGCGCACCAGCACCGGCTCGGAGGCGAAGAAGTCCACCGCCTCGTCGACGGTCTGCTGCAGCACCTGACTGATGTCCCGGTTCTTGTAGGTGACCTGGAGCACGTCGGGGCGGTAGCGCCGCCCCTCGCACTCCGGGCAGGTGACGTAGACGTCCTCCACGAAGTACATCTCGAGCTTCTGGAAGCCGTCGCCCTCGCAGGTCTCGCAGCGCCCGCCCGGCACGTTGAACGAGAAGGCGCCCGGGCCCAGGCCGAGGGTCTGCGCGCGGGGCAGGCCCGCGAAGAGCCGGCGGATCTCGTCGAAGGCCTTCACGTAGGTCACCGGGTTGGAGCGCGGCGTGCGCCCGATGGGCTCCTGGTCGATGAGGCGGATGCCCTTCAAGTACTGCAGGCC
Source organism: Candidatus Methylomirabilota bacterium (assembly GCA_035650715.1). GTDB lineage: Bacteria > Methylomirabilota > Methylomirabilia > Rokubacteriales > CSP1-6 > CAMLFJ01. Next base: position 181,627 of record DASRHC010000010.1, on the reverse strand, counting down.
CCGCAGGTCGTCGTACGGGCCCGGCACCGCGAAGTCCACCTTGAAGTGGCGCGCCACCGCGCGGTAGAGCGTGTCGTGCACGAGGGTGGACTTGCCGGAGCCGGAGACCCCGGTCACGCAGGTGAGCGTGTTCAGCGGGATCTTCACGGTGACGTTCTTCAGGTTGTTGGCGCGCGCGCCGGTCAGGACGAGAGCGCGACGGCCCGGCCGGCGCGAGAGCGGGAGGGGAATGCTGTCCCGGCCGTTCAGGTAGCGGGCGGTGAGCGAGCGCGGGTCCTTCCGGAACTCCTCCTGGGTGCCCGCGAAGACCACGTGCCCGCCGCGCTCGCCGGAGCCGGGTCCCATCTCGATGAGATGGTCGGCCACCTCGATCAGCGCGCGGTCGTGCTCCACGATCACCACCGTGTTGCCGCCCGAGGCCAGCTCGCGGCACAGCTCGGCGAGGCGGGTGGTGTCACGCGGGTGGAGGCCGATCGAGGGCTCGTCCAGCACGTAGAGGGTGCCGGTGAGCTGCGCCCCCAGCTGGTTGGCGAGGTTGATGCGCTGCGCCTCACCGCCCGAGAGCGTGCGGGTCTGGCGCGACAGCGTCAGGTAGCCGAGACCGACCCGGAGCAGGAACGAGAGCTTGGCGCGCAGGAGCTTCAGCACGTCCCGCGCCACCGTGCTCTCCCAGTCCGACAGGGGCAGGCTGCGGAAGAGCGCGTCGAGCTCCTCCACGGTCCGGTCGCCCAGCTCCGCGATGCTGGCGCCGGCCACGCGCACCGCCAGCGCCTCCGGGCGAAGGCGCCGGCCCTGGCAGCGCGGGCAGGGCGACTGGCTGCGGTAGCGCGAGAGGAAGACCCGCACGTGCAGCTTGTAGCGGTAGGACTCGATCTCCTCGAAGAACCCCCGGATACCGGTGAGCCCGCCGCCGCCCTCGTAGATCCAGCGGCGGTCCTCGTCCGAGAGCTGCGCGTACGGGACGGTGACGTCGACGCCGCGCTTCCTGGCCGCCTTCAGCAGCTGCTTCTGATACCAGCGGCCGGACGGGTGCGACCACGGCTCGACCGCGCCGTCGGCGAGGCTCCGGGTCTGGTCCGGCACCACCAGCGCCTCGTCGTAGCGCAGCACGTTGCCGAAGCCCCGGCACTCGGGGCAGGCGCCCAGCGGGTGGTTGAAGGAAAACAGCAGGGGTTGCGGGCGGGTGAGGGCCACCCCGCACGCGGAGCAGTGGAAGTCGCGGCTCACCGCGAGCACCCCCCGCTCGAGCAGGTCCACCGAGGCGCGGCCCTCGCCCTCGGCCAGGGCCGTCTCCAGCGAGTCCGTGACGCGGCGCCGGCTATCCGGTCCCACCACCACGCGGTCGAGGACCACCGAGAGATCCCGAAGGTCGGTGGGCACCGCGCCCGGGGCCTGCATCTCGGCCAGATCGAGCACCCGCCCGCCCGACTTCACGCGGGCGAAGCCGCGCTGCAGCAGGCTGCCGACGAGCGCGCGCCCGTCGCGGACGGCCTCGGCGGGTACGGGGAAGCAGATCATCGCCCGGGCCCCCGGATGATCGCGCAGGAGCGCATCGGCGACCTGGTCCGCCGAGTCGCTGCGGGCGGGCGCGCCGCAGGTGGGACAGTGCACCCGGCCGATCTTGGCGAAGAGCAGGCGGAGGTAGTCGTGCAGCTCGGTGGCGGTGCCCACCGTCGACCGGGCGGTGCGCACCGGATTCTTCTGCTCCAGCGCGATGGCGGGGCGGATGTGCTCGATGCGGTCGACGTCCGGACGGTCGAGGCGCTCCAGGAACATCCGGGCGTAGGTGGAGAGGGACTCGATGTACCGCCACTGCCCCTCCGCGAAGAGCGTGTCGAACGCGAGGGACGACTTGCCCGAGCCGGAGACGCCGGTGACGACGGTGAGCCGATCGTGGGGGATGTCGACGGAGATGTTCTTCAGGTTGTTCTGCCGGGCTCCCTCGATGCGGAGCCACCCCGGCTGCGACATTCGATGACACCTCCTGAGATGGGAAGTCTACTCGACCGCCCGAACCCCTTCAATAGCCGCGCCCCTCTCGAGGCCCTCTCGGAGAACGATCGCGCGAGCCACGCCAATCGCGCTTGACAGCCGCCGTCGGGCCTCGGTATCCTCCCCAACCGTAATGAGAACTATTACTGATAAGTCCGGCGCGAACCGGTCCGGCCCCGACGGCGACGGGCCGGTGGCCACCCTGCGCGCGCGCGGGCTGCGGCTCACCGGCCCGCGCCGCCTGGTGCTCGAGGTGGTCCGGGGCACCGATTCGCATCCCACCGCGGAGTGGGTGCACCGCATGGTGCGGCGCCGCTTGCCCCGGGTGAGCCTCGGCACCGTGTACCGCAACCTGCGGCTGCTCGTCGCGGAGGGACTGGTCAAGGAGCTGCGGGGCCCGCACGCCCGCTTCGACGGAAACGTGACCGAGCACCACCACTTCATCTGTCTCGGCTGCGGGCGCATCAGCGACGTGCCGGCACCGGCCACCGACCCGCATTCCCGCGCGCTCTGCGGGCGGGTGGCCGCGCAGAGCGGGTTCCGGGTCACGCACCACCGCATCGAGTTCTACGGCCGCTGCGCCGACTGCCAGCGCCGCGGGAGCGGGAAGACCTCCCGCGCCCGGCGCGCGGCGCCGTAGGCGGAGAGCGCCTCCGCGCTCCCGTCACCATCACATCGCAGCAACAAGGAGGAGATCACATGTCGGGCAAGGGTCTGAAGGGTTCGAAGAGCCTGGAGAATCTCAAGGAGGCGTTCGCGGGCGAGTCGCAGGCGAACCGCCGATACCTCTACTTCGCCCGGGTCGCCGACATCGAGGGCTTCCCGGACATCGCGGGCCTGTTCAAGGACACCGCGGACGCCGAGACCGGCCACGCGTTCGGACACCTCGACTTCCTGAAGGAGGTGGGCGATCCGGCCACCGGCGAGCCGATCGGCAAGACCGAGAAGAACCTGAAGGCGGCGGTCGCGGGCGAGACCTACGAGTACACCCAGATGTACCCCGGCATGGCCAAGACCGCGCGCGACGAGGGCTACCCCGAGCTGGCCGAGTGGTTCGAGACGCTGGCCAAGGCGGAGAAGTCCCACGCCGGCCGCTTCTCCAAGGGGCTCGCGCAGGTCGCGGGCAAGGAGCCGGCCGAGGCGATCTAGGCCTTCACCGCCGCCGATCGGGCGTCGGCCTCGCCGGCCGGCGCCCGGTCGAGGTGTCCGCGAGAGGATGATGACACTCGACATCCGCACCCCCGAGTTCTGGCAGGCCGACCGCGTGGACGCCGAGCTGCGCCGGGTCTACGACATCTGCGCGGGCTGTCGGCGGTGCCTGCCCCTCTGCCCCTCCTTCCGGGTCATGTTCGACCGGCTGGACGTGGAGGCGGTGGACGGCGACGTGGAGAAGCTGCCGGCCGCGGACGTGAAGGAGGTCGTCGACCTCTGCTATCAGTGCAAGCTCTGCTACAACCACTGCCCCTACACGCCTCCCCACCGCTGGGCGGTCGACTTCCCGCGGCTGATGCTGCGGGCCCGCTCCGCGGAGGCCCGGCGCAACGGCGTCACGCTCCAGGACCGGTTCCTCGGCAACACCGACCTGGTGGGGCGACTCGGGAGCCTGACCGCGCCGGTCTCGAACTGGATGAACGCGGTGTGGGTGAACCGCAAGTTCATGGAGATGACGATGGGCATCCACGCGGAGCGGGAGCTGCCCGCGTTCCACCGCCAGACCTTCTCCGCGTGGTTCGACGGCCGCCGGAAGCGCGAGACCGGGCCCACGCCCGCGCGCGATCGCGTCGCCCTCTTCGCCACGTGCTCGGTGGAGTACAACGATCCGGCCACCGGGAAGGCGGCGGTGGCGGTGCTCGAGCGGAACGGGGTCGACGTGAGCCTGCCCGCGCAGCGATGCTGCGGCATGCCCTATCTCGACGGCGGCGCGGTGGCCGAGGCCAAGCGGCTCATCGCGGACAACGTCAAGAGCCTGGCCGAGCAGGTGCGGCAGGGGCGCGAGATCGTGGTTCCCGGGCCCACGTGCTCCTACATGTTGAAGCAGGAGTACCCGTGGCTCGACAGCTCCGAGGACGCCAATCTGGTGGCCGCTCACGCGCGCGATCTCTTCGAGTACCTGGCCTCCCTGCACGCGCAGGGGCGGCTCGACACCCGCTTCCCCAACGCGCCCGGCTCCATCGCCTACCAGCTGCCGTGTCACCTCAAGGCCCAGAACATGGGGGTCCGCTCCGCGGAGGTGCTGCGGCTCACCGGAGCGCCGGTGGAGGTGATCGAGCGCTGCTCCGCGGTGGACGGCACCTGGGGGATGAAGAAGGAGTACTTCGAGCTGTCGATGAAGCTCGCGGAGCCGCTCTTCCGGGACATCGAGCGGGCGAAGCCGGACCGGGTGGCCACCGACTGCCCGCTGGCCGCGCTGCAGATCCGTCAGGGCACCCGTCGGACCGCGCAACACCCCATCCAGATCCTCGCCGAGGCCTACGGCATCGATCCGAACGAGGATGCAACATGATCCGGCTCAAGGACGTCGTCAATTTCTTCGAGTACGAGAAGATCCGCGACGAGCGGCGCCGGCGCGTGATCGCGCTCAAGGCGCGCCGCCGGGTGGAGGTCGGCCCCTACCTGTCGTTCCTCTTCGAGAACCGCGAGACGCTGCTGTTCCAGATCCAGGAGATGTGCCGCGCCGAGCGCATCGTGGACGACGCGAAGGTGCAGGAGGAGATCGACGTCTACAGCGCGCTCTTGCCGGGACCCCGCGAGCTCTCCGCGACCCTCTTCATCGAGATCCGGGACAAGGACCAGATCAAGCCGGTGCTGGACCGCTTCATGGGCATCGACACCGGCCGGCACGTGTGGTTCGAGCTGGGGCAGGGCATCACGGTGCCGGGAACCTTCGAGGCCGGCCACTCCGACGAGGAAAAGGGCAAGCTGGCCGCGGTCCACTTCGTGCGCTTCCCGTTGTCGCCGGAGGCGGTGCGGGCCTTCCGGGATGGGGACGTCGATCTGGTGGTGGACCACCCGGCCACCCGCGCGCGCGCCCGGCTCTCCGCGGAAACCAAGGCCGAGCTGCTGACCGACCTCGGCGCCTGAGCGGCCCCGCGCGGACCGCTCAGGCGCCGCGGTGTGCGGCTACTGCATGATCAGGAACCAGACGTAGTAGACGAGGGTCAGCAGGAAGCCGAACCAGAGCGTGCCTTTGATGGTTCCGAGCGGCTTGGCCGCTCCCTTCCCCGGCGTGCCGACCAGGGCGTTGATCTCCACGAGGATCATGATCAGCAGGGCCACGACCCAGAACACCACACCGGACTTGCCCACGGTGAGGCCGGCCAGGTGGCTGGCCGAGCCCATGAAGAACAGCATGGGGATCGACAGGACCACGTTGGTGCGGGAGGCGAGGCCACCCCGGGCCCCCGCAGCCGCGGCGGCGGGGTTGGCCGGCTTGCCCGCCGCGGTGTCGATCGCGTTCTGGATCACGATCTTGTTCTTGGGCCAGATGATGAACCACACGTTGGCCCACATGATGGAGCCGAGGAGCCCGCCCAGCAGGATCTTCCAGGTGCCCGGGTCACTGGCGCCCCGGGTGCCCAGCCAGTAGTGCAGGAGGTAGATCCAGCCGGAGAGGAAGGTGAACATCGCGCCCCAGCGGAACCACCAGAGCGCCCGGGGTAGGAGCTTCTGCTGGGCGCCGGAACGCACCCCCGGCTCGGTCTCGGCGAAGAACGGGGTCTGTACGAGGTTGAAGTAGTAGAGAAGACCGATCCAGGTGATGCCCGACAGGAAGTGGATCCACCGCAAGAGGAACAGCCAGCCCTCGGTGCTCATCAGCGCCATCGTCGCCCTCCCGGAAAGGCCTGTGGTTCAGGAACTGCGGCTACTCCTCGTCCTCGTCGTCGTCCAGGTCGTCCTCTTCGTCCTCGTCGTCTAGATCGTCGTCGTCGAAGTCGTCGTCGTCATCGAAATCGTCGTCGTCGAGGTCGTCGTCCTCGTCGAGGTCGTCCTCGTCGAGGTCGTCCTCGTCGTCTTCGTCCTCGTCGTCATCCTCGTCGTCTTCGTCGTCGTCGACCCGTCCGACCAGGAACTGGTCGTCGTCCTCGATCCAGGGGCGATTGCCGAGGCGAATCATGCGAGCGTCCTCCCGACATACCGCGCGGCCGACGTGAATCTCGGCCGATTCGAGCTCAGAGGCCGATGTGAAGCCCGTTGGGCTGGCCGGGATTATAACAAAGGGGGTTTGGGTGTCCACGCCATTTTGCCCTCGCGACGGCACTTGTCCACTTATCCCCACTCATCCACAACGGCAGAATCGCGCGTGTCGATGGGGCTCCGCGGGGGTTCGCGTGCGCGCGGGCGCGACTGGTGCGGCCTTCGCGTCTCCGCATCTCCGCTCCCCGCGTCCGGGGCGGCGTTTCGCGCGCGATTTCCTCCGCGCCCGCATTTCCACGGCTCGCGCCCGTGCTTGACGCGGGTGCGCGGTGATGCATACGATGCGACGACGCCCGCGGCGTCCAAGGAGATTGAGACATGCCGCTGTTCGCAGTCGAACGTGACCTCAGTCAAGTGCCACCCGAGCGCTTCCGCAGCGAGCTCAAGGGGCTGGTGGCTGCGTGCGTCCGGCTGAAGAACGCGGGGAAGCAGGTGCGCTACATCAGCAGCGCGGTCTTCCCCGCGGAGGCGCGCGGGATCTGTCTCTTCGGCGCCGAACAGCCGCAGTGGATCCAGGAGGCGAACGAGGCGGCCGGCCTGCCCTACACGCGGATCTTCGCGATGCTCGATCTCACGCCGAGCGGGGTCCGGCGCGAGCTTTCCTGCGGGCGGCGGCCCGTGGAGAGCGGAGCCGGACGCGACAGCAACGCGGCCGGCCCCCCGGCGCGGGTGAGCGAGGAGCTGGCGCGCTGGTCCGACGAGGGCCGCCAGCTGCTCCAGGTGCTGGGAGGATGGCTGGAGACCGCCGGCGCCATCCAGGACGGCGCGGAGGCGCTCGAGCGTGAGCGGACCGCCCTGGCCGAAGACGTGCGGCGGCTCGAGGAGGAGGTGCGGCGCCTGGAGCGAGACGCCCTCGGTCTGCGGGCCGAGCGCGACGATCTGCACGAAGCGCTGCAGGGCCTGGCGAGCCAGATGACGCGCACCGCCGACGAGATCCTCTTCCGGTTCGGAGCCCGCAGCGCTCCCGGGGACCTCGCGTCGCGATGAGCGACGCGCGGGGGCGCGGGCGCATCCTGGTCCTGGACGACGACCCGCGCGAGCGGGCGCACAGCGTCGAGGCCCTGGGTCAAGGCGGCTACCGGGTCGATACGGCCACGACCAAGGCGGAGGTGGTGACGCTCCTCGGCCGCCACGACTACGACCTCGTGCTGAGCGATCTGAAGATGCCGGGCCTGAACGGCCCCACTCTCTGCCAGGTCCTCAAGGAGTCGTGCCGCGGCGCCATCCCGCCGGTGATCTTCTTGCTGCACAAGGGCTACACGCCCGAGTACGCCAACTTCCTCATGCGGCTGGCCGCGCCGGTGCTGATGAAGCCCGTGCGCGCCGCCGACCTGCGCCAGGCGGTCGAGCGGGTGGTTCCCGCCCCGCGCGCGACGTCTACCGTCGGGTCCTGAGGCGGGCTGCCGGAGCACGGTCGGCCCTGCCGCATCCGACGCGCTAGGAAATCACCGCTCCCGCGCGCCGCGGCGTGCTAGTATTTCGCTCTGCAACTTCGCGAAGTTCCCGCCTCGGCGGCGTAGCTCAGGTGGCAGAGCAGGGGTCTCATAAGCCCCGTGTCGGAGGTTCGAGTCCTCCCGCCGCCACCACTCCTTCACTCGGGCGGGTCGCCTACGGACCTGCGGTCGAGCAAGCGCTCCCGCTCCTCCCACTGCCGCTTCATGTGGCGCTGCTGCCGCCGCGTGGAGACGGTCTGGACGACGCCCACCAGGACGCTGAAGACGACGGCGGCGATACCGAAGAGCGCCAGGATGAGCGTCATGCGCGGAGGCTCGCGAGGATCGAGCGCATGACCCGATCCTAAGCCAGGCGGTAAATCATCGCCAAATAAGACCGCCGCCGGTTGAAGTCCCCCGGGCGCTTCGCTAGACTACACGCCCGTGACTGCCACCACCGGCCGGCCCCTCGCGCGGTTTTCCGTCGTCGACCTGACCACCGTCCGCTCGGGGCCGACCTGCACCAAGATTCTCGCGGACTTCGGCGCCGACGTGGTCCGGGTGGAGCGGCCGGGCGGCGAGGGGCGGGAGCGGGTCTTCTTCGACGCGGCGGACCTTCACCGGAACAAGCGAAGCATCGCGGTCAACCTGCAGGACCCCCGCGGGGTGGAGATCGTGAAGCGCCTGGCCGCCCGGGCCGACGTGGTGGTGGAGAACTACCGGCCGGACGTCAAGCACCGCCTGGGTGTGGACTACGAGACGCTCTCCCGGGACAATCCGCGTCTCGTCTACGCCAGCATCTCGGGCTTCGGGCAGGAGGGGCCGTACCGCGATCGCCCGGGCTACGACCAGATCGTGCAGGGCATGTCCGGGCTGATGTGGCTCACCGGCACCGCGGAGAGCGCGCCGCTGCGGGTGGGCATCCCGATCGGGGACCTGCTGGCCGGCTACTTCGCGGCGATCGGCATCCTGACCGCGCTGCTCGAGCGCGAGGTGTCCGGCCGCGGGCAGAAGGTCGAGACCTCGCTGCTGGAGGCGCTCACCGGCAGCCTCTCGTTCCAGGCCGCGAAGTACGTCAACACCGGGGAGGTCCCGCCGCCGGTGGGCAACCACCATCCGCTCACCGCGCCGATGGGTGTCTACCGGGCGAAGGACGGGTTCTTCAACCTGGCCGTCGGCAACGACGACATGTGGCGCCGCTTCTGCAAGGCGATCGACCAGCCCGTGCTGGCCGACGACGCGCGCTTCGCCGGCATGCTGAGCCGGGTGAAGAACCGCAAGGACCTCGACGCCGCGCTGGAGGCCACCTTCGCGCGGCGGACCGCCGCCGAGTGGGTGGAGACGCTGAACGCGGCCGGCGTCGCGTGCGGCCCCATCAACACGGTGGACGCGGTGTTCGCGGACCCGCAGATCCGCCAGGCCGACCTCGTGCGCGAGGTCGCGAATGCGGCGTGGGGGCCGCACAAGGTGCTCGCGCTGCCGGTGCACCTCTCGCGCACCCCCGCCCGCGTCGAGCGCGCGGCCCCGATGACCGGGGAGCACACGCGGGCGATCCTCGCCGAGATCGGCTACGACGCGGCCGCCCTCGAGTCGCTGCTGGCCGCCGGCGTCATCGAGCAGCACAAGGGGGCGAACGAATGAGCGACCACATCCTGGTGGAGCAGGACGGCCAGATCGCCACCGTCGTGTTCAACCGGCCCAAGATGCGCAACGCCATCAGCCTCGCGATGTGGTCCGAGATCGCGGCCATCACCGAGCGGCTCGCCAGGGACGACGCGGTCCGCGCGATCGTCTACCGCGGCGCGGGCACCGACGCCTTCGCCTCCGGCGCGGACATCTCCGAGTTCCAGGAGAACCGCAAGGACACCGCGACCGCGATGCACTACAACAAGCAGACCGAAGCGGCCTACTCGGCGATCCGGCTCTGCCCGAAGCCGACGGTGGCGATGGTGTTCGGCTACTGCATGGGCGGGGCGATGGCCCTCGCGATGGCAGCGGACCTGCGCTTCGCGGCGGTCGGGTCGAAGTTCGGCATTCCCGCCGCGCGGCTGAGCATCATCTACGGGCTGGATCCGGTCCACCAGCTGGTGGATTTGGTGGGCCCGGCCTACGCCAAGGACATCCTGTACTCGGCCCGCACCGTCGACGCGGAGGAGGCGCTCCGCATCGGCTTCATCCAGCGGCTGCTGCCGGTGGCGGAGCTCGAGACGTACACCTACGACTACTTGAAGAAGGTCGCGGCCAACGCGCCCCTCTCGGTGCGGGGCACCAAGGCCCAGGTGCAGGCGATCTTCGAGGGCATCACCGACGCCCATCGCGCGCAGCTGCGCGACCTGGGCATCGCGACCTTCGACAGCGAGGACTACCGGGAGGGCACGCGCGCCTTCCTGGAGAAGCGGGCGCCCCGGTTCCAGGGGCGGTAGCCTCTGCGCGTCACCGTTCTCTCCTCGACTCCCCTCAATCCGCTGGAGGGGAGCGGCACCTTCGTCGGCATCGCCGGACTGGCGCAGGGACTGGCCCAGCTCGGCCACCAGGTGACGCTGCACCCGCTGGGCCGCCGCACCGGGTTCCACACCCTGGATCGGTGGCTCTACAACCTGGGCGTGGCGCTGCGTCCGCCCCGGCACACCGATCTGGTGCTGGGCGTCGATCTGGACGGGTTCCTGTGGGCGCGGCGGCGCCGCCTGCCCTTCGTGGCCAGCCTGAAGGGCATCATCGCGGACGAGCTGCGCAACGAGCGCGGGCTGGTGCGGGCCCTCCTGTCGCTGCAGGCCCGCTGGGAGCGGCTCAACGTCCGCCGCGCGGACCTGGTGATGGTGACGAGCCGGTACTCCGCGGAGGTCGCGCAGCGCGAGTACGGCGTGCCGCCCGCGCGCCTCGCGGTGGTGCCGGAGGCGATCGATCTCGAGGTGTGGGACGACCAGTTCTGGCGGGCGCCGCGCCGGCCGCGCGGGACCCCGGTGGTCCTCTGCGTGGCCCGCATGTATCCGCGCAAGCGCATCGAGGACCTGCTGCGCGCGGCCGCGATCCTGCGCGTGCGCGTGCCCGGCATCCAGGTCCGCATCGTGGGTCGCGGCCCCGAGTGGCCGGCGGTGTCCCGCCTCCACGCCGAGCTCGGGCTGGGCGACTCGGTCGCGCTGCTGGGCGACGTGCGCCGTGAGCGCCTCGCCGAGGAGTACGTCAACGCGACCGTCTTCTGCCTGCCCTCGGTGCAGGAGGGGTTCGGCATCGTGTTCCTCGAGGCGATGGCCGCCGAGCTGCCGGTGGTGGCGTGCCGGATCGCCGCGATCCCGGAGGTCGTGCAGGACGGGGTGACCGGCCTGCTCACCGCGTTGCGCGATCCCGGAGCCCTCGCCGCCGCGATCGAGCGGCTGGCCACGGACGCGGAGCTGGCCCGCCGGCTGGGGCGCGAAGGGCGTCGTCGCGTCCTCGCCTTCACCCCGCGTCACGTCGCGGAGCGCTTCGTGAGCGCGGTACACTCCTCCCAGGAACGCCTGGGACAGCAGGCGCGAGGAGGCTGAACCCGCATGGTGTACGCGACCCGGAAGTTCACGTTCTCGGCCGGGCACCGCTACTGGCGGCCGGAGTGGAGCGCGGAGGAGAACGCCCGTGTCTTCGGGTCGCTCACGGTGCCCCACGGCCACAACTACGTGCTGGAGGTGACGGTGCGCGGGGCCGTCGATCCCCGCACCGGCATGGTCATGGACCTCGCCGAGCTCAAGCGAGTGGTGGGGGACGCGGTGATCGCGCGGTTCGACCACGCCGACATGAACCAGGACCCGCTCTTCGCAGCGGGGACGATCCCCACCACCGAGAACCTGGTGAAGGCGATCTGGGAGCTGCTCGGCCCGAAGCTGGGGGCGGAGCGGCTGCACCGCCTGCGCCTCTGGGAAGACCCCACGTTCTACGTCGAGTACCTCGGCGAATGAGCGGATTCGCGGTCACCCGCGCGTACCACTTCAGCGCCGCCCATCGTCTCGCCCGCGGGGAATTCTCGGAAGCCCAGAACGCGGCGGTGTTCGGGCAGTGCTTCCGGCAGCACGGCCACAACTATCTCCTCGAGGTGACGGTGTCGGGGGCGCTGGACCCCGCCACCGGCATGTCCGTGGACATCGGTCTCGTGGACCGCGCGGTGAAGACGGCGGTCCTCGACCGGGTGGACCACTACGATCTCTCGGCGACCGTGCCCGCGCTCGCCGGGGTGATCACCACCGGGGAGAACCTGGCCCGCACGTTCTGGGAGTGGCTCGAGGCGGCGTTGCCGCCGGGCAGCCTGCGGAAGGTCACGCTGGTGGAGACGGCGAACAACGTGTTCGAGTACTGCGGCGAGGGCGCGGCCGTGGGACCGGTCACCCATGGGAGGTAACGGCGAGGCGATGGAGCGGCTCATCCGCGACATGCTGAAGGAGCTGGGCGAGGACCCCACCCGCGAAGGGCTCGAGCGGACGCCGGCGCGGGTGGCGAAGGCGTGGGAGTACCTCACCGCGGGCTACCGGCAGAACGTCAACGACGTGCTCAACGAGGCGCTGTTCACCGAAGAGTACGACGAGATGGTCGTGGTGAAGGACATCGACTTCTACTCGCTCTGCGAGCATCACCTGCTGCCGTTCTTCGGCAAGTGCCACATCGCCTACATGCCGTCTCACAAGATCGTGGGGCTGTCCAAGCTGCCCCGGCTGGTCGAGATGTTCGCCCGCCGGCTGCAGGTCCAGGAGCGGCTCACCACCCAGATCGCCCACACCCTCGAGGAGGTGCTCCAGCCGCGCGGGGTGGCGGTGGTGGTGGAGGCCCTGCACATGTGCATGCTGATGCGAGGGGTCGAGAAGCAGAATTCCAAGGCGGTGACCTCCGCCATGCTCGGGGCCTTCCGGGAGAACGCGGGGACGCGGGCGGAGTTCATGGAGCTGATCCGGGCCCGCGGAGGGCTCGTCATTTGAGGCTCGCCGGCCAGGTCGCCATCGTCACCGGTGCCGGGCGGGGCATCGGGCGCGCCATCGCCCTGGCGCTGGGGCGGGAGGGGGCGCGCGTCGCGCTCGCGGCCCGCTCCAACGGGGAGCTGGCCGCGGTGGCCCACGAGCTCGACCAGGCCGGAGCGACCGCCATGGCGATTCCCACCGACGTGCGGCAGGAGGCCATGGTGGGGGCGCTGGTGGGGCGGGTCCTGGGGGAGTGGCAGCAGGTCGACGTCCTGGTGAACGCGGCGGGCGTGGCGACCTTCGCGCCGGTGGCCGACTCCAAGCTCGATGACTGGGAGCAGATGCTGGCGGTCAACCTGCGCGGGGCGGTCCTGACCTGCCGGGCCGTGCTTCCCGCCATGATGGCCCGCCGGAAGGGCACCATCATCGGCGTGGGCTCGGTGGTGACCAGCCGGGCCCTGCCGGGCAGCGCCGCCTATACCGCCTCCAAGTACGGGCTCCTCGGCTTCTCGCGGGTGCTGGCCGAGGAGATGCGGCCGCACGGGGTGCGGGTCGGTGTGATCTCGGCCGGCGCCACCGATACCCCCCTCTGGGACGCGATGCCCGGCGCACCCGCGCGCGAACGGATGCTGAGGCCGGAGCAGGTGGCCGAGGCGGCCCTCCTCATGGCCACGATGGGCGAGAACGCCACGCTCGAGGAGGTCAGGCTGCTGCCGGCGGGGGGGATCCTGTGATGCGCCGGCTCGTGGGGGGCGGCAGGCCCTCGCCCCGTCTGTTATAATCAGCCGGTACAAACATTCCGAGCACTTTCACTCCAGGAGGCATCGATGATCACGTTGACTGAGACGGCCGCGAAGAAGATCTCGGACCTGCGGCTCGAAGAGGGCAAGCCCGAGTGGGGGCTGCGGATCCGCATCGTCGGCGGCGGCTGCTCCGGCATGTCCTACGAGCTGGGCTGGGACGACACGGCGGCCGAAGGCGACAACGTCGTCGAGAGCCACGGCGTGAAGGTCTTCGTCGACCAGCACAGCGCCCCGTATCTGCAGGGCAGCGAGATCGACTACGTCGACAACAACATGCTGGGCGCCGGCTTCGCGATCAAGAACCCGAACGTGAAGTCGTCCTGCGGCTGCGGCTCGTCGCACCAGTTCTAGTCCACGTCACGGGTCCGAGGCTCGCTCGATGAAGGTGCAGGTCCGACTGTTCGCCCGCTATCGCGAGGCGGCGGGTCGCGACTCGCTGGATCTCGAGCTTCCCGACGGCGGCACCGTCGAGCGAGCCTGGGAAGCCGTCACTCAGCAGCTGCCCGCGCTCCAGCCGTACCGTCCCTTCACGCTCTTCGCCCTGCGCAACGACTACGTCGGCGCCGACCATCCGCTCGGAGAGGGCGACGAGCTCTGCCTGTTTCCCCCCGTGAGCGGCGGGTCCGTTTCCGATCCGGGCGCCGCGGGACCGGACTGGATCGAGGTGACCACGGAGCCGCTCTCGGAGCGCGCGGTGGTCCGGGCGGTCGAGCATCCGGGCGCGGGCGGCATCGCGCTCTTCTCCGGAGTGGTGCGCGACCAGACCGGCGGCCGCCGCGTGAAGTTCCTCGAGTACGAGGCCCACGTGCCGATGGCGGTGGCCAAGATGCGGGAGATCGCCGCCGCCATCCGCGAGCGCTGGCCCGCCACCGCCCGCGTCGCGCTCGTCCACCGTATCGGCCGGCTCGAGATCGGCGAGTCGAGCGTGATGATCGCGGTCTCCTCGCCGCATCGGGGCCCGGCCTTCGAGGCGTGCCGCTTCGCGATCGACACCCTGAAGGAGACGGTGCCCATCTGGAAGAAGGAGCACTTCGAGGACGGCGAGGTCTGGGTGGGGCTGCAGTCGCAGTGTGACCACCGCCACTAGCCTCGTCGCGCGCGTCCAGCACACCATTCGCCGTCACGGAATGCTCCGTGGCGGCGACGTCGTCTTGGTGGCGGTGTCGGGCGGCCCGGATTCGGTCGCGCTCCTCGACGTGCTGTGCGCGCTGGCGCCGGGGCTCCGCCTCACGCTCGCGGTGGCGCACGTCGATCACGGCTTGAGGCCGGAGGCCGCCGCGGAGGCGGACGCGGTGGTCCGGCTCTGCGAGAGCCTCGGGGTGCCCTGCCGGATCCAGCGGGTCACCGTGCGTCGGGCGCCGCCGTGGGACGGGCTGGAGGCGGAGGCGCGGCGGGCCCGCCACGCGGCGCTCGAGCGGGCCGCCCGCTCCATCGGGGCGGCGCGCATCGCGACCGGACATACCGCGGACGACCAGGCCGAGACGGTGCTGATGCGCCTGCTCCAGGGCGCGGGCCCGCGCGGCCTGGGCGGCATCGCGCCGGTCCGCGGCCTCCTGGTGAGCCCTCTGATCGAGACCCGTCGGAGCGAGATCCTCGCCCACCTCGCCGCGCGCGGGCTTCCCTGGGCCGAGGATCCGAGCAACCGCGATCCCCGCTTCCTGCGCTCGCGCATCCGTCACGATCTGCTGCCCTTCATGGCCCGGCTCACCGGCGGCTCGGTGGTCGAGGCGCTCAACCACGCCGCCGGCACCGTGCGCGCCCTGCTGGCCGATCTGGAGGCGCGGGCGCGCGACGAGGTGGACCGCCTCGCGGTGGCCGCCTCCGAGGGGCTCGTGTTCGACGTGCCGGCGCTGGAGGCGCGTCCGCGGGAGCTCGCCGCCGAGATCGTGCGGCAGGCCGCGGCGCGGCTCGGCGAGGCGCGCCCGCAACGCGCCCCCGCGCAGCGGGCGCTCCGGCGCCTGCTCGGCGAGCAGCCGCGCCGCCGCGCGGTGGGCCTCGGAGCCCTCGCGGTCGAGCGGAGCGGTCGCCGACTCCGGGTCGGTCCGCGGGTGCTGCCCGCGCTGGGCACGCGTGCCTGGCCGACGCCGGGGATCCTCGATCTCCCGGAGATCGGCCAGCGGCTGGTCGCGCGCGTGGTGCCGCGGGACGGCGGGTACGTGGTGCCACGGGAGCCGTCGCGCACGGCGTTCGACGCGGACGCGCTGTCGCGGGTGCTCACGGTACGGGCCCGCCGCCCGGGCGAGGTGTTCGATCCGTTCGGGGGGCCCGCGCCGCGACGGCTCAAGTCGTTCATGATCGACGCCGGGGTGCCGCGCTGGCGCCGCTCCCGCACGCCCCTGGTGGAGGCCGCCGGCCAGATCCTCTGGGTGGCGGGCGTCCGCCGCGGCCGGCACGCGCCGGTGACGGAGGCGACCACGCGGGTGCTCGAGCTGGCGCTGGAGCCGGCTGGTCCGCTCGAAGGCCCGGCAGTAAGATGACCGACGGAGGTTCTCCCATGTCGAGCCGCTCGGTGTGCCATCGTGGCCTCGCGGTCCTGCTCTCTCTCGCGGTGTTGCCCCTCGCCCCGGCCCCGGCGGTCCTGGCCCAGACGCGTCCCGCCGAGCGCCCCGCCGCGGCGGCGCCGCCCGCGCCGCCCGCCCCGAGCCCGCAGGCCATCCTGCGCGCGCTGGAGGACGCGTTCGTCGCGGTGGCCGACCGCGCCACGCCCTCGGTGGTGAACGTGAGCGTGAAGCTCAGGCCGGAGGCGGCGCAGGAGGACCAGCCCTCGCCCGAGATGGAGGAGCGCTTTCGCCAGTTCTTCGGCCCCGAGCTCTTCGAGCGCTTCTTCCGCAAGCGCAGCCCCCGCGAGGAGGGCCGCGCGGCCGGCTCGGGCGTCATCGTCGATCCACGCGGGTTCGTGCTCACCAACAACCACGTGGTGGACAACGCGACCGCCATCGAGGTGCGGCTCTCCGACGACCGCAAGTTCGCGGCGTCCCTGGTGGGCCGCGACGCGCGCACCGACCTCGCGGTGCTGAAGGTGGAGAGCCCGGCGCCGCTGCCGGTGGCGGAGCTGGGCGATTCCGACGCGCTGCGGGTGGGCCAGTGGGTCATCGCCATCGGCAACCCGTTCGGCCTCGACCGGACGGTGACCGCGGGCATCGTCTCCGCGACCGGACGCACCCACGTGGGCGTCGCGACCTACGAGGCGTTCATCCAGACCGATGCGTCGATCAACCCGGGCAACTCCGGCGGCCCGCTGCTGAACCTGGACGGGCGCGTCATCGGCATCAACACCGCGATCGTCTCGAGCGGGCAGGGAATCGGCTTCGCCATCCCGATCGCGATGGCGCGCGACGTCATGACCCAGCTGATCGCGCGCGGTCGCGTGGTGCGCGGCTGGCTCGGGGTCGTGATCCAGGACCTCACGCCCGAGCTGGCCGCCGGCTTCGGGGTGAAGGAAGACGCGGGGGTGCTGGTGTCCGAGGTCATGAAGGACAGCCCCGCGGCCGCGGCCGGGCTCAGGCCGGGCGACATCATCGGCCAGTTCAACGGCGCCCCGGTGAAGGACGTGACGGACCTGCAGAAGCGGGTCGCCGCGGTGGAGCCCGGCCGGGCCGTGCCGATGACCGTCACGCGCGACCGCAAGGCGGTCCAGCTCAGCGTGACGCCGGGCGAGCAGCCGAGCGACGAGGCTGCGGCGGCGGAGGAGGACCGGGTGCTGGGGCTCACGGTGGAGCCGCTCACCCCCGAGACCGCTCGGGAGAACCGCCTGGCCGTGCGGCAGGGCCTGCTCGTCACCGACGTCGACCCCGGCAGCCCGGGCGCCGAGGCCGGCATCCGGCCCGGCGACGCGATCGTGGAGGTGAACCGGCAGCCGGTCAGCGACGTGGCCGCGCTCCAGCGGGTGGTGGCCGGACTCCGGCCGGGCCAGTCGGTTCCGGTGTATCTCCAGCGAGGCGGGGGCCGCGCGGAGTACGTGATGCTGACCGCCCCGCGCCCCTGACCGGAGCTGGGTGGCGCCGCGGTCTGCCGGCGGCGGCTACGGAAGCCTGACCACGTACCCGCGGGGCCCCATGCACCTCGCGAACTGCTCGCGCACCTTGTACCCCATCCCCGACACGTCGTTGCAGGCCTTGAGATCGACGGCGATCGTCTCGGGTGACTGCGGCGGTGTGGTGGAGGACCGGACGTAGAGCCAGCCGCCGTTGCTGGAGTAGATGCGCTCGTGTCCGCGGCTGATCATGCAGGCGTGCTTCATCCGCCCGCTATGCTCGAAGGGCTTGGCGTAGGCACTGCACTCCGCGCTGTCCATGTCCTCACGGGACAGGGGCCCGCTCGACGCGCAGCCGGCGAGGATCAGCATGGCGATGGAACCGACCCAGAGCTGGTGTCGCACACACACCTCCCTGGCTGGTTCGATTTCGGCTGGGTGAGACTAGCCTAGCGCCGGGGGGTGCGAACGGACGCATGGCACGTGTGCTTATTGGGGGGCGAGAAGATTGGGGCGACCCTCCCTGGCGTCGGCGTGCCGTCCACCCTCCGGGAAGGGCCTACCGCCGGCCGGGGACCGGAGGGCCCGGACGGGGGGCCCTGGTGGCCGAGCCCCGGCCGGGTCGGTCGGTGCCGGTGCATCTCCAGGGACGCGGGGGCGCTGATGCTGGCCGCCCGCGCCCTGACCGGGCCCCGTCCGGCTTCCGACCCAGCAAGCGCAGGATTGCGCTTGACACCCGTGCCGCCGCTGCCTAAGGTGCCGCTCACTTCGCTCACTTCAAGGAGCCGTGAGGGTACCGCCCGTGACCACCGAGCCGCGTGCACGAAAGGATTCACCAGGTCCGGATGATGGCGCCGCGGCGTACCCGCCGCGGCCGGTGGTGCTCGCCATCGACGACGAGCCGGGCGTCCGCGAGTCGCTGCGGCTGATCCTCGAGGGCGAGTTCGAGGTGCTGGAGGCGGTGGACGGCGCCGCCGCCCTCGCCGTCCTCGCGGCCCGGCGGGTGGACGTGGCGCTCCTGGACGTCCGCATGCCCGGGCAGCCCGGATCGCGCGTGCTGCCGCAGATCCTGGCCATCGACGACTCCATCCCGGTGATCCTCATCACCGCGGATCCGCACCTGCGCATGGCGGTCGACGCCATGAAGGCCGGCGCCTACGACTATCTGGCGAAGCCCTTCGACGTGGAGGAGATCCTGGCGCTGGTGCGCGAGGCGGCCCAGGAGCGCGGTAAGGACCGCGAGCTCGACTATCTGCGGGCGGAGATGGACCGCGCGCACGGCTTCGACCAGCTCGTGGGCCGCCATCCCCGCATGGTGAAGCTCTACGAGCTGATCGCGCAGGTGTCGCAGACTCACGCGACCGTGCTGATCACCGCGGAGAGCGGCACCGGGAAGGAGCTGGTGGCCCGCGCGATCCACAACCAGAGCCCGCGGCGGGCCCAGCCGTTCGTGGCGGTGAACCTGGCCGCGATCCCGGACTCCCTCCTGGAGTCCGAGCTGTTCGGACACGAGAAGGGCGCGTTCACCGGGGCCTACGCCCGGAAGCCGGGGAAGTTCGAGCTGGCTCACGGGGGCACCCTCTTCCTGGACGAGGTGGGCAGTCTGCGCATCGACCTGCAGGCGAAGCTCCTGCGCGCGTTGCAGGAGCGCGAGATCGAGCGGCTCGGCGGCACCCGGACCATCCAGGTGGACGTCCGGGTCATCGCGGCGACCAACACCGACCTGCGGGAAGCGATCCGCGCGCGCACGTTTCGCGAGGATCTCTACTACCGGCTCCACGTGGTGCCGGTCGGCGTGCCGCCGCTGCGCGAGCGCAAGTCGGACCTGCCCGCGCTGGCCGCCCACTTCGTGCGGAAGTACGCCGGCGAGTTCAAGAAGGACGTGCGGGGACTGTCGCGGGGCGCGCGGATGGCGCTGGATCGCTACGACTGGCCGGGCAACGTGCGCGAGCTGGAGAACATCATCGAGCGCAGCGTGGCCCTGGCCACCCGGCCCGTGATCGGGCTCGACGACCTGCCGCTGGACCTGGCGATGAACGAGGCGGCGCCCGCCCGCGAGGGCGACCCCGGGCCCCTCACGCTCCGCGAGGCGCGCGACCGTTTCGAGCAGGCCTTCGTGCTGCGCACACTGGAGCGCGAGAACTGGAACCAGAGCCGGGCCGCGCGCAGCCTGGGCGTGCACCGGAACACGCTGCTGGCCCGTCTGCAGGCGTGGGGCTTCCAGCGCGAGGCGTCGCCCGCGCCGGTGGAGGGCCGCGCCGCCGGCGCGTGATCCTCTGGCCCGGAGGGTACCGGACGACCCAGAATGGGCAAAGTCGGTTAGGGTCGCCCGTTTCCCTCTTCGTCGGAATCTTTCGAGGGCGCCGCTCGCGTGTAGAAAATCCACGGTAGTTCCGGCGCTCATCACGGCGCTTTTCCACCGACTCGCGAGTGATGTGCGCTCCGAGTAGGCATTCCGTCTCGAGGCACATCTCTTGCGAACGGACTCGGGGCCATGTCACGACAGCCGGACGTTCTCGTCCTCGTCCTTGGCGCGCTGGTCGTCCTCCTGCTCGTGGTCGTGCTGGTGCTGTGGCTCCGTCGCGGGCGGAGGGCCGACGAGTCCGGGGAGGCGCTGCGCGCCCACCTGCAGGACAACCTGGCGGCGTGGGTGCTCGAGGGGCGTCGTCTCTTCACGACCTGGGAGGAGCGGCTCGAGGGGCTCGCGGAGCTGAAGAGCCGGCTGGGCGGCCTGGCCGAGGAAGCGGACCGGTTGCGAATCGAGGTCTCGCACGTCCAGGAGATGCGGGCGCAGATCGCCCAGCTCACCAACGATCACGCGCGGCTCGAAGAGGAGCACGCTCGCCTTGCCGAGGAGCATCGGCGCTGTGAGCAGGAGCACGCGGAGTACCGGGAGCTCCTCGCCCGCATCGCGACGCTCGCGCACGAGGCGACCGCTCGGGTCGCCGACTCCTGACCCCTCGAGCGACGGGCGGGGCGCCGGCCGCCGCGTTGCAGCCGCGCCCAGAGGCGTGGTACGGTCGCGCGCGATGCCTCGCCGCACTGCTCGGCTCGTGGCGGGCCTGTTGCTGGCCCTGGGCGGGGTGCTTTTCGTCGCAGGCTGCACGCGGAGCGAGACGCCGGTCACCCTGGTGTTCACGCCCTCGCGCGATCCGACCGCCCTCAAGGAGGCGGCCGATGCCTTCGCCACCACGCTGGCGCGTCTGTCCGGCGTGCCGATCCGCGCCCTGGTGGCGTCCGACTACGCGGGCGTGATCGAGGCCCTCCGGAGCCGGCGCGTGGAGCTGGCCTTCGTGCACCCGGTGGGCTACGTCCTGGCCAACCGCGAGGCGGGCTGCCAGATCCTCGTGCGCGACGTCTGGCAGGGCAAGACCGCCTACACCGCCCGGTTCTACGTCCGGAAGGATTCGGGCATCCAGCGGGTGGAGGACCTGCGGGGCAAGACGGTGGCCTTCGTCGATCCGGCGTCCTCCTCCGGCTACATCTATCCGATGGTGCTGCTGATCAAGCAAGGGCTGGTGCGGGATCGCGACCCCAAGAGCTTCTTCAAGGAGGCGCTCTTCAGCGGCACGCACGAGGCCGCGCTGCGCGCCGTGCTCCAAGGGCGGGTGGACGCGGCCGCGTCCTTCGACACCGCGCCCCAGCTGTATCTGAAGGACCCGGCACTGGTGGCGCAGTTCGCGTGGGTGGGGGAGACGCCGGAGATCCCGGAGGCCGGGATCTGCGCCCGGCCGGGCGTGCCCGTGGAGACCCTCGCCCGCATCAAGCGCGGGCTCTTGTCGATGAAGGGGCCCGAGCACGCCGCGGTGCTGAAGGACATCTACGGCATCGACGGGTTCATCGAGGCCGCCGACGGCGACTACCAGCCGGTGCGCGAGGCGATGGCCCTGATGGACCTCAAGCCGCCGAAGTGAGCGGTCGGCCTCAGCCGCCGGCGGCGCGCCGGAAGGCGTAGAAGACGGCCCAGAGGCGCGCGAGGTCGGCGAGGCCAGCGGCCCGACGTCCGGCCTCCACGTGCGTCACCGCCCCCACGATCGCGAGCCGCACCGGCCGCCCCGCCGCGCGCGCCGCCGTCGCGAGCCGCCGACTCTCCGTGAAGGGCACCGCCGGGTCCTGTCGCCCGTGGATCAGGAACAGCGGCGCCTGCACAGCGCCGAGCACGCGGTCGGGGGACAGCGCATCCAGCAGCGCACGAGTCGACGGCGGCAGCCCGGCGACCAGACGATCGAACGCGGCGGGGTCGCGATTGTCGACGAGCCGCCGGCCCGCGTCGTCGACCAGCGCCGCGTTGGCGCGCGCGAACTGGGTGACCGCGTCCTCGTGCACCGCTCCGCGTCCGCTCTCGTCCCCGAAGGCATAGGCACCGGTGAGCGAGAAGCGCAGCAGCTCCGTCGCGGACGCGTAGCCGCCGAGAGCCAGCACTGCGGTGACGTGCGCCGCCACCGACGGATCGGCGGCCGCGAGCAGGGCGGGGCCCGCCCCGAGGCTCACGCCCAGCACCGCCGGGCGGTAGCCCGCGCCCTCGAGGGCGCGGACCGTGGCCACGACCGCGCCCGCGTCCTCGGGTCGGAGACGCAGCACGGTGAGGCCGTCCACCGTCGGCACCGCCACGGCCCAGCCGGCGCGGGCCAGCAGTCGCGCGGCCTGTTGCAGTCGGGGGTCGTCCTTGCCCTCGGGCGACAGCCCGTGGACCAGGACGAGGCCCGGCGGACGGCGCAGAGCCGGGCTCGCGTAGAGGTCGATCCGCGGGCCGAGCGCCCGACGCACCGGCTCCGGCGTGATGGCGGAGAGGGGCCGCCTCTGCTCCGGAACATTGAGGAACTCGATCAGGAAGGCGGTGGTTCGCACCTGGCCCCACGCGGTCGCGAGCGTGGGCAATGCCAGCAGCAGGGCCAGGAAGAGCCGCGCTGCCGCCGTCAAGTCAGCGCTCCGCCCTGACCCGGGGAGCGGTCGGGCAATCTGCCGGCCGACCGGAGGCAGGTTGCCCGCTGCGTGGCGGTTCAGTCGAGAAAAATCCCGCCATCTCGAGGGGTTGCCGGTGGCACCGCAGATGCTTCGTCTCGTACTCGACCGGTCGCGGAACCGATCGTCGAGGGGACAGGCAACCGGTGAAAGGAGGACACGACATGAGCCTGGGACGGATTCTACTGGCAGTGGCGGTGGCCGCGTGTCTCCTGGGCGTGGGCGTCCTCGAAGTCGTGAGCGAGCGCGCACCGAGGCCGGAGTTGGCGCCCATGCACCCCAGGGTGGGCGACCTCCGCTCCCAGGACGCCGAGCCGTGGTGGGAGTCGGGTGAGACGGTGCCCGATCAAGGGCTCGACTCGAACGGGGGGGCGCCGCTGATGCCAGGGGTCGTCGAGCCCCTTCGGGGGCGGGCTGTCGCGTGGGGCTTCGGAGACCCGGATGAAATAGCGGTGCGTCGGTAGGGAGGGCACGCAGCGAGGGGCGGCGGGGCCGGCCCGAGGCCCTGTCCGCCCGTCAGGGGGCTACTTCGGCCGGCAGGCTACTTCGGCCAGCCGCCTACTTCGGATTGATGCAGCGGATCAGGCGCCAGCCGTTGAACAGATTGACCTTCGTCGTGATGTCGGGGATCAGCCCGACCCGCTCCAGCAGCGGCTCCAGCGGCAGATTCGACTTCCACCCCAGACGAGTGCAGACCGGGGCGAGCAGGTCCTCGAGGCGACCCACCGCCTTGCGCTCGCTCCGGAAATGGTTCAGCAGCACGATGTTGCCCCCCGGCTTCACCACCCGCTTCATCTCTCGCAGCACCCCGACCGGGTCCGGTACCGCGCTGATCGTGTAGGTGGCCACCGCAGAATCGAACTCGGCCTGCCCGAAGTCCATGGTGGTCGCGTCCATGGTCTTGAGCGTCACGTTCCCCAGGCCCAGCTCGACGATCTTGTCCTGGGCCTTCTCCAGCATCTCTTCCGAGAGGTCGATGCCGGTGAGGTGACAGTGGGCCGGGTAGAGGGGAAGATTCAGTCCGGTGCCGATGCCCACCTCGAGCACGCGGTCGCCGCGCTTGATGTCCAGCAGCCGGATGGCCGCCTCACGCCCGGGGTGGAAGATCCAGTCGAAGACGAAGTCGTAGGCGGGCGCGTACAGCTTGTACGCTCTCTTGACCTGCCTCTTCTCCAGTGCGGCGTCCAATCCGGCGAGCCTCCGGGATGGGGTTGCTGGGACGTGTTGCCTCCGCACTTTTAGCATAGGGTGACGCACGTTGCCAAGCGGTTTGTGGGCGAAAGATTGCAGCGCTGAAGCGGACTTACGATATTTCGGTGCCTTGCGGCGCCTAGAGGTCGGCTTCCCGACAAAGCCGACCGAGAACGCGTTCGGCCCCGAAGTACTCGACCGCGATCTCCCGGGCTCGCCGGCTATGACGCCGGTAGTCACGGTTCACCGCGTCCAGCGCCACGGCAGCATCCTCGATGGTCTCGAAGGCCAGGAGACCGACTCCCTCCGGGACGTACTTGCCGAACCCGGTGTCCTGGGTCACCACCGGCCTGCCCGCCGCGAGGTAGCACACGCTCCGGTCGCTGAACCATCCGCTCTTCGTCCGGGCCACCAGGTCCTTGGCGACGGTGAACTCGCCGCGCGACGCCTGGATGTGGCGCCGGTACGTGGTGACGTCCCGGGAGACCTGGTAGGCGTCCGCCAGCAGCCACCCGCTCTGCCGGAGCAGGTCCCGGCTCGCCGCGTCCGTCACCTCGAGCGCCATCTCGAGCGGCTGGCGTGTCCGGGCCGGCAGGTCGATCATCCGCAGGAAGTTCTGGTGCTTGGACCAGATGTAGGTCTGCCCCCGGAACCGGATGTCCTTGCCCGCGTTGCGCCAGGTGGCCACGGTCGTGAACCGCTCGGCGGTCGGGTCGAACGGCGTCTCCCACAGCTCCGGGATGACCGGCGGACGGGTCGTCCTCCACGCGAACTTCTCCAGGGGGATGGGGCAGTCCGGCTGACCGAGGTTCTCGCCGTACGTGAAATGATGGGTGTGCGTCTCCAGGCCCATGATGGCCGCCCGGTCCCCTTCGGCCACCCGGATCTGCTCGAACACGGGATCGGTCTCCACGTACACCCGGATCGGGCACTGCAGATGCTCCTCCCGCAGCCGGGTCGCTCCGCACACGTTGAAGATCGCGTCCGCCTCGCGGTAGAGCCGGGCGAGCCGCTCCCGCGAGAGGCCGTGATGCGCGCCGGTCACCGGATCGACGTACGTCCACCGATCGCCGAGATCGAAGCGCCCCATGGCGTCGCGCAGGAACTCGACGTTGTAGGTGGAGTCCTCCACCACGCTCTTGACGCGAGGATCGTAGGGGTGGGCGCCGGAGTCCTCGACGTAGTGGACATCGTGGCCCAGCCGCCGGAGCCCGAGCACGTAGTGGATCGCCTGCCAGCCGATGCCGCCCAGCGGATAGCGGCCGGCCAGATGCAGGACGACGATCCGCTTACGAGATGGCAAGCGGGTCCTCGTGCCGGTTCGGGGTCCGGCCCCCGTACATCGCGGCAAAGGGACCCGATCGCTCCAGCAACGTCTCGATGTCGCCCTGCTCCGCGATGCGCCCGTCCTCGATCACCACCACCCGGTCCGCCATCCGCACCGTGGAGAGACGATGGGCGATGATGAAGGTGGTGCGGCCCTTCTGCAGCCCCTCGAGGGCCTCGATGATGAGGCGCTCGGTCTCCGGGTCGAGGGAGGAGGTCGGCTCGTCGAGGATGAGGATCGGCGAGTCGCGCAGGATCGCGCGGGCGATGGTGAGCCGCTGCTTCTCGCCCTCGGACAGGGTGACCGCGTGCTCGCCCACCACCGAGTCGTACTCCCCGGGCAGCCGGGAGATCATGTCGTGGATGCGGGCGGCCTTGGCCGCCTCCACGATCTCGTCCATGGTGGCGCCGGGACGGCCGAAGGCGATGTTCTCGCGGATGCTCACCGGGAACAGCAGCGGCGGCTGCAGCACCATCGCCACCTGCCGCCGGAGCGACCCGAGCTTGTACTCGCGGATGTCCACGCCGTCGACCAGCACCCGCCCGCGTGTCGGGTCGTAGAAGCGCGGCAGCAGGCTCAGCAGGGTCGACTTGCCGGCCCCGGTGGGACCGACCACCGCCACCCGCTGGCCCGCGGCGACGCGCAGGTCGATGCCCCGCAGGACCGGGACGCCGGGTGCGTACTGGAAGTGCACGCCCTCCCAGACCACCTCCCCGCGCGCGCCTTCGGGCGGGAACGTGCGGGTCCCGTCGGGCAGGTCGTGCTCCACGTCCATGACGTCGAGCACCCGCTGCACCCCGACCCGCGCGCTCTGCGAGAGCCCGTAGACCTGGAACATGCTGTTGATGGGGGCGTAGAGGGAGGCCAGATAGGAGATGAACACCACCAGGCTGCCCACCGTGAGGCTGCCGTCCATGACGTGTCGGGCGCCCACCCAGACCACCCCCGCGGTGCCCAGGGCGATGACCAGGTTCACCACGCCCGCGTAGAACGTCTGTAGCGTGTACAGCCGCAGGCTCGCGTCCAGGCTCTTGCCGCTCGCGCTCATGAAGCGGCGGTGCTCGTCGTCCTCGCGGGTGAAGGCCTGGATCACGCGCATGGCGCTCATCGCCCGCTGCACGACGCCGTAGACCTCGCTTTCCCGCTCGCGCATCTCGCCCGCGGCCGCCGTGATCCGCCGGTTGAGACGGCCGATGGCCAGCAGCAACAGGGGGCAGACGCTCAGGGCGAGGAGGGTCAGCTGCCAGTCCAGGCGCGCCATGATCACGCTCATGCCCACCAGCAGGATGATCGCGGTGGTGGCCGGGAACAGGCAGTTCATGGTGAGCGACTGCAGCGCGAAGGTGTCCGCGGTGACCCGGTAGAGCAGGTCGCCGGCCTGGGCCCGGTTGTGGAACGCCATCGACAGCCGGTGCAGGTGCGCGTAGAGGTCACTGCGCAGGTCCCGCACCATGCGCTGGCCGATCTGGATCGTGGTGTAGTTCGACAGCACGGTGAGCGCGCCCACCGCCGCGTAGATGACGACGAGAGCCAGGCACGCGAGCAGCAGCACGATGCCGAGACTCAGGCCCGCTCCGAGCCCGCCCGGCAGCGGCTGCCCGCCGAGCACCGAGTCGATGACCAGCTTGATGGGCCAGGGCTTCAGCAGCTCGAAGGCGCTGGTGAGGCACACCTGGGCCAGCGCCCACGTCATGCGAACGCGGTACGGCCAGAGATACCCGCTGATCCGCCGGACGAACTGGCTCATTTGACCTCGGCCATCGCGACGTCGAGCGGGGGGGCGTAGTGCATGCGCGCCCGTCGCGCCACCGTCTGCAACGAGTCGTACAGCATGCGCCCGAGCCCCACCGAGTCGCGCAGCAGGGCGGCTCCGGCCACGAGGCCCGCCACCGCCCCGGCCGCGGCGAGCGCGGGCAGGGCCAGCTTCAGCCCGAGCAGGGCGGTCGCCGCCGCGCCGAGCAGGACCCCGCGGGACAGCCGCGAGGTGCGCAGGGCGCACTTCGCCCGCAGCACCCGGCGCTCGCCGCCGTGGTTCTCGGTGCACACCTTGACGCGTCCGCGGGCCCAGATCCCGCCGTGCACCTCGAGATCCCACTCGCTCCAGCCCTGATCGGGCAGGACGAAGTACTTCCGCTCCGCGAGCACTTCCATCACCCCGTGGAGCAGGATCTCCTTCTCGAGGGCGCTGTCGGTCCAGAACGCGGCCGAGAAGGCGCGCTCGCGCCACGACCACGGTACCGCCTGCGTCCGGCGCACCGCCGGGGCCGGGGCCGCCGCGGTGAGGCCGCGCACCCACCACTTGTAGCGCTCGAGCGACCGGAGCAGGGGACCGAAGTAGGTGAGCACCGAGATGAGGAGGCGGCCCCGGACGCCGCGGGCCAGGGGATCCACCCGGGCCCCCATCGCGGCCCAGAAGCAGCACGCCCACGACAGCGCGACCGGAGCGGCGCCGAGCCAGTACCACCCGCCCTTCATGGCGCCGTAGGCCAGGAGCAGGGCACCCACCAGGTTCCACTCGAGGGTGAACGGCAGGTAGGAGAGCACGGTGGACGGCGGCTGGTAGAGCGTCTGGAAGAGGCCGCGGCCGAACACGCCCCCGTAGATCACCGGGCGGCGCAGCGAGAAGAGCGCCTTGATGCCGCCGTAGATGCGCCCGCGCCAGCGCGAGTAGCCGAGGGCGTTGAAGCGGTGCGGATGGCGGAAGTAGAGAAGCGCCTCCGCCTTCCCGTAGCCCTTCTGCTGGCCGATGTAGGCCTTCATGGTGTTGCGGCGGAAGTGCCACACCATCGCGGCCGGGCTGAAGCCGATGCGGTGGCCCCGATCCTGGAGCCGCCAGCAGAGGTCGACGTCGTCACCCGCCGAGCGGTAGATCGGATCGAACCCGCCGATCTCCTCCAGCACCTCGCGGCGGAAGGCCATGTTGCAGCCCGGGATGTGCTCCGCCTCCACGTCGTCCAGCAGCACGTGGAGCGGGCCGCCGGGCGAGGCGGCTACGCAGGCCGCCACCATCGAGTCCTCCGGGGGCGGCAGGTTGGGGCCGCCCACCGCCGGGAAGCCGGTCTGGATGAACGTGGCCACCAGGTAGTGGAGCCAGTCCGGGTCCACCACGCAGTCCGAATCGGTGAAGGCCACGATCTCGCCGAGCGAGGCCGCGATGCCGACGTTGCGGGCCGCGCTGAGGCCCTTGTTCTCCTGGTGGATGACGTGCATGCCGTCGAAGCCGTCCGCGATCTGGCCGGTGCGATCGGTGGAGCCGTCGTCCACCACGATGACCTCGAACGCCGGATACCGGAGCTTCTGCAGCGACTCGAGACAGGCCTGCATGGTGGACTCCGCGTTGTAGGCGCAGATCACCACCGACACCTTCGGGTACTCGCTCAGGGCGGGCAGCCCGTGTCCCGCGTACCAGCGCTGCACCGCCTGGAAGGCCGGCTTGGGCCGCCGCTCGCGGTCCACCAGGCCGAAGGCCCAGTTCTGGATGTCGAAGCCGCCGGTGTACCACTCGTCGGTGAAGGAGAACACCACCGTGCCCGCGACGCCCATGTCGAGCGCGGCGCGCACCTGCCACGACAGCGTCGCGGCCTGCACGCTCTCTCCCTCGCGATACGAATCGATGCCGAACTCGGTCAGCACGAGCGGCCGGTCGCCGGCCAGGCTGTGCAGACGCGAGAGGTAGCGTCGGAACTCGGGCTCGGAATGGAGATAGACGTTGAAAGCCAGGAAGTCGGTGAAGTCGGTCTCGAGGTACTCGGTGGACGGGAAGTTGGCGTAGCCGACCAGCGCGGTGGGCTCGACCTTCTTCACGAGCTCGGTGAGCTCGCGGAGGAACGCCGCGATGCGCTGGGGGCCGTACCACCGGACGATGTCGGGTGGAATCTCGTTGCCGACCAGGAACGCGCCGACCGCCGAATGATCCCGGCAGTCCTCCACGACCTGGGTCACCGCGCGACGGACGTTGTCGGTGATCGCCTCCGAGTCGAGGAAGCACACGTGCTCCGCCCACGGGATCCCCACCAGCACCCACAGATTTCGCTCCGCCGCCATGTCGAGGAGCCAGCGCGGAGGCGGCGTGAAGAGGCGGAGGCAGTTCGCCCCGAGCTCGGTGATGAGAGCCAGGTCGCGCGCGACGACCTCGGGGGCGGGATATCGATACCCATCAGCGTCCGGGGCGAAGGGCCCATAGGTCACCCCCCGGAGCGGGACTTTTTCATCGCCGGCGAAGAAGAACTTCCCTCGCACCTCGAGCCGAGGACGACAGTCCGCCGGCTGCGCACGCCGGATGGCGCGCGACGTCGCTTCGAGCTTCACGATCCAAGCCTCCATGGGCGCCTACGAGGCGTCCAGAGTCGATGTTCTCGTCGAGGCGCTCGGCTGATCCACCCGTCGCGTGGAGCCCAAGAAGCTTGGGGAGCGATCGTCCTGCCCGAGAGCCGGAAGTGCCCGACACTGTGGGCGTCCTCCGGGCTCCGACAACGCAACCAGCATGCCAGCCCCCTCCCGCTCATCCGTCACCGCACCGTAGTGGAACCTGTGAGATTCCCGCGCTTCCACCGCGGCCGGAACCTTTTGCAGGGCGGTGGGCATGAAAATCACTACTCGTTTTTACATCCCGCGAGGGTAAATCTTACTCCGGCCGCAAGTCTAGAGGAGAAAGCGGATCAGGAGAGTGGCCAGCCCGAGGAAGGAGAAGAACCCGAACACGTCGGTGAAGGTCGTGATGATCACGCTGGAGGCGATGGCCGGGTCCACCCGGAAGGTCTTCAGCAGGAGCGGGATGACCACCCCCACCACCGCGGCCACCAGCATGTTGAGGGTCATGGCCAGGGCGATGATCCCGGCCAGGAGGGCCTGCCCCTTCCAGAGGTAGGCGATCCCGGCCATCACCAGGCCGGTGGCCAGGCCGACGGTGAGGGCCAGGGTGGTCTCCTTCCGGAGCACCCGCCAGAGGTGGCCGGTGGACATATCCCCCAGGGCCAGGCCCCGGACCACCACGGTGGCGGTCTGGGTGGTCCCGATCCCCCCCATCGAGGCCACGATTGGCATGAAGATGGCCAGCAGGGCCAGCTCCCGGATCGAGTCCTCGAACAGCCCGATGACCGACGCGGCCAGGATGGCGGTCCCCAGGTTGATCAGCAGCCAGATCAGCCGCTTGGGGAAGACCGCCCGGGCGGGGTCCAGCACCGTCTCGTCGCCGGCCGCACCGCCCAGCCGCTGGATGTCCTCGGTGGCTTCCTCCCGGATCACGTCGATCACGTCGTCCACCGTGATCGCCCCCAGCAGGCGGTGGTCCCCGTCGACCACCGGAATGGCCACCAGGTTGTACTTGGCTACCAGCCGGGCGACCTCCTCCTGATCCGTCTCGGGGGTCACGCTGACCGGCTCCTCCTGCCGGAGGAGCCCCACCGGGGCGCTCGGGTCGGCGGTCACCAGCCGACGCCAGGGCAGGCTCCCGACCAGGTGGGCGTGGTCGTCCACCACGTACAGGATGGGCGCGCTCTCGGCCACCGGGGACCGCCGGACCTGCTCGACCGCCTGGGCAACCGAGAGGTGCTCCGGCACCGCCAGCATGTCGGTGGTCATGAGGCGCCCGGCCGTCTTCTCGCGGTACTCGAGGAGCCCCTGGACCTCCTCGGACTTGTCCTCCTTCATCAGGTCGAGGACCTTCTCGACCTGCTCGGCCGGCAGCTCCTCCAGGACCTGCGCCGCGTCGTCCGGCCGCATCCGGTCCAGGATGCTCGAGATCTCCCCCTCGTCCAGGGCCCCCGCGAGCTCCGCCACCCCCTGGTCGCCCAGCTCGGCCAGCACCGCGCCGGCGGACTCCCGGCCCAGCAGGCGGAACAGGATCACCTGGTCGGGCAGCGACAGCTGGCGCAGCACCGCCGCGATGTCGGCCGCGTGGGCGTCCTCGAGGAGCTGGCTCAGGCGCTCGCGGCGTCCCGACTCCAGCAGGTCCCGGACGGTGTCGGAGAGCCGGGCGGCCTCGGCCATTGCGGACCCGCTCAGGAGAGCGGCGTCGGGGGGCTGGGCGGTGGCAGGTGGGACGAGGTGGTGGAGGACGGCTGGGCGGCGATGAGCTGGTTCACCTGGCTCTCGAGCTGCCGGATGCGATAGCGCATGCGCAGCACCTTCACCAGCCCGCTGAGCGAGGCGAAGACCACGCCCAGCAGCAGCGAGAGGAGGATGACCAGCGCCACCGGCATGCCCTCGATGCTCCAGGTCAGGAACGTGATCGTCACCGGGTCGCGATTCTGCAGCGCGAAGATCGTGGCGGCGCTGCCGAGCAGCGCCATCAGCAGGTAGATGACGATCATGCCGGCGCGCCGTCGGCCGGACGATGGCCGACGCCGAGCGCCTTGAGGAAGCGCTCCACGATCACGTCCTGGCACGCGCTCTCGCCGCCGCTTCCCGCGAGGCGCCGGGCGGGGAAGATGGCCTTGGCCATCGTGCGGTGCCCGCCGCCGACCCCGAGGTCGCCGAAGGCGGCGCGCGTCACGTCGCCCGCGCTCTTCACGTAGCCCACGTTCCGCACCGACACGTGCACCTCGTCGCCCACCAGGCCCGAGACCACCGACCATTGCACGCCCTCGGCCTGCAGGCCGAAGTCGGCGAACTGGGGGATGAGGTCCACGGTGGCCACGCGGCCGAGGTGCGAGAAGAACACCCCGTGCAGCACCCGCCGCCTGGCCAGGCCGCGGGCCAGGACGTCGAGGGCCTCCTGGGAGAGCTCGGGCCGCTCGATGCGGCGGAGCGCGTTGTGGTTGGCGAGCAGGTAGAGGTACGAGAAGGCCTCCAGGTCCGCCCGCGTGCCGCCACGCTCGAGGCCCAGCGTGTCCGACTTGATCCCGTAGAGAAGCGCGGTGGCGAGCCGCTGCGTGATCTTGACGTCGGCCGCGCGGAGGTACTCCACCAGGATCGTGGAGGTCGCGCCGTAGGACGGGCGCACGTCCTTGATGCCGGCCCGGATCGGTTGCTCCACCGGGTGATGGTCGATCACCAGATCGACCTCCTCGAAGCGCTCCTCCAGGAACGAGGGCTGCACGTCCACCATCGCCACCCGGTCGAACTGGGGGACGTCGCCCGCGCTGATGCCCTCGACCTCGATCTCGAGGATCTTGCACATCGCCACGTTCTCGGGGCGGGTGATGGTGCCGAAGGTGCAGATCGCGGTCGAGGTGCGGGTGCGCCCCAGCAGGGTCTTGAGCGCAAGGGCGGAGGCGATGGCGTCCGGATCCGGGTCGTCCTGCATGAGGATCAGGACGCGCTCCGCGTCGAAGAAGTGCGCGCGCAGCCGGTCGGCCCGCACCCGCTGGGCCGCCCGGTCCACCGCGGGCTGGATGATCTGCTCGCCGAAGGCGGAGAGCGGCACCACCGTCGCACCGGCCATCGGGCGGTCGTCGTCGCGCAGCACCAGGACGGGCGCGTCGGGGAGCGCGTCCTTGACCGCGGCGGCCACGCGACCGAGCTGTCCGGCCGGGGCGGCCACCACCACCGGGCCGCGGCCGCCCCGCAG
Source organism: Candidatus Methylomirabilota bacterium (assembly GCA_035650715.1). Taxonomy (GTDB): domain Bacteria; phylum Methylomirabilota; class Methylomirabilia; order Rokubacteriales; family CSP1-6; genus CAMLFJ01. The sequence continues at coordinate 149,326 of DASRHC010000010.1, read as the reverse complement.
GGCCTCGCGGAGGAACGCCACGTCGGTGACCTTGCCCGCCACCGTCCGGTCGCTGTGCCGACCGAGCCGTCCCTTCACGCTCGCCCGCGGCACCAGGTAGAGCGGCCGCTCGCCCGGAAAGGCGGCGGCCGCCACCATGTGTTCGAGCAGATCATCGGGACAGATCAGGACCGGGCGCATCGGGTACCCATTGTGGTCTCGGCAGGCAGGGTGGCCAAGCGAAAACGCGACTAGCGGCGCCGGCCCCGGTAGGCGGCGCGGCCCGCCTTGACCCCGGCCCGGAGGCCGCGGGTGAGCGCCGATACCTCCTGCGTCACCTTCTTCTGCGAGTCGCCCAGCGTGCGGGCCAGGCGGTCGAGCGATTCCTTGACCCCCTGCCGGGCCTGTTCGATCTGGCGCGCCGCTTCCCGGCGAGAGCGGGCGCTCAGGAGCCGGCGGCCGAGCCGGTTCACCGAATCCCTGAGGCCGGCCTGGGCCCGGGCCACGTGTGCGCTCATCGCCTTCTCGATGGCGGCGAGCCGCTCCCGGGTGAGTCCGCCGCTGCGCGCGGCGGTGGCGCGCACGCGCTCCAGGTCGGACTCCAACCGGGCCAGCCGGGTCTCGAGCTGCTCGATCTTCGCCTGCGCTCGCGGCGCGGGCCTCTTGCGGCGCGTGGTCATGGCATGACCTCTGCTTGAAGTATACGACGACGCTTGGCTCCGGTGGCACGGCGATGCGACACTTGGCCGTGCTCGCCGAACCGACCTTTTTCCGGGACCTCGCCTACGTCTTCCTGGCCGCGGTGGCCGGCGGCGCCCTCGCCCGCCTGGCCGGCCAGCCCCTGGTCCTGGGCTACGTGCTGGGCGGCATCCTGATCAGTCCGCTCACGCCCGGGCCGGCGGTCTCCGACCTGCACACCTTCGAGCTCTTCGCCGAGATCGGCGTGATCCTGCTCATGTTCTCCGTCGGCATCGAGTTCTCCCTGCACGACCTCCTGCGCGTGAAGTGGGTCGCCCTGCTCGGCGGCCCGCTCGGCATCGCCCTCTCGGTGACGATGGGCATGGCCGTCGCGGGCCTGCTGGACTGGTCCCTGCTCCAGGGGGCGGTGGTCGGCATGGTGATCTCGGTGGCCAGCACCATGGTGCTGGCGCGCCTCCTGATGGACCGGGGCGAGCTGCACTCGCGACACGGACGCGTCATGATCGGCATCACGCTCGTCGAGGATCTCGCGGTGGTGATCCTGATCGTGATCATCCCGGCCCTGGGCGCCCTCGACGCGGGGCGGCTCGCCACCATCGCGGGCACGCTGGGGCGGTCCCTGCTGGTGCTGGTGCCGGCCGGCTACGTGGCCGCGCGCGTCATCCCGCCGCTGATGACCCGCGCCGCCCGGATGCACAGCGACGAGATGTTCCTCCTGGTGGCCCTCGCGGTGGGCCTGGGCACCGCCGCGCTCACCCAGGCCGCGGGCCTCTCGCTGGCTCTCGGCGCGTTCCTGGGCGGGCTGATCATCAACGGCTCGGAGTACGCGCACGAGACGCTCGCGCGGCTCCTGCCGCTCCGCGACGTGTTCGTGGCGCTCTTCTTCGTGACCATCGGGGCGCTCATCGATCCGGCGAGCCTGGTGGCGAACGTCCCGCTCCTCGTCACCATGGTACTGATGGTCGTGGTCGGCAAGCTCTTCCTGTGGACGCTGGTGGTCTGGCTCTTCCGGCGGCCGCTCTGGACCGCGCTGCGGGTCGGCGTCGGCCTCACCCAGATCGGCGAGTTCTCGTTCATCCTGGTCCAGGTGGCGCGCAGCGCCGGGCACGTGGGCGCCGACATCTACAACGCGACGCTCGCGGCGGCCCTGGTCACGATCCTCATCAACGCGGCCCTGGTGCGCGCGGCGCCGGCGGTGATCGCCCGCCTGCGGGGGGTGGCCCCGGCGGAGCCGGGGATCGCGAGCGAGGCGGGCGAGTCGGAGCACGTGGTGCTCTGCGGGTTCGGGCGGGTGGGCAGCGCGGTGGGGGAGGCGCTCGAGACGTTCGGCATGCGCTACGTGGTCATCGAGCGCGATCCCGACATCGTACAGGGCCTGCGCTCGCGCGGCGTGCCGTGCCTGTTCGGCGACGCGGCCCAGCCGCGCCTGCTCGAGGAGGCGCGCGTCGCCCGCGCCGCGCTGGTGGTGGTGGCGCTGCCCGAGATGGACCGGGCGCGTCTGGTGGTCCGCTCGGTCCGGGCGGTGAGCCCGCAGGTGACGGTCCTGGCCCGGGCCCACACCGCGTCCGCGCGCGATGCCCTCGCGGAGGCGGGCGCCACCGAGGTGATCGAGCCCGAGCTCGAGGCGGCCGCCACCATGATCCGCCACGCGCTGCGGACGCTCGCCCAGCCGCAGGCCCGCGTGCTGGACTATCTGACCCGCTTCCGCGGCGCCATGAGCCCGGTGCACGCGGAGGCCGGCGGCGGCTCCGTTCGGGCGGAGGCGCTGCCCGAGGTGCACGTGGTGCGGCTGGGCGCGGGCGCGCTCGCGGACCGGACGCTCGGCGAGGCGCGCGTGCGCGAGCGCTTCGGGGTCACGGTGGTGTCGGTGGAGCGGATCGACGGGTCCGCGGTGGTGAATCCCTCCGCGGACACGCGCCTGCGGGCGGGGGACCGGCTGCGGGTGTTCGGTCTGCCGGAGCAGGTGGAAACGTTCCGCGCCGAGGCCGACAGCAACCAGTGACCGGGCGCCGGCGCGTCCGGATCAGCGCAGGGCGCCGTTGGCGATCGCGAGGACGAAGGCCAGCACGGTGAGCGCGATCGCGCCCAGGGCGGCCAGCCGGTCGATGCCGCGCTCGGGCCGGCGCTCCAGGTGGCCGAACACCAGGGCGGCCACGTAGCCGCCCGCGAAGCCTCCCGCGTGCCCCCAGTTGTTGACCCCGGCCAGGAAGAAGCTGGCCAGGAACAGGAGCAGCGCCCACCGGCCGTACTGCTGGAGCACCGCGACCCCGAAGGTGCCGCCGCGGCTCTGCCCGTAGGCGACCATCGCGCCCAGCAGGCCGAACACCGCGCCGGACGCGCCGAGGGTGAAGCGGATGCCGACCGCGTTGGACAGGGCGAAGCCCGCGACCCCCGCGATCGTGTAGATCACCATGAGGCGGGCCGAGCCGTACAGCTGCTCCACCGCGGGCGCGAGCTGGCGGACCCACAGCATGTTGAACACGATGTGGAGCAGGCTGCCGTGCAGGTACACGCCGGTCAGCAAGGTCCACCACCAGCCGGCCGCCCACGGAGCGGCGCCGGCCATGCCGAGCCGGAGCAGCACGGTCTGGCTGGGGGACAGCATGTCCAATGGGCTGCGGGCCCGCAGGGCGGCCAGCGGATCGAGTAGCACCGACGCCACGTAGAGGGTCGAACAGGCGACGATGATGGCCTTGGCGACGTCTATCCGCCCCACCAGGCGGCCGGCGACGGCCCCGAACCCCCACAAGCCCGGGTAACGGGCGCCGCAGTAGAAGCACACTGCGGCGTCGACGCGGTTCAGCTTGCCGCAGCGGTAACAGAGGCTCGAGCCGGAGCGCTGCCGGAACACTGAGCGGAGGAGGTGACCCGCGGACGGGCGGCCGGCGGAGCGCTCAGGACCGGTCGGGCGCGCGCGGCGGCAGGGGCGCTTCCGCGTCGAGCCGATCGAGGAGCGTGCGCACGTGGACCCCGAAGGCGCCCCGCCGGTTCGCGGGCACCGGGGAGCCGGGGATGAATTTCTCCCCGAGCGGGTTCACGAACACCCCGCCCTTGCGCACCCGGTAGTCGAGGTGCGGCCCGGTCGAGAGGCCGGTGGTCCCCACACGGCCGATGATCTGCCGCTGGCGCACCCGGTCGCCCCGCTTCACGTGCAGGCGCGAGAGGTGGTTGTACATGGTCTCGTAGCCTCGCGCGTGCCGGATCGAGATGGAGAGCCCGAAGCCTCCGTCCCAGCCCGCCATCGTCACCACCCCGTCGGCGACCGCGCGCACCGGGGTGCCCACCGGGGCCCCGTAGTCCACCGCGAGGTGCGGGCGCAGCCCGCCCAGGATCGGGTGGTGCCGGGCGTGCGAGAAGCCGGACGTGACCCGGGTGAAGTCGAGCGGCGCCCGCAGGAACATCTTCTTCACCGAGCGGCCGGAGGCGTCGTAGTACGCGCGCCGGCCCCCGTCGTCGAACGCCACGCTGGTGAGCAAGGGACGCTCGGCGCTCGCGTACTGCGCGATCAGGATGTCGCCGTAGCCGAGCAGCTCGTCGCCGACGTAGCGCTTCTCCACCAGCAGTCGGAACCGGTCGCCGGGCATCGAATCGGCCGCGAAGTCGAAGTCCCACTCGAACAGCGTGACCAGTCGCGCGGTGAGGGCCGCGCTCTCCCCCAGCCGCTCCACGCTCGCGAAGAGCGAGTCGCGCACCTCGCCCGCGAGGGCCACCACCCGGGTCTCGATGGGGGCGCGCACCGCGGTCACCGTCCAGTGCCCGTCGGCGGACCGGATGTCGTAGCGCTCCGCCGGTGAGCGCGTCCAGGTGATCTCGGGCTCGACGCCCGGCGCCCCCGCGCGCACGCTCAACCGCTCGCCCGGCGCGAGACGCCGCAGGTTCACGGTGGCCCGGAGCGCGGCCGCGATGTTGGCCGCATCGCCGCGCTCGAGCCCCGCCCGGCGCAGCGCGGTGTCGAAGGTCTCACCGCGCTTGAGGGTGATCTCCACCGGCTCCGGACGCGCGGCGCTCGGCGCGGTGTCTGGTGTCTCGGCGACCACGGGAGGCGGCGGCGCCGGCTCGCGCGTCGGGACGGCGAGCCCCAGCGCGCCGAGGGCGAGCAGGATCGCGGCGGAGAGGAGGCAGTGCGCGCGCTTCATCCGTCCACCGCCAGAATACCGCGAGCGAATTCTGGGCCCAATCCCAAAGCGAGCCCTAGGCCCCGTACTTGGTGAAGCGGAGCGCGTTGGCCATCAGCACCGGCATGAGGTCCTGGGCGGGCATCACCCCGAGCGAGCCGCTCGCGCAGTCGCGCTCGGTGAACCGGCTCACGTGATCGGCCCCGCAGTAAGGGCTCGACACCAGGGCGGGCACCCCCTGCCAGCCGTGCCCCTTCAGGATCGAGGGGGTCGCGTGGTCGCCGGAGATGGCGAGCACGTCGGGACGCAGGGCGAGCACGCGGGGCAGCTGGGCGTCGAACCGCTCCAGGGCCGCGATCTTGGCCGCGAAGTCGCCGTCCTCGCCCGCCTTGTCGGTGTCCTTGTAGTGCAGGAAGAAGAAGTCGTAGGACGCCCACTGCTGCTCGAGGGTGTCGATCTCCTCCGCGAACGTGCCGCCGGTCTTGAGCACGTCCATGCCCACCAGGCGCGAGAGGCCGCGGTACATCGGATACGCGGCCACCGCGGCGGCCCGCAGCCCGAAGGTCTCGGGGAAGAGGGGCAGGTGCGGACGCTGATCGAAGCCGCGGAGCAGGAGCATGTTGGCGGGGGCCTGGTCGCGCAGGAGCGGCCGTGCCGCGTCCACGAACGCGTTCACCAGCCTCGCGGTCCGCTCCGCCTCCGGGACCAGCGGTCTCGCCGGCAGCGGGGCCGCGCCCAGCTGTTGCGGGTCGGTCTCGGAGAGGCGGCCCGAGAGGTCGGATGCCCGCAGCACCAGCACGAAGCGGTGCTCCTTCACCGGCTCCACCAGCACCTCCACGCCTTCCAGGCGGATTCCGCGCAACCGCTCGCAGAGCTGCACGCACAGGTCGGTGGCGATGCGCCCGGCCCGCCGGTCGGTGATGTGGCCCTGGGCGTCCACGGTGCAGAAGTTTCCCCGCGCGGCGACGTCGCCGGCCCGCAGCTCGAAGTCGATGCCGAGCGCCTCGAGGACCCCGCGTCCCACCGGATAGCGGAGCGGGTCGTAGCCGAAGAGCCCGAGATGCCCGGGCCCGCTGCCCGGAGTGATCCCGGGCCCCACGTGGCGCAGCAGCCCGCACGCCGAGCGGGCCGCCAGCCCGTGCAGGGTGGGGATGTGCGCGGTTTCGAGCTCGCTCTTGCCGGTGCGCGGCTCGGGCAGTCCGCCCAGGCCGTCGAGCGAGCAGAGCACGATCTTGGTGGCGGCGGGCTGCACGAGAGAGTGGAGGAACTCTAGGTCCATGCTTCCTTGTTCTCGCCGAAGTCGGCCGGGCACGGCGGGCCCCAGACGTAGAGGGCGTCCTCGGGCGGGAAGTCTCGCGGCTCCCAGGCGCAGCCCTCGGGTATGTAGTCGAGATCGTAGTAGTACTCGCTGAAGCTGCCCCACGGATCCCGCAGGTAGTAGAAGAAGTTCGATCCGATCACGTGCCGACCGAGACCCCAGCCCGGCTGCCAGCCCTTGTCGGCCATGCGCAGCGCGCCCATCGCGATCTCGTCCACGCTGCCCACCTGGAAGGAGCCGTGGTGGAAGCCGGGCGCGTGGGAGGAGAGCAGGGCGAGGGTGTGGTGATCGGTGTTGCTGCGCAGGAACGCGATGATCCCCCGCGAGCGATCCGAGAGCTTCATGCCGAGCATGCCGACGTAGAAGCGCAGCAGGCGCTCGAGGTCCGGCGTGAACAGCAGCACGTGTCCGAGCTTGCGCGGGGCGATGCGGCGCCCGCGCTCCGGGTAGCCGCGCACGATCTCGCGCTGCACGTAGCCGGGACCGTTGAGCGCCAGCGGGGCGTCCGCGGGTGGGGCGGGCGCGGCCTCGTCCCGGATGTTCACCGCATTGCCGTCGGGATCACGGATCCAGAGGCCACCGTCCGGGGCGCCCCGCGGCGGGTCCGTCTCGCGCACCCCGGCGCGCGCGAGCGCCTCGCGCACGCGGGCGAAGTCCTCGCCCGGCGCGCCGAAGCAGAGGTGGTGCAGCCGCTTGCGCGGCCCCGCATAGAGCAGGACCGCGTCGCGGCCGATTCCTTCGGGACCGAGCCGCACCGCGTCGCTCGAGCCGGTGCGGTCCATGAGGCCGAAGTCCTGGTAGAACCGCTGCCCGACCGCCTGGTCGGGCACCTCGAGCGCGTAGTGCAGCAGGCTGCGGACCGCCATGGTCCGTCGGCTCAGGCGTCCTTCACCGGATTCTCGAGGGTACCGAGCCCGGTGATCTCGAGCTTCACGGTGTCGCCCGGCTGCAGGGTCACCTGCGGCTTGCGCGAGAAGCCGACGCCGGCCGGGGTGCCGGTGGCGATGAGGTCGCCGGGCGAGAGGGTCATGAAGCTGGTCAGGTACTGGATGATGTAGCCCACGTCGAAGATGAAGTTGCGGGTGGAGCCGTTCTGCATCAGCGTGCCGTTCACCCACGTCTTCAGGTCGAGCACGTGCGGGTCCGGGATCTCGGTCCGGTCCGCGATGTAGGGGCCGACCGGGGCCAGGGTGTCGCCCGCCTTGCCGGCGCCCCACTGGCTGGTGTGGAACTGGAAGTCGCGCGCGCTCGCGTCGTTGATGATGGTGTAGCCGTAGACGTAGTCGAGGGCCTGCTCCTTCTTGACGAAGCGGGCGGTGCGGCCCATGACCACGCCCAGCTCCACCTCCCAGTCGAGCGTCTTCTCCCCCCGGGGCCGCAGGATCGGCTCGCCCGGATCCTGGATCGCGTTGGCCCACTTCGGGAACACCGGCGGCTCCTTGGGGGGCTGGTTGTTGGTCTCCGCGGCGTGATCCTTGTAGTTGAGGCCGATGCAGATGAACTTGCCCGGATCGGCGATGGGGGCGTGCAGCCGCACCGAGTTGAGGGCGTGCGCCACCGGCTGGAACTTGCCCGCGCGCGCCGCGTCCATCATCGCGGTCAGCATCTCCTGGCTCGCGCTGCCGCCCTCCAGGAAGGCGCGCGTGCTGTTGGCCGGGAACAGGGCCGCCGCGATGGCCGCCGCGCGGACCACGCCCCGCCCGGCGAGGTACGCGGTGGCGGTGGCCTCGAGATCGGCGATGCGATCCTGCCCGACGAAGCAGCCGAGGCGGGGGGCGTGACCGTTCTGGGAGAAGCGGACGATCTTCATGACATTTCTCCTTCCGGTGTGGGCCGATGTCGGCTGGGCCCGGTCGGCCAGCCCGGCACAGTCTACGATCCCGCCGGAGCGATGTCGAGGCCCTCCCGGCGCAGCAACATTTTGATTCGATGGGCCTTTACCGATGACGCGATGCGTTGTGAGCCCCGCCGGCCCGCGCCGCGCGAGGCCCGTCGGGGAGGCATCGCCGTGTCTAGGTCTGGATATTGAGTTCGTGTACCTTAGAAACAGTGCGTAGCGAACGGCATCTCATCCCGGAGAGGAGATACGCCATGCGGGTTGCCACGAGGATGCTGTGCGGCCTGCTCGTCGTGCTGATGGCACTGACGGGCCCGCTGCTGTCGCGGGGCGCGGTGGTCCACGCCGCCGAGCCGTACGCCGGGGACTCTGCGATCGACGTCGAGGTGTCGGACGCGGATCGGGTCGGCGCCGGATTCCTGAACGTCGGATATATCCCGGGGAAGGCGATCGTGTGCGGTCTCGGCACGGTGGCCAGCGTGGGCGTCATGGCGATCACCCTGGGCAGCGGCTACCGCGCCGCGATCGCCACCTTCAAGGAAGGCTGCGGCGGCACCTGGGTGCTGACGCCCGAGCACGTGGCGGGCAAGATCCCTCCCCGCGACGAGCCCGAGTAACCGCGGTCTCGCCCTCGTCTCCGCGCCGCACCCCGCACGTCCGGGTCGCGACCGTCCGCCGGCGCCTTGCAGTTCCCGCGCTGTTCATCCTGCTGCTCGTCGGCTTCGCCGCCGGCATCTGGGGCAGCTACCGGGCGGCCTTCCCGGGGCGGGGACTGTATCGGGTCACCGGGGTGTACGAGGGACGGAGCGGCGACACCCTGATGCTGGTGAAGCACGACGCGGTGCCGGGCCTCATGGACGAGATGCAGTCGATGGCCATCTACGCGGACTCGCGGGAGCGGCTGGACGGCGCGGGGCTCAGCCGCGGCGACCGGGTCCGGCTCACGGTGCGACAGGAGAAGGAACGCCTCGTGGCGATCGAGATCCTGAAGGTTCGGTAGCCGCGCCACCCCTCACCTAGGGAAGGACATCATGCGGAACAACCGGTCCCGGCCCCGAACCATGAGCCTCCGCGAGGCGGCCTCGGTGGTCTTCGCCCTGGTCGCGCTGCTGCCGATCCTCGTGATGGTCTACCTGATGTCGCGCCACGAGCTGCTGCAGAGCGGCGAGGCGCAGGTCGGGCTGGCCGCCGCGATCGGGGTCTCGATCCTGGGCTTCGTGGTGTTCCGCCGCATGATGGACCAGATCGCGGCGCTGGCGCAGGGCTTCATCGCGCCCGCCCAGGCCAAGGCGGAGACGTTGCGGCGCGTGGAGCGGGCCGCGGCGGTGCCCGGCCTGGGCGAGGTCACCGAGATCGGCCAGGTGCGGGACGCGTTCTACCACATGCTGGACGACCTGCGCGGCTCGACCCAGCGACTCGAGGATCTGGTCTTCAAGCTCGGCACCCTGAACGAGATGGTCGAGCTGGCCGCGCGGATCCCGCGCATCCAGGACCTGCTCGGGCTGGTGCTGCAGTCCACCATGCGCGCGGTCCGGGCCACGGTGGGCTCGATCATGATTCTCGACCGCGAGCGGACGGTGCTGAAGCTCGCCGCCTCCCGGGGCATCCCCGACGACGTCATCCCCCAGGTCGAGGTGAAGGTCGGCGAGGGGGTGGCCGGCAAGGTGGTCGAGATGGGCGAGCCGGTGCTGGTCGACGACATCGCGACCGATCCGCGCTTCAACCGGGCGAACAATCCGCAGTACGGCAACGGGTCGTTCATCTGCATGCCGATCCGGGTGGGCGACCGGGTCATCGGCGTCATCAACATGGCGAAGCGGCGCGACGGCGGCGTCTCGGACGCGCTGCGGCTGCCCCCGTTCGGCTCCACCGATCTGCAGTTCCTGAACGCGCTGATGACCTATATCGGCTACGCGGTCGACAACTCCCGCCTGCTGGAGGAGGCGCAGTCCTCCGCCGCCCAGCTGCAGGGGGTGGTGGACGACCTGAAGTCGACCCAGGCCCAGCTGGTTCGCGGCGAGACGCTGCGGGCGATGGGGCAGCTGTCCTCCGGCATGGCACACCACCTCAACAACCTCTTCGCGGTCATCCTGGGCCGGGTGGAGCTGCTGCTGGGCAAGGTGCAGGAGCAGAGCGTGCGGCGCTCCCTCGACATCATCCAGCGCACCGCCCAGGACGGCGCCGAGGTCGTGCGCCGGGTGCAGCGGTTCAGCCGCGTGCAGCCGGTATCGGACGCGGTGGCGGTGGATCTCAACCAGCTGGTGCACGAAGTGGTCGAGCTCACCCGGCCGCGCTGGCAGGACGAGGCGCAGCTGCGCGGCAGCCGGATCGAGGTGGCGGTGGAAGCGGGCAGCATCGGGGCCGCGGCGGGCGAGCCGGCACCGCTGCGCGAGGTGCTGATGAACCTGCTGCTGAACGCGGCTGATTCCATCACCCAAGCCGGCAAGATCACGCTCCGGACCTGGATGAAGGACGATCGGGTCTACTGCAGCGTCACCGACACCGGCAGCGGCATGCCGGAAGAGGTGCGGCGGCGGGCGCTCGAGCCCTTCTTCACCACGAAGGGGCCCAAGTCCACCGGCCTCGGCCTCAGCGTGGCCTACGGGACCGTGCAGCGCTACGGCGGCACCCTGACCGTGGAGAGCACCGAGGGGCAGGGCACGACCGTGGAGGTGAGCCTGCCCACCGCCTCCGCGGCCGCCTCGGTGAGCCGGACGTCCACCACGGCGCGCAACGAGCCGGTGGTGCCGCTCCGCATCCTGGTGATCGACGACGAGCTGCAGGTGCGCGCGACCCTCGCCGAGATGCTGGAGGAGCAGGGCCACTCGGTCACCCAGGCGCCGGGCGGGCGCGAGGGCCTCTCCTACCTCGAGTCCAACCCGGAGCTGGTCGACGTGGTGATCAGCGATCTCGGCATGCCCGACATGAACGGCTGGGACGTGGCCAAGATCATCGAGGGCCGCTGGCCCACGCTGCCGGTCGGGCTCATCACCGGATGGGGCGAGACCGAGATCACCCGCGAGGAGCGCAACCAGGTGAACTTCGTGATCACCAAGCCCTTCGACAAGGCGGTGCTCCGGGCCACCATGGCCGCGATCGGCCCCCGCGCCGCCGCGGGGAGCGCGTCCTAGCGGGCCGGAGTCGGGCTCGCCGGCCTCGACCGCTCCGGCAGTGTCCGCAGGTAGGCGATCAGCTCGCGGACCTGCCCGTCGCTCAGGTGGTAGCCGAACGCGGGCATTCCCGGCCTGCCGAGCGTGGCGCCCCCGTTCTTGATCAGGTTGACGAGGTAGTCGTCCGTGCGCGCGTCCATCAGGCGCGCATCGCCCAGGTCCCCCGGCCGCAGCAGGAACAGCCACGCCCGCCACGAGCCGTGGCCGTTGGCGCCGTGGCAGGAGGCGCAGTAGGTCAGGTACAGGCGCTGCCCGCCGGTCGCGTTGCGGGGTACCGGATGCGGCAGGAACAGCATCACCAGGATGCTGCCGATCAGCATGAGCAGGGCGGGACCGAAGACGATCAGCATCCACTTCGCCTTCATCGGACCGCCGCCTTCACGGCGGTCGAGGATACCACGCGCCGCCGGCCGCGCTCGAAGTCGTGCGATAGTAGGCGCCATGCGCCTCGTCGTCATGCGTCACGCCGACGCCGGAGACCCCGATCCGGCCCGCTGGCCCGATGATCGCGAGCGGCCGCTCACCGAGCAGGGCCGGCGCGAGCACGCGCAGGTCGCCGCCGCGCTCCGGCGCGCGGGCCTCGGCGTCGACCGGATCCTGACCAGCGCGCTCGCCCGCGCCCGTGAGACCGCCGCCATCACCGCGCGCGCCTACGGCGGCGCGCCCGCCCTCGAGGAGAGCGAGCTGCTGGGCGACCGCGCCGAGCCCGCGCGCATCGTGGCCGCGCTGGCGCGGGTGGAGAAGGGGAGCCTCCTGTGCGTGGGCCACGAGCCGACCCTGTCGCGCCTGGTGGCCGTGCTGATCAGCCGTGACGGCTCGGCCCGGGTGGAGATGCGCAAGAGCGGCGTCGCGGTGATCGACTTCGCGGGACCGGTCGAGGCCGGTCGCGGGGTCCTCGCGCTCCACCTGGGCCCCGCCGAGCTGACGCGGCTCGTGGGCGGCGGACCCGCGGCCGAGCCGTCGCCCGAGCTGTTCCTCGGCAGCGTGACCGCCTATCAGCGCAGCGCCGCGATTCGCGGCGCTCTCGATCTGGACCTCTTCACCGCCGTCGGCGCGGGCGCGGACACCGCGGCGGCGCTGGCGGAGCGCTGCCAGGCGACGCCGAGGGGCATCCGCATCCTCTGCGACTACCTCACCGCGGCCGGGCTGCTGATCAAGGCCGGCGACCGCTACCGGCTCACCGCCGATTCCGCCGCGTTCCTCGACCGGCGCTCGCCCGCCTGCGTGGCCTCCGCGGCCGATTTCATGTACTCGCCGGAGATACGCGAGGCCTTCTCCGACGTGGCCGCGGCCGTGCGGCGGGGCGGCACCGTGCTTCCCGCGGGCGGCACGGTGGCGCCGGGGCATCCGGTGTGGGTGCGGTTCGCGCGGGCGATGGCTCCGCTGATGCGGGCCGCGGCCCGGGCGGTGGTCGACACGGTGCCGGTCGACGCGGAGCGGCCCTTGCGGGTGCTGGACGTGGCGGCCGGACACGGGATGTTCGGCATCGCGTTCGTGGAGCGATATCCGCGAGCGGAGGTCACCGCCCTGGACTGGCCGGCGGTGCTCGCGGTGGCCCGGGAGAACGCGGCGGCGGCCGGAGTGGCGGGGCGCCATCGCACCATCGCGGGCAGCGCCTTGGAGGCGGACCTGGGCGGGCCCCACGACCTGGTGCTGATCCCGAACTTCCTCCATCACTTCGACCCACCGACCTGCGAGCGCTTCCTGGCCCGCGTGCGGGCCGTCCTGGTCCCGGGCGGCCGCGCGGTCGCGGTGGAGTTCGTGCCCGACGAGGGGCGCGTGACGCCGCCGCCCGCCGCCATGTTCGCGCTGGTCATGCTGTGCACCACCGACACCGGCGACGCGTACACGTTCGCGGAGCTGGACGGCATGTTCCGCCGGGCCGGCTTCTCGACCTGCGTGCTCCGCACGGCGGGGCCGGCCGGTCCCCAGATCGTCATCTCAGAGCGTTGAGGAGGCTTCGATGAAGCATCGAATCGCGGTGATTCCCGGCGACGGCATCGGCAAGGAGGTGCTGCCCGAGGGCATCCGGGTGCTGGAGGCGGCCGGCCGGCGCTTCGGGATCGAGTTCGAGTGGCAGCACTTCGACTGGAGCTGCGAGGTCTACGCCCGCACCGGGCGCATGATGCCCGAGGACGGCCTGGCCCAGCTGGGGCGGTTCGAGGCGATCTACCTCGGCGCGGTGGGCTTTCCCGGGGTGCCCGACCACGTCTCGCTCTGGGGGCTGCTCATCCCGATCCGGTGCGAGTTCCAGCAGTACGTGAACCTGCGGCCGGTGCGCCTGCTGCGCGGCGTCCGCTCGCCGCTGGCCGGCCGAGGGCCCGGCGACATCGACATGCTGATCGTGCGCGAGAACAACGAGGGCGAGTACTCCGAGATCGGCGGGCGGCTGTATCGCGACACCCCGCACGAGCTGGCGGTGCAGCAGTCCGTCTTCACCCGCCGCGGCTGCGACCGGGTGATGCGCTACGCCTTCGAGCTGGCCAAGAGGCGCCCGCGCCGGCACGTCACCTCGGCCACCAAGTCGAACGGCATCATCCACAGCATGCCGTACTGGGACGAGCGCTTCGCGGCGATGGCCAAGCAGTATCCGGACGTCAGGACCAGCCAGTACCACATCGACATCCTCACCGCCCACTTCGTCCAGCACCCCGACTGGTTCGACGTGGTGGTGGCCTCGAACCTCTTCGGCGACATCCTCTCGGACCTCGGCCCCGCCATCGCGGGCTCGATCGGCATCGCGCCCGGCGGCAACATCAATCCCGAGAAGGAGTATCCGTCGATGTTCGAGCCGGTGCACGGCTCGGCCCCCGACATCGCGGGGAAGGGCATCGCGAACCCGATCGCCCAGATCTGGACCGGCGCCATGATGCTCGAGCACCTGGGGCACCCGGACGCTGCCAAGGCCGTGGTGGACGCCATCAAGCGCTACGTCGAGGCGGGCAAGGGGCTGACCCGGGACCTCGGGGGCACTGCGACCACCGCCGAGGTGGGCCGGGCCCTCGCCAGCCTCGTCTGACGCCCAGGCCCTCCGGCCGACTCCGCCACGAGCCTTGACAATGGCCCGTGGACGGTGATACTCCGCATTAATCCCGCGCGGCGGGATCGACGGTCCCCCCTGGGCCCGCCAGCATCGAGTCCGCTCCGACCCTAGGCCCGGCAGTGAGCGGGCGGCTCGCCCGCTTGGAGGTTATCCGGCACCACCGGCGACACTCACCCGTCCAGTCCGTCGGCCTCTCGACAGGAGGTAGAGCGTATGACCCTCTTCGCTCCCGACCGCGACCCGCTCCAGGTGACCCGTCGACAGTTCGTCCGGACCACGAGCATCGGCTTGGCCGGGAGTTCCCTGGCTACCATGCTCGCCGCCCGCCGGGCCCCCGCCCAGATCAAGGGATCCAACCTGCGCATCCTCACGTGGAGCCACTTCATTCCCGCCTACGACGCCTGGTTCGACAAGTTCGCCGGGGAATGGGGCGAGAAGAACGGGGTGAAGGTGCGGGTGGACCACATACCCCACCTCGAGATCCCGGCCCGGATGGCCGCGGAGTTCGCGGCGGGGGCCGGCCACGACATCCTGTTCAATGGCTCGACCATCCTGACCCGCATCTACTACAAGACCCTCGCCGACCTCACCGACATCTACGACCAGATCGGCAAGAAGCACGGCGGCTGGATCGCCGCCGCCCGCTCACCGGTCGAGGTGGAGGGTCGGATCTACGGGATCCCCGTCTACTACATCCTCCTCCCGATGCTCTGGCGGAAGGACCTGTTCGAGGAGGCGGGGGTCAAGCCGCCCGACACCTGGGAGGCGGCCCGGGTCGCGGCCCGCACGCTCAAGGCGAAGGGCCATCCGACCGGGATCCAGCTCTCCCACTGCAACGACGCCAACCTCAACTGGCGCTCCCTCCTGTTCAGCTTCGGCGGCACCGAGACCGATCCGTCCGGTGAACACCCCACGATCGACACCAAGGAGATGCGCGAGGCGCTCCGCTTCGGGAAGGCCCTCTTCGACGAGGGGATGACCCCGGAAGTCTTCTCCTGGGACGACGCCTCGGATAACCGGTACCTGGCCTCCGGGATCGCCAGCTGGATCCACGACGCGATCTCGGCCTACCGCACCACCGAGAGCACCAACCCGAACGTGTTCAAGAACACGTACGTCGGCCTCGAGCCGGCCGGCCCCGGCGGCAAGCGGGTGAGCGTCTCGGCTCCCAACGCGTTCATGGTCTGGAAGTTCTCGAAGAATCAGGCGGCGGCCAAGGAGTTCCTGGTCCACCTGATGGACAACGACAAGCAGGGCATGATCGAGAGCACCGGCTACAACATGCCGTTCCTGAACGACACCGCCAAGAAGCCGATGCCGGTCATCGGCAGCGACGCCAAGCTCCAGGTGCTGCAGGACTTCCCGAAGATCGTGGCCTTCTTCGGCTATCCCGGGCCGTACACCACCCAGATCCAGGAAGTCGCCAACCTCTTCGTGCTGCCGGACATGTTCACGCGGGTGGCGCGGGGTCAGGGGATCGACGAGACGATCAAGTGGGGGCTCGGAGAGTACCAGCGGATCTTCGCCAAGCACAAGAAGGCATGACCTCGACCTTCCAGGCCGGCGACCCGGAGACCGGTGTCCGGGTCGCCGTTCCCCTGGGCGCGCTACCGCGATCCGGCGCGTGGTTCCGTAGTCAGAGCGCCCGTCGGCTCGGCTTCGGCTACGCTCTGCTCGCGCCCGCGGCCCTGTACGTGACCCTCCTGGTGGCGGTACCCTTCCTGTTCTCGCTCTACCTCGCGGTCAGCGACGCCACCGTCGGCGAGCAGATGGCCGGCTTCATCGGGCTGGAGAACTTCAAGGCCGCGCTCGAGATGGACAGCTTCTGGATCGCGCTGCGCAACAGCGTGGTCTTTTTCGTGGTGGCCGCCGTGCTGAAGAGCCTGCTCGGCACCAGCCTGGCCTTCCTCCTGCTGCAGGAGTTCCGGGGCAAGAAGCTGGTGCGCGCCCTGGTGGTGATCCCGTTCACCCTGCCCGTCGCGATCAGCGTGCTCGGCTGGAAGTGGATGTACGACTCGCAGTTCAGCGTGGTCAACTGGGTGCTGAGCCGGCTCGGGCTCATCGGTGCCTACGGAACCGACGCGTGGCCGGTGTGGCTCGGCGATCCCCGGCTCGCGCTGGTCGCGTGCATCCTCGTCAACGTGTGGCGCACCTTCCCGTTCTCCGCCATCGTCCTGCTCGCCGGATTCACGTCGGTCCCCAACGAGGTGCTGGACGCGGCCAAGGTCGACGGTTGCAGCTTCCTGCAGAGGTTCCACAACATCGTGGTGCCGATGATCTTCCCGATTCTCATGGTCGGCTTCCTCTTCGACACCGTCTTCACGCTGTCCGACCTCTCGGTGGTCTACATCCTCACCCAGGGCGGGCCGGGCAACGCGACGCAGATCCTGCCGGTGCTCGCCTACCAGATCGGGATCCAGGCGGGAAACCTGGGCCGCGGCGCCGCCATCGCGCTGTTCCTCGTCCCGCTGCTGGCCCCCGCGATCTTCGTCTTTTTGAGGAACCTGAAGCGCCGTGAGTACTAGCGTCCTCGCCCGGCCCCGGACCGCCCGGCAGAAGGAGACCCGGAGGCTCGTCCTGATCTACGCCGGCATCACGCCGTTCGTGCTGGTCGCGGTGTTTCCCATCTACTGGATGGCCATCACCGCGTTCAAGCAGGACCCGGACCTGTACCGGATGGACAACATCCCGTTCTGGTTCAACCTCGCGCCGACGCTGCAGCACTTCAAGACCCTCTTCTACCAGACCAACTACGGGGCCTGGATCAGCAACACCATGACGATCTCGGTGTGGGTGGCCCTGATCACCCTGCTGACCGCGGTGCCGGCCGGCTACGCGCTGGCGCGGCTGCGGCTCCCGGGCGCCGAGAACGCCGGCATCGGCATCTTCATGAGCTACCTGGTGCCGCCGATCATCCTGTTCCTGCCCCTCTCGCGGGTGGTGGCCTTGCTGGGGCTGCAGGATTCGTGGTGGGCGCTGGTGCTGGTGTATCCGACCTTCACCATCCCGTTCTGCACGTGGCTGATGATGGGATTCTTCAAGACGGTCCCGATGGAGATGGAGGAGGCGGCGCGGGTCGACGGCTGCGGCTTTTTCGGCGCTTTCGTGCGCGTCGTCCTGCCGGTGAGCGTGCCCGGGGTGCTCACCTCGGTGATCTTCGCCTTCACCCTCTCGATGCAGGATTTCCTGTACGGCCTCGCCTTCGTTGCGCCCGGCGATCAGAAGCCGGTGCCGGTGGGCGTGCCCACCGAGCTGATCCGGGGAGACGTGTACTACTGGGGCTCGCTGATGGGAGCCGCGCTGCTCGTGGGCCTTCCGGTCGCGATTCTATACAACTTCTTCCTGGACCGCTTCATCCAGGGGATCACGGGCGGAGTCGGCAAATAGCGGCCGGCGGGGGCGCGGCCCGCTCGGCCGGCCGCGCCCCGCCGACCGGCGCTACTGAGCCTCGGCCTTCTGGATCGGGTTCGGCGCGCCGGGGTAGCCGAGGTGGAGGATCAGATACTTCACCGGCTTGTCGGTCCGGTTCATGTGATTGTGCCACCACCCCCCGTGGTCCATGAAGGACTGGCCCGCGGCGTGGTACTGCGCGCCCTTGATCCCGACCGGGCCGGACTCGTAGTCGGTGGTGAGCGTCCCCTCGAGGACGTAGACGTACGTCGGCACGCGGAACTGCTCGCGCCCGGTCTGTCCGCCGGGTTCGATCTCGACGGTGGAGCCGGTCACCAGGATCGGCGCCGAGACGGTGTCCTTGAAGCCTCCCAGAGAGGTGACCAGCCCGGTGGTCTTCACGCCCTTCGCGGCGGCGTCGCTCTGGGCGAGCGTGGGCTCGGCGGTCAGACCGGACAGGAGGACGAGGAGTGAGAGCAGGACGCAGGATCGCGAGATCATCGGTACACCTCCCGCATTGGAGACGTGGACGATCGATCCGGGAGTGCGGGCCGCGCGCCACGCTCGGCGGCGGCTTTCGACGGCCGGACAGTAGCATCCGGCAATTCGCCGTGTCAAGACTGACCCGGCTGCCGGGCGCCCGCTCCGGCGGCGCGCTGGCGCTCGGCCTCCTGCTGGCGGGTCTCGGTCCCGCGAGCCCGGGGGTGGAGGTGGACGCCGACCACCGGGTCGAGGTGGTGGTGACCGGAATCCCGCGCCCGGTGCAGATCGCGCTCGACGCGGCCGGGCACCTCGTGGTCCTGAGCCACGGCTGGCGCGGCGACGCGGCGGCCAATCTCTACCGGCTCGAGGTGGCCGCGCTCCCGCTCGATGCCACCCGGGTGCCCCGCGTGGTGGTGCCGTTCTCCGAGGAGCACCGGCAGCTCGCGCTCGGAAGCCTCGTGGTGGACCCGCGCGCGGGCGATCTCTACATGGGCGAGGAGAACGGCAACCGCGTGTACCGCCTGAGCGCGGGTGGCCGCCTGGACTTGTTCGGGATCGGCCTGAACCAGCTCCTGGGCGGCTCGAGCCTGGCTCTCGACCGGGAGGGCCGACTGTCGGTGCTCGACTACGCGAGTCCGGAGGCTCAGCAGCGCTCCGAGACGCCTCCCCCCGCCAGCTTCGAAGGCCTCGATTCGAACGCCTATCACGGCCCGGTGGTGCTCCGCGTCGATCCCCGGGACGCGGTGCCGCTGCCCCGGCGCTTCGACGTAGTCCGCCCGGTCTTTCCGGCCCGCTCGGCCCCCCCGCTGCCGGGCGAGCCGCCGCTCTACCGGTTCATCTCGACCGCGATCACCGCGTCGGGCGCCTTCGTCTTGCTCGACTCGGTGGGGCAGCTCTTCGTTCTCGCGCCCGGAGGCAGCCCGCGGCTGCTGGCGCGGCTGCCCGCGGGCCACTACCACCGCACGCACATGGCGGTGGGACCCGACGGGAGCGTCTTCGTCAGCAGCGGCTTCCAGATCCGTCGGATCTTCCGGGTCTCGCCCGCGGGGGCGGTGAGCGTGGTGGCCGCCAACCTGGGCGACCCGGAAGGCATCGCGGTGGACGACGCGGGCGACCTCTACGTGGCCGAGAACGCCCTGCACCGGGTGATCCGGATCCGGTCCGCTCTCATGCCCCCTCCACCATCGCCGCAGTGAGCCCGCGCACGTAACCGCGGGCGAAGCAGGCGGAGATCAGCACGATCGGGATCGCCATCAGGTTGATCCCGGCCACCGCGAGCAGCTCGTCCAGCGCCACCTCCATGGTGCCGAGGCCGGCGGGGATGGTCTGGTTGATGTCGCTCAGGAGGAACACCGAGGCGATCGTGAAGTCGCTCGCGATGGTGCCGAGGGTGAAGATGGCCGCGGCCACCAGCACCGGGCGGCTCAGGGGCAGGAGGATGCGGAAGAAGGCGGTGGCCCGCCCGGCGCCCTCGATCAGCGCCGCCTCCTCGATCTCGCGGGGCAGGTGCTGGAAGTAGGCGGACAGCATCCACACGCAGAAGGGCAGGGCGGTGGTGGGATACACAAGGACGAGCACCAGCAGGTTGTCGTCGAGGCCGAGAGCGTTGACCACGTGATAGAGGGGCACGAACAAGATGGTCTGCGGGATCACGTAGGTCGCGAAGATCACGCGACGCCACCAGCGGTAGCCGGGCGGACGAAGACGGCCGAGGGCGTAGGCGGCGGCCAGCGCGACCGCCAGGGTGAGGACCACCGTGCCGCTGAACACCACGATGGTGTTCTCGAGCCACACGAAGAAGGGATAGGAGCGGCGCAGCACGGTGCCGACGAAGCCGCGCGGCTGTCCGCTCGGGACGAAGAGCTCCTCGAAGTTCTCGAGAGTGGGATGGAGGACGATCAGGGGATAGCCGAACACGTCCTCCTCCGCGGTCTTCAGCGACTGCACGAGCACGAAGTAGATCGGAAACAGGCAGTACACCACCGCCAGCCCGGTCAGGGCCCGGTGCCAGAACCGCCGACGCGCTCTCCTCCTCACGCGGGCTCTCGCTCCGGCGCATCGAAGAGCCGGAAGAGCAGCAGGAGCGCGGCGAGGAGCAAGGGCACCAGCAGCAGCGAGAGGGCGGAGGCGGGTCCGAATTGCCCCGCGCCGATCGCGAGCCAGTAGGCCTGGGTCCCGATCACCGGGAACACGATGCGGCCGGCGGTGAGCATCCAGACGTTGGCGAGGTCGGCGAAGCCGGTGGTGAGCGACAGGAACACGCTGAGGGCGAGGAACGGCCGGAGCAGCGGCACGGTCACGGACCAGAACCGTTGCCGGGCGCTGCCGCACTCGAGGGTCGCGTACTCGAACAGCTCGGGAGGGATCGCGTTGATGCCGGCCAGCAGGAGGACGCCGATGAACGAGCTGCCCCGCCAGATATTGAACAGGGTCACGCTCAGGAAGGCCCACGCGCCCGAGCCGAGCGCCCCATCGACCGCATTCTTCAGGTTGCCCATGAACACGCTGTAGGAGGTGGTGATGGGCGGGCTCAGGGTCCAGTACCAGCCGATCACGCTGACGCTGGCCGGATAGGCCCAGGGCAGGAAGACGGCGAGGAACACCACGGCCCGGCCTCGGAACGGGCGGGCGAGGAGCAGGGCAAAGCCCGTGCCGATGGCCAGCTTGGCCGCGGTGGTGACGACCGCGTGGGCGACGGTGATCGCGGCGGCCAGCCAGAACTGCGGGCTCGCGAGCTGCAGGCGATAGTTCTCGAAGCCGACGAACGCGGGGCCGCTCTCCTGCAGCGGAGAGAGGCCGGTGAAGCTCGCCCACACCTCCCACGCGAGCGGGTAGGCGAGCACCGCGCCGAGGAGCACCACCGCCGGCGCGAGCAGCAGGTAGGCCAGCCCGACCTCGCGGCGGCGTCGCGCGCCGGCCCTAGAACGCATAGCGCAGCCCGGCCAGCACGTGCAGCGGCGGGGCCGGGGTCAAGAACCGCTCCACCGGGGCCCCGGCCTCCCGGGCATTGGGCGCGAAGGTCCCGAAGGTCTCGTAGCGGTTGTCGAGCACGTTGTTGATCTTGAGGAAGCCCTCGAAGCCACGGTGCTGGACGGTGATGCCGGCGTCGACGACCCAGAACGCGGGTAGGGGCCGCTGACGGTTCGCCTCGTCGCCGCGCAGGAACTGCTCGCTCACGTAGCGCGCGTCGAGCGCGAGCCGGATCCAGGGCCACGGGCGGTAGGCCAGCCCGGCGTTGATGCGATGGCGCGGCACGAGGGCGAACGAGCGGGCCGCCCTGACCGTCTCGTTGCCGGGGGGGAGCGGCGTGGCCAGATCGACCACGCGGTCCTCGAAGGTGGCCTCGCTATACGTGTAGTTGAGGTAGGCCTCCAGCATCCGTCCGGCCCGGGCGCGGCCGCCCGCCTCGACTCCCTGACGGCGGGTCCTTCCGATGTTCTGGAAGAACACCCCGGTGGTGCCGGTGGGCGCGACCGCGAAGATGTCGTCCTCCAGGTCGCTCCGGTAGGCGGTGGCGGTGAGATCCAGCCATTCCGCCGGGCGCGAGTAGACGCCCACCTCGTAGGTGCGCGCCGTCACCGGCTCGAGGGGAGGATCGGGCGCCGTGCCGACCTGGAGGCCCGGGCAGACCGCACCCGGCCCCGCGCAGGTCAGCTCGAGGAACGCGGGGGCCCGGAAGCCCTCCCCGTAGCTCGCGAAGACGCCGACGCGCTCGCTGAAATTCAGATTGACGCCCGCGCGAGGGTTCAGGCGCTGGAAGGTATGGGTCCCGCCGCTCGGGCCTCCGAGCCGATCGGCGATGTCGTGTCGCAGGAGGTCCCAGCGACCGGCCACGGTCAGCACGAGGCTCGAGCGGGGGCCGGCGAAACCGCGCGCCACCGCGAGACTGCTCTGGACGTACGCGCCCGCCGCGTCCACTCGATCCGCGAGGTCGGCCTCGAGGGACGAGCCGGCGCCCGCATCCTCCTGGAATGTCCGGCTGGTCACGTCGTGACGCGTGTACTCGAGGCCGGCGACGAGCACGTGATCCATCCCGCGCAGGGGCCGGTCGTAGTTGACCTGGACCCGCCCGCCGATCGAGCGGGTGTGATTGAGGAGGCGGCTGTTCTCGGCGACCGCGTTGACGTTGAACTGCTCGACCGACAGGTCGCGAACGAACGCGTTGCCGTCCACCGTCAGGTGGTCGGTCACGGCCGCGCGCACGTTGGCGATGGCCAGGTGCAGCCGCGGGGCGTAGAAGTCACCCGCGGTGAAGTTCGCGCTCCGGTCGCGGCCGAGGTCGGACTGGGGCAGGGAGCCGGCTTGCTTGATTCGGTTGTTGCTGTACTGGTACGAGAGCGAGGCGTCGAGGTCGCCGATGTGGCTCCCGAGCTTGAGGAAGCCGCTCGAGAGCCGCGAGGGCGTGAAATCCCGGTAGCCGTCCTCCTGCAGGTGGGTGAGCGAGAGGTAGTAGTCGAGCGGGCGGGCCTCGCCGCTGACCCGGAGGCGGTAGCGCTGCCGCCCGAAGCTGCCGCCGTCCATCTCGGGCACGATCTCGCGGGTCGGCTCTCCTCGGCGGGTGACGATGTTGATCGCGCCTCCGAGGGTGTTCCGGCCGAACAGCACCGAGGGCCCGCGGATGAGCTCGACTCGGGCCGCGTCGTCGAGCGGGATCAAATCGAAGTTGACCTCCTCCACGGTGGGCTCGTTGAGGCGCACGCCGTCGAGGAACACGCTGATGCCCTGGGGCAGGCCGGTGACCGGGGAGGCGGTGAAACCGCGCAAGACAAGATCCGGCTGGAAGGGATTGCCCTGCTCACTCTGAAGGGTGACGCCCGGCTGGCGCTCGAGCGCCTCCGGCAGCCCGGTGGGGTGACCGGTCTGCACCTCCGGCCCCCGCAGGGACTCCACCGCGCTCGGGATCCAGTCACGCGGGAGACCCCCGGCCAGCGGCGCCGGCGCGGTGACCAGCACCGGCGGCAGTGTCACCGCGTCCTCGGCCCGCGCGAGGCCGGGTCCCATCGCGACCACCAGGAGCACGAGGAGGGCGATATCGGGCCCCCGGGAGCCATCGAGGGGCGAGGGGCCGGCGCCCGGGCCGGGTCGCACCGAGGTGGCGCTATCCCTTGACGGCTCCGGCGGTGAGGCCGGAGACGTAGTAGTCGAGGAAGAACACGTAGATGATGACGATCGGGATCGAGGCGAGGATCGCCCCGGCCATCAGCGAGCCCCAGAAATAGATGTCGCCGCGGATGAGGTCCGCGGTGACGCCGACCACCGCGGTCTTGTTCGCGGACTGGGAGATGAACGTCAGGGCGTAGGTGTACTCGTTCCAGCACAGCGTGAAGCTGAACAGCACCGCGCAGATGATCCCGGGCAGCGCCATCGGTAGCACCACCCGCCAGAGGGTCTGCATCCGGGTCGCCCCGTCCACCAGGGCGCACTCCTCGACTTCCCGGGGAATCGTGCGGAAGTAGCCCATCAGCAGCCACGTGCAGAACGGCACCAGGAACGTGGGGTAGGTGACCATCAACGCGAGCACCGAGTCGGCGAGCCCGAGCCACACCACGACCTGCGAGAGCGGCAGGAACAGGAGGGTGGGCGGCACGAGGTAGGTGACGAAGACCGCGGTGCCGAAGGAGCCGGCGCCGCGGTAGCGGAGCCGCGCCAGGCTGTAGCCGGCCAGGATGGAGATGACGACGGAGACGGTCGTGGCTACCACCGCGACCAGCAGGCTGTTCTTCATCCAGGTGACGAAGTCGGTCTTCTGGAACAGCAGCGCGTAGTGGTCCAGGATGGCCCCGGTCTGGATCCAGAACGGGATCGACTTGAGGTTGTAGAGCTCCGCGTTCGACTTGAACGAGGTCACCACCATGAAATAGAAGGGGAACAGCACGAACAGGAGGTAGGGGGCCAGGTTCGCGTACGCGAAGACGTTCGAGCGGATGCGGGCGGCGCGGCTCCTCGCGACGGCCATCGCTACTCCTTCCGGATGTAGCGGAGCTGGAAGAACACCACCACCGCCAGGAGCGGGAAGATGAAGAGGGAGATCGCCGCGCCCTGCCCCAGGTTGCCGCCCTGCAGGCCGACCTGGTAGGCGAGGGTGGCGAACAGGTGGGTGGTGTTGATCGGGCCGCCACGGGTCAGGACCTGCACGATGTTGAAGTCGCCGAACGTGAAGATGGTCGAGAAGAGGATCACCACCGCGAGCACCGGCTTCAGCAGCGGCAGGGTCACGTGCCAGAATCGTCGCCAGGAGCCCGCCCCGTCGACCTCGGCGGCCTCCAGGAACTCGCGGGGCACCGCCATCAGGCCGGCGAGCACGGTGATCGCGAAGAAGGGCAGGCCCCGCCAGACGTTCACCACGATGACCGCGGCCATCGCGTAGGCGGGCTGGCCGAGCCAGTTCGGACCGGGCGGGCTGATCAGGTGCAGCCGGATCGCGGTCCAGTTCACCACGCTGTAGAGCGAGTCGAACATCCACAGCCAGGCCAGCGTCGACAGTGCGGTCGGGATGACGAAGGGCAGCAGCACGATCCCGCGGATCACCCGCTTCAACGGGAGGCGGCGGGCCAGCAGCATCGCGAGCCACACCCCGAGGACGATCTTGAAGGTGAGCGCGATGCCGGTGAACACGAAGGAGTTCTGCACGGTCTGGCGAAACGTCTCGTTGCCCAGGATCTCCCGGTAGTTCGCGAGCCCCACGAACTCGCCGGGCGAGCCCACCCAGTAGTCGGAGAGGCTGAAGTAGATGGCCATCCCGAACGGGAAGGCCACCAGCACCGCGAGCAGCACGACCGCGGGCACGATGAGCCCGTAGCCGAAGATGTGCTCCTGCTCCCACCACTCCCGGAGCCGCGCGAGGCGGCCGGACCCGGGCAGCCCGGCCGCCTCCAGAACGCGAGGGCCGACCGCCATGGCCCTATCCGACCTTCAGCTGTCCCTTCACCGCGAGCGCGATCTGGCTCTGCGCCCAGTCCATCGCCCGCTTGGTCGGCATGCCGTTGATCGCCTTCGCGACCATGTCGGTCATGATGTAGTTGTCGTCGATCCGCTGCACCGCCTCGTTGGGCTTGGCGGGCCAGCCGCGCGGGTGCGCGAACTCCGCCTCCTTGGGCAGCATCGCGAACTTGGGATTGCGGGCCCAGATCGGGTGATCGGCGAGGTTCTTGAGCGGCGGGTGGTTGAACGCGTTGGACGCCACGATCCACGCGTCGAAGTTCTGCTTCTGGAAGAGATACGCGATGAACTCCTTGGCCAGCTCCTGGTTCTTGGAGAACTTCCAGATGCCCAGGCTCAGCTGCGGCGGCGCGGAGTGCGTGCCCGCCGGGCCGGCCGGGCTGTTGTGGTGGTTGATGTCGTCGGCGATCGGCTGCTTGTTGGCGAGGGCCGCGTTGTACGGGCTCACCGGATTGTGGATCCAGGAGCCCTTGCCGGAGAGCAGGAACCGGTTGTTGCCCGCGTCGTCCCAGGAGAGGACCTCGGGCTCCATCGCGTCCTTGTAGAGCTCCTTGTACCACTCGATGACCTGGGCGGTCTTGTCTGAGGCGATCGCCGGGGTCTTGCCGTCGGCCTCGAGCACCTTCGCCCCGAAGGACCACGCCACCGACCAGTAGGTCGAGTGGGCGTCCGAGCAATGGCTGATCGGGATGCCGACCGGGTTGCCCTGCTTCTTGAGCACCTTGCCCATCTTCAGGAGGTCGTCCCACGTCTTCGGCGGGCCGTCGAACCCGGCCTTCTTGAAGTGGGCCATGTTGTAGGTGCCGGGGAACGACACCCAGAACCAGGGAATCGCCTTCCAGCCGGAAGCGGTCTGGCAGCTCTCGGCCGCGAAGGGGTACCAGCCGCCGCCCTGCTTGCCCAGCTTCGCGACCAGGTCGTCCATGGTCACGAGCAGGTTCTCGTAGAGGAAAGGGTCGGCGCCCGCGGTGCGGTACATGTCGTGGCCCGACTGGGACTGGGCTTCCGCCGCGATCTTGGCGGGCATCTGCAGGTGGGCCATGGTGTCCACGCGCACCGTGCAGTTGTGGGCCTTGCCGAACGCCTCCGCCTGCCTGCGCAGCTCGTCGTCGGCGGCGGGGACGAAGTGGTTCCAGCTGAGGAAGGTCAGCTCGCGCTTCTGGGCGAAGGCGGGCGGCTTGCCGAGGGTGAGCCAGGAGGCCATCCCGGCGGCGGCACCGGCGGCGGTGCGGAGGAATCGACGTCTCGGAATGCTGCGGGAAGCGGTCTGCACCATGGAGGGCCTCCATGCGGATCGGGAGGTCTCGGGGCCATTCGCGAGAACCCTAGCGCGCTGTCTCTCACCTCCTCGCGGGCGACGGTGGTCCGGCGGGATGGACACCACTAGCCGGAGGGGCCGGCCGTTGTCAACCCCTCCGGCCGTCCGACGCCTCTACTTCAAGACCGCCTCGGTCTTGGCGTCGAAGAAGTGGATGCGGTCCGGCACGAAAGCCATGCGAATCTTGTCGTGCGGGCGCGCCTTGACCGACGGCTCCACCCGGCTCACGATCTGCTGGCCGGCCAGGCTGACGTTGAGCAGGATCTCGGAGCCGAGCGGCTCCACCACCTCGACCACCGCGTCGAAGGCCAGGTCCGACGAGTCGGCGCCCGAGCCCACCCGCAGGTCCTCGGGGCGGATGCCCAGGATGACGGTCTGGCCCTTGTAGGGCCTGAGCGCCGTCGCCTTGTCGGCGGGCACCTTCACCCGCATGCCGGTCGCCTCCGCGTAGACGCTGCCGTTCGCCTCGGCCACGGTCACCGGCACGAAGTTCATGGCGGGCGAGCCGATGAACCCGGCCACGAACTTGTTGGCGGGCCGGCTGTAGATCTCGAGCGGCTCTCCCACCTGCTGCACCCAGCCGTCTCGCATGACCACCACCCGGCTGCCGAGGGTCATGGCCTCGACCTGGTCGTGGGTCACGTAGATCGCGGTGGTCTCGAGCCGCTCGTGCAGGCGCTTGAGCTCCACCCGCATCTGCACCCGGAGCTTGGCGTCCAGGTTGGACAGCGGCTCGTCGAAGAGGAACACCTGGGGATGCCGCACGATCGCGCGCCCCACCGCCACGCGCTGCCGCTGACCGCCGGAGAGCTGGCGCGGCTTGCGCTTGAGCAGCTCCTGGATCCCCAGGATCTCGGCCGCCTCCTGCACCCGCTTGGCGATCTCCGCCTTGGGGAACTTCCGCATCTTCAGGCCGAAGGCCATGTTGTCGTACACGCTCATGTGCGGGTAGAGCGCGTAGTTCTGGAACACCATCGCGATGTCACGATCCTTCGGGGGCAGATCGTTGACGATCCGGTCGCCGATCGAGATCTCGCCGGACGTGATCTCCTCCAGGCCCGCGACCATCCGGAGCGTCGTGGTCTTGCCGCAGCCCGACGGCCCGACGAAGACCATGAACTCCTTGTCGCGGATCGTGAGGTTCACGTCCTTGACCGCGTGCACCTCGTCGTACTTCTTGTTGAGGTCCTTGAGGACTACCTGTGCCATTGGTCGCTCCCCCTCAAATAGGTTCCCCGGGGTCGGGTGCCCCGGGCTCTGGGCGTCACCCCTTCACGGAGCCCGTGAGGCCGGTGACGTAGTACTCCACGAAGAACGAATACACGACCGCCACCGGAATCGAGCCCAGCAGCGCCCCCGCCATGAGCTGGCCCCAGAAGTAGATGTCGCCGCGGATCAGCTCCGAGACGACGCCCACCGGGACCGTCTTCTTCTCCGGCGACGAGAGGAACACCAGGGCGTAGATGAACTCGTTCCACGACAGCGTGAACGCGAAGATGCCGGCGGACAGGATGCCGGGCACCGCGATGGGGAAGATGATCCGCACCATGGCCCCGAAACGGGTGGCGCCGTCGATCCGCGCGCACTCCTCCAGCTCCTTGGGGATGGTCTTGAAGTAGCCCATCAGGAGCCAGGTACAGAACGGGATGAGGAACGTCGGATAGGTCAGGATGAGCGCCCACGGCGTGTCACCCAGCTGGAACGTGCGGATGATGTTGGCGAGCGGGATGAAGAGCAGGGTGGGCGGCACCAGGTAGGTGACGAAGATGCTGGTGCCGAGCGTGCCCGCCATCGGGAACTTGAGCCGTCCCAGCGCGTACCCGGCCAGCAGCCCGCAGAACAGCGAGATGAACGTCGACGCGCATGCGATGAAGAAGGTGTTCCACAGCCACTTCGGGAACGTGGTCTTGGCCATCAGGTCCCGGAAGTGCTCGAGCGTCGGGTGCAGCGTCCAGAACGGGGCGTTGTTGGCGGCCCGCCACGAGCGGTAGAGCTCGGCGTCGGGGCGGATCGAGGTGACCAGCATCCAGTAGAAGGGGAAGAGGGTGCCGATCACGAAGAGGGTGAGCGGGATGTAGAAGTACACCCACTTCTTCCAGCGCTTCTCTACGACCATTGCGAGATGGGGGGGAGCGCTGGTGCCGCTCCTCCCCCATGCCCCCCCACCACCTTGAATTCCTTGGCCGCAGATCCGCTGATCGCCTGCGCGTCGATAGGCCGCCCCTTCCGGGCTCCTGCGCCGGCCGCTCGCGCGTCGACCGGCGGGGCGTCGGCGGTCCATGCCCGCGCCATCGCCGGTCGCGTGTTCGTGGGCCGCTCCATACCTTAGGCGCCTTCCATCCGCCTCAGGTAGCGCAGCTGGAGCCAGACCACGATGAACAGCACCGGCAGCATGAAGAGGGAGACCGCGGCGCCCTCGCCGAGCAGGCCGGTGGCCACGCCGATCTGATAGGCATAGGTGGCCAGCAGGTGGGTGGCGTTGGCGGGCCCGCCGCCGGTGAGCACGTAGATGAGCTGGAAGTCGGAGAAGGTCTGGATGATGGAGAACACCACCACCACCAGCGTGACCGGCTTGAGCAGCGGCCAGGTCACGTGCCAGAAGCGGCGCCAGCCGTTGGCCCCGTCCAGGGAGGCGGCCTCCTGCAGATCGGGGCTGATGGTCTGCAGCCCGGCCAGCAGCGAGATGGCGAAGAACGGCATGCCGCGCCAGGTGTTGACCACGATCGCGCACCACATGCCGTAGGTCCCGTCCGACAGGAACGGCAGCTTGGTGGTGATGAAGCCGGTCTGGTAGAGCAGCCAGTTCAGCACGCTGAAGGTGGGGTCGAACATCCACCGCCAGGCGAAGGTCGACAGCACGGTGGGCACGATGAACGGCAGCAGCATCGCGGCCCGGACGATGCGCTTGCCCCGGAAGTGGCGGTTGAGCAGCAGGGCCAGCCACATGCCGAGGGCGAGCTTGAAGAGCGTGGCCCAGAACGTGTAGAAGAACGTGTTGTAGAAGGCGGTGCGGAAGATCGAGTCGTTCCACGCCTTCACGAAGTTGTCCAGCCCCACGAACTCGCCCGGGTTGCCCACGCTCACGCTGCTGAGCGAGAGCCACACCCCCACCACGAACGGATAGGCGATGAACAGCCCCAGCAGCACCACGGTGGGCGTCAGCAGGAGGCCCGCGAGCATGCGCTCGCTTTCCAGCAGGCGCGTGAGCCCGGTGGGCCCGGAGGTCCGGGGGTGGGGCAGCGCGACCTCGATGCCGGCCGCGCTGCCCGATCCGCCCGCGATGGACTTCTTCATCTCACCTCAGCCATAGATCTTCTTGAGCTCGGCGGACGCCCACTTCACCGCGTCTTCGGGCTTGGCGCCCTGCACGCCCTTGGCGAACATGTCCACGATGACGTACTTGGAGTAGGCCTCGGTGGCCTTGGCGTTCGGCGGCCCCGCGTAGCCCATGGTGCGCGAGTTGTCGGGGGCGGTGCGGAAGCCCTTCATCGGCTCGTCGATGGTGTTCCAGAGCGAGTGCTGCTCCCAGTACTTGGTCGAGCCGACCGAGAAGCCCTCCGCGACCTGGAACCACTTGCTGTACTGCTCCTTGCCGTGGAGCCACTTCAGGAAGTCCTTGGCCAGCTTCTGATTCTTGCTGTACTTCATCACCCCGTGGGCGAAGGCGGTGTGATAGCTGGTGGACCCGGCCGGCCCCGCGGGCAGGCGCGCGTGCTGGATGTCCCGCACCATCGGCTCGCCCTTGTCGTCCTTGATCTTGTCCTGGCCGCGCTTGGCCGCGATGTAGATCGAGGCGCCGTTCAGGCTCCCGCAGATCTCCCCGCCCAGGAAGGCGCGGTTGTTGTTGGTGTCGTCCCAGGCCAGCCCACCTTCGTCGCAGGCCTCCTTCCAGAACGCGTTCATGAACTTGACCGCCTCCACCGCGCTCTTGCTGTCTATGGCGGTCTTGCCGGTCTTGTCGGTCTCCATCCCGCCGAAGTTCCACAGCAGCGGGTAGGCCCACGCGGGCGCATCTCCGAAGGTGTGGCCGAGCGTCTGGCCGTAGGGATGGCCCTTCTTCTTGAGCTTGGCCCCCACCTGCCGTAGCTCGTCGTAGGTCTTGGGGAAGGTCGTGGCGCCGACCTCGTCGAACCACGACTTGCGGTAGGCGATCAGCCCCGGAACGATGCCGTGGGGCAGGGCCAGGAACCTCCCGCCGACCTTGGTGTACTGCTCGGACTGGCCGTACAGCGCTCCCTGCTCCTTCACCTGCCACTCCACCAGATCGCTCACGTCGACCAGTCCGTTCGCGTAGAGGTGCGGCCAGTTGTGGAGCATGTGCATGATGTCCGGACCCGAGCCGGACTGCATGGCGGCGGTGATGCGGGCCTGGATGTCGTTGGCGTTGATGAACTCGAACACCACCTCGGCGCCCAGCGCCTTGCTCGCCTCACCGGCCTGGCGCTTCAGCTCCACGTCGCAGGCGGGGATGAAGTCGACCCAGCGGACGATGTTGAGCCGCGTGCCCTGCGCGAAGGCGGGAGCCCGGCCCGCGGCCAGGATGCCCTCGAGGCCGGCCACCGCCATGCCCGCGGCGGCGGAGCCGGCCAGGAACGCGCGCCGGCTGACGCCCGCGCGCGGCGCGACACTGCTCGACGTGTCCTGCGGAGTCTCCATCGACCCTCCCCTTGGGCCGCCGAGGGCCCGTCCGATCAGGCCTCGTAGATCTTCTTCAGCTCCCCGTGCGCCCACGACACCGCGTCCTCGGCCTTCATGCCCTGGACGGCCTTCGCGTACATGTCGGTGATGATGTACTTGGAGAACACCTCGGTGGCCTTCGCGGTAGAGGGGCCCGCGTAGCCGAACAAGCGGGTGTTCCGCGCGGCGGTGCGGAACATCTTGAGCGGCTCGTCGAGCTTGCCCCACATCGGGTCGTTCTCCCACTTCTTCGTCGCTCCGACGCTGTAGCCCTCCTGCGTCGCGAACCACTTGCCGAAGTTCTCCGGCTTGTGCACCCAGCGGAGGAAGTCCTTCGCCAGCTTGGGGTTCTTGCTGTACTTCATGATCGCGTCGGAGTGGTTCAGGAAGAGCAGGAACGCGCCCGAGGGCCCGGCGGGCAGCGGGGCGTGGTCGATGTCGGTCCACATCGGCTCGCCCTTGTCGTCCTTGATCTTGTCCTTCTGCCGCTTGGCCACCAGGTAGATCGAGGCTCCGTTGAGCGTGGCCGAGATCTCTCCCGCGTGGAAGGCCCGGTTGTTGTTGGTGTCGTCCCAGGCGAGGCCGCCCTCGTCGCAGGAGTCCTTCCAGAACGACTGCATGAACTTGACCGACTCCACCGCGCCCTTGCCGTTCAGCACGACCTTCTTGCCCGTCTTGTCGGTCTCCATCCCGCCGAAGGCCCACAGCATGCAATAGGTGAAGGTCGGCGCGTCGCCGAAGGTATGGCCGAGGGTCTGTCCGTAGGGTCGGCCCTTCTTCTTGAGGGCGGTGAAGACCTTGTGCGCCTCCTCCCACGTCTTCGGGAACTGGGACGCGCCGACCTCCTTGAGCCACGACCGGCGGTAGGCCACCGCGTTGCCGACGATGGAGTGGGGCAGGGCCAGCCACTTGCCGTTCACCACGTCGGCAGGCGGGTAGATGTCGTAGAAGCCGCCCTCCGCCTTGGCGAGCTCGCCGGCCACGTCGCTGACGTCCACCACCGAGTTGGCGTAGAGCTGGGCCCAGTTGTACTGGAACATGAAGATGTCGGCGCCCGAGCCGGACTGGATCGCCGCGGTGATGCGGGGCTGCAGGTCGTTCGCGTTGATGGTCTCGAGGGTGATCTCCGCCCCCAGGGCCTTGGAGGCCTCCGGGATCTGGCGCTTCAGCTCGACGTCGGACTCGGGGATGAAGTCCACCCAGCGCACCCAGTGGAGCTTCGTGCCCTGCGCGAACGCGGGCGCGCGGCGCGCGGCCAGGATGCCCTCGATGCCGGTCACCGCCACCGCGGCGGCCCCGGCGGTCTTGATGAAGGCCCGACGATCGAGATGGGAGAGCGTGGTGTCGTTGGAGTCGGAAGTGCTCATGTGCGAGTGGTCCTCCTTGACCGGGTCAACCGGGGAACCGCCGGTGTCGTTCCGCAGGCGCCGGGGGCGCGCATACTTCCCCCGACGGGGTAGGAGCCCCGGCCGCGAGGTTGCAACCTCGGCAACGGCGTCAATGGGGTGCGGGTCGGGTGCTGGGATACGTCCTAAATGGTGGCAGAGTCTTAACAAAGAACCATGGGCGTGTCAACGGCAAACGGGTCGTTTCGGCGCCCGCAGGCCGGCCCCCGTGCGCGGAGCGTCAATGCCGTGTCGGGCGCCCCCCGCAACCCCGCCCCGGAGGCCGGCGACCCGGGCGAGCGTCGCGTGGGAGGGAGTGCGGGAGGACCCGTCGAGGGCCCCGCCGACGACCCTGATCCCGGCAAGTCATGAGGTGGCAGGCAGGAGCCGCTCGCGCACCGGCACCAGCAGGCCGAGCGCCGCGACCATGCCCACCGCCAGCGTGACCCACGCGGCGCCGAAGCCGCCGAGGCGCTCGACCGCGATGCCGAAGATCGGCGGGCACACCGTGACCCCCAGGGAGGAGATGGCCAGCCCCAGGCCCACCGCGGTGCCGGCGGCGCGCGGCCCGGCCAGCTCGGCCATCAAGGTGTGCTGCACGCCGTTCCAGCCCACCCCGAACACGCCCACACCGACCGCCAGCGGCCCGAGCGCCCACGGCCCGGTGCCCGGCGTGGTGACGGAGAGCGCGAGGGCGCAGGCGATGGATCCCATCCCCGCGATGGCGAGCCCGATGCGCCGGCGACCCCCGAAGAGGCGGTCGGACAGGAGCCCGAAGGCGACGCGCGCCGCGGCGCCGCTCACCTGCGCGAGCACCAGGTACTTGGCCGCCAGCACCAGCTCGATGCGCAGGACCCCGTGCAGGTAGAGGACCAGGAACGAGAGGAAGACGGTCTGCACGCCCGCGAAGATCAGCGTGCTGATGCCCACGAGCCAGAGATCCCGGTTGGCCAGGACCGCCCAGAAGCCCGGTCGGGGGACCGCCGCCCCGTGCGACTCGGGCTCCGGCAGGTCGCGGTAGAGGGCCCACGTCGCCAGGGCCAGGAGTCCCACCACCGCCGCCGCGAAGCCCACCGCGGCGCGCCAGCCGAGCACCAGGGCCAGCGGCGGCATGACCAGGGCCCCGAGCGCGCCGCCGAAGGGCAGGCCGACCTGCTTGAGGCCCACCACGGTGGCCCTCAGGTTGGGGGGGAACCACGCCATGCCCGCCTTGGTGGTGGTCGGGTTCAGCACCCCGTAGCCGGCGCCGGCCAGCACCAGGATCAGCACGATGAACGAGAAGCTCGGGGCAAGCGCCATCGCGCCCAGGCCCGCCGCGATCAGGGCCTGCCCGAGGATCATCGCACCGCGGACGCCCCATCGATCCGCGAGCCATCCGGCGGGCAGCGACATCAGCACCGGCCCGATGTAGTAGGCGGACAGGAAGGATCCGGCCTGGGCCACCGAGAGGTCGAGGCTCTCGCGGATCAAGGGGGCGATCGACGGGATGCCGAGCGGGCCCACGTTGGCCATGGTCTGGGCGGCCATGATGAGGGCCAGGACGGCCCAGCGGTTGGTCACGGGCGCCCCCTCACTGCGGGCGCGGGGACAGCAGGGCCTGGACGGCCCGGAGATCCTCCTCGGTATCGACGCCGATCGTGGGCTGGTCGGTCTCGAGGACGCGGATGGGGATGCCGGCCTCGAGCAGCCGCAGCTGCTCGAGCTGCTCTGCGCGCTCGAGCGAGGACGGGGGCAGGGAGTGGAAGATCTCGAGCACGGCCCGCCGGTAGGCATAGAGGCCGATGTGCTTCCAGTAGACGACGTTGCCGCGGCCGTCCCGATCGCAGGGGATGGGCAGGCGGGAGAAGTAGAGCGCGTCGCCGTGCACGTTCGTCACCACCTTGTTGGCGGTGCGCGTCGGCACCTCGGCCGGCGTCGCGCGGATCTTGAGCGTGGTGACCTGCACCTCCGGCTCGTCGAGGAACGGCCGCACCAGGCGCTCGATGTGCGCGGGGCTGATGAGCGGCTCGTCGCCCTGGATATTGACGTACACGTCGGCGGCCCGCGCGCGCGAGACCTCCCACAGCCGGTCGGTCCCGGAGGCGTGGTCGGAACGGGTCATCACCGCGGGCACGTGGTGGGCGTGACAGGCCTCGATGACCTCGTCGCTGTCGGTCGCCACCAGCAGATCGGACAGGAGCGGCGAGGTGCGGGCGCGGCGGAACACGTGGACCACCATCGGCACGCCGTGGATCTCCCGGAGCACCTTGCGAGGCAGCCGCGAGGAATGCAGCCGCGCCGGAATCACCCCCAGGATGATCACCGCGCTAAGCTACCAGACCCGAAACCGATCCGCGGCCGAAGTTGACACCCAGCGGGAACAGGTGATATAAGGCGTGAACCTCGCGGCTGACTTGATCGCTTCCTCTTCGCCACATCTCAAGGAGAGACTCGGGATCGTGCCACAGGGTGTGAGCCGCAGTGCGTCAGCCGGCACCGCGCCGGCCTCGATGGCGGCCGTCCGGGCGGCCACCGGCTCCAGCTGGAGCCGCCGCGAGGCCCTCGAGGGCTTCATCTGGATCGCCCCCGCCTTCCTCTACCTGGCGTTCTTCATCGCGTATCCGTTCTTCATGTCGATCTATCTGTCGGTCTCGAGCGCGCGGGTCGGCTCCCCCGACAGCCACTTCGTGGGTCTCCTGAACTACACGCGGCTGTTCCAGGACCCGGTGTTCTGGGAGACGGTACGCAACTCCTTCGTGTTCACGGTCGGCTCCGAGGTCATCCGGCTGCTGATCGGGTTGCCGCTGGCCTTCGCGCTGAACCGCTCGTTCAAGGGCAAGCGCGTGGTCCAGGGCATCATCCTGATTCCGTTCGTCATCCCGATCGCGCTCTCGTCGCTCGCCTGGAAGTGGATGTTCGACTCCCTCTACAGCGTGATCAACTGGATGCTGATGCGAGCCCACATCATCGACTACCCGTGGCAGTGGCTCGGGGAGCCGGGCCTGGCGATGTGGTCGGTCATCATCATGAACGTCTGGCGCGGCTTTCCGTTCTCCGCGGTCATCCTGCTCGCCGGCCTCACCGCGGTGCCCCAGGAGGTGATCGAGGCGGCCAAGATCGACGGGGCGGGGCCCCTGCGCCGCTTCCACTACGTGGTCGTCCCCATCGTGCGGCCGATCCTGCTGGTCGGCCTGCTCTACTCGGTGGTGTTCTCGTTCACCGACTTCTCGGCGGTGTGGCTCCTGACCCAGGGGGGCCCGTACAACACCACCCACGTCTTCGGCACGTACGCCTACAACATCGGCATCAACGCGGGCGACCTCGGGATGGGCGCGGCGATCACCCTGTTCATCTTCCCGTTCCTCGCTCTGATCGTGGTGCTCATGCTACGGTTCTTGCGGAGGGACTAGGGCATGCCCGCCCGCCGGCTCTGGCGCCACCTGAAGCACAACTACGGCCCGTACCTCCCGCTCGCTCCGTACCTGTTCATCGTGCTGTTCCCGTTCTACTGGATGGTCATCACCGCCTTCAAGCGCGACCGTGATCTCTACAATCTCGAGACCGCCCCCTTCTGGTTCAAGGAAGCGCCCACCCTCGACCACATCAAGCTCCTCTGGTACGGCACGCTGTTCCCGACGTGGCTCGAGAACAGCCTGATGATCGGGGCGCTGGTGGTGGTCATCACCCTCCTGCTCGCGCTGCCCGCCGCGTACGCGCTGGCCCGCATGCGCTTCCCGGGCGCCCAGCCGCTCTCCACCGCGATGTTCCTCTCCTACCTCATCCCGTCGACGCTGCTGTTCATCCCGCTCTCCCAGGTGGTGCGCGGGCTCGGCTTCATCGACTCGGTGTGGGCGCTGGTGATCGTGTACCCGTCGTTCACCCTGCCGTTCTGTACCTGGCTCCTGATGGGCTTCGTCCGCACGGTGCCCCGGGAGATCGAGGAGAGCGCCCAGATCGACGGGTGCACCCGCTTCCAGGCCTTCCGCATGATCATCATCCCGGTGATCGTGCCCGGCATCATCACCGCCGGCATCTTCGCCTTCACGCTGACCTACCAGGAGTTCATCTACGCGCTGACGTTCATCTCCGCCTCCGCCAACAAGACCATCTCGTACGGAGTCACCAGCGACCTCATCCGGGGCGACGTCTTCTACTGGGGCTCGCTCATGTCGGGCGCGCTCATCGGGGCGATCCCGGTCGCGGTCGTGTACGCCTTCAGCCTCGACCACTTCATCCACGGTCTCACCGCAGGAGCCCTGAAGTGATCCGCGATCTCACGACCCAAGGAGGACAGCGTATGAGCAAGAAGGTTTCTCGTCGGCAGTTCCTCGGCACCGCGACCGGCGCCGCCGCGGTCTCCGCGTTCCCGCACGTGTGGATCCGGCCCGCGTGGGCGCAGACCAAGGAAGTGCGGGTCCTGGCCTGGACGCACTTCGTCCCCGCGTACGACAAGTGGTTCGACGCCTTCGCCGAGCAGTGGTCCGCCAAGAGCGGGGTGAAGGTCATGATCGACCACATCCCGCACCTGCAGATCCCGGCCAAGATCGCGGCCGAGGTGGCCACCCAGTCCGGTCACGACATCGTCCAGCTGGTGGGGACCGGCACCGAGAAGTGGGCCACCGCGCTCCTGGACGTGCAGGACGCGGCCGACCGGATCGCCAAGAAGCACGGCGGCTGGACTCCGCTCGCCGACAACTACTGCAAGACGAGCGACGGGAAGTACCACGCGATCCCCGACTTCTTCATCGACTTCCCCGGGCTCTACCGCAAGGACCTGTGGACCGAGGTCGGCTACCCCAACGGGCCCGACTCCTGGGAAGACCTGCACAAGGGGGGCATGAAGCTCAAGGCCAAGGGCTTCCCGATCGGCATCGGGCTCGCCCACCACGACGACTCCCGCGCCTCGTGGCGGGCGATCATGTGGTCGTTCGGCGGCTCCGAGGTGGCCAAGGACGGCAAGACCATCACCTACAACTCGAAGGAGGTCCGCGAGGCGCTGAAGTTCAACAAGGCGCTCTTCAAGGACTGCATGACCCCCGAGGTGCTGGCCTGGGACGACGCCTCCAACAACCGCTTCCTGGCCTCCGGGCGCGGCTCCTGGATCCACAATCCGATCAGCGCCTACCGCACCATCGAGGGCTCGAACAAGGAGCTGGCCGACAAGATCTTCGTCTCGCTCTCGCCCAAGGGCCCGGTGACGCGGCGCTCGTTCGCCAACTGCCGCGCCTACGGCGTCACCAAGTTCTCGAAGAACGCGGACGGGGCCAAGGCGTTCCTGGAGGCGCTCGCCGACAACTACCGCGACGCGGCCAAGGCCAGCACCGGCTACAACATGCCGTTCCTCAAGAACTACGCCAAGCCGCCGTTCCCGATCATCAGCGAGGACCCGAAGCTGAAGCCGCTCGAGCAGGACGCCGAGTACCACTTCACCACCGGGTATCCGGGCCCGCTGACCCCGGCGGCGGACGAGGTCTACCAGCAGTTCGTGATGGTGGACGCGGTCGCCCAGTTCGCCACCGACAAGATGGACCTCGAGCAGACCGTGAAGTGGGCCGAGGAGAAGATCAAGGGCATCTACGCCAAGTTCGCCTAGCGCGCTCTCCCTCTCCCCGAGGGGGAGAGGGCAGGGTGAGGGGTCGAGGGGCAGCGATGCGGATCGTCGCTGCCCCTCGCCGCGTCTCGGGGCACACCTCTTGCTGCGCCTTCCGATGGGTGCGTCGCACCCGGAGAGGGGGTGACACCGATGGCGGAGCAATACAGGTGCGCGAAGTGCGGTCATACCTCGTCCACGCCGGGGACCCACTGCGGCGAGCGGATGCAGAAGAGCAGCTGACCGATCCGTGTGCCCGGCCGAGGGACGTCCGACTCGTCGAAGTGACGCGGTCGAAGGTTCCCGGTCGGGCGCGCTCGCCCGGCCGGCCGCTAGGCGGCCGGCCGACCGCCCCCGCCGCGCAGGCGCGGATCCAGCACGTCGCGCAGGGCGTCGCCCAGCATGTTGAAGCCGAAGACGGCCAGCGAGATCGCGGCCCCGGGCCAGATCGCCATCCAGGGGGCGCGATACATGAACGAGCGCCCGGAGCCGGACAGCATGGCGCCCCACGAGGGGTAGGGCGGCGGAACGCCGAAGCCGAGGAAGGAGAGCGCCGACTCGGCCAGGATGGCGGCGCCCAGCCCGATGGTGGCCAGGATGATGATGGTGGCGGCCACGTTCGGCAGCAGGTAGCGCAGCATGATGCGCAGGTGACCGGCGCCGAGCGCGCGGGCCGCCTCCACGTAGGTGTTCTGCATCGCGCTGATGGTCGCCCCGCGGATCACCCGCGAGCCCGCGGCGGCTCCCAGCACGCCGAGGGCCAGGATCAGGTTGAGCAATCCCGGCCCGAGCACCGCCATCATCGAGAGGATCACCACCAGGAACGGAAACGACTGCCAGGCGTCCACCACCCGCTGCACGCAGATGTCGTAGGCCCCGCCGAAGTAGCCGCTGGTCACGCCCACCAGCGCGGCCAGCACGTTGGCGAGGAGCACCGCCCCGAAGCCCACCGTGACCGAGACGCTGGCCCCGTAGACCACGCGGCTGAACACGTCGCGGCCGAGGTTGTCGGTGCCCATCCAGAACTGCGCGCCGGGCGCCTTCATGCGCGCCCCCGGGATGGTCTGGTCGTACTTGTAGGGCGCGATCCACGGCGCGAAGATCGCCATGGTCAGCAGGCCCAGCACGATGAGCCCGCCCAGGGCGCCGAGCGGCTTGCGCCTGGTGAACTGCCAGACGCGCCCGAGGCCCACCGCGACCCGGCTGGGCGCCTCGCTCCGCTTGATCGTCTGGTCCCCCCAGGGGGCGGCCTCGACCGGTTGGCTTTGCATGGTCCTGGATCGGGGTGGGTGGGCGCGTCCCGTCAGTAGCGGATGCGGGGGTCGAGGAAGGCGTAGAAGGCGTCGACGAGCAGGTTCATGACCACCACCACGCTCACGATGAGCAGGTTCACGCCCTGGATGACCGGGTAGTCCCGCTGGTTGATGGCGTCGAAGAGGAAGCGGCCCATGCCGGGCAGCCCGAAGATGGATTCGAAGATCACGGTCCCGCCCAGGATCTGGGCCACCTGGATGCCGAGCACCGTCACGACCGGGATCAGGGCGTTCTTCAGGCTGTGCTTGAGCACCACGACCCGCTCCCGCATGCCCTTGGCCCACGCGGTGCGCACGTAGTCCTGGCGGAGCACTTCCAGGAGCGTGCCGCGGGTGAGGCGCATGATGGCGGCGGCGGACGCGATGCCCAGGATGAACGCGGGGAGGAGGAACTGCGCGATGTGCGCCCAGGGGTCCACCGAGAAGGCGGTGAACTGGATGGGCGGGCTCCAGCCCCACCAGATGGCGGGCAGCAGCACGCACAGGGTGGCGATCCAGAAGCCCGGGACCGAGAGGCCCAGGATGGCCATGCTCCGCATCGCGTAGTCGGCGACGGTGTCCTGGCGGATCGCGGCCAGCACGCCGATCGGGACCGCGATCACCACCGCGAAGGCCAGGGCCAGCACGCCCAGCTCGAGGCTGACCGGGAGCCGGGCGGTCAGCTCCTCCAGCACCGGCCGGCGCGTCCAGAGCGACTCCCCGAGATCGCCCCGCAGCACCTGGCCCAGCCACTCCACGTACTGGATGTACATCGGCCGGTTCAGCCCGAGCTTGGCGCGCAGGTCCTCCAGGTCCTTGCCGTAGGCCTTCTCCTCCAGCATGAGCTGGACCACGTCGCCGGGGAGCAGGCGCGGCAGGCTGAAGACGATCAGCGACGCGATCAGCAGGGACGGGATCGCGACGAGGAGGCGGCGCAGGACGTAGCGCTTCATCGGCGGCCGTGTGCGGCCGGGCGACCCGTCGGGGCGACGACGGGCGAGGCGGTGCGACCGGTCGTCCGGGCTGAGCGCGCGATCGTGCGACCCGCTCTTACTCGATTGGACGGTCGTCGCGAGCGACGACCTTCATGAGGAGGCTTCGCATGTTCTGGCAGTGCGTTCCCGTCATTTGTCCAGCCAGGCGACCATGAGGCGGCCGCCGTAGTCGTGACCGATGTTGGGGCCGAAGTTCTTGACGTAGGGCATCCACGCCCCCACCGCGCTCACCGACGCGCCGAAGGCGTAGTACACGGTCTGGGAGGCGTAGCGCTGGATGTCGTAGACGATCTCCCGCCGCTTCTTCTCGTCGAAGGTCCGGCGCTGGAGCTTGATCATCTCGGTCAGCTTGGGGTCGTTGACCCCGGAGGAGTTGAGCGGCTCGCCCGGCATGAACGGCACGAAGTAGCTGTCGGGATCGTTGGTGGCGCCGCGCAGGGTCAGCATCATCTTGTCGAACTTCCCGAAGATGGCGCTGGAGACGAAGGCGCCGTATTCCTTCAGCTTGAGGTCGGCCTCGATCCCGGCCTCCTTCCAGTTCCGCAGCGCGACCTGGACCGCGTCCATCCAGTCCGGGCCGTAGCCCGGCGTCGTCTCGAGGGGGATCCGGAGCCCGCTCCCGTGGCCCGAGTCGGCCAGGAGCTTCCGGGCCGCCTTGGGGTCGAACTCGTAGAGCGCGCGCCCCTCCGCCGGCAGCTGGCCGATGGGGATCGACCACTCCTTCAAGGTGGCCGGGATGACCGGATTGGGCGCGCCCTTGCCCATGGACCAGGCGTTGGTCTCGAGCACCTCGCGCCAGTTCTGTGACATGGCGAGGGCCCGGCGCACGCGCACGTCCTTGAACGGCTCCTGGTCGATCTTCATCGCGACGTACCCGCCGAACAGCACGATGTAGTCCCGGGTGCCGAGGTTCTTGATGCGGGCCTGCGCGAGGTCGAGGTCGCTGCGGCGGATCACCATCCCGTATTCGGGACCGAAATCGTACTCCCCGGACAGGAAGGCCGCGAAGCCCGCCGCCGGATCGGGCGACAGGGTGATGTCGACCCCGTCGGCGTGAGGCAGCCCGGGGACGAAGTAGTTCGGATGCCGGGTGAACGAGATGCGGACGTTGGGCTCGTAGCGCTGGAGCATCCAGGGGCCGGTGCCCACCACGCTCTCCGGCTTCTTGAGGTCCCCGAACTGCTCGACGCACTCCCGCGCGACGATCCAGGTGCTCGTCGACGCGAGCCGGTCGATGAACCACGCGTTGGGCTCGCTCAGGGTGAACTTCACGGTGTACTTGTCGGGGGCCTCCACCCGGTCCACCATCCCGAGCACCGAGCGGTTGGGATTGCCCTTGATGGAGAGGAACCGCTCGTAGGTGTACTTCACGTCCTCCGCGGTGAGCTCGCGGCCGTTGACCGGCGGCTTGTTGTGCCACCGCACCCCCTTCTTGAGCTTGAAGACGTAGACGGTGTCGCCCTGGCGCTCCCACGACTCCGCGAGGTCGCTCTCCACCGGCTGGGTGCCCGGCACCACCGCGGAGCCCGCCTTCACCTTGACCAGCCGGCTGTAGGCGAAGGAGAGGGGAATCATGGTGGAGAACGCGATGGTCTGGTGCGGGTCGAAGTGCACCGGTGCCACGTGCGACCGCAGGCGGAACGTGCCGCCCCGCTTCGGGCTCTGGGCGAGGGCCGGCTCCACGCCGCCGCTTCCGGCGGCCGCGCCCACCGCGAGGGCGGCGCCACCCAGCTTCAGGAGTTCGCGTCGGGTCAGTGAGCTCGCGGGGTGATCCATGGGATCTCCTCCTTCGCGCCGGGGCTAGCGATTGAGCCAGGCGGTCATGAGCCGCCCGCCGTAGTCGTATCCCAGGTTGGGGCCGTAGTTGACGAGCGCCCCGTCCCAGACCGCGACGTACACGCCGGACCACAGCTGCACGTAGTACTGTTGCTTGGCGATGTGGCGCTGGGCCTCGAAGATGATCTCCCGGCGCTTGGCGGGATCCATGGTCCGACGCTGCCGGATCAGCATGTCGGCCAGCACCGGGTCGTTGATGTGGCCGTGGTTCTTGATCTCGCCTGGATAGTACTGGCCGAAGAGGAAGTTGTCCGGCTCGAGGAACGGGGTCTGGGGCCCGAGGGCCATCGACTCGTACTTGCCGTAGAAGGTGCTCGCGATGTAGGCCCCGTACTCCTTGGTGTTCAGCTTGGCGTCGATGCCCACGTCCTTCAGGTTCTTCAGCACGAGCTGAGCCGTGTCGATGAGGACCTGGGAGCCGTAGGTCGTGAAGTCGACGGTGGCCTCGAAGCCGCGGGGATGCCCCGCTTCGGCCAGGAGCTTGCGCGCCGCGGCCGGATCGTACTTGAAGTACTGGGCGCCCTCGCCCAGCTGGTCGGGCGGGATGGACCACTCCCGGAGCGCGGCCGGGACCGCCGGGTTCAGCACGCCCACGCCTTCCGCCACCGCGTCGATGATGCCCTTGCGGTCGATCGCCAGGGACATCGCCCGCCGCACGCGCACGTCGTTGAACGGGGGCTTGTCGTTGCGGAAGTACAGATGCGTCATGACGTTGGACGGGAACTCGGCGGTCTTGAGGTTCGGGCGCCGCTGCTTGAGGGTGTCGGTGAGCTGCACCCAGTCCACCCGGTTGATCGTGCCCGGGAACTCCCAGCCGAGGTCATAGCGCCCGGCGATGAAGGCGGCCATCCGCGAGGCGTTGTCCTCGTCGACGTAGGCCTCGACGCGATCGATGTAGGGCAGGCCGGACCGGAAGTAGGCCGGGTTGCGCACGAGGGTGTACCCCACGTTCGGCCGGTAGCTGTCGAGCATCCAGGGGCCCGTGCCCACCACCGCCTCGGGCTTCTTCAGGTCCCCGAACTTCTCCACCGCCTCCTTGGCCACGACGCACACCGCGTTCGGATTGGCCAGGACGTCGAGGAGCCAGGCGTAGGGCTCCTTGAGCGTGAACTTGACCGTGTACTTGTCCGGCGCTTCCACGCGGTCCAGGGCGGCCAGCATGTAGGCATTGGCGTTGCCCTTCACGGTCCGGAAGCGCTCGATCGTGTAGACGACGTCGTCCGCGGTCAGCTCGCGCCCGTTCACGGGCGGCTTGGCGTGCCAGCGCACCCCCCGGCGGAGCTTGAACACGTAGGTGTTCTCGCTGGGCTGGGTCCAGGACTCGGCGAGGTCGCCCTCGATCGGGAACGTGCCCGGCTGGATCCCGGGGCCCGCCCGGTGCTTGACCAGGCGGCTGTGGGTGAAGGAGTAGGCGATGTGGGTCTTGTAGGAGACGGTGAGGTGAGGGTCCCAGTGCGGCGGGTCCCAGAGGCGGAGGCTCAGGGTGCCGCCCCGCTTCGGCGTCTGGGCGCGGGCGGCGCGGGGCGCGGCCAGGACCGCGCCGGCGCCGGCACCCAGCTTCAAGAGGTCACGGCGGCTCAGCGGGAGACGGGTATGGTTCGGCATCATCCGTTTCCTCCAGTCGTCGTTGACGTCGAGCGTACGGATTGCGGGGCGCTGAATGCGCCAATCTCACCGCAAAGCGGCCGGTTGTCAAGATTTCAGGTGCTTGTCGAAGAAGGCCAGACCGCGGCGCACGCGTCCTCGGCCGCTTCCTGCTTGTAGACCTGCGGCCGGTGTCCGCCTCGCCGTAGAGGCCGAGCACCGGCATGGTGATCCGGCTCGCGAGGCTGAAGGCGTCGACGCCCGGCGCGTCCGAGCACGTCCGCTTGACGTGGCCGTACCACGGGACGGCGGCGGTGATGCGGGGGTACTCCGCCGCGGTGTGGAGCGTCAGCGCACCCCCGCCGAGAAGGCCGGTGACGCCGAGCCGGTCCGCGCGCGCCCGCGTCTGCTGCCTGGCCCAGTCCGCGGTGGCGCGGATGTCGCCCAGGTACTGGGCGCTGGTCACCGTGCTCGAGATCTGCGCCATCTCCTGGACGCTCTTGCCCTGCATGCCGCCCTCGCGGGAGTAGAGCTCGGAGTTGCCGGTGAAGCCGGAGATCACCAGCACGATCGGGTAGCGGCCGGCCGCCTCGGGCCGG
This sequence comes from Candidatus Methylomirabilota bacterium, assembly GCA_035650715.1. Taxonomy (GTDB): domain Bacteria; phylum Methylomirabilota; class Methylomirabilia; order Rokubacteriales; family CSP1-6; genus CAMLFJ01. Next base: position 105,098 of record DASRHC010000010.1, on the reverse strand, counting down.
ACGTCGTACCCGGGGATGGTCGCGCCGCCCACCGGGACCTGCACGTCGCGGGTGGCGATGCCCTTGCCGTCCGTGGTGATCGCCTGGGCGAGCGAGATGCCCGGCGTCAGCACGCCCCCGACGGTGGTGAAGGCGCCGAACTTGAGCACTTCCCGGCGGCTCAGCGGATTGGCCATGGCGAGGTCTCCTCCCTGGCCGACCGTAACGGGCGGGGGCGGCGTCGGGTTCCGCGAGGACCGCCGGAATCGGCTTGACACCCCGGGCGCTTGTCGCTTTACTCAGGCGCAACACGACCCCTTTCGAGGAGGCTTCCCGCATGCGCGCATCACGTCTCCTGTCGCTCACCGCCGCGGCCCTGCTGCTCGCCCTGGGGGTCGGCCCGGTCGCGGCCCAGGCCCCGATCAAGGTCGGCGACATCAATTCCTACAGCGGCATCGGCGCTCCGTTCACCGGGCCCTACCGGGCCGGAGTGGAGATGGCGGTGGAGGAGATCAACGCCAGGGGTGGCGTCCTCGGCCGGAAGCTCGAGGTCATCTTCCGCGACGACAAGGGCCAGCCCGCGGAGGCGATCAAGCACGCGCAGGAGCTGGTGGAGTCCGACAAGGTCGTGATGGTCACCGGCAGCTTCCTCTCCAACGTGGGCCTGGCGGTGTCGGACTGGGCCAAGCAGAACAAGACCATGTTCCTGGCCGCCGAGGCGCTGACCGAGGCGCTGACCTGGTCCAAGGGACACGACCACGCGGTGCGCCTGCGCCCCAACACCTACGAGCAGGGGCGGATGCTGGCCGAGAAGGCCGGCAAGATGAAGTACGTGAAGTGGGCCACCATCGGCCCCAACTACGAGTACGGCAAGCGGGCGTGGGAGACCTTCCGGGACCGGCTGAAGGAGCTGAAGCCGGAGGTGCAGATCGTGGGCGAGCACTGGCCGACCCTGGGCAAGATCGAGCCGGGCCCGCTGGTCACCGCGATCCTGAACCAGAACCCGGACGCGCTCTACGTCTCGCTCTTCGGCAGCGACTGGCTCGCCTTCGTGCGTGAGGCGCAGAAGCGCGGGCTCTTCCAGAAGATGTTCGTGGTCGGCATCCTGCTGGGCGAGCCCGAGTACATCGACCCGCTCAAGCTCGAGGCGCCCGAGGGCATGCTGGTCACCGGCTACCCCTGGTACGACGTGAAGATCCCGGGGCACCAGGAGTGGGTCGCTCGCTACATCAAGCGCGTCGACAAGACCCCCGTGCTGGGCTCGCTGATCGGGTACATCACCTACCTGTCGGTGGCGGAGGTGATCAAGAAGGCGGGCGGCACCGAGACGCCGAAGCTGGTCGCCGCGTTCAAGGGCCTCAAGGTCGAGACCCCGATGGGGCCGATCACGTTCCGCGCCTCCGACGGGCAGTCGACGATGGGCGCGTGGGTCGGCACCACGAAGATCGACCCGCAGCGCGGGGTCGGCATCATGGTGAACCACGAGCTGATCCCGGGCGAGAAGGTGCTGCCCTCCGACGAGGAAGTGAAGAAGCTGCGCCCGGCCAGCTGAGCCTCATCCGTTTCGTGCACCTCCCCATCACTCTCTCCCCCGCCTCGGGGGAGAGGGCAGGGTGAGGGGATACCCCGGGATTCCGGATGTCCCTCCTCCTGGTCCAGCTGCTGAGCGGGCTCGCCAACGCGATGTTCCTGTTCCTCATCGCGTCCGGGCTCTCGCTCATCTTCGGTGTCACCCGCATCGTCAACTTCGCCCACGGCTCGTTCTACATGCTGGCGGCCTACCTCACCTACTCCCTGGCCGGCACGCTGCCGGGCGGGCCCGCCGCCTTCTACCTGGCCGCCCTGCTGGCCGCGCTGGCGGTGGCCGCGCTCGGGGGCGTGGTCGAGGTGCTGCTGCTGCGCCGGGTGTACCGGGCGCCGGAGCTCTACCAGCTGCTGCTCACGTTCGCGCTGGTGCTCATCACCGCGGACGTGGTGCGCTGGATCTGGGGGGCCGACAACAAGACCGGGCCGTCCGCGCCGGGACTCGCCGGCTCGCTGCCCATCGCGGGCCAGCTCTTTCCGTCCTACGACCTCGCGATCATCGGGTTCGGCCCTCTCGTCGCCCTCGGGCTCTGGTGGCTCTTCCACCGCACCCGCTGGGGCGTGCTGATCCGCGCCGCCACCCAGGACCGCGACATGGTCGCCGCGCTCGGGGTGGACCAGTCGCGGCTCTTCACCTCGGTGTTCGTGCTGGGCTCGTTCCTGGCCGGCCTGGGCGGCGCCCTGCAGGTGCCGCGGCTGGCCCTCACCACCGTGATGGACACCTCGGTGATCGTGGAGGCCTTCGTGGTGGTGGTCATCGGCGGCATGGGCTCGGTGTGGGGGGCGCTGCTCGCCTCGCTGCTCATCGGCGTGCTCAACGCCTACGGCGTGCTGCTGCTGCCCAAGATCGCCATCGTGCTCATCTTCGTGGTGATGGCGGTGGTGCTGGTGGTGCGCCCGTGGGGGTTGCTCGGCCGGCCCGAGATCCAGCTGCGGCCCCCGGGCCGCGGGGTGGTCGCCGGGGGCGCGGCCCGTCGACTGCATCCCGGGTGGACGGTCGGCTCGCTGCTGGCCCTGGCGGCCCTGCCGCCGCTGCTGCCGACGTACTGGGTGTCGATCGCGGTGGAGATCTTCGCGTTCGCGCTGTTCGCGGCGAGCCTGCACCTGCTGATGGGCGTCGGCGGCATGGTCTCGTTCGGGCACGCGGCGTACTTCGGGGTCGGCGCCTACGGGGCCGCCCTGCTGCTGCAGCTGGCCGGCTGGCCGATGCCGCTCGCGTTCGTGGCCGCGCCGGTGGCGGCGGCCCTCGCCGCGCTCCTGTTCGGCTACTTCTGCGTGCGCCTGACCAGCATCTACTTCGCGATGCTCACGCTCGCCTTCGCCCAGATCGTGTACGCGATCGTGCACCAGTGGGACGAGGTCACCGGCGGCGACAACGGCGTGCTGAGCGTGTGGCCGTCGGCGTGGCTGGCCTCGCCCGCGCGGTACTACTACTGGGCGCTCGTGGCCACGGTGGCCGGGGTGGTGCTGCTCCGGCGGGTGGCCGCCTCGCCCTTCGGGCTGACCCTGCGAGCGGTCCGCGACCACGCCCGGCGCGCGGAGGCGCTGGGGGTGAACATCCGCGCGCTGCAGTGGACCGCGTTCGTGGTGGCCGGCTTCGTGGCCGGCCTGGGCGGCGCGGTGTTCGCCTTCCTCAAGGGCAGCGTGTTCCCGGTCTACGCCGAGTCCCCGATGTCGGTGCAGCCCCTGGTGATGGTGCTGCTGGGCGGCATCGACTCGCCCTCGGGGCCGCTCATCGGGGCCACCGTCTACAAGCTGCTCGACACCGTGATCACCCGCTACACCGACTACTGGCAGATCGTGCTGGGCGCGATCCTCATGGTGCTGGTGCTGGCCTTCCCGCGCGGGATCGCAGGCGTCCTGGACGGGCGGCGGTGACCGGCGATCCGGTGCTGGAGACGCGCGGGCTCTCCAAGTCGTTCGGCGGCGTCCACGCGGTGAGCGGGGTCGACCTCGCGATGCCCCGAGGCGAGATCCGCGCCCTGATCGGGCCGAACGGGGCGGGGAAGACGACCTTCTTCAACATGCTCACCGGACAGCTCACCGCCGACGCGGGCGAGGTGCGCTTCAAGGGCGAGCGGCTCAGCGGGCTGCCCCCGCACGCGGTGTGGCGCCGCGGGGTGAGCCGGACCTTCCAGATCACCGCCACGTTCGCGAGCCTCACCGCGCTCGACAACGTGCGGGTCGCGCGGCTGTCGCACCGGGGCAAGACCTACGCGATGCTGGCCTCGGCCCGCGGGCTCGAGGCCGAGCCGGCCCGGGCCCTGCTCGAGCAGGTGGGCCTCGCCGAGCAGGCGGACCGGGTGGCCGCCGTGCTGTCCTACGGCGACCTCAAGAAGCTGGAGCTGGCGACGGCGCTCGCCAACGACCCGGAGCTGCTCCTGCTCGACGAGCCCACCGCGGGCATGGCGCCCGCCGAGCGCGGCGCGCTGATGGCGCTCGCGGAGCGGATCGCGCGGGCGCGCGGGCTCACCGTGCTGTTCACCGAGCACGACATGGACGTGGTCTTCGCGGTGGCCGATCGGATCATGGTGCTCCACCAGGGGCGGGTGATCGCGGAGGGCCCGCCCGCCGCCGTGCGCGCCGACGCCCTGGTGCAGCGGGTGTACCTGGGCGAGGGGGACTGATGCTGGAGCTCGACAGCGTCGAGGCGGGCTACGGGCTCTCGCGCGTGCTGCACGGCGTGAGCCTGCGGGCGGCCGCCGGCGAGGTGGTCTCGCTGCTCGGCCGCAACGGGGCCGGCAAGTCCACCACGCTCAAGTCGATCGTGGGGCTCGTGGCGGTGACCGGCGGCCGCATCCGCTTCGAGGGCCGGGAGATCACCGGGCGGCCCACCCACGAGATCAGCCGGCTCGGGGTCGGCTACGTGCCGGAGGAGCGGCGCGTCTTCGCCGACCTGACGGTGGCCGAGAACCTCCTGGTGGGCCGCAAGGGCCGCGGGGCCTGGAGCGCGGAGCGCGTCTACGAGGTCTTTCCCAGGCTCCGCGAGATGGCCGGGCGGCGCGCGGGGAGTCTCTCGGGTGGCGAGCAGCAAATGCTCACGGTGGCCCGCACCCTCATGGGCAACCCGCGGGTGGTGCTGCTGGACGAGCCGTCGGAGGGGTTGGCTCCGGTGATCGTGCGGACGCTCGGGGAGCAGATCGCGGCGCTCAAGCGGGAGGGCTTGACGATCCTGCTCTCGGAGCAGAATCTCAAGTTCGCGGCGCGCCTCGCCGATCGCGCCTACATCATCGAGAAGGGGATGATCCGGTTCGACGGGCCCATGGCCGCGCTGATGGCGGACGAGGCGCTGCGGCGGCAGTACCTGACCGTGTGAGAGGAGGCTGACGCACCTGTGAAGACCGTGATCAGGAACATCGGACAGATCGTGTCGGGCGACATCGCGCGCCCGCTGCTGGACGGCGACTCGATCGTGGCCGCCGACGGCAAGATCGTCGCGATCGGCCGCGGGCTGGACGACGACGCGGACACCGTGATCGACGCGCGCGGCAGCACCGTGGTGCCCGGCCTCATCGATTCGCACTGCCACCCGGTGTTCGGGGACTTCACCCCGCGGCAGCGCGCGATGGACTTCATCGAGTCCGGGCTCAACGGTGGGATCACCAGCATGATCTCGGCGGGCGAGGTGCACCTGCCGGGCCGGCCGAAGGACATCGTGGGGCTCAAGGCGCTGGCCATCGTGGCGGCCAAGGCCTACGCCAACGCGCGTCCCGCCGGGGTGAAGATGCACGCCGGCGCGCCGATCCTCGAGCTCGGCATGGTCGAGGAAGACTTCGCGGAGATGGCCCGGGCCGGGGTCGGCCTGGTGGGGGAGATCGGCCTCGGCTCCGTGCGCACCGGCAAGGACGCGGCGCCGATGGTCAAGTGGGCGAGGAAGCACGGCATGATCGTGACCATCCACACCGGCGGCCCGTCGATCGCGGGCTCCAACGCGATCACCGGCGACGTGGTGCTGGAGGCGGACCCGGACGTGGTCGGACACATCAACGGCGGCACCACCTCGATGAGCGAGCGGGAGATCGACGCGCTGGTGGCGACCCGGATGGCGCTCGAGATCGTCCACTGCGGCAACGGCAAGACCGCGCTGCACACCCTGCGTCGCGCGCGGGAGGCCGGCGCGACCGATCGCATCATCATCGGGCTCGACGCGCCCTCGGGCACCGGGGTGGTGCCGCTGGGGATCTTGCGGGTGCTGGCCCACCTGGCGTCCCTGGGCGGCGTCGCGCCCGAGGAGGCGGTGTGCATGGCCACCGGCAACACCGCGCGCGTCTACAAGCTGTCCGCGGGCGTGATCGCGCCGGGTCGCGACGCGGACCTGTGCATCGTCGACGCGCCCATCGGGTCGGTGGGCCGGACCGCGCTGGAGGCGCTGCAGGTGGGCGACCTCTTCGGCATCTCGATGGTCCTCATCGACGGCCAGATCAAGATCGGGCGGAGCCGGAACACCCCGCCCGCCGCGCGCGCGGCGGAGGTCGTCCGGGGGCTCGGTCCCGCCGCGGGAGGACACTGATGAAGATCCGCAAGCTGGTGACGGTGGTGGAGGAGATCCAGGAGGACGGCGGCCGCCGGCTCGAGAAACCGCTGCACAAGGTCGCCGCGGTGGCGGTGATCGAGAACCCGTTCGCGGGCCGCTACGTGGAGGACCTCCAGGACCTGGTCAAGACCGGCGAGGAGCTGGGCGACCTGCTGGGCCGGCGCGCGGTGACCGCGCTGGGGGCGCCGGTGCACTCCTACGGCAAGGCGGCCATCGTGGGCGTCGACGGCGAGTACGAGCACGCCGCCGCCATCCTGCACCCGACGCTGGGCACGCCGTTCCGCGCCGTGGTCCAGGGCGGCAAGGCCATCATCCCGTCGGCCAAGAAGCTCGGCGGGCCCGGCACCACGATCGACGTGCCGCTGCACTTCAAGGACGCCGCGTTCGTGCGGACCCACTTCGACGCCATGGAGGTCCGGCTCAACGACGCGCCGCGGGCGAACGAGATCCTGGTGGCCCTCGTGGTCACCGACGGCGGCCGTCCGCACCCGCGCGTGGGCGGGCTGACCGTCGCCGAAGCCAGAAAGGAAGACGGCCTCCGATGAGCCCGATCAAGTTCGGCCTGCGGCTCCCCAGCTTCGCCCTCGGTCCGCGTACCGCGACCCTCGCCGAGATGGGGGCCTACCTGCGGCGGGCGGAGGACCTGGGCTTCGACTGCGCGGTCTCGATCGACCACCTGCTGCTCACCCCGCCCGCCTACGCCTGCACCTGGCTCGAGCCGGTGGCGCTGCTCTCCGCCCTCGCGGGCGTCACCCGCACCATCAAGCTGGGCACCATGGTGCTGGTGCTGCCGCTGCGCAATCCGGCCTCCTTCGCCAAGGAGTGGGCCACCCTGGACCTGCTCTCCGGGGGCCGCAGCATCCTGGGCGTCGGGGTGGGCTGGCACGAGGAGGAGTTCGGGCTCATGGGCGTGCCCCACAAGGAGCGCGGCCGGCGCATGGACGAGATGCTGGAGGCGGTAACCGCGCTCTGGGCGGGCGACCGCGTCACCTACGAGGGGCGGTACTACCGCTTCCGCGACCTCACGATCGATCCCAAGCCGCTGCAGCAGCCGCATCCGCCCATCTGGATCGGGGGCGGCAGCCAGCCCTTCGAGAAGGTCTACGGGCAGACCGTGACCAACATCGACCCGGTGCTGCGCCGCATCGCCCGGTACGCGAAGACGTGGGTCCCGCACTCCTCGGCCACCGCCGACATGGTCAAGGGCGACTGGGAGAAGATCCAGCGCTTCATGGGCGAGTACGGCCGCAAGCCGGGAGAGATGAGCAAGGTCTACTCGAACTTCGTGTGGGTGCTCAAGAAGGGCGAGAAGCCGGAGAGCGCGATCCCGCACTTCAAGACCTACTCGGGCATGGACCTGCCGTACTGGCGGGAGTTCTATCTGCTCGGCGAGGCGGAGGAGCTGGCCGACAAGATCCGGGCCAAGGCGGCCAGCCTCGGCGGCTGCGAGTACATCGTGCTGAACCCGCTCGACTGGTCCATGGAGCAGCTGGAGCTCCTGGCCGGCGAGGTGCTGCCACGCGTGGCGCGGCCGTGACGGAAGCGGGCGCGTGAGCGCCCCCGCGGCCCCGCGCTACCTGGGCGCTCACGTCAAGCGCCTGGAGGATCCGCGCCTGCTCGCCGGGGGCGGACGCTTCCTCGACGACCTCACGCGGCCCGGCCTGCTCCACGCCGCGTTCGCGCGGAGCCCGTTCGCCCACGCCCTCCTCCGCCGGGTGGACCTCGAGCCGGCCCGCGCGGTGCCGGGCGTCGTGCTCGCGCTGGCCGGGCGGGACCTCGACGGGTCGGTGGGGCGGCTGGCGCCGAACCTGGCCGGCACGGGCTTCGCGCGCACCGAGTGGCCGGCCCTCGTGATCGAGCGGGCGCGCTTCGTGGGCGAGCCGGTGGCCGCCGTGGCGGCCGAGACCGCGTACGCCGCCGCGGACGGGGCCGCCGCCGTCGCGGTGGAGTACGACCCGTTGCCCGCGGTGGCCGACGTGGCCGCCGCGCAGGCGGCGGACGCGCCGCGCCTGCATCCCGAGCATCCCTCCAACGTCCTGTTCGAGCGGAGCGCGACCCACGGCGACGTGGAGGGCGCCTTCGCGGGCGCCGCGGTGGTGGTGCGCGAGACCTTCGCGCACGGGCGCTGCTCGGCCTCGCCGCTCGAGGGGCGGGGCGTGCTCGCGGAGTGGGAGGGGGAGCGGCTCACCATCTGGACCGGCAGCCAGGTGCCCCACGTCTTCCGCACCGGAGTCGCCCGCGCCCTCGGCCTGCCCGAGTCCCGGGTGCGGGTGATCGTGCCCGACACCGGCGGCGGCTTCGGGCAGAAGATGCACGTGATGCCCGAGGACCTGGTGGTGGCCGCGCTCGCGCGCCGCGCCGGCCGACCGGTGAAGTGGATCGAGACCCGGCGCGAGAACCTCGTCGCCGCCACCCACGCCCGCGAGCAGCGGGTGGAGATCGAGGCCGCCGCCGACGCGGACGGGACCGTGCGCGGCCTGCGCGCCCGCTTCGTCTCCGACGTGGGCGCCTATCACGTCTATCCGCTCACCGGCGCGCTGGAGGCGCTCGGGTCCGCCTCGATCCTTCCCGGCCCGTATCGCACCCCGGCCTACGCCTTCACCATCGCCGCGCTCGCCACCAGCAAGTCGCCGCTCGGCGCCTACCGCGGGGTCGGCATGACCATGGGGGCGTTCGTGATGGAGCGCACGCTCGACCTGGTCGCGGACCGCCTGGGGCTCGATCCGGTGCTGGTGCGGCAGCGCAACCTGATCCCGCGCGATGCCTATCCGTTCGCCTCCGCCACCGGCTTCCTCTACGACAGCGGCGACTTCCCCAAGGCGCTCGAGGCCGCGCTGACCCTGGCCGGCTACGATCGGTTGGTGCGCGAGCGCGAGGAAGCCCGCCGGTGCGGACGCCTGCGCGGGATCGGGATCGCGTGCTACACCGAGTACACCGGCATCGGCTCCGAGACCTATCGCCGTCGCGGCATGACCGACATGCCCGGGCAGGAGGCGGCGACGGTGCGCGTGGAGGCCGACGGGCGCGTGACGTGCCTGGTCTCGTTTCCCTCCCAGGGGCAGGGACACGCCACCACCACCGCGCAGCTGGTGGCCGACCAGCTGGGGGTGCCGCTCGAGGCGGTGACGGTGCGACAGCCGGACACCGATGCCGCGCCCGCCGGCACCGGGACCTTCGCCAGCCGCGGGGCGGTGGCCCAGAGCGGGGCCGCGGACGGCGCGGCCGCGACGGTGCGCGCGGCGCTGCTCGACGCCGCGGGCGAGCTGCTGGAGGCGAGCCCGGCCGACCTGGTGCTGAGCGACGGCGCGGTGCGGGTGCGGGGCGTGCCCGACCGCGGGGTGACGGTCGCGGAGGTCGCGCGGCGCTGCCACGACCGCGCGGGCGGCGCCGCGCGGCTCACCGCGACCCGGGAGTTCGATCCCCCGGGGCCCACGTTCTCGGGCGCGGTGCACGTGGCCTCGGTGGAGGTCGATCCCGACACCGGGCGCGTGGCGGTGCGCGACTACGTGGTGATGGAGGACTGCGGGCCGGTCATCAACCCCACGATCGTGGAAGGGCAGATCCACGGCGCGGTGGCCCAGGGCATCGGGGAGGCGCTGGGCGAGCGCCTGGTCTACGACGGGAGCGGCCAGCTCGTGACCGGCACCCTCATGGACTACGCGCTGCCCGCGGCGGCCACGCTGCCCCCCCTGACCATCGGCCATCTGGAGACGCCGTCGCCGCTCACGCCCGGCGGCTACAAGGGCATGGGGGAGGGCGGCACCATCGGGGCGCCGGCCGCCATCGCGAACGCGGTGGCCGACGCCGTGAAGCCGCTCGGGGTGACCGTCACGACGCTGCCGATCGACCCGGAGTCGCTGGTGCGGCGCCGTGGCGCCTGACGAGCCGATCGCCGCGGCCGGCGCGGGCGGGCTGCCCGGGCCGCCGGAGCCCGCGACGTCCCGCGGGGGCACCGCCGCGCAGATCGCGGTGGTGGCGCTGGCCGCGTTCCTGCGGCTCTGGCGCCTTCACCAGAACGGCTTCGACAACGAGTACTACGCCGCCGCGGTGCGCAGCATGACCGCCGGCTGGCACACGTTCTTCTACAACTCGTTCGACCCCGCCGGCTTCGTCTCGGTCGACAAGCCGCCGCTCGCGCTGTGGATCCAGGTCGCGAGCGCGACGCTGTTCGGCTTCCGGCCGCTCGCGCTGCTGCTGCCGCAGGTGCTGGAGGGCGTGGCGGCGGTGGCGATCACCACGTACCTCGTGCGGCGCCACTGGGGGCCGTGGGCGGGCGCGCTGGCCGGCCTCCTCCTCGCGCTGACCCCGATTGCGGTCGCGGTGGACCGCTCGGGCAACACCGACACCGGGCTGGTGCTGAGCCTCCTGCTGGCCGCGTGGGCTCTCCTGGTCGCGGTGGAGCGCGGCTCGCGCGCGTACCTGCTGCTCGCCATGGCCCTGATCGGTCTCGGCTTCAACGTGAAGATGCTGGCCGCGTTCGTGGCGCTGCCGACGTTCGCGCTCGTCTACGCGGTGGGCGCCGCGGGGCCGTGGCGGCGGCGCCTCGTCGATCTGGCGCTGGGCGGGATGGTGCTGGCCGCGGTGTCGCTGCTCTGGATGATCGCCTACGACCTGACGCCCGCCGCGCGCCGGCCGTTCGTGGGCAGCAGCGCGCGCAACTCGATGATCGACCTCGCGGTGGGCCACAACGGGGCGGGCCGCTTCGTGCGCCTCTGGCCCGGCGCCCGGGAAGCGCGTGCCGACGCGGCCGCCCGCCGGCCGCCGGTCCGTCCGGTCCGGGGCGCCGCCGCCGAGGCCTACGCGCGCCTGTTCGTGCGCGCGCCGGTGGGGCCGCTGCGCCTGACCGACGGGCTGCTCGCCGCGCAGGCCGAGTGGATGCTGCCGCTGGCCCTGCTGGGCGCGGCGGGCCTCCTCGGCGGGGGCGCGCGGACACCGCTCGCGCCGCGCCGGCTGGGGCTGCTCCTGTGGAGCGGCTGGGCGCTCACCTACGCGGTCGTCTACAGCTGGGCGGGAGGGATCTTCCACTTCTACTACCTGGCCACCCTGGGATCGCCCCTGGCCGCGCTGGCCGCCATCGCGCTGACCATGCTCTGGCGCCGGTACGCGGCGGGCCGCGCGCCCGCGGTGGCGTTCGTGGGTGCGCTCCTGCTGACCGCGATGTGGCAGGTGTACGTGCACGCGGCGGCGCTGCCGCCGGTGACCGACGAATGGCAGCGGCAGCTGCCCCTCTGGGTGCTGGCGGCGGGGGTGGTGGCGGCGGGCGTGCTGCTGGGCGGTCTCGCGTGGCGTGGCGCCGGCGCGCCGCCCGGCCGGCCGGCGCGCGTGGCGGCGGGGGTGGGCGTCGGCGTCCTGCTGGTGATGCCGACCGCGTGGGCCCTCAGCAGCGTGATGGTGCGCGGGATCGCGGTGATCCCGTCGGTCGACATCGCCCGGCTCCGGGCCTCCGCGTCGTCGGGCTCCCTGCGCGAGCACGCCCGGGCCGCCGAGGCGGAGGATTGCGAGCGTCTCGTGGCGTTCCTGCGCGCCAACCGGCACGGCGAGCGCTTCGTGCTCGCGACGCCGAGCGCCCAGCTGGCCGCGTCCCTGATCGTGGCCACCGGCGAGCCGGTGATGGCCATGGGCGGCTTTCACGGCCTGGACCCGATCCTGACCCCGGAGCGGCTGGCCGCGCTGGTCGCGCAGGGACAGGTGCGCTTCGTCATGCTGGGCGAGCTCTCGATCGCGAGCCGGCTGATGGGCGCGGAGGCGGCGGGCCGGCCGCTGGCGGACTGGGTCCGCGACAACGGCAAGCCGGTGGATCCGTCGCGGTGGAGCGCGTCCGGCGGCGGCTGGGGACGCGGCGCGCGGCGCGAGCTGTACGATCTCAAGCCGGAGACCGGCCTCGTCCCGGCCTCCTGAGGAGGAAGAACCATGAGGGCACGGAAGCGGCGGGATCGGATCACGCGGCGCGGGCGGCTCGCGCTGGTCCTGGTGGGCGCCGCGCTGGCGCTGGGCGGGACGCGGGCGGGCGCGGAGGAGGTCAAGGTGCAGAGCGCGGGCGCGGTGCGCGCCATCGTCACCGAGCTCGCCGAGGCCTTCCGTCAGGAGACCGGCAACACGGTGACGCTCGCGTTCGGCACCGTCGGGGTGTCGCGGAAGGCGCTCGCGGGGAGCGACCCGCTCGACGTGGTGATCATGACCGACGTGGCCATCGACGACGCGATCCGGGAGGGGCGCGTGGTCCCGGGCACCCGGACCGATCTCGCCCGCACCGGCATGGGGGTGGGCGTGCGCGAGGGAGCCCCGCGGCCCGACATCTCGACGCCGGAGGCGTTCAAGGCGAGCCTGCTCGCCGCGAAGTCGCTCGTCTACGTCGATCCCGCCCAGGGCGCGACGAGCGGCATCCACTTCAAGAGCGTGCTGGAGCGCCTGGGCATCGCGGACGCGGTGCGGGCCAGGAGCCAGCTGGTGCCCGGCGGCTATCCCGCCGAGAAGGTGGCGAAGGGCGAGGCCGAGATGGTGGTGCACCAGATCAGCGAGATCGTGCCGGTGAAGGGCGTGGTGATGGTGGGGCCGCTGCCCGGCGACCTGCAGAAGGTCACGGTGTACTCGGCCGGGCTCGCGGCGCGGAGTCAGCAGCCGGCGGCCGCCCGCGCGTTCATGGCCTTCCTGGCCCGGCCCGCGTTCCGGCCGAAGTTCGCGGCGGCCGGCCTCGACTACCGTCCCTGATCTCCTCCGCCGCCTGACGTGTCACGACGCCGCGGCGGCCCGGGCCGCCGCGGGCGCCGTGGTATCGTGCTCCTCGTGTTCGCCTCGCCCGGCGCCATCGCGTTCCATCTCGGCCCGCTCACCATCCGCTGGTACGGCATCCTCATGGCCACCGCGATCCTGGTGGGATTCTGGCTCGCCCAGCGTCGCGCGATCGAGGAGGGCCTTCCGGTGGACCCGATCCTCCGCGCCGGGCAGTGGGCGGTGGTGGCCGGTCTGGTGGGCGCGCGGATCTACGAGGTCATCTTCAACTGGGACTACTACGGACGGTTCCCGGAGAAGATCGTCGCGGTGTGGGAGGGCGGCCTCGCGATCCACGGCGGCCTGGTCGTGGGGCCCACGGTGGGGATCCTGCTGGCCCGTCGCTATCGCGTCCCCATCCGGCGCGCCCTCGACGTGATCGCGCCCAGCATGATCCTGGGGCAGGCGATCGGGCGCTGGGGCAACTTCTTCAACGAGGAGGCGTTCGGACGGCCCACCGACCTGCCGTGGAAGCTCTACATCTCGCCGCCGCACCGGCCGCCCGAGTTCCGGTCCTTCGACTACTTCCACCCCACGTTCCTCTACGAGTCGCTCTGGGACCTCGCGGTGTTCGCGGCGCTGGTGTGGTGGGTGCGGCCGCGGGTGCGGCGGCATCCGGGCTCGGTCTTCTTCGCCTACGTCGGGCTCTACTCGGTGGGACGGTTCTTCATCGAGGCGCTGCGCCTCGACAGCTTCTGGGTCGGCTCGCTGCGGGTGCCCCAGCTGGCCAGCGTGGCGGGCGTGCTGATCGCCGCGGTGGGCCTGGCCTGGGCGCTCCGGCAGCCGCCGGAGGAGCCGGGGCCGCCGGAGCCGGCTACGGGTAGAGCCCCCGCGACACGTGGGCGTCGGCGACCCGGCTGACGCCCTCCATCAGCGCGCCGGTCCGCAGGTCCACGCCGCCTTTCTGCGCGGTCTGCCACACCCGGGTGAAGGCCCGGGCCATGATCTCCTGCAGGCGGGAGATCACCTCGCTCTCCTTCCAGAAGTAGTGCTGCAGGCCCTGCACCCACTCGAAGTAGGAGACCACCACGCCGCCCGAGTTGCACAGGATGTCGGGAATCACGGTGACCCCGCGCTCGCGCAGGATCACGTCGGCCTCCGGGGTGGTGGGGCCGTTGGCGCCCTCCGCCACGATCAGGGCCTTGATGCGGTCCGCGTTGCGATCGTGGATCACCGAGTCGACCGCGGCCGGGATCAGGACGTCGCACGGCTGCTCCAGGATCTCGTCGTTGCCGATGGCCTCGCCGCCCGGGAAGCCGGCCACCGTGCCCGCCTCCGCCACGTGGGCCTGCAGCTGGCGCACGTCGATGCCCTCCGGATTCCACACCCCGCCGTTGACGTCGCTGATGCCCGCGATGGTGCAGCCGTCGTTCCACAGGAGGCGCGCGGCGGTCCCGCCCACGTTCCCGAAGCCCTGCAGCACGATCTTCTTGCCCCGCAGCTCCTGCCCCAGGCTCTTCGCGGCCTGATAGAGCACGAACACGATCCCGCGTCCGGTGGCCTCGCGCCGGCCCACCGAGCCGCCCACGATGAGGGGCTTGCCGGTGACCACTCCGGGCACGCTCTTGCCCTGGGTCATCGAGTAGGTGTCCATCATCCAGGCCATGGTCTGCTCGTCGGTGCCCAGGTCGGGGGCCGGGATGTCGATGTCGGGACCGATCATCAGGATGATCTCGGTGGTGTAGCGGCGCGTGAGGTGCTCGCGCTCCCGCACCGACATCGCGCGGGGATTGCAGCGGATACCGCCCTTGGCGCCGCCGTACGGCAGCCCCACCAGCGCGCACTTCCAGCTCATCAGCATGGCGAGCGCGGTGACCTCGCCCAGGTTCACCCCCACGTCGTAGCGGAGGCCTCCCTTGGTCGGCCCGAGCGCGGTGTTGTGGTGGACGCGATAGCCGATGAAGACCTCTGTCTTGCCGCTGTCCATGCGCACCGGGACCGAGACTACCAGCGCGCGGCGCGGGTAGCGCAGCCGCTCGTGGATGTCCGCGTCCAGGCGGAGGCGTTGCGCCACCCGATCCAGCTGGGCCAGGGCGGTCCGGTGCAGCTCGGAGTCGAACTCGGGCGACGCGTGCACGTCGGGCATGGTCACGCTCCTTCCGCGGGACGCTGCAGGCGCAGGACCGCGAGCGATCGGCCCTCCAGGGGATAGGATTCGCCGGGACGACCGGGCGGCCGGCCCGCGGCGCCGTCCCAGTCGCGGGTGTCCAGCACGGGCTCCCATCGGCCCCGCTCTCCGGCGGACGGCAGCACGAACGGCATCGGCTCGGCGTGGGCGTTGAGCAGTACCAGGAAGGTGTCGCCGACGATCGGCTCGCCCATGTCGTCCACCTCCTCGATGGCGTCCCCGGACAGCCGCAGGCCGAGGCAGCGGCGCCCGCTCTGGGTCCACTCCTCGTCGCTCATCTCCTGGCCGTCGGGGCGCAGCCACGCCAGATCCTTGGCGGTCGACCCGTAGATGCGGCGCCCCTGGAAGAAGGTGCGCCGGTGGAACACCGGGTTGTCGTGCTTGAGACGGATCAGGCGGCGGGTGAAGGCCATCAGGCGGCGGCCGGTCTCGCTCGGCGGCCACGCGTGCCAGGAGAGCTCGCAGTCCTGACAGTAGGCGTTGTTGTTGCCCTGCTGGCTTCGCCACATCTCGTCGCCTCCCAGCAGCATCGGGATGCCCTGGGACAGGAACAGGGTGGCGAGAAAATTCCGCATCTGCCGCTCGCGGAGGGCCACGATCGCGGAGTCGCCGGTCGGCCCCTCGACCCCGCCGTTCCAGGAGGCGTTGTCGTCGGTGCCGTCGCGGTTGTCCTCGCCGTTGGCCAGGTTGTGCTTGCGCTCGTAGGAGACCAGGTCCGCGAGCGTGAAGCCGTCGTGGGCGGTCACGAAATTCACGGAGGCGTGGGGCCGCCGGCCGCCCGTCTCGTAGAGGTCGCTGGAGCCGGTGAGCCGGTAGGCGAGCTCGGCCACCTGGCCCGCGTCGCCCTTCCAGAAGCGGCGGATGGTGTCGCGGTACTTGCCGTTCCACTCCGCCCAGCCCACCGGGAAGTTGCCGACCTGGTAACCGCCCTCGCCCAGGTCCCACGGCTCCGCGATCAGCTTCACCTGGGAGACCACCGGGTCCTGGTGCACCACGTCGAAGAAGGCGGACAGGCGATCCACGTCGTGCATCTCCCGGGCGAGGGCCGCGGCCAGATCGAAGCGGAAGCCGTCCACGTGCATGTCGAGCACCCAGTAGCGCAGGCTGTCCATCAGGAGCTGGAGCGTGCGCGGGTGCCGCATGTTCAGCGTGTTGCCGCAGCCGGTGTAGTCGACGTAGCGGCGCGGATCGTCGGGGAGGAGGCGGTAGTAGTTGGCGTTGTCGATGCCGCGGAAGGACAGGGTCGGCCCGAGGTGGTTGCCCTCCGCGGTGTGGTTGTACACCACGTCGAGGATCACCTCGATGCCCGCGCGATGCAGCGCCTTGACCATGCCCTTGAACTCGTCGACCTGTTGCCCGACGTGCCCGAGGGCCGAGAAGCGCGAGTCGGGGGCGAAGAAGCCGATGGAGTTGTAGCCCCAGTAGTTGGTGAGGCCGCGGTCGGCCAGGTGCTTCTCGGTGACCGAGTGGTGGACCGGCAGCAGCTCCACCGCGGTGACCCCCAGCTCGGTCAGGTGGCGGATCGCGGCCGGGCTGGCGAGGCCCGCATAGGTGCCGCGCAGCGCGGGCGGCACGTCCGGGTGCCGGCGCGTGAAGCCCTTGACGTGCACCTCGTAGATCACGGTGCGCGCCCATCCGGTGCGCGGGGGGCGATCGCCCTCCCAGTCGAAGGCGGGATCGACCACCACGCTCTTGGGCACGTAGGGGGCGCTGTCGCGGTCGTCCGGCTTGCCGTCGCCGGCGGGGTCGTCGAGCCGGTAGCCGAAGAACGCATCGTTCCACGCGAGCGTGCCCGCCACCGCCTTGGCGTAGGGATCGATCAGGGCCTTCGCCGGATTGAAGCGATGCCCGCGGTGCGGCTCGTAGGGACCGTTCACCCGGTACGCGTAGAGGGTGCCGGGCCGCACTCCGGGCAGGTACACGTGCCACACCTGGTCGGTGCGCTGCTCGACCCGGACCTGGCGGACCTCCTTGCCCGGATCCCGCTGGTCGTAGAGGCAGAGCACGACCGCGGTGGCGTGCTCGCTGAACAGGGCGAAGTTGACGCCTCCGCCGTCCCACGTGGCCCCGAGCGGATACGGCCGGCCCGGGCGCGGGCGCGGGAGATCGTCGCTCATGGGCCGGGGGATCTCAGGCCGGAACGAACCAGACCGCGGCGAGCGGCGGGAGCGTCAGCAGCACGGAATGCGGCTGGCCATGCCACGGGACCGGCTCGCTCGAGACGCCGCCCGAGTTGCCGATGTCTCCGCCGCCGTAGAGCGCCGCGTCGGTGTTGAGGATCTCGCGGTAGTAGCCGGGGCGGGGCACGCCGACCCGGTAGGCGGTGCGGGGCACCGGGGTGAAGTTGCACGCGCAGAGCAGCAGCCGCTCCCGGTTGCGGGAGAAGCGGCAGAAGCTGATCACGCTCTGCTCCCAGTCGCTGCAGTCCATCCACTGGAAGCCCGCCGCCTCGAAGTCGACCTCGTGCAGCGAGGGGTCGCGGCGGTGGATGGCGTTCAGGTCCTTCATCAGCCGCTGCACGCCCCGGTGAAAGGGCCCCGCGTCCAGCAGCCACCAGTCGAGCTCCTTGTCGTGGTTCCACTCGTCCGACTGGCCGAACTCGCCTCCCATGAACAGCAGCTTCTTGCCGGGGTAGGCCCACATGAAGGCGTAGAGCAGGCGCAGGTTGGCGAAGCGCTGCCAGTCGTCGCCCGGCATCTTGCGCGCGATCGAGCGCTTGCCGTAGACCACCTCGTCGTGGGACAGCGGCAGCACGAAGTTCTCGGTCCACGCGTAGAGGAGCCCGAAGGTGAGCTGGTTGTGGTGGTACTTGCGGTGCACCGGCTCGTGCTGCATGTACTCGAGGATGTCGTGCATCCAGCCCATGTTCCACTTGAAGCCGAAGCCGAGACCGCCCAGGTGCACCGGGCGCGACACCTGCGGCCACGCGGTGGATTCCTCCGCGATGGTCGAGGCCCCCGGGTAGCCGCCGTAGACCACCTCGTTCAGCTTCCGCAGGAAGGCGAGCGCCTCCAGGTTCTCCCGGCCCCCGAACTCGTTGGGCACCCATTCCCCGGGCTTGCGCGAGTAGTCCCGGTAGATCATGGACGCGACCGCGTCCACCCGCAGACCGTCGATGTGATAGCGCTCCAGCCAGAACACCGCGTTGGCGATGAGGAAGTTCGCGACCTCGCGGCGGCCGAAATTGAACACCCGCGTGCCCCAGTCGGGATGCTCGCGGAGGTGCGGGTCGTCGTGCTCGTAGAGGTGGGTGCCGTCGAAGTAGGAGAGGCCGTGGCTGTCCTTCGGGAAATGGGCGGGCACCCAGTCCATGATCACGCCGATGCCGCGGCGGTGAAGGGTGTCCACGAAGTACATGAAGTCGGTGGGCGGACCGTAGCGCCGGGTGGGCGCGTAGTAGCCGAGGGTCTGGTAGCCCCAGGACGGGTAGTAGGGGTGCTCGGTGATGGGCAGCAGCTCCACGTGCGTGAAGCCCATCTCGCTCACGTAGTCCGCGAGCGGCTCCGCGATCTCGCGGTAGGTCGGCAGCACCCCCGACTCCGGCCGCCGCCACGAGCCCAGGTGCACCTCGTAGATCGCCATGGGCCCGTTCAGGACGTTGCGGTGCTTCCGCTCGTCCATCCACTCGTGATCGGACCACGAGAAGGTGGAGAGGTCGGTGACCGCGGACGCGGTGCGCGGCTCGTCGGGCTCGAACGCGAACGCGACCGGATCCGTCTTCAGGGCCAGCATCGCGCCGTCCCGGCCGATGATCTCGTACTTGTAGCGCGCGCCGAGCGGCACCCCGGGCACGAACAGCTCCCAGAGCCCGTTGCCGGGGTGCAGGCGCATGGGCTGGCGGCGGCCGTCCCATCCGTTCCAGTCGCCGACCACGCTGACCCGCCGCGCGTTCGGCGCCCACACCGCGAACCGCACGCCGTCGACGCCCTCGTGGCGGATGGGGTGGGCGCCGAGCCGCTCGAAGAGGCGGTAGTGCGTGCCCTCGCCGATCAGGTGCAGGTCGTAGTCGGAGAGGGTGGGCGTGAACCGGTAGGGATCCTCGACCTCGGCCACGTGACCCTGCTCGTCGGTGATTCGAAGCCGGTACGCGAAGGGCAGCCGGCGACCGGCCACCTCGCCCTCCCAGAAGCCGGCGGGGTGCAGTCGACGCAGCGGGGTGACCGCACCGTCCGGGGTCACGACCGCCACCGACCGTGCGTCGGGCCGGAGGACCCGCACGCTGACCATGCCCTCGCGGCCCAGGTGGGGCCCGAGCACCGAGAAGGGATCACCGTGCTGGCCGGTGACGAGAGCGTCGATCGTTTCGGGACGGAGCTGAGCGGTCGGCATGACGGTCGGTCCTGCGCCACCCGCTCGAGTCGAGCGAGCGGTGTCGTCTAGAACGAGCGGATCAAGCGCTCGACCCGCTCATCGTGGCTCTGGAATGGGTCCTTGCAGAGAATCGTCTCCCGCTCCGGATCGTTGAGCTTGAGATAGACCCAGTCCACCCGGTAGTCCTTGCCCTTGAGGTTGGCCTGACGGATGAATTCGCCCCGCAGCCGGGCCCGCGTGGTCTGCGGGGGCACGTGCTTGGCGCGCTCGATGGACTCATCGTCGGTGATGCGATCCACCAGGTCGCGGCGTACCAGACTGAAGTAGAGGCCCTTGTCGGGGCGGATGTCGTGATACTGGAGGTCCATGAGCGAGACCTTGGGATCCCGCCAGGACAGGCGGTTCTTCTCCATGTAGGCCTGGATGAGCTGCTGCTTGATCACCCAGTCGACCTCGCGACCGAGCTGCATGGGATCGCTCGCCAGCTGCTCGATCACGTACGTCCACCGCGCCAGCACGTCCCGGGTGATGGGGTCTGCGTCGATGGCCTGGACGTAGCGGGTCGCGTGCTCCAGGTACTCCATCTGGAGCTGCAGCGGCGTGATCGCCCGACCGTCCTTGAGCCGGATCGTCTCGCGGAGCGTGGGATCGTGGCTGATGTCGCGGATGGCCTGCACCGGCGACTGCAGACTGTAGTCGCGGTCGAAGTGGCCGTCCTCGATCATGTCCAGGATGAGCGCGGTGGTGCCCACCTTCAGGTAGGTCGCCACCTCGGACATGTTGGAATCGCCCACGATGACGTGCAGCCGCCGGTACTTCTCGGCGTCCGCGTGCGGCTCGTCCCGGGTGTTGATGATCGAGCGGGACGAGGTGGTGGCCCCCGAGATCTCCTGGCAGATGTGCTGCGCCCGCTGGGACAGGCAGTAGTGGAAGCCGCGGGGCGTCTGCAGCACCTTGCCGGCTCCCGCGAAGATCTGCCGCGTCACGAAGAAGGGGATGAGCCCCTCGGCCAGGCGCTGGAACGACACGTCCCGGCTGACCAGGTAGTTCTCGTGGCAGCCGTAGGAGTTGCCGGCGGAGTCGGTGTTGTTCTTGAAGAGCAGGATGTGGCCCGAGATGCCGTCCTCGCGCAGCCGCTTCTCGGCCTGGTGCAGCAGGTCCTCCACGATGCGCTCGCCCGCCTTGTCGTGGATCACGAGGTCCACGATGTCGTCGCACTCCGGGGTGGCGTACTCGGGGTGGAAGCCGGTGTCGAGATAGAGGCGCGCCCCGTTCTCGAGGAACACGTTGGCGTTGCGGGCCCCGGGGATGACCTTCTCGAAGAGGTACCGCGCGACGTTGTCGGGGGACAGGCGGCGCTGACCGTTCAGGGTGCAGGTGAGACCGTACTCGTTCTCGAGGCCGAAGATCCGGCGCTTCATGTGGACTTCAGGGTAGCAGGGGAGGGCTCCGGGGGCAAGAAACCCCTCGCGGGGTCGTCGGGGCCCGGACCTATCTCGATTCGGTCAACAGCTGGTGGAGCACCTCGACGGGGATGCGGCGGAACTTGCGACGCTCCTTGGTGCGATCGAGCACCGCGACCTCGAGGTCGCGCTCGGTGAGGGTCTTGTTCTGGGTGACCATCAACGCCTTGACGCCCAGCTTCAGGGCGGCCGCGAGGTCGAGGTTCTCCTGGAAGTTGTCCTTGAGGTAGCGGCGGATCTCCTCCGACTGGCCGCCCATCGCCGCGTAGTTCTTCTCGTCCTCGATCGTGCCGTCGTAGAGGATGTGGTAGATCTCGTTCTTGGTGCCGTTGTTGTCGGCCACCTCCACCACCAGCACCTCCACCTCGAACGGCTTGATGTCCTGGGTGAAGATGTTGCCGAGGGCCTGGGAATAGGCGTTGGCGAGCGACTTGGCGCTCACGTCGCCCCGGCTGTAGGAGTACCCCTTCACGTCGGCGTGTCGCACGCCCGCCACCCGCAGGTTCTCGAACTCGTTGTACTTGCCGACGCCGGCGAAGGCGATGCGGTCGTAGATCTCGGAGATCTTGTGGAGCAGGGTCGAGGGATTCTCGGCCACCAGCAGGACCCCGTCCCGGTACTCGATGGCGACGATGGCCCGGCCGCGGGAGATGCCCTTGCGGGCATACTCCGCCTTGTCCTTCATCATCTGCTCGGGCGAGACGTAGTAGGGCAGCGGCATAACGGATCACTCGGAGGGGGGCTACGCCCCCCTTCCGAACCTCCCCCCGAGTTGCGCCGCCCAGGCCGGCGCTCGAAGCGTCATCTCGGTCGCGCGCGAAGAGATCATGGGCATCCTAGAGGCGGTCGCGGTCGGTCATGACGGCCTCGCAGTGACGCCGGATCTCATCGTCCGGAACGTCCGCGAAGCCGGAACGGGTAATGGTCTTCACCGAGGGCAAGATCCCCCGCAGCAGGTCGGGCCCCCCGGTGCCCAGGTCCTCGTCCGCCGCGTCGATCAGAGCCTCGATGGCGACCCGCAGGGCCTCGTCGCGGTTCATGTCGCGCCTGAACCGCTTCTTCAGCGAGTCCCGCGCGTCCTTGCCGCCGGAGCCCTGCGCGAAGTAGTCGGTCTCCTCGTAGCGGCCGCCGGTCACGTCGTACTTGAAGAGGCGGCCCACTCCGGCGCGCTCGTCGAAGCCGGCGAAGATGGGCACCACCACCAGGCCCTGCATGGCCATGGGGAGGTTCATGCGGATCATCTGCCCCAGCTTGTTGGCCTTGCCGTCCAGCGAGAGGTTCTCGCCCTCGACCTTCTCGTAGTGCTCGAGCTCGGTCTGGAAGAGCCGGGCCATCTCCATGGCCGGGCCGGCCGCGCCCGCGATGCCCACGCCGGACAGATCGTCGGCCTTGAAGATCTTCTCGATGCGCCGGTGCGCGACCTGGTACCCCTCGCTGGCCTGCCGATCGCCGGCCATGATCACCCCGTCGCGGTAGCGGAGCGCCAGGACGGTGGTGCCGTGCGGCACCACGGGCATCCCGCCCTCCTCGGGGGGCGGCTCGGAGCGCCCGGGGAGGAGGTGGGGCGCGGTGCGCTGGAGGATCTCGGCGAAGCTCGAGGTGGAGTAGTCGAAGAACGCCTGCTTCCAGCGGTCGTCGAGCATCCTAGAAGTCGCCGCTCGGCTTGCCCAGGTTCTTCAGCAGTTCGCTCGCGCTGGCCGACTCGTCGAAGAGCTGGCGCACGTGCGCCTCGGTGCCGCGCAGCGGCTCCAGCATGAAGATCTTCTTCAGCGGCCCCTCCTTCAGATCGAAGATGACCGAGTCCCAGGAGGCGGAGACCACCTCGTCGGAGTACTTCTGCAGGCACATCCCGCGGAAGTAGGCGCGGGTGTCCTTGGGCGGATCGTAGATCGCCTTGGTCACCTCGTCCTCGGTGCTCAGGCGCTCCACCGCGTCCGACTCCTCCAGCTTGTAGTACAGGCCCTTGCCGGGGCGGATGTCGTGGTACTGCAGGTCGATCATCGCCACCCGGGAGTCCGACCAGTCGCAGCCGTGCTTGGCGGTGTAGCTCTCGATGAGCTGGTGCTTGATGACCCAGTCCAGCTCGCGATCGAGGCTCATGGGATCGTGGGCGAGGCGGTCGAGCACCGAGCCCCAGCGCGCCATCACGTCGTCCACCCACGGCTCGTGCTCCCGGTCCCGGTAGTAGCGGTGGGCGAGGTCCAGGAACTCGCGCTGCAGGTCCACCGCGGTCAGGTTGCGCCCGTCCTTGAGCCGCAGGGTCCCCCGGCAGGACAGGTCGCGGGAGACGCGCCGGTAGGCGATCACCGGGCTGTCCAGCGAGAGGTCCCGATCGATGAAGTCGTCCTCGATCATGCTGAGCACGATCGCCATGGTGCCGCACTTGAGGTAGTTGGCGACCTCGCTCATGTTGGCGTCGCCCACGATCACGTGCAGTCGGCGGTACTTCTCGGGATCCGCGTGAGGCTCGTCGCGGGTGTTGATGATGGGGCGGCTGTGCATGGTCTCGAGCCCCACCTCGGTCTCCAGGAAGTCGGCCCGCTGGGAGATCTGGAAGTCGCAGTACTCGGTGTTGTTCTCCGCGCCGACCTTGCCCGCGCCGGTGTAGATCTGGCGGCTCACGAAGAAGGGGAGCAGGTACTGGACGATGCGGGCGAAGGGCACCTTGCGGTCCATGAGGTAGTTCTCGTGGGTGCCGTAGGAGTTGCCCTTGGAGTCCGTGTTGTTCTTGTAGATGAGGATGCGCTGCTCGGGCGGCGACACCGCCTCCGCGCGGGTGCGCGAGAGGTTCAGGATCCGCTCGCCGGCCCGGTCCCAGATGACGCAGTCGCGCGGATTGGTGGTCTCGGGCGAGGAGTACTCGGGATGGGCGTGGTCCACGTAGAAGCGGGCGCCGTTGGAGAGGATCAGGTTGATGAGGCGCGACTCCTCCTTCGAGGGCACCTCCTTGTCCTCCATGTACTCGAAGCCGCGGGCGTCGCGCAGCGGGCTCTCCGCCTCGTAGTCCCAGCGGATGCGGGAGGAGCGGTAGGTCTCGTAGGAGTTGATCAGAAGCAGCGAGGACAGGATTGGATTGAAGTCCGGCTGGTTCTTCACCGTGATGCCGTATTCGGTTTCGATCCCCATCACCTTCGGAATCGCCATTGACGTCCCCGGATGCTCGATCGTGCTGGGCGTTTGAAAGACACACGGCGGGGGGGAGCCCAGCGCTCCCCCCCGCCGCAGGCCTACAGGTACTGGCCGGTATTGATCACGCGCTCGACGGCGCGCTGCTTTTCCTTCGTCTCCCCCATCAGCGGCTTCACGTAGACGATCCGCTCGCCCTTCTTCCCCGCGATCTTCGCCCAGTCGTCGGGGTTCGTGGTGTTGGGCAGGTCCTCGTTCTCCTTGAACTCCTCGCGGACCGCGTTCAGCAGGTCCTCGAGCTTGATGCCCTTCTCGCTGGTCTGGATGTAGCGCTTGAGCGCCAGCTTCTTGGCCCGCCGCACCACCGACTCGATCATGGCCCCCGACGAGAAGTCCTTGAAGTAGAGGACCTCCTTGTCGCCGTTGGCGTAGGTCACCTCGAGGAAGCGGTTCTCCTCGCCGAGGCTGTACATCTCCTCGATGGTGGCCGCGATCATGCGGTCCACCGCGGCCTGGGCGTCGCCGCCGCTCTGGCGGATCTCCTCCTCGTTGATCGGCAGCTCCACGGTCATGTACTTGTTGAAGATGTCCACCGCGGCGGCCGCGTCCGGGCGCTCGATCTTGATCTTCACGTCCAGACGCCCCGGCCGCAGGATCGCGGGGTCGATCAGGTCCTGCCGGTTCGAGGCGCCGATCACGATGACGTTCTTCAGGTGCTCGACACCGTCGATCTCGGCGAGCAGCTGCGGCACGATCGTGGTCTCCACGTCCGAGGAGATGCCCGAGCCGCGGGTGCGGAACAGGGCGTCCATCTCGTCGAAGAACACCACCACCGGCACGTCCTCGGCCGCCTTCTCGCGGGCCTTGATGAAGATCTCGCGGATCTTCCGCTCGGTCTCGCCGACGTACTTGTTGAGCAGCTCGGGCCCCTTGATGTTGAGGAAGTAGCCCTTCACCTTCTCCCCGCGCTTCTCGGAGATGCGCGCGGCGAGGTTGTTGGCCACCGCCTTCGCGATCATGGTCTTGCCGCAGCCCGGAGGACCGTAGAGCAGCACGCCCTTCGGGGGCGCGAGGTGGTGCTCCTTGTAGTAGTCCGCGTAGAGGTACGGCAGCTCCACCGCGTCCTTGATGGTCTCGATCTGGGAGCCCAGACCGCCGATGTCGTCGTAGGAGATGTCCGGCACTTCCTCCAGCGAGAGGTCCTCGACCTCGCTCTTCGGCAGCTTCTCGAGGAGGTAGCCGCTCTTGGCGTCGATCAGCAGATGATCGCCGACCTTGAGCTTCACCTGGCGCAGCGGGTCCGCGATGATCCCCACCCGGTCCTCGTCCGCGCGCTGGGTGACGATGGCGCGCTCGGCGTCGAGCACTTCCTTGAGGATGACGACCTCGCCCTGGATCTCGTAGCCCGCGGTCTCCACCACGTTGAGGCCCTCGTTCAGGATCAGCTCCTGACCGGGCTTGATCTCCTCGACCTTGATCGAGGGGTGGAGGTTGACCTTCACCTTCCTCCCCTGCGAGAGGATGTTGACCGTCCCGTCCTCGTTGGCCGAGAGGTACACCCCGTAGGTCGAGGGCGGCGCGCAGAGCTTGTCCACCTCTTCCTTGAGCGAGGTGATCTGCTCCCGCGCCTCGTAGAGGGTGTTGACCAGCTTCTCGTTCTGGTTGAAGGCCTGGACGAGCTGCCGGTTCGCCTCGCGCAGCTTGTTCTCCAGGACCATGAACTCCTTCGGCGAGTCCTCAAGCTTCTTGCGGAGCCGGCCCGCCTCGCTCTCGAGCGAGCGGACGTAGGCCTGTAGATCCTGAACCTGAACCTCGTACTCGGTGAGACGACGCCGATAGTTGGAATCAGTCATGGGGAGGAACTTCGAGAGCCCTTTCATCCCTTCGGACGAGGGGTCCCGGCTCGGATTGCCCTTCTTGTCGAACTCCTTCATGTTCGCCCATCCCTTTCCGGGTGAACCATCGGGCACTTCGCCGTGCGCTCCCTGTTGCGCGCCGCCCAAGCCTCCGAAAGGTGACCTCAGTATAGGAGTCCGCTTCGCGGCAAGTCAAGCGAATTGGCCCCTTTTTGCCTTCGGGAGCCGTTGATTTCATTTCATTTTCTCCGATTGCCCTCGTTGCGATCACCTATCGCTTCACGAGGGAAACCGCGGCCCGCCGAGCGCGGTTCCTGACACCGTCGCGGCCACCCGGTGGCGCGATGGGATCGGTTCCACTGCGCCTTGAACAAGCAGTTTTGGTGCCAGGGCCCACCGTATCGCTCGCGCCGCTCGGACGGATCGGCGGCGACACATCGCGCCCCCGTCGGGTTCCGTCGTATAACAACGAGATGGCGCGCCTGCGTGTGATGGGCGGGATCGGGCTGGCGATGGTCGTCCTGCTGGCTCTCGCCGGCTCGGCGGCGGCCCAGGGCGGCGCGCTCCGGGTCGGGCTGCCCACCGTCGCGGCAACGCTCGATCCCGCCACCGCGCTCGACGGGCCGGTTTCCGTCATCGCGCGGCAAATGTTTGACACCCTCGTGCAGTACCGGGACGTCACCAGCGACATCGAGCCCGGGCTCGCGAGCCAGTGGTCGGTCTCGCGCGACGGGCTCGCCTGGACCTTCCGGCTGCGCGACGGCGTCCGCTTCCACGACGGGACGGTCCTGACCGCCCAGCACGTGGTGGACAGCCTGGAGCGGCTGCTGCAGCCCGCCGCCGCCAACGCACCCGTCCCGAACGCCGCGTCACAGCTCGTCCGGGGCACGCCCGGGGTGGTGAAGGAGGTCCGCGCGGTCGATCCACGCACGGTGCAGATCGCGCTCACGCAGCCCTACGCCCCGCTGCCCGCCGTCCTGGCCCATCCCGCCTTCTCGATCGTGCTGGCGGCCAGCGTCGGGCAGCGCTGGATCGGGACGGGTCCCTTCTCCCTCGTCGAGGCGAGTGCCGGTCGGGTGGTGCTGGACGCCTTTCCGGGGTACTGGGGCGGAACGCCCCGGTCGTCCCGACTCGTCTTTCTGGAGATGGGCGACGGCGGGGAAGCGATGCTGGAGGCGCAGACCATCGACGTCGCCCTCCTGGACACCGCCCCCGAGCGCTCCTCCGGTGTCCTCTCCGTTCCCGGCTGGCGTGTCGGCTACCTCGCGCTCCAGACCGAGAAGGAGCCGTTCAACCGGGTCAAGGCGCGTCGGGCGGTCGTGGCCGCGCTGAACCCGGCGCTGGTCGCGCCGGCGGTGGGCAGCGTGGGCGTCCCGTTGCTGTCGTTCCTGCCCCTCGGCGTGTGGGGCCGGCGCGACGCCTCGCCGATCATGGAAGGCAGCGTCGCGAACGCCAGGCGGCTCCTCGCGGACGCGGGATACCCGAACGGCTTCTCGGCGAGCCTGCTCGTGGCCGACACCGCGAAGCGCCTCGACCAGCAGCGGCTGGGGGAGGCGATCCGGGCGTCCCTGGCCGGCGCGGGCATCACCGTGCCCATCCAGGCCGAGCCCGCAGAGACGGTGCTGCAGCTGGCGCGCAACGGTCAGCATCAGATGGCGCTGCTGGAGGCGCGGGTCGAGGCGGGCGACCCCCACTTCCTGCTCTACCCGCTGTCGAGCAGCGAGGGGGCCACCAAGGGGCCCGGCGCGCTCAACATGTCCTTCTACCGCAATCGCACGGTGGACGACCTGCTCATCCGGGCCAGCCAGGTCTCGTTCCGCCGCGAGCGCCAGCGGCTCTACGCCCGCGCCCAGGGCCACCTCGCCGAGGACGTGCCGTGGATCCCGCTCTACGTCCGCCTGCACTACGCGGCGACTCGGCCCGACGTACGCAACCTGCGCCTGCATCCGAGCGGCAACCCGCGTCTGGACCGGGTCTGGGTGGACCAGCCGGTCTCGGCGCCCGCGCCGGGCACCCGATGAGGCTTGCCGTCCGGCTGCTCGCGGCGCTCGGGACACTGGCGCTCGCGGCGGGCCCGGCCGGGGCGCAGGGGGGCGAGCCGGTCGGGACGTTCCGAGGGGTATTCACCTCCGATCCGCCCACGCTGGATCCGGCGCAGGCCACCGACACCACGTCCTCGGCGGTCCTGCGGCAGATCTTCGACACCCTGGTCGAGCTGGACGAGCACCTCGAGCCCCGCCCCGGCCTCGCCGAGCGCTGGACGATCTCGTCCGGACCAGCGCGTCTACACCTTCACGCTGCGGCCGGGGGTGAAGTTCCCAGAACGGGCGCGTCCTGAAGGCCGCGGACGTGAAGTTCTCCTTCGAGCGCGCGGCCCGAGGCAAGCGGCCGTGGGTGTTCTCGAAGATCACGGGCGCCGAGGCGTTCATCAACGGGGCCGGCCCGGGCGAGATCACCGGTATCCGCGCGCGGGACGACCGCACGGTGGAGATCCGCCTCGATCGGCCGTTCGCGCCCTTCCTGTTCCTGATGGCCTACGACGCGGCCTCCGTCGTGCCGCGGGAGGAGACCGAGCGGCTCGGCGCCGCCTTCGCCACGCACCCGGTCGGCACCGGCGCCTTCCGGCTGAAGGAATGGCGCCGCGACGATCGGCTGGTGCTGGAGGCCGCCCCCGAGCACTTCCGCGGGGCGCCCGGCGTGGAGCGCGCGGTGTTTCGCATCATCCCGGCCGAGATCACCCGCTTCAACGACTACAAGGCGGGTAACCTCGACGTGACCGACATCCCGACCGGGCATTGCCGCGCCGTGAAGGCCGATTCCGCGCTCCGGTCGCAGGTCGCGGTCTGGCCCACGCTCGGCACGCACGCGGTGCGCTTCAACATGGAGAAGCCGCCCTTCGACGACCGGCGGATCCGCCTGGCGGTGGCCCACGCGATCGACCCGCGCGGCGTCGTGCAGGGCCTCCTCGAGGGCTGCGTGATCGCGGGGCAGGGGATCCTGCCGCCCGCGCTGCCCGGCTACAACCCGAAGGTGCGAGGGCCCGGCTTCGACCGGGACAAGGCGCGGGCGCTGCTGGCGGAGGCCGGCTTCCCGGGCGGCCGGGGTCTCGGACCGATCACCTTCAATTTCAACACCGGCGACCTGAACCAGCGCATCGCGGAGCTGCTGCAGGCGCAGCTCCGCGAGGTGGGCATCACGCTCGAGCTCCGCCGCCTGGACTGGGCCGCCCATCTGAAGGTGGTGGACGCGGGCGCGATCACCATGTTCCGGCAGGGGTGGATCGCCGACTATCCCGATCCGGAGAACTTCCTCACCGTGCTGTTTCACTCCCGCAACGTGGGCGCGGCCGGCAACACCTCCCGCTACCGGAACCCCGAGCTCGACCGGCTCCTCGACCGGGCGGACGGGATGGCGGCCGGGGCCGCGCGCATGAAGCTCTACCAGGAGGCGGAGCAGCGCCTGCTGGACGAGGGCGCCTGGATCACCCTCTATCACTACGCGAGCCGCGCCCTCATCCGCCCCGGCGTGAAGGGTCTCGAGCGCTCGCCCCTCTCGACCGCGCCCGAGTTCCTCGCGCCCCTGCGGAAGGTCCGGGTGGAGTGAGGGCGGTCGACCGGCGCGCGCTTGGCGCGCCGGTCAAGCGGACCTCAGGTTCTAGC
This sequence comes from Candidatus Methylomirabilota bacterium, assembly GCA_035650715.1. Lineage (GTDB taxonomy): Bacteria > Methylomirabilota > Methylomirabilia > Rokubacteriales > CSP1-6 > CAMLFJ01. The sequence goes on along the minus strand of DASRHC010000010.1, from coordinate 75,690 downwards.
CACCGTGTCCGACCTCCTCGAGCCGGCCGCCAAGCGCGTCATGGCGCTGGCGCCGGTGCTGCTCGGCGTGAGCCTGCTCGTCTTCGGGCTCACCGCGGTCGGCCTCGGCGACCCGGTGCGGGCCATGCTCGGGCAGCGCGCGGACCCGGCGCTGGTGGAGCAGATCCGTCGGGACTACGCGCTCGACCGTCCCGTGCACGAGCGCTATCTGACGTGGATGAGCCGCCTGCTGCGCGGCGACCTGGGCACGTCCTACCACCAGCAGCGCCCGGTGGCCGAGATCATCGGAGAGCGGCTGCCCGCGACCGCGCGTCTGGCGGTGGCCGCTACCGGCCTGTCGGTCATCCTCGGGATGGCGGCGGGCGTGGTGGCGGCGCTGCGTCCGGGCGGGTTCGCCGATCAGGCCCTGATGGGCGCGGCGGTGCTCGGCATCTCGACGCCGGTGTTCTGGCTCGGGATGATGCTGTCGCTGTGCTTCGCGGTGTGGCTCGGCTGGCTGCCGGTGTCGGGCTATGGCGACGGGGCGTGGCCGAACCTGGTCCTCCCCGCGCTCACCCTGGCGGCGGTGCACACCGGGACCATCGCCCGGATGACCCGGTCGAGCCTGCTCGAGGTCGCCCGCCAGGACTTCATCCAGAATGCGCGCGCCAAGGGTCTGCCCGAGTGGCGCGTGGTGGCCAAGCACGCCCTGCGCAATGCGCTGATCCCGGTGGTCACGGTGGTCGGCATCGGCCTGGCCGATCTCCTGGTCGGCGCCCCGCTCACCGAGACCGTGTTCGCGTGGCCCGGCATCGGCCGCATGCTGGTGGCCGCGGTGGGGCAGCGCGACCTGCCGGTGGTGATGGGCGCGGTGTTGGTCTTCGCGGTGATCTACGTGCTGGCGAACCTGGTCGTGGACCTGGCCTACCTGGTGATCGATCCGAGGATCCGCCGTGCCCGCTAGCGCGCTCGCCCTGGGCCGGGCCGGCCGTCCCGTGGCGAGGGCCGGCCGCACGCGGGGGCGCCTGCTCGTGGGAGGCGCGCTGGTCGCCGCGTTCGCCCTGTCCGCGATCCTCGCGCCCTGGATCGCCCCGGACGATCCGGCCGCGGTCCCGGCGGCGCTCAGCGACACCATGCTGCGGCCCCCCGAGCCCGCGCACCCGCTGGGCACCGACGCGCTGGGGCGCGACCTGCTCTCCCGCGTCCTCCACGGCGGCCGCGTCTCCCTCGCCCTGGGCCTGGGGGTGGAGATCGTCATCGTGGCGCTCGGGGTGACCATCGGGCTGCTCGCGGGCTACCTCGGCGGCTGGCGGGACTCGCTGCTGATGCGGGTGACCGACGTGGTCATGGCCTTTCCCTCGCTGATCCTGGCCATCGGGCTCATCGCGGTCTTCGAGCAGCCCGGCCTCGACAAGACGGCGCTGGTGCTGGTGGTGCTGGGCTGGACCACCATCGCCCGGGTGGTACGGGGCGAGGTGCTCTCGCTGAAGGAGCGCGACTACGTGCAGGCCGCCCGCGCCATCGGGGCGGGGCACACGACGCTGCTGCTCCGGCACGTGCTGCCGAACGCGGTGGGGCCGGTGATCGTGGCCGCCACCATCGGCGTCGGCAGCAACATGATCGCGGAGGCCGGCCTCTCCTTCCTCGGCCTGGGCGCGCAGTCCCCCACCATCTCCTGGGGCAGCATGCTGGCCGAGGGCCAGACCTTCCTCGTCTCCGCCCCCTGGGTCGCCTTCTTCCCCGGCGCCGCCCTGCTATCCGCAGTCCTCGGCATCAACCTCCTGGGCGACGCCCTCCGCGACCTCCTGGACCCCCGCTTCCGCCCCTAGAGCATCCCCGAAGCCGCCAGCCTGTAACCTCAAGCCCCACAACAAACTGACACTGAAGCGCGCTGATGCCATAACCGACGCTTTGAATCAGAAAATCGAGCGGCGAAGCCGCGAGGCTTTGGGTGTTGCAGTCGGATCCGGCGCAGACGCCGTCCGGGAGCGGGCGGGGCGGGGGGCCGGCGGGGGTGGGCCGGGTCACCCGTTCCCTCCGGCGATCGCCTGACCCGCCGACCTACCGAGTGGGAACTCCTCCCGCCGAGAAACGAAGGAGCGGGTCGTGGTGAGAGGCCCACCCCCGCCGGCCCCCCGCCCCGCCCGCTCCCGGACGGACCGCGATCCCGCGACGGGACTAGCCGTGCTTCCGCAGCTCCAGCCGCCCGATCTGCCGCCGATGCACCTCGTCCGGCCCGTCCGCGAACCGCAGCGTCCGCGAGTGGGCCCACATCGAGGCGAGCGGGAACTCCTGGCTCACCCCGCCGCCGCCGTGCAGCTGCATCGCCCGCTCCACCACCCGCCCGGTGATGTTCGGCACCGCCACCTTGATCTCCGCGATGGCCTGGCGCGCCGCCTTGTTGCCGACGGTGTCCATCATGTAGGCCGCGTGCAGCACGAGCAGCCGGGCCTGGTCGATCTCGATGCGGGACTCGGCGATGCGCTCCAGCGTGATGTCGTTGTCGGCCAGCGGCTTGCCGAAGGCGATCCGCCGGGTGGCCCGCTTGCACATCAGCTCGAGCGCCCGCTCGGCCACGCCGATCTGCCGCATGCAGTGGTGGATGCGGCCGGGCCCCAGGCGCCCCTGCGCGATCTCGAAGCCGCGGCCCTCGCCCAGCAGGATGTTGGAGGCGGGCACCCGCACGTTCTCGAACAGCACCTCGCCGTGGCCGTGGGGGGCGTCGTCGTAGCCGAACACGGTCAGCATGCGCAGCACCTTGATGCCGGGGGTGTCGCGCGGGACCAGGATCATCGACTGCTGCTTGTACTTGTCGGGGTTCTTGGGATCGGTCTTGCCCATGAAGATGAGGATCTTGCAGCGCGGGTCCCCGATGCCCGAGGTCCACCACTTGTGGCCGTTGATGACGTAGTGGTCGCCGTCACGCTCGATGCGCGACTCGATGTTGGTGGCGTCCGAGGAGGCCACCTTCGGCTCGGTCATGGCGAAGGCGGAGCGGATCTTGCCCTCGAGCAGCGGCTGCAGCCACTGCTTCTTGTGCTCCTCGGTCCCGTAGCGCTCCAGCACCTCCATGTTGCCGGTGTCGGGGGCGGAGCAGTTGAACACCTCGGGCGCGATCGGGGAGCGGCCCATGATCTCGCACAGCGGCGCGTATTCGAGGTTCGTGAGGCCCGCGCCGCGCTCGCTCTCGGGCAGGAACAGGTTCCAGAGCCCGCGCTCGCGGGCCTTGGCCTTGAGCTCTTCCATGATCGGCGGAACCTGCCACCGCGTGGGCCCCGAGTTCAGCTGGTCGTGGAAGACCTGCTCGTTCGGATAGATGTGCTTGTTCATGAAGTCGTGCAGCTGCTCCATGTACATCCTGGTCTTCTTCGAGTACTCGAATTCCATGTGGGCCCTCCCGGCGCCGAGGCTCTGGGTGTGCGGACCTGCTCTCAAGTCGCCCCAACCCTAGGGCCGGGCCTACCGATTGTCAACGCCTCCAGAGCCCCGCCCGGCTGGACTTGCCGTGCCCGGCGTGATAGAAAAATGCGAGATTTACGCGGCATCCACCCTTGACCATGCTCTCGATCTCCGACACGGCCACCGAGATGGTGAACTGGGTGTTCCCGGAGCATGCGGGAGCCCCCGGCCAGATCCACGGCGGCCGCATGATGCAGTGGATCGCCACCTGCGGCACCATCGCGGCCGGCCGGGTGGCCCGCGGCAACGTGCTGCTGGGCGCGATGGACGACATCGACTTCCTGCATCCGGTGAAGGTCGGAGAGATCGCGGTCCTGCGCGCCCAGGTCGAGTACTTGGGCCGCTGCTCGCTGGAGGTCGGCGTGCGGGTGTACGCCGAGACGCCGGCCACCGGGAAGCAGGTCCTCACCCTGTCCTCCCACCTGGTCTTCGTGAAGGTGGACGAGCACGGCAAGCCGATGCAGGTGCCGCAGCGGGTCGTCCCCCGCGGGGCCGCCGAGGAGGCGCTCCACGCCGCGGCCGGCGCCCGCCGGGCGCACCGTCTCGAGCGCTTCGCGCGCCGCGCCGAGCGCATGCGCGAGGTCGAGGACGACGCGCCCGATCAGCTGCGGTGGACCTTCGAGTCGTGCCGCTCGGTGCTGCCCGAGGACCTCCAGTTCGGCAACACCATGTTCGCGGGCAAGCTGCTGCTCGACATCGACGAGGCGGGCGGTATCCTGTCGATGCGGTACTGCCGGGGGCTGGTGATGACCGCGTGCCTGGACGCGCTGGACTTCTACGCGCCGATCCACGCCAACGAGGTGGTCACGTTCAAGGCCGGGCTCAATCACGTCGGCACATCCTCGCTCGAGATCGGGGTGAAGGTTCTCAGCGAGGTCCCGTGGACCGGCGAGGTCAAGCACGCCTGCACCGCGTACCTCACCTTCGTCCACCTGGGATCCGATCCGGGGGGGCCGCTCCGGCCCACGCCCTGTCCTCCGTACACTCCCGAAAGCCCCGCCGAGCAGCGCCGCTACGCCCAGGCCCTGGAGCGCCGGGCGCGGCGCCTCGAGCGCGTCAAGTCCCTGAAACCATCCGCGAGCGCGTAGGAGACCGGCATGTCTGGACATTCACGGTGGTCGCAGATCAAGCGGAAGAAGGGCAAGACGGACGTGCAGCGCGGGAAGCTGTTCTCCAAGATCCTGCGCGAGATCACGGTCGCGGCCCGGAACGGCGGGGGCGACCCCAAGGGCAACCTGCGGCTGAAGGCGGCGATGGAGGCCGCGCGGGCCGCGAACATGCCGGCCGACAACATCAAGCGGGCGATCCAGAAGGGCACCGGCGAGCTGCCCGGCGAGTCCTACGAGGAGATCTCGTACGAGGGGTACGGGGCGGGGGGTGTCGCGGTCATGGTGCGCACCCTGACCGACAACAAGAACCGCACCGCGCCGGAGATCCGGCACATCTTCGAGAAGCACGAGGGCCGCATGGGCACCTCCGGCTGTGTGGCCTGGATGTTCGACCGCCGCGGCCTGATCGAGGTGGACGCGCAGAAGGTGAAGGAGGACGATCTGCTCGAGAAGGCGCTCGAGGCGGGCGCGACCGACGTCAAGCAGGTCGAAAAAGTGTTCGAGGTCGTCGTGCCTCCTGATGAAATGGAGACGGTCCGCCAGGCGCTCGAGCGGGAAGGCATGCCGGTGCTGGAGGCGCGGGTCGACATGGTGCCGCAGTCCACGGTCAAGGTGGAGGGCAAGGAGGCCGCGGCGGTGCTGCGGCTGATCGAGGCCCTCGAGGAGCAGGACGACGTCCAGGCCGTTTACTCCAACTACGACATCGCCGACGAGGTCATCGACGCCATCACCGCGGCCTAGCGCCCTGCGCGTCATGGGGGTGGACCCGGGGCTCGTGGCCACCGGGTACGGCGTGCTGGAGGCGGGGGCGGGTGCGGTCACCGTCCGGGACGCGGGCGTCATCAGCACCACCGCCGGGCAGCCGCTCGAGGCCCGGCTCAACGCGCTCCACCGGGCGGTGCACCGGATCATCGAAGAGCATGCGCCGGGCCTCCTGGTGGTCGAGGATCTCTACACCGAGTACCGCTTTCCCCGCACCGCCATCCTCATGGGGCACGCCCGGGGCGTGATCTACCTGGCCGCGCGTCAGCTGGGCGTGGCGGTGGCCGCGGTGGCGCCGTCCGAGGTCAAGCGCGCCATGACCGGCAACGGCGCCGCCGGCAAGGCCCAGGTGCAGCGCGCGGTCCAGACCGTGCTCGGCCTGCGCGAGCTGCCGCGGCCCTCGCACGTGGCCGACGCCCTCGGGCTGGCCGCCACGGGCATGTCGCGGATCACGGGGCGGCCGCCGGGGAGGGTGGCGGTGGGGCTGGTCGGGGCGACGCGGGGCGGCGGTGCGGCCGGAAGCTTCCCTTCATCTGCGGCGGCCCGGAAATGGCCCCCGCACTCCCCCAGCGGCGGGCAACCGGAGGCAGGCGGACAGTCCGCGAGGCGCTGGCCCGCGTCCGGCGGTCAACCCGCCGCGAATCCTCGACCCGGCGCGAACGCATGATCGCCTCGCTCCGCGGGCGGCTTCGGCGGAAGCTCGAGGATCGGATCGTGGTCGAGGCCGCGGGGGTGGGCTACGAGGTCTTCGTGCCGCCGGTGACGCAGCAGGAGCTGGTCAACGCCAAGGCCGCGGAGGGTGACGCGGCCGACGAGGTGGCGCTCGCGATCCACTACCACGCGACCCAGAACCAGCCCCGCCCGGTGCTGATCGGCTTCACGTCGGACCTCGACCGCGAGTTCTTCGAGAAGCTGATCACGGTGAAGGACGTGGGGCCGCTGGTGGCGGCGCGCGCGCTCGCCTCGCCGGTGGGCGAGATCGCGGCCGCGATCGCGCGCCAGGACGAGGGCTACCTGCGGCGGCTACCCGGCATCGGGCCGCAGAAGGCCAAGAACATCGTGGCGCAGCTCCAGGCCAAGGTGGCCAAGTTCGCGCTGGCCCGGCCGGAGTCGGCGACGCCCGAGCCGGCGGCCCCGCCCGCGGCGGACGAGGAAGGGCTGCGCAGCATGGTGTTCGAGATCCTGGTGAAGCAGCTCGGCCACCGCCCGAGCGAGGCGGCCCAGCTGATCACCTCCGCGCTCCAGCGGAGGCCCGGGGTCACCACTCCCGAGGAGCTGTTCGACGAGATCTACCGCGGAGGCGCGCGGCCGTGACCGACGAGGCGCGCGTGACGAGCCGGGTGGCCCTGCCCGACGAGAGCCAGCTCGAGCGCCAGCTGCGCCCGCAGCGCCTGGAGGAGTACGTGGGGCAGCGCGCGGCGGTCGACAGCCTGCGCGTCTCGGTGGAGGCGGCCCGCCAGCGGGGCGAGCCGCTCGATCACGTGCTGCTCTCGGGCCCGCCCGGCCTCGGCAAGACCACGCTGGCCACGATCATGGCCAACGAGATGGGCGCGGCCATCGTGACCACCGCGGGCCCCTCGCTCGAGCGCGGGGCCGACCTGATGGGCATCCTCACGAACCTGGCCGAGCGCGACGTCCTGTTCATCGACGAGATCCACCGGCTGCCCCGGGTGGTCGAGGAGCTGCTGTACCCGGCGATGGAGGACTTCTCGATCAACTTCGTGATGGACAAGGGCCTCAACGCGCGGACCATGCGGATCCCCCTGCGGCCGTTCACCATGGTCGGCGCCACCACGCGACCCGGCATGCTCTCCTCGCCGCTGCGGGAGCGCTTCGGCATCTTCCACCACCTCGATTTCTACTCGGAGGCGGATCTCGCCGCGATCATCCGCCGCTCCGCCTCGATCCTGGGCGTGGAGGTGGCGCCGGGCGGCGCGGAGGCCATCGCCCGCCGGGCCCGCGGCACGCCGCGCATCGCCAACCGGCTGCTCCGCCGCGTGCGCGACTACGCGCAGGTGAAGGCCGACGGCGTCGTGAGCGCGGAGGTCTCCGGGCGCGCGCTGGACCAGGAAGGGGTCGACGAGGTGGGGCTCGATCGGCTCGACCGGCGCTTCCTCACCGCGATCATCGAGAACTACCACGGGGGGCCGGTGGGGCTGGAAGCGATCGCGGCCACCATCAACGACGAGGCGGAGACGCTCGCCGAGGTGGTGGAGCCCTTCCTCCTCAAGATCGGGTTCCTGGTGCGGACCCCGAACGGGCGCCGCGCCACGCCGGCCGCCTACGCGCACCTCGGCCACGCGGTGCCGGCCGCGCCGGGCGGGCAGGGACAGCTGCCGCTCTAGCACCTCGGGCGCGATGCGCGATCTCGGGAAAATACTTCTGGGATTCGGCGCCGTGATGATATGCCTGGGACTGATCCTGCTCGCGGCGGGAAATCTCTCGGGAAAGGTGCCATGGCTCGGACGGCTGCCCGGCGACATCCACATCCAGCGGGGCAACTGGTCGTTCTACTTCCCGCTCACGACCTGCCTGATCATCTCGCTCGTCCTCAGCGTCCTGCTCTGGCTGTTCGGCCGCCGTTGACGCCGTCGCGCGGCCCGGCTCGTCTCGCGGTCCCCGTCGTCGCCCTGCTGTTCGGTCTCATCGCCCTGCTCGCGCTCCTCCCGGGCCCCGCGCGGGCCCAGGGGGACATCCGGGTCGCCATCGCGGAGGGGCTCAAGACCGTCGAGGTGGGGGGCGGGCCCATGATGATGAGCGACCTCAGCGGCCGCGCGGTGCTGAACGAGGCGCCCACGTGGCTGCGTGCCACCGCCCGGAACGGCGCCCTCGAGGTGGCGGGGCGCCGCGTGAACGGCCTGCGGCTCACACCGGCCGACGTGGGCTTCCTGCGCACCGGCAATCACGAGTACCCGGGCGCGCTCGAGATCCACCCGGTCGGTGACGGCCTGCTCGTGATCAACGAGCTGCCCCTCGAGGACTACCTGGCCGGCGCGGTCAGGGCCGAGGCCGGGGACAAGATGCCGCTCGAGATGCTGAAGGCCCAGGCCATCGTGGCGCGCACCTACGCCGCCTATCACCGGCAGCTGAACGCGGACAAGCCGTTCCACCTCGTGGCCTCGACGCTGAACCAGCAGTACGTGGGGCGCGTGCCGCTCGACTCGGTGGTGTGGACCGCGGTCCGTGAGACCGCGGGACAGGTGCTGCTGCTGCACGGCGAGCTGTTCCCCGCCTTCTATCACACCGACAGCGGCGGCTACACCGAGGACCCGCGCGCGGTGTTCGCGGCGACGAACATGCCCGCGCTGAAGCCGGTGCGGGTCCAGTTCCCGTCGGAGTCCCCGCACCAGCACTGGCGCCTGGAGCTGCCGCTGTCCGAGCTCTCCGCCGCCCTCCTGCGGGGCGGTATCTCGGTCGGCCGGGTGGTGGCCCTCGACGTGCTCGAGCGGAGCGTCTCGCTGCGCGTGGCGCGGATCGCCGTCCGTGGCACCGGGGGCCGCGTCATCCTGCGCGGTAACGACCTGCGGCGGCTGATCGGCTACGACAGCCTGAAGAGCACGCTGTTCGCGGTCGCGGTCAAGGGGAAGGTGGCGCGGTTCGTGGGGCGCGGGTACGGCCACGGCGTCGGGCTGGACCAGTGGAGCGCCAAGACCATGGCCGACCAGGGCTACACCGCGCAGCGGATCGTCCTCTACTACTACCCCGGCGCCACGCTCGCCACGCTGCCCACGCTGTCCGTTGCCCGCTGAGCCCGCCGGCGCCGCCGGCCTTTCCCGGGAGGAGTTCGAGCGCGTCGACATGCGCGTGGGCGTGGTCGTCGACGCCCAGCCGTTTCCGGAGGCGCGCAAGCCGGCGATCAAGCTCGCCATCGACTTCGGCGCGCTCGGGATCAAGCGGTCGAGCGCGCAGATCACCGCCCGCTACGCGCCGGCCGATCTGGTGGGCCGCCTCGTGGTCGCGGTCGTGAACTTCCCGCCCAAGCGCATCGGGCCGTTCCTCTCCGAGGTGCTGGTGCTCGGCGCGTACGGCGATGGCGGCGAGGTCATCCTCCTGCGGCCGGACTTCGACGTCGCGCCGGGGGCGCGGATCGGTTAGCGGGCCGGCCCGGACGCGCGCGGGACCGCACCCCCGCGATACACTGCAGGCGACATGGATGTTGCCGACTTCGACTACGAGCTGCCGCCGGCGCTGATCGCGCAGGAGCCGGCGGAGCCGCGCGACGCCTCCCGGCTCCTCGTGCTGGACCGGCTGACGGGCCGGCTCGAGGACCGGGGGTTCCGCGATCTGCCGGAGATGCTCCGTTCCGGGGATTGCCTGGTGGCGAACCGCAGTCGCGTGATGCCGGCCCGCCTGCTCGGCACCGCGGCGCAGGGGGGCGGAGCGGTCGAGCTGCTGCTGCTGCGGCCGGTGGCCGATGGCCGGTGGGAGGCGATGGTGCGCCCCGGCCGGCGCTGCCGGGTGGGCGCCCGGGTGACGCTGGCGGGCGGCCTCGCGGAGGCGCGGATCACCGGCCGGGGCCCCGAGGGCACGCGGCTGGTGGCCTTCGAGGCCCCGTGGCCGGTGCGCGAGCTGATGGAGCGGCACGGCCTGCCGCCGTTGCCGCCCTACATCGCACGCCACGACGCGCCCAAGCCCGAGGACCGCGAGCGCTACCAGACCGTCTACGCGCGCGAGGAGGGCTCGGTGGCGGCGCCGACCGCGGGTCTGCACTTCACGCCGGAGCTGCTCGCGCGCCTCGAAGCCCGCGGGGTGGAGGTGTGCTACCTCACGCTGCACGTGGGGCCCGGCACCTTTCGTCCGCTGCGTGCGGGACCGGTGGACGGCCACCGTCTGGAGGCCGAGCCCGTCGAGATCCCGCCGGCCACCGCTGACGCGATCACGCGCGCCCGGCTCGACCGCCGCCGGGTGGTGGCGGTGGGGACCACCACGACCCGGGCGCTCGAGTGGGCGGCGCGCCGGGACGGCATGGTGCGCGCGGGGTGCGGGGACGCCGATCTCTTCATCCGCCCCGGCCACCGCTTCCGCGTCGTGGACGCCCTCGTCACCAACTTCCACCTGCCGCGGTCGAGCCTGCTGGTGCTGGTCTCCGCCTTCGCCGGGCGCGACCGCGTGCTCGCCGCGTACCGCCACGCGGTCGCGGCCGGCTACCGGTTCTACTCGTACGGCGACGCGATGCTGATCGCCTGAGCGCCATGAGGGGCTTCTCCTTCGCGCTGCTCCGCACCGACGGCGCCGCGCGCCTGGGCCGCATCGTGACCGGGCACGGCGCGGTCGACACGCCCGCCTTCATGCCGGTCGCCACGCAGGGCTCGGTGAAGAGCCTCGCGCCCTCCGACCTGCGCGAGGCGGGAGTCCAGATGGTGCTGGCCAACACCTACCACTTGACGCTGCGGCCGGGGCACGAGCTGGTGCGGGAGCTGGGCGGGCTGCACCGCTTCATGGGCTGGGACGGGCCCATCCTCACCGACTCCGGCGGCTTCCAGGTCTGGAGCCTCACGAAGCTCCGCCGGATCGGGGAGGAGGGCGTGGAGTTCCGCTCCCACGTCGACGGCTCGCTCCGAACGCTCACTCCCGAGTCGTGCCTGGCGATCCAGCACGCGCTCGGGGTGGACGTGCTGCATCCGCTCGACGAGTGCCTCGGGTATCCCGCGACCTGCGCCGACACCGAGCGCTCGCTGGCCCTCACCCAGCGCTGGCTCGCGCGGGCGGTGGCGGCGCACCGGGCGGCGGGCTCCCCGGGCGCGCTCTTCGGCATCGTCCAGGGGGGCGGTTACGAAGCGTTGCGGCGCCGGGCGGCGGAGGCGATGGGGGCACTCGACCTGCCCGGCCACTCGATCGGCGGGCTGGCGGTCGGCGAGCCGAAGCCCCTCATGTACGACCTCACCGAGCTGGTGGCGGCGCTCCTGCCCGCGGACCGGCCGCGCTACCTGATGGGGGTCGGCAAGCCGCCGGATCTGGTCGAGTCGGTCGCCCGGGGCGTCGACCTTTTCGATTGCGTGCTGCCGACGCGGAACGCGCGCAACGGGCAGGCGTTCACCCCCGACGGGCCGCTGAACATCGCCAACGCCCGCTTTGCGCGGGACGCGGGTCCGCTGGACCCGGAATGCCCGTGCGCGGCGTGCCGCGGGTTCTCGCGCGCCTACCTCCGCCATCTGTTCGGGGCGCGCGAGCTGCTCGCCTACCGGCTGCTCACCCTGCACAACGTCACGTTCTTCCAGGGACTCATGCGCGACATGCGCCGCGCGGTCGCGGACGGGGTCTTCGGGGCCTTCCGATCTCGGTTTCTCGCGCGTTATGGGGTAGAATCCCTGGACGGCTCGGCCGACACCGACTCATCCCCGGACTCGGAGGCGTGACCTTCATGGTGGATCTCGCGTACGCGATGGGGCCTGCGCCTGCCGGCGGAGGCAACGGCGGCGGCATCATGTCCGTGCTGCCGCTCATGATCGGCATGTTCGCGATCATGTACTTTCTCATCATCCGGCCGCAGCAGAAGCAGCGGAAGGAGCGCGAGGAGCTGCTGCGCGCGATCAAGAAGGGCGATCGCGTGGTGACCACCAGCGGACTCTACGGCACCGTGGTGGGCCTCTCGGAGCAGACCGTGACGCTGAAGGTGGCGGACCAGGTCAAGATGGAGTTCGAGCGCTCCGCGGTGGGGCGCATCGTGCCCGCCGGGGGCGACAAGGAGTCGTCCGGCTAGATGCGACGCCACCTCTGGGTCCGCATCGGCCTCGTCGCGGCGGTGGTGGCCGTGGCGATCTGGTACCTCTACCCGCCGGGCAAGTCCATCAACCTCGGGCTCGATCTGCAGGGCGGCATCCACCTGGTGCTGGGCGTCGACGTGGCCAAGGCGGTGGAGGCCCAGGTAGAGCGGGCCGGGGACAGCGTGCGGGCCGAGCTCGACAAGAAGGGGATCGGGGTCACCAAGATCGAGCGGAGCGGTCCCACCGAGCTCGTCATCCAGATCGGCTCGCCCCAGAGCTGGGACGCGGCGCTCGCCACCGTCGGCGAGGTCCTGGGCAGCTTCGAGCGCAAGGAGGCGGACCAGGCGGCCGGTCGGATCGTGATGGCGCTCCAGCCGCGCGAGGCCACCCAGATCCGCGATCTCGCGGTGCGGCAGGGACTCGAGACGATCCGGAACCGCATCGACCAGTTCGGGGTGGCCGAGCCCTCGATCCAGCAGCAGGGCGAGAACCGCATCCTGGTGCAGCTGCCGGGCGTGCAGGACCCGGAGCGGGCCAAGGCCCTCATCGGCAAGACCGCGCTGCTGGAGTTCAAGCTGGTGGACGACAAGGTCGACCCGGAGAGCGCCCTCAAGAACGGGGTGCCGGAGGGCGACGAGATCCTCTACCAGCGCCGGGTCGACAAGCAGACCCACCAGGAGCGGAGGATCCCCTTCGTGGTGCAGAAGAAGGCCTACGTGACCGGGCGCGACGTGGCCACCGCCCGGGTCTCGATCGACCAGACCACGAGCGAGCCGTACGTGTCGGTGGACTTCAACGCGGCGGGAGCCCGGGCCTTCGCGGAGCTCACCGAGGCCAACGTGGGCCGGCGCCTCGCGATCGTGCTGGACGGCAACGTCCACTCGGCGCCGCAGATCCGGGAGCGCATTCCGTCCGGGCGTGCCCAGATCACGGGCGGCTTCACCTCCCAGGAGGCGACGGACCTGGCCATCGTGCTGCGCGCGGGCGCGCTGCCCGCGCCGGTGCAGGTCCTGGAGGAGCGCACGGTGGGACCGTCGCTCGGCGCCGACTCCATCCGCAAGGGCCTCATCTCCACCGCGGCCGCCGCCCTCGCGGTGGTGACGTTCATGCTGATCTACTACCGGCTCTCCGGCCTGGTGGCGGATCTGGCGCTCGCCCTCAACCTGCTCCTTCTGCTGGCGGCGATGGCCGGCTTCCACGCCACCCTGACCCTGCCCGGCATCGCGGGCATCGTGCTCACCATCGGCATGGCGGTCGACACCAATATCCTGATCTTCGAGCGCATCCGGGAAGAGATCCGGGGCGGCAAGACGGTGCGCGCGTCCATCGACGCCGGCTTCGCGCGCGCGTTCCGCACCATCATCGACACCCACGCGACGGTGCTGGTGTCCGCGGCCATCCTCTACCAGTTCGGCACCGGGCCGGTGAAGGGCTTCGCGGTGTCGCTGGCCATCGGCATCCTGGTGAGCCTGTTCACCGCGGTCTTCTTCACGCGTCTGATCTTCGACCTGATGTACATGGGGTCGCGGCGTGTGGAGCGGATCTCGATCTAGGCCGGCGATGCTCCAGATCTTCGTCAACGCCGACTACGACTTCGTAGGCAAACGCCACTGGTTCTACGGCGTCTCCCTCGGCGCGGTGCTGCTGTCCATCGCCTCGATCATCCTGCACGGCGGCCTCAACTACGGCATCGACTTCACCGGCGGGGCCCTGGTCCAGGTTCGCTACGAGAAGCCGGTGACGGTGGCCGAGGTCCGCAAGGGCCTCGACGAGCTGGGGCTCGGCACCGCGATCATCCAGCAGTTCGGCGACGCGGCCGAGTACCTGATCCGGCTGCCCCCGGCGGAGCAGAACACCCAGCAGCTCGGGGACCGGGTCCGGGGCGCGCTCGGCAAGGCGGCGGGGACGGGTGTCGAGATCCGCCGCCTCGAGTTCGTCGGCCCCCAGGTCGGCCGTGACCTCCAGGTGCAGGCCCTGTACGCGGTGCTGGCGGGGATGGTGGGGATCCTGATCTACGTGGCGTTCCGCTTCGACTTCCGGGGAGGCGTCATCGCCATCCTGGCCCTGGCCCACGACGTGATGGTCACCCTCGGCGCCCTCTCGCTGTCGAACCTCGAGATGTCCCTTCCGGTCCTGGCCGCCCTGCTCACGATCGTGGGTTACTCCATCAACGACACGATCGTGGTGTTCGACCGGATCCGGGAGACCCGGGGGCGGGGCCCTCGCCGGGGCCATTCACTCGCCGACCTGATCAACGGAGCCCTGAACCAGACCCTATCCCGGACCATCCTGACCTCGTTCACCACCTTCCTGGCCGCCTTGGTGCTGTTGATCTTCGGGGGCGAGGTGCTGCGCGACTTCGCCTTCGCCCTGGTCATCGGGGTGGTCACCGGCACCTACTCCTCGGTGGCGGCCGCCTCCCTGATCGTGGACTGGGAGGCCTGGATCGGGCGGCGCCGGGCCGCGGTCGCGACGCCGGGCCGGGCCGCCTCGGCCCCGGGGGTCTCCAAGGGGGCAACCCAGGCCGCAAGAAAGCGGTAGCAAAGCAGCAATTCTAGTGGCAAAATTACTGGTCAACCTGAGGAGGGTGCGAGGTTGACCCAACTGCAGACGCTGATCGAGGAGATTCCGAAGTATCAGCCTGCCGCGGATCTGGCCCTCCTCGAGCGGGCCTACCGCTTCTCCGAGCAGTCCCACCTGGGCCAGCAGCGGGCGTCGGGTGAGCCCTATCTGTCGCACCCCCTGGAGGTGGCCGGCCTCCTGGTCAACTTCAAGATGGACGTGACCACGGTCACGGCCGGGCTGCTCCACGACGTCCTCGAGGACACCAAGGCCACCAAGGGCGACCTCCAGCGGGAGTTCGGAGCCGAGATCGCCGAGCTCGTCGACGGGGTGACCAAAATCGGCAAGCTGGCCTTCTCCTCCCGCGAGGAGCGCCAGGCCGAGAACTTCCGCAAGATGCTGGTGGCCATGGCGCGCGACCTGCGCGTGCTGATGATCAAGCTGGCCGACCGGCTGCACAACATGCGGACGCTGCAGTACCTGCCGACCGACAAGGCGCGCAAGATCGCCCAGGAGACCCTGGACATCTACGCGCCGCTGGCCCACCGCCTCGGGATGGCCAAGGTGAAGGCGGAGCTGGAGGACCTGGCCCTGCGGGTGCTGCACCCGGAGGACTACCAGGACCTGATGCGGAAGGTGGCCAAGCGCCGCCTGGAGCGCGAGGCGGAGATCAACCACCTGATCACGCTCCTGCACGACAAGCTGGCCGAGGTGGGCATCGACTCCAAGATCGCCGGGCGACCCAAGCACTTCTACTCCATCTGGAAGAAGATGCACGAGGGCGGCCGCGAGTTCGACGAGATCTACGACCTGACCGCGGTGCGGGTGCTGACCAACACGGTCCGCGACTGCTACGGGGCGCTCGGGGTGGTGCACTCGCTGTGGAAGCCGGTGCCGGGGCGGTTCAAGGACTTCATCGCGATGCCCAAGGTCAACATGTACCAGTCGCTGCACACGACGGTCATCGGCCCCAAGGGCGACCCGGTCGAGATCCAGATCCGCACCTACGAGATGCACCGGATCGCGGAGGAGGGCATCGCGGCCCACTGGCTCTACAAGGAGAAGAAGAGCGACCGGGACAAGTTCGACGACGCCTTCACCTGGCTGCGGCAGCTGCTGGAGTCGCAGAAGGAGACGAGCGACCCGAAGGAGTTCCTCGACAACGTGCGCCTCGACCTGTTCCCGGACGAGGTGTACGTGTTCACTCCCAAGGGCGACGTGAAGGCCCTGCCCGAGGGGGCCACCCCGGTCGACTTCGCCTACGCGGTCCACACCGACGTCGGCCACCACTGCGTGGGAGCCAAGGTCAACGGCAAGCTGGTGCCGCTGCGCTACACGCTGCGCCAGGGCGACATCGTCGAGGTCGTGACGTCGCCCACCCAGCATCCGAGTCGCGACTGGCTGAAGATCGTCAAGTCCAACCGGGCGCGCGCCAAGATCAACCAGTGGCTGAAGATCGAGGAGCGCTCGCGGTCGCTGGCCCTGGGACGGGAGCTGTTCGAGCGCGAGGCCAAGAAGTACCGCCTGACGCCCGCGACGCTGCTCGCCTCCGACGAGATGAAGAAGCTGATCGGCGAGCTGGGGTTCCCGTCCGCCGACGACCTGCTCGCCTCGATCGGCTACGGCAAGACCTCGATCCAGCAGGTGCTCGGCAAGCTGGCCCCCGCGGTGGTGCACGACACCGAGGCCGCCACCGAGGCCAAGACCGCGCGGCCGGCCCGGAAGGGCGAGGCGCCCGCGGTGCGGATCCGCGGGGTCGACGACCTGCTGGTGCGCTTCGCCAAGTGCTGCTCGCCGGTCCCCGGGGACAGCATCGTCGGCTTCATCACCCGCGGCCGCGGCCTCACCGTGCACGCCCGCGACTGCCTGACGGTGGCCAAGAACGTGCTCGACAAGGAGCGGCTGGTCGCGGTGGAGTGGGACGGCGCCGAGCCCGCCAAGCGGCCGGTGCGCATCGCGGTCTACATCGGCCGCGATCGCCCGGGGCTCCTGGCCGAGATCACCGCCGCCATCTCCTCGCGCCAGGGCAACATCATCAAGGCCGAGATCACGGTGACCGACGACCGCAAGGGCCTGAACCACTTCGTGGTCGAGGTGGAGGACCTGCGCCAGCTGCAGGACATCATGCAGGCCATCCGCGAGGTGAAGGACATCGTCAACGTCGAGCGGGTCCGCGGCCTGTAGGGCCGGGACGGCTCCGGTGATGGCCCGCCGTTCGAAGCGCCGCATGACCCGCCCGGAGTTCGAGTCGCTCGTCCATTCCGCCCTGCGCCGGCTGCCGCGCCCCTTCCGGGACAAGCTGGCCAACGTCGCGGTGGTGGTGGAGGACTGGGCCGACGACGAGACGCTCGCGGAGATGGGGATCGAGCCGCCCGACACCCTCTACGGGCTCTACCGGGGCATCGACATCACCCGCCGCGATTCCTCCTACGGCAACGTCCTGCCGGACACCATCCACATCTACCAGGGGCCCATCGAGGCGGACTGCGACAGCCGGGCGGAGATGGAGGAACTGGTGCGCGACGTGGTCGTGCACGAGATCGGTCACTACTTCGGTCTCGACGACCAGACCATGGACGACATCGAGCGCCAGAGCTAGCCCGAAGCGCCCGGGCTATCCGGTAGTAGCCCCCCCCGGGTCGGTCAGCGCGTCGCGTCAAAACCCCGGTTTGGTGCCCATTTTCCTTGACAGGAATTTCATTTGTCCCTATGGTTTCAGCATACGCTGAAAGTGACAGTACGAGTGAAAGTGGACGAGAAGCAATGGCGAAAGCAGACGATATCAAGTCGCTGGCGGCGCAGCGGTTGCGCGAGCTCATGAGCAAGGCCAGCGGGTGGGAGCAGTCCGCCGACGTACGTGTCGGCTCACAAACTATTGATGTATTGCTTAAATTCAAGATTGGCGATCGGCCGCACGCCCTCGCGGTCGGCGTGACTTCCCTCGGTCAGCCGAGGCAGATCCGGGAGGCCGTGACTCGCCTCTCGGAGATCCGCCGCGAGATGCCCGAGGTCTACCCGGTGGCGGTCTCCACGTACATCGGGCCCCAGAGCGCGGCGCTGCTCAAGCGCAGCGGGGTCGGCTACCTGGACCTGTCGGGCAACTGCCACCTGAGCTTCGAGAACGTGCTGATCGAGAAGGAGGGCAAGCCCAACCTCCGGCCCTCGACCCGGCCCCTGAAGGCCCTGTTCGCCCCCAGAGCCACCCGGGTCGTCCGGGTGATGCTGGTGGACCCGCAGCACCCCTGGCGCCTCGAGGAGCTCGCCAAGGCCGCGGAGGTCAGCCTCGGCCACGCTCACAACGTGGTCAAGCGGCTGGAGGAGCTGTCCTGGGTGGAGCGAAACAGCCAGCAGCGCATCCTGCTGGCCCGCCCGGGGGACCTCCTGGACGCCTGGGTGGAGGCGTACTCCTACCGCCACAGCGAGATCCAGGCCTACTTCACCCCGGAGCGGGTCACCCGGCGGCTCGTGGGCGAGCTTGGCAAGGCCGCGCACGAGGCCCGGCGGCGCTACGCCTTCACGCTGCACTCGGGGGCGGCCCTGGTCGCGCCGAACGTCCGATTCCCTGCGATCCACTGCTACCTGGAGGGCGACCCGGAGCCGGTGGTCAAGGCCCTGGCTCTGCGCCCCGGGGAAGGCGAGGGCAACGTCTACCTGATGGCTCCGTACGACCAGGGCGTGTTCTACGCCCCGCTGGCCAAGGGCGGGCTACCGGTCGTGTGCCTGCCGCAGCTCTACGCCGATCTCTACCACTACGAGCGCCGGGGTCGGGAGCAGGCGGCCCACCTCCGGCGCGAAGCGATGGGGTACTGAGGCAGCACCCGAAGGGAGGTGAGATCCCACATGCCGAAGCGCAAGAAGGCCGTCAAGAAGGGTGGCAAGAAGAAGGCCACCAAGAAGGGTAAGCGGAAGTAGCTCGACGTGCAGTGATCCCACCGCGAAAGGAGGTGACGACCCGAATGGCGAAGAAGAAGAAGGCGGCCAAGAAGAAGAAGAAGTAACGTCGTAGTCGTGCGGTGGGGGGTGGCGGCCTCCCACCGGGACTCATCTCTCAGGATACTGCTTCTGCTGCGACGGCGCGGCGGGGGGTGCAGACGCCCCCCGCCCGCCGTGGATCTCAGACGACCTTGACGACCTTGCCCGCCTTCAGGCAGCGCGTGCAGACGCGCATGCGCTCGACCTTGCCCTTCACCTGCGCTCGCAGCGAGACCAGGTTGGCGAGCCAGCGCCGCTTGGTCACGTTGTGAGCGTGGCTGATACGGTGACCGACAGCCGGACCCTTCCCGCAGACATCACAACGCTGAGCCATGCCGATCCCCTGCTGAGTGTGTGGTTTGCCGGATGAAGCGTTTCTTTATAGCATGGCCCCTGGCATGAGGCAAACCGTTGCCCGCGCGTAAGCCCGCGGGGCCGCGCCCGGCCCCGGCGCCGGCCCATCCGCTCGCGACGCCGCTGCAGTTCGTGAAGGGCATCGGGCCCCAGCGGGCCAGGCTCCTGGGCAACCTGGGCCTCCGGACGGTCGAGGACGCGCTCTACTACCTGCCCGCGCGCCACGAGGACCGCAGCCAGTTCACTCCGCTCCGGAGCCTCAAGCCCGAGCAGGTGACCACCGTGAGCGGCGTCATCCGCGCGGTCAGCCCGCCGCCGCGGGGCCGGCCGCGGGCGCCGCTCTCGGTGCTGCTGGGCGACGGCACCGGGTTCCTCACCTGCGTGTGGTTCGGGCAGGGCTACCTCGAGCGCCTGTTCCGCCGCGGCCAGCGCCTCATCGTGCACGGCAAGGCGCAGCGCTATCGCTCGGGCCCGCTGCAGATGCAGGTCAAGGACTTCGAGATCGTCGAGGACGAGGGCGGCGAGGGGGCGGGCGAGCCCGGCGACGAGACGCTCCACACCGGACGGCTGGTGCCGGTCTACGGCCTGACCCGCGGGCTCACCGCCCGGCCCATGCGGCGGCTCATGAAGCGGCTGGTCGACGGCTACGTCGACGGGCTCGAGGATCCGCTCCCGGACGCCTTGCGCGCGCGCCACCATCTCGAGGTCCTGAGCGTCGCGCTCCGGGCCGGTCATTTCCCGAAGAGCGAGGCGGACTACGCGGCGGCGCGCCGCCGCCTCGTCTACGACGAGTTCCTGCTGCTGCAGCTGGGGCTCGCCATCCGCCGGCAGCGGCAGGGGCGACAGCCCGGCCTCGCCATGAATCCACCCGGCGCCCTGGCGCGGCGGCTGCTCGCCTCGCTGCCGTTCGCGCTGACACCCGCGCAGGAGCGCGTGTGGCGTGAGATCCGCGTCGACATGGCGGCGCCGTACCCGATGAACCGCCTCCTGCAGGGCGACGTGGGCTCGGGCAAGACCATCGTGGCCGCGCTCGCGGTGCTGACCGCGGTGGAGGCCGGGTACCAGGCGGCCCTGATGGCCCCCACCGAGATCCTGGCCGAGCAGCACCTGTGGACCCTCGGTCAGCTGCTCCCGCCGCTGGGGGTGGAGGTGGCGCTCCTCACCAACGCGGTGAAGGGCAAGGCCCGCGAGCGCGTGCGCGCGGGCGCGGCCGACGGCACGCTTCCCTGCGTGGTGGGGACGCACGCGCTGGTGCAGGGCGACGTGACGTTCCGGCGGCTGGGGCTCGCGGTGGTGGACGAGCAGCACCGCTTCGGGGTGAATCAGCGCGCGACCCTCCGGCGCAAGGGCGAGCGCCCCGACGTGCTGGTGATGACCGCGACGCCGATCCCGCGGACGCTGGCCCTCACCCTCTACGGGGACCTCGAGGTCTCGGTGATCGACCAGCTCCCGCCCGGCCGCAAGCCGGTGATCACGAAGGCCCGCACCGAGTCGGCGCGGCCGCAGATCTACGCGTTCCTGCGCGAGCAGGTGCGCGAGGGGCGCCAGGTCTACGTGGTCTACCCGCTGGTGGAAGAGTCGGAAGCCGTCGATCTGCGCGCGGCCACCGAGATGGCCGATCGGCTGCAGCGCGAGGTCTTCGCCGACCTGAAGGTGGGCCTCCTCCACGGGCGCATGGCCTTCGCGGAGAAGGACCGGGTGATGCGGGAGTTCAAGGAGGGCGAGATCCACATCCTGGTCTCGACCACCGTGATCGAGGTCGGCATCGACGTGCCCAACGCCTCCGTGATGCTCATCGAGCACGCGGAGCGCTTCGGGCTCTCCCAGCTCCACCAGCTGCGCGGGCGGGTGGGGCGGGGCCCGTGGCGGAGCTACTGCATCCTGCTCTCGGGCGCGACCTCGGAGGACGCGCGCCGCCGCCTCGACGCGATGACCGCGACCACCGACGGCTTCAAGATCGCGGAGGCGGATCTGGCACTGCGC
This sequence comes from Candidatus Methylomirabilota bacterium, assembly GCA_035650715.1. Taxonomy (GTDB): domain Bacteria; phylum Methylomirabilota; class Methylomirabilia; order Rokubacteriales; family CSP1-6; genus CAMLFJ01. The sequence goes on along the minus strand of DASRHC010000010.1, from coordinate 54,806 downwards.
GGGCCGGGCGACTTCTTCGGCACGCGTCAGTCCGGGCTGCCCGAGTTCCGGGTGGCAGATCTCCTGCGCGACGCGGCCGCGCTGGAGGCGGCGCGGCGCGACGCGGTGGCCCTGATCCGCGAGGACCCCAATCTGCTCGCGCCCGAGCATCGGGCCCTGCGCGCGGCGCTGCTGCAGCGCTGGCGCGGCAAGCTCGATCTGGCCGGCGTCGGCTGATGCGCCCGCCCGGCGCGCGCGCGCTCGGTGGGGTCCTGCTGCTGGCGGTGGCGGCGGCGCCGGCGCGCGCCCAGGACAGCGCGGAGGTGGCCCGCGCCCGTCAGGTGCTCGAGCACTACCTGGCCTGCGAGCGCTCCGGGCGCTTCGCGCCGTGCTGGCCGCTGCTCTCCAGCCGCGTGCAGGCGGAGTGGGCGCGGCAGGGACGCGGCACGGTGGAGGAGTACGCGGCGTCCCGCGGCGCCGACGAGCCGCGCTTCTCCGACTTCCGCGTGCAACGCATCCGGCGCAGCCCCGCGCGCGTGATCTTCGTGGTGGAGGCGACGACCGGGACGCCCGCCCGGCCGGGCCGGGAGCGCGTCGAGTACGCGGTGCTCCGCCAGGGCGGGCAGTGGCGCATCGACGGCCGGCGGGTGGGCGCGTCGGAGACCACGCCGTGACGGCGGCTCGGCCGTGAGGACCGGCTGATGCGGGTGCTGGCCGGGACGCTCAAGGGCCAGCGCCTCACCATTCCGCGCGGACGCACCACCCGGCCCACCGCGGATCAGGTGCGCATCGCGTGCCTCGACACCCTCGTGCCCTATCTCCCGCGCGGGCCGTTCCTCGATCTGTTCGCGGGGGCGGGGGGCGTGGGCATCGAGGCCCTCTCGCGCGGAGCGCCGTCGGCCACGTTCGTCGAGCGGGACGGCGCGGCGCTGCGCGCCCTGCGCGAGAACGTGGAGCGCCTGGGGCTCCGCGAGCGCGCGCGCGTGCTGCGCGCGGACGCGGCGCGCGCGGTCGCCGACCTCGCGGCCGAGGGCCGGCGCTTCGCGGTGGTGTTTCTGGATCCGCCCTACGACGCCCCCCGCGCGGCCGACGCGCTCGAGGCGGTGGCCGCCGGCGCGGTGCTGCTCCCGGACGGGGTGGTGGTGCTGCAGCATCGCACCAAGTCGCCGCCGCCCGCCGCGTCGGGCGCGCTCACCACCTGGAAGACGCGCCGCTTCGGGGACACGTCCTTGACTTTCCTGGTGCCGAAGGTAGACTGAGCAGCGTTTTCGAGCCTTTCCACATCGTCATGACGAGGGGCGGAGCGTGGCCAAGCGAGCGGTGTACCCGGGCATGTTCGACCCGATGCACAACGGGCATCTCGACCTCATCGAGCGCAGCCTCCGCATCTTCGACGAGCTGATCGTCGCGGTGGTGGCGAATCCTTCCAAGGAGCCGCTGTTCACGGCGAAGGAGCGGCTCGAGATGATCGACGAGTGCACCGCCGGCATCGGGATCGGCCGGATGCGCATCACCTCGTTCGACGGCCTGCTCATCGACCTGGTCGAGCGGGAGGGCGCCGACTGCGTGGTGCGCGGCCTGCGCGCGGTCTCCGACTTCGAGTACGAGTTCCAGATGGCCCTCATGAACCGCAAGCTCCGCCACACCGTGGAGACCGTGTTCATGATGCCCCACGAGCGCTACACCTATATCTCCTCCCGGCTCATCAAGGAGGTCGCCTCGCTCGGCGCGCCGGTCACCGGCATGGTTCCGCCGATGGTGGAGGAGCGTCTCGCCCAGAAGTTCTCGGGCTCCCGCTGAGAAAGGACGCCATGCTCGCCGATCGGATGAAGACGCTTGCTCCCTCGCCGACCCTCGCCATGCAGGCCAAGGCGCGGGCCATGCGCGCCCAGGGCATCGACGTGATCTCGTTCGGAGCGGGCGAGCCCGACTTCGACACGCCCGCGCGCATCAAGGCCGCCGCCATCCGCGCGATGGAGAGCGGGCAGACCAAGTACACCGAAGTGGGCGGCGTGCCGGAGCTGCGCGCCGCGGTCTGCCAGAAGCTCAAGCGCGACAACGGCCTCGACTACGCGCCCGACGAGGTCACCGTCTCCTGCGGGGCCAAGCACACCCTCTTCAACATCGTGATGGCGCTGGTGAACCCGGGCGACGAGGTGCTGATCCCGAGCCCGTACTGGGTCTCGTACCCGGAGCAGGTCCGCCTGCTCGGCGGGGTGCCGGTACCGGTGCCGACCCACGAGTCGACCGGGTTCGACCTGGATCCGGCCGCCCTCCGAGCCGCGGTGACCCCGCGGACCAGGCTGATCGTGCTCGACAGCCCGGGCAACCCGACCGGGGCGGTGTTCTCCCGGGACGCGCTCGCCGAGGTGGCCCGGCTCGCGGTGGAGCGCGACCTGCTGGTGGTCTCCGACGAGTGCTACGAGTCGCTGACCTACGAGGGGCGGCACCTCTCGATCGCGTCCCTCTCGCCCGAGATCAAGGCCCGCACCATCGTGGTCAACACGTGCTCGAAGGCCTACGCGATGACCGGCTGGCGGATCGGCTACGCGGCCGGTCCCAAGGCGATCATCCGGGCCATGACCGACGTGCAGAGCCAGGTCACCTCGAACCCCACCTCGGTGGCCCAGTGGGCCGCGGTGGAGGCGCTGGGCGGGCCCCAGGACGAGGTGGCCAGGATGGCGGGGGAGTTCGACCGCCGGCGCCACGTGATCGTGGAGGGCCTCAACGCGATTCCCGGCGTGCGGTGCGTGATGCCGAAGGGCGCCTTCTACGCCTTCCCCAACGTCTCGGAGCTCTTCGGCAAGCGCGGCAAGGGCGGCGTGCTGCGCGGTTCCGCGGACGTGTGCGCGTTCCTGCTCGACGAGGCGCGCATCGCCACGGTGGCCGGGGTGGACTTCGGGTCCGACGCGCACATCCGCCTCTCGTACGCCACCGGGCTCGACACCATCAAGGAGGGCCTGCGGCGAATGGACGCGGCCGTCCGCACGCTCGAGGGATGACGCGATGAAGATCGAGGGCTCCGCCGACATCCCGGCCGCGCGCGACCGCGTGTGGGCCGCGTTCCTGGACCCGAACGTCCTCGCCCAGGCGCTGCCCGGCTGCGAGCGGCTCGAGGCGATCGGGGAGAACGAGTACAAGGCCACCATGAAGGTCGGGGTGGCCGCGATCAAGGGCACCTTCGAGGGCAAGGTCAAGCTGAGCGATCTCGAACCGCCCCACCGCTATCGCATGGCGGTGGAGGGCAGCGGCGGGCCGGGCTTCGTGCGCGGCGACGCGGGCATGCAGCTCTCCGACGTCGATGGCGGGACGCGGGTCACCTACAGCGCCGACGTGCAGGTGGGGGGGCTCATCGCGAGCGTGGGCCAGCGCATGCTGGGCGGCGTCTCCAAGATGATGCTGGACCAGTTCTTCAGCCGCATGACGGACCTGCTCACCGCGCAGAAGACGTAACGCTGCCCACGCCGTCGTCTCTCCTGCTGGCCGGCCTGCTGTCCCTGGCGGCCGCCGCTCCCGCGCCCGTCCCGGGCGACTGCGCCGAGAGTGGCCCCGAGCAGCCCTCGCACTGCATCTTCCGTGCGGGCTTTCCCAGCACCGGCCTCGTGTCCCGCTGCCGGACCGACCACGACTGTCGCGTCGGCTACTACTACGGCGACCCCGAGGATCCGGTGTGGTTCGAGCCGCCCGCCGGCGTCGCCACCCTGACGCGCCCGGAGGTCATCTGGCACGAGGCCACCTTCGCCCAGGTGCGCTTCCGGATCGGCGCGGGCCACGTGTCCTACTTCTTCGAGGCCAAGCGCCGCCGCCTCTCGCCGCCCCGCGCGGACGTGCTCGCGGTGGACATGCGCCGTCTCCTGGTGGCTCAGGCGGACGGTCGGGCCATCGCGGTGCGCCAGATGTTCGCGGGGCGCGAGGTCGCGCATCTCGAGCGCGACTGGGCGCCCGGCCGCCTCGAGGACGCCATCACCGCGATCCATTTCGACCCCGACACCCGCCTGACCCTCTCGTACCTCCGCGGCTCCTCCCGCGAGCCCGTCACCGAACGCCTCTCAATTCCGAGCATCCCGCGCACCAAATAACGCGCGCGGCCCCGACCCTTCGAGGGCGTTCGCTGCTACACGGATTGAGGCGATGCGAGCTATGCGGATTGGGGCGAGGCGACGGTGATGGGCTGGCGGAGAGGGAGCGTGAAGGGCAGGGTGAGGAAGACGACGCAGCCGACGACGGCGAGGGCCACGCGCACGCCGGCCCCGTCGCTGAGCAGGCCGTAGAGGAAGGGCGAGAGCGCCGAGGCGCCGATGCCGAGCGTGTAGAAGATCGCGTAGCTCCGCGCGCGGCGATTGCTCGAGACCAGATCGGCCACCGTGCCGTACAGGACCGACGAGGTCCCGTTGAGCGCGATGCCGAGCGGAACGAGAGCGAGGAAGCAGGCCGACAGCGGCAGCGTGAGCAGCAGCAGGATGCCCGCCCCGGTGGCGGCCTCGGTGATGACCACGGTGCGGATCGTGCCCACGCGATCCGCCAGCGCCCCGCACGCGAACTTGCCCACCGCGCCGCCCACGAACACCAGCATGAGGGCCAGCCCCACCGAGCGCACGCTCGCCCCCTTGGCGATCAGCAGGAAGGGCAGGAAGGTGAGAAAGCCGGTGCGGGTGGAGTTGTCGATGACGTGGATGGCCGACAGCGCGCTGTAGGCGCGCGGGTCGCGGATGCCCCAGCCGCCCGGCCCCGTCGCGGGGGCGCCGGCCGCGGCCGCCGGCTCGGGACGCCCGGCGTCGAGACGGGCCAGCAGCGCCAGGATCGCCGCGCCGGCCAGCAACCCCACCACCGCGTACGCCTCCACCGCGCCGCGCCAGCCGATCCACGGCAGCACGAACGCCACCGCCGCGGGCACCGCGACCTTGCCGAGGTCGCCCGAGAAGTTGTACGTGCCGAGCGCGGTGCGGCGCGGCCCCGTCTCGTACGCGCGCGAGACGAGCGAGGAGGAGAGCGGGTGCTGGCAGCCGGACCCGAGCCCGCCCAGCGCCAGGCAGACGAGCAGCGCGAGGAAGCCGCCGGTCAGGCCCGCGGCGAGAAACCCGAGCGCGGTCACCGCGGTGCCGGCCGCGAGCAGGCGCGCCTCGCCCCGCCGCTCGGCCAGGAGGCCCGCCGGCACCTGGAAGCTCGCCATCCCGCCGGTGTAGAGCGTCTTCAACAGGCCGACCTGCGCGAAGGACAGGCCGAACTCGGTGGCCCACACCGGGAGCAGCACGTACAGGATGTCGGAGAAGCCGTCGTGGACGAAGTGCGCTCCACAGGCGGTGGCGAGGATGGCGCGGGCGCGGTGGGTCATCGCCCGCGATTGTTTCACATGTGCGACGGGGCGGGCAAATCGACCACCGCCGAGGCTCAGGCGCGCTCCCTGCGCGTGCCCCACGCGCCGAGGCGGATGGCGGCCACGTTGATCGAGCCCATCGCGACCAGCGCGCAGGCCATCGCCACGAAGACGCCGGGGAGGCCCGCGCCGAGCACGCGGGTGGCGAGCCAGCCGCCCGCGGCCGCGATCGTCAGGCGCACCACCGCGGAGAGCAGCGGCCACAGGAGCCGGCCCGCGCCCTGCGAGGCGAAGTAGAGCGCGAGGCCGGCGCCGAAGAAGCCGTAGCAGGGACCCACGATGCGCAGGTAGCGCGTTCCCGCGGCCAGCACCGCGGGGTCGCTGGTGAACAGTCCGAGCCAGACGGTGGGGAACAGCGCGGCGCCGACGCCGATCGCGCCGGTGATCGCGGCGGCCATCGCGGCGCCGACCCAGGCGACGCGGAGCGCGCGCTCGCGCTGACCGGCCCCGACGCTGGTCCCGACGAGGGTGACGAGCCCGGAGCCCAGCCCGAAGACGATGGGGATCTGCAGGTACTCGAGCCGCGCGCCCAGCCCGTAGCCGGCCAGCGCGGTGGGGCCGAAGGGGCCCACGAGCGCGGTCAGCAGCACCACGGTCAGGTTCGTGAGGATCGTGTTGAGCGAGCCCGGCGCGCCCACCCGCAGGATCTCCCGGAAGAGCGCGGCGCGGAGCCCGCGGCCGTGCAGCGCGGGGCGCGCGACGCCCCGGCCCGCGAGCAGGTAGGCGAGCAGGGCCAGCGCGGCCAGTCCGAACGCGGTGACGCTGGCGGTGGCGGCTCCCGCGATGCCGAGGCGCGGGAACGGCCCCCAGCCCGTGATCAGGGCGGGGGCGAGCGTGAGATAGACGACGCCGCTGCCCACCGTCGCGGCGGCGGGGAGCACCATGTTGCCGGTGCCGCGGACCACGCTGCCCAGCGTGTTGAGCAGCCAGTAGGCGAGCGCGCCGCCGAAGAGCACGCGAGAGTAGGCCGTCGCGGCGGCCAGCACCGCGCCGTCGCCGCCCATCGCGTGGTAGAGACGGGGGCCGGCCAGCGCGAGCGCGAGGGTGAAGGCGCCCGCCATCGCGGTCGCGATCACGAGGGCGTGGACCACGAGGGCGTCCGCCTCGGCGCGACGTCCGGCCCCCAGCGCCCGCGCCACCGCGGAGGCGACCCCGCCGCCCATGCCGCCCGCGGACATCGTCTGCATCAGCATCACCAGCGGGAAGACGAGCGACACGCCCGCGAGGGCGTCGGACCCGAGCCAGCCCACGAACACCGCATCCATCGTGCTGACCGCGGCCTGCACGACCATGACCACCACGTTGGGCGCGGCCAGGCGCAGCAGCGTCGGGGCCACCGGCCCCTGCAGCAGCCGGACGGTGTGGGGCGACAGCGCGGGTGCGACCGCGGCCGCCGCCGCGGGCGGGGTCATCTACCGCCCGACCGCCTGCTCGCCGCGCAGGGTCATGCAGGTGCTGGAGGCGCGCGCGACGAGGCGCTCCTTGTCGTCGACCACGTCGCACTCGATCAGTCCCACCGTGTGCCCCGCCTTGACCACCCGGCCGGTCGCCACGATGCGGCCGGTGCGCACCGGCTTCAGGAAGTTGATCTTGAGCTCCAGGGTCGTGAAGGTCTCGCCCTCGTCGAGCGTGGTCGAGTAGGCGATGCCCATCGCGGCGTCGGCGACGTCGCACAGGATGCCCCCGTGCAGGGTCCCCATCGGGTTGGCGTGGCGCCGCTCCGCCTTCAGGGCGACGACCGCGCGGCCCGCCTCCACCTCCTCCAGCGTGAAGCCGATCAGGGTGGCGATGGGCGGCGGGGGCAGCTCGCCGCGCTGGATCTTCCGGACCATGTCGAAGTGCCTGGGCATCGCGTCTCCTTGCGGGTGACCGCATTCCCACCCACAGCGTTCAGACGGTGGACCGGGCCGTGTGGGTTCAGTGGATATAAAAATAATAGTGACTTGCTTCCGATGTCAAGCGCCTCCTATACTGCGCTCATGCCCAAGCGGTACTACCAGGCCTGCCCGGTCGCCAAGTCGCTGGAGGTGGTGGGCGACCGCTGGACGCTGCTCGTGGTGCGGGACCTCCTGTCCGGCCCCCGCCGCTTCCAGGACTTCCTCGGCACCCTGCCCGGGATCGCGCCCAACATCCTGTCCGCGCGCCTCAAGCTGATGGAGGAGCACGGGCTGATCGTGCGCGAGTTCTACTCCGAGCACCCGCCGCGCGCCCGGTACGTCCTGACCGAGAAGGGGCGCGAGCTGGGGATGGTGGTGGGGGCCCTCGCCGCGTGGGGCGGGCGGCACGTGCACAGGGAGACCCGGCTCGTGCACGCCGGGTGCGGGCACCCGGTGTCGGTGGGCTACTACTGTCCGGACTGCGGCGAGGGCGTGCGGGGCGCGGACGTCACCGTCAAGCGGGCCCGATCTCGTCCAGGAACTCGAGCACCGCGCGGTTGAAGGCCTCCGGCTGGTCGCGGTTCGCGAAGTGGCCGGCCGGGGAGAGCAGGACGAAGCGCGCCTGCTTGATCTTCTTCTCCATCACCCGCATCGGCTGCAGCGACGGGTCCTCGTCCCCGCAGATCAGGAGCGTGGGCGCCGAGATCTCGGGCAGCCGGTCGGCGATGTAGTCCATCTGCAGGAGCGCCCGCAGCGCGTTGGCGTAGCCGATGGGGGTGAGCATCCGGTAGTAGTCGAAGATCTCCTGCCGCGCGGTGGGATCGAGCTTGAGCCGCCCGGACACGTTGGGGTTCGAGGCGATGGCGAACTCGGCCATCGCGTCCATGCCCCCCTCGAGCGTGACGTGGATGGACTTGGCGCGCATCACCAGGTTCTCCACCGACAGCGGCAGGCCCGCCGCCGACGACGAGTCGATGACGACCAGCGCCCTTACCCGCTCCGGATGGGCGAGGGCGAACCGGGTCGCGATGCCGGCCCCCAGCGAGAGCCCGCCCACCACCGCGCGGGCCAGGCCCAGGTGGTCCAGCAGGTCCTTCAGGTCGAGGACCCAGTGTCCGAAGGTCACGCGAGTGGGGTCGGCGGGACTCTCGGAGCGGGCGTGGCCTCGCGGCTCCCACAGGATCAGCCGGTGCCGCGCGGCCAGCGCGTGGACGTTGGGCCGCCACATGCCCGCGTTGCCCCCGATGCCGTAGGCCAGCAGCAGCGGATCGCCGGTGCCGTGGGACTCGTAGTAGATGCGGACGCCATCGGTCGTCGTGAAGTGCGCCACGGGCTCCTCCCCCGGGGTGTGGTACAAGAGGGTCCTATGGAACGGTCCTTCGCGGAGGAAGTCAAGCAGCTGGCCCTGGGCGAGGGACAGGTGCTGCGCGGGGAAGGCATCCTCGCCATCACGAAGGCGCTGCTCCAGTCCGGCGTCTCCTACGTGGGCGGCTACCCGGGCGCGCCCGTGTCCCACCTCCTCGACGTGCTGGCCGACGCCAACGAGTCGCTGCTCGAGCCCATGGGCGTCTACCTGGACGCCTCCGCCAACGAGGCGGCGGCCGCGGCCCTCCTGGGCGCCTCCATCAACTACCCGATGCGGGGCGCGGTGACCTGGAAGTCCATCGTGGGCACCAACGTGGCCGCGGACGCGCTGTCGAACCTGGCGTCCGCGGGCGTGATCGGCGGCGCCCTCATCGTGGTGGGCGAGGACTACGGCGCGGGGGCGAGCGTGATCCAGGAGCGCACGCACGCCTTCGCGCTGAAGTCGTCGCTGCTGCTGATCGACCCGCAGCCGACACTGCAGAACCTGGCCCGCATGGTGGAGGAGGGGTTCGGGATGTCCGAGGCCTCCAACCTGCCGGCGGTGATCAGCCTGCGGATCCGGGCCGCCCACATGCGAGGCCGCATGGTGTGCCGCGACAACGTCCGGCCCGCGATCAGCATGAAGAGCCGCCTCGAGCGGCACTCCTTCGACTACGCGCGCCTGAGCCACCCGCCGTCGACCTACGCGCAGGAGGCGCAGAAGTTCGAGCGCCGCCTGCCCGCGGCGCGCCGCCACGTCGTGGAGCACGGGCTCAACGAGGTGCGGCCCGGCGAGGACAAGCGCCTCGGCGTCATCCTGCAGGGCGGCCTCACGCCCACCGCGCTGCGCGCGCTCGAGCTGCTGGGCGCCGCGGACGCCTTCGGGCGCAGCCGCATCCCGATGCTGGTCCTGAACGTGATCCACCCGCTGGTCCCGGATCAGCTGCTGGGCTTCCTCGAGGGCAAGGAGCGGGTGCTGGTGCTCGAGGAGGGCATGCCCTGCTTCATCGAGCAGGAGCTGAAGGCGCTGGCCTACGACCACGGCATGACCACGCGCATCCACGGCAAGGACGTGGTGGCGGCCCAGGGCGAGTACGTGCCCGAGGTGGTGCTGGCGGCGCTGGCGCGCTTCCTCGGGGGCGAGGCCGAGGCGCGCCACCGCGCGCTGACCGCCCACGCCGGGCAGGGGCGCGCCCTGCTCCGGACGCCGCTGCCGAAGCGGCCCCCCGCGTTCTGCACCGGCTGCCCGGAGCGTCCGGTGTTCAGCGCGCTCAAGATCGCGCAGCGCGAGCTGGGCGAGACCCACGTGGCCGCCGACATCGGCTGCCACGCCTTCGCGACGCTGCCGCCGTTCAACCAGGGCAACACCATCCTCGGCTACGGCATGAGCGTGGCCTCCGCGAGCGCGGTGGCGCCGAACTTCGGCAAGCGGGTGATCTCGATCCTGGGCGACGGCGGCTTCTGGCACTCCGGCCTCACCGCGGGCGTGGCCAACGCGGTCTACAACAAGCAGGACTCCATCGTGGTGGTGCTGGAGAACTTCTACACCTCGGCGACCGGCCAGCAGTCCAATCCCTCCTCCGGGAAGAACCCGCGCGGGGACGCGGTGTCGATGTCCATCGTCGACACCATCCGGAGCCTCGGGGTGTCGTGGATCAAGACCGTCAATCCATACCGGGTGGGGGACACGCTGAAGGTCGTCAAGGACGCGATGACCACCGCGGTGGGCGGCCTCAAGGTGATCGTGGCCCGCGCGGAGTGCCAGCTCGAGCGCCAGCGGCGCGTGCGGCCCGAGACCGCGGCGCGCCTCACGGCGGGTGAGCGGGTGGAGGTGCCCCGCTTCGGCGTCGATCCCGACGTGTGCACCGGCGACAAGTCGTGCATGCGCTTCAACGGCTGCCCGTCGCTCACCCTCCGCGACAACCCGGACCCGCTGCGGGACGACCCGGTGGCGCACGTGGACCAGACCTGCGTGGGCTGCGGCCTCTGCGGCGAGGTGGCCCACGCCGCCGTCCTCTGCCCGTCCTTCTACGAGGCGCGCGTGGTGCACAATCCGGGCGCGTGGGCCCGCGGCGTGGCGGCGGCCCGCCGCCGGCTGATCGGCTGGCTCCAGCCGGCATGACCGACGCGGTCCGCCCGGTCTCGATCCTCATCGCGGCCCTCGGCGGGCACGGCGGCGGCGTGCTCACCGAGTGGATCGTGGGCGCGGCCGCGCACGCCGGGTACCCCGCCCAGGCGACGTCCATCCCGGGGGTGGCGCAGCGCACCGGCGCCACCACCTACTACGTCGAGGTGTACCCGCAGCGCGTGGCCCCGGGGGCGCCGGAGCCGGTCTTCTCGCTCTACCCGACCCCGGGCGACGTGGACGTGATCATCGCCTCCGAGCTGCTCGAGGCCGGGCGCACCATCGAGTTGGACTACGCCTCGCCCACCCGCACCACCCTCATCGCGAGCACCCACCGGCTGTTCTCGATCGCCGAGAAGTCGGCGCCGGGCAACGGGGTATTCCCCCGCGAGGCGCTCGAGGCGGCGGCGCGCCGGCTGGCGCGGCGCTTCATCGGCTTCGACGGGCTCGCCCTCGCGCGGCAGCACCAGAGCGAGGTGAACGCGCTGCTGCTGGGGGCGCTCGCCGCCTGCGAGGTGCTGCCGATGACCGCGGGTGATTTCGAGGCCGCCATCCGCGAGGGCGGCGTCGCGGTGGAGCGCAACGTGCGCGGGCTGAAGGCCGGACTGGAGTGGGTGGCGGCGGGCCCTCCGGCGGAGACCCGTCCGGCCGCGCGGCCGTGGGACCGGATCCGCGCCGAGCGCGCGGCCGCCCTCGGGCGGCGCGGAGCCGACTTCACCGCGCTGGCCGAACGGGTGGAGGCGGAGTTCCCGGAGGCGCTCCATCCCGGGCTGGGCGAGGCGGTGGCGCGGCTGATCGACTATCAGGATCGCGACTACGCGCGCCTCTACCTCGACCGCGTGCGCGCCCTGGCGGCACAGCACGCGAGCCCGCGGCTCCTCGAGCGGTTCGCCCGCCGGCTCGCGGTGTGGATGACGTACGAGGACGCCATCCGGGTGGCGGATCTCAAGACCCGCCGCGACCGCTTCGAGCGCATCCGCCGCGAGCAGGGAGCGCCGGAGGGCGCGGTGCTCGTCGTCACCGACTATCTCAAGCCCGACCTCGACGAGCTCTACGGCATCCTGCCCGCCCGCATCGCCGAACCCATCGCCCGCTGGGCCGAGCGGCGGTGGCCCGAGGGCCGGCCCACCGTCGGCCAGCACGTGCGCACCACCAGCGTGCTGGGCTATCTCAGGGTCTGGGGGCTGGCCCGGATGCGCGGGCTCCGCCCGCGCTCGTTACGCCGCCGGCGCGAGTTCGCGCTGATGGCCCGGTGGGAGGAGGCGGTGCACGCGGCGGCCCGCCTCGACGACGCCCTCGCCTGCGAGGTGGCGGAGCTGGCCGGCGTGGTCAAGGGCTACGGCGAGGTGCGCCGGCGCCTGTCTGCTGCGCTCGCGCGCGTCCTCGACGAGGCGGTGCGCCCCGCCCTCGAGGGCCATGGCGACCACGAGTCCGCCACCGAGCGGGTCCGCGCCGAGCGCCTCCGGCTGCTCTCGGAGGAAACATCCCACACGGAGCACCACCCTCTCCCCTCGGGGGAGAGGGCAGGGTGAGGGGACACCACACGACGATGCCCGTCAACGTGCTCCTCACCCGCGACGGCCCGATCGCCACCGTGACGCTCAACCGTCCCGATCGGCGCAACTCCCTCAGCGACGAGATGCTCACCGAGCTGGGCGCGGCCTTCGCGGAGCTGCGCGACGACGCCACGACCCGCGTGGTGATCGTCACCGGAGCGCCGCCCGTCTTCTGCGCGGGCGCGGACGCCAGGCACGCCCGGGCCGCCACCGTCGAGGAGCGGCGGCGCCTGTTCCTCGAGCGCAAGAGCCGGTTCCGGCGTCTCTTCGAGCGCGCCAATACCACGCTCGAGAATCTCGAGCAGGCCACCGTCGCGGCGGTGAACGGCCACGCCGTCGGCGGCGGCTGGGGGCTGGCGCTGGCGTGCGACTTCCGGATCGCCGCCGCGGAAGCCCAGTTCTGGATCCCGGAGGTGGACCTGGGCGTGCCGCTCGGGATCGGCACCACCACGCGCTTCGTGCGCATGCTGGGCCCCGCGCGTGCCAAGGAGATCATCATGGGCGGCGCGCGCTACTCCGCGGCGGACGCGCAGGCGTGGGGACTGGTCAACCGGGTCGTGCCGGGCGCGGACCTGACCGCGGCGGCGCGCGACTACGCCGGCCTGCTGGCCGAGAAGCCCTTCCGTCCGCTCGCGGAAGTGAAGGCGCGCATCAATGCGATCGCGCGCGCCGGCATGCCCGAGGTCAACGCGATGACCGAGGGCTTTCTCGAGCGCCCGTGACCGCGGCGGCCCACCGGGTCGACCACGCCACCAGCGGCAGCGTCCGCCGGATCAGCTCGCGCCCGAGCGGCGTGAGGCCGTAGCCGGCGGCGCCCTCCGCGTCCACCAGCCCGCTCTCCCGCAGCTCGCGTAGCCGCTGGTTCAGCACGGTGGGGCTCACCCCGCCGCACGCCTCCTGCAGGGCCCGGAAGGTGAGCCGGCCCTCGCGCAGCTCCCAGACGACGCGCAGGGTCCAGCGCCGGCCCAGCAGGTCCAGCAGGGCCATGATGGGTCGGCCGGTGCGCGAGCCGCGCACGGGCCGGCCGGGACGCGGAGTGGTCGCCATGACGAGGGTTGCGCTATCGAAACAGTAGCATTAGCATGTGTGCTACTTGAACGATAGCACGACCCGGCCGGGGGGCCAGCCGCTCGAGGGCCCGCGCTCGGGGCCGAAGAGGAGGATGACCGATGAGCACGCCGCGTGTCCCGCCGCTCCCGCTGCCCTATCCCGAACCGGTCCAGGCCGCCCTCGACCGCATCATGCCGGCGGGCGTCCCGCCGCTGGCCCTCTTCCGCACCCTGGCCCGCAACCAGCGCGTGTTCCTGCGCCTCATGGCCGGCGGGCTCCTCGACCGGGGCTCGATCAGCCTGCGGGAGCGGGAGATCGTCATCGACCGGACCTGCGCCCGCTGCGGCTCCGAGTACGAGTGGGGCGTGCACGTGGCCTTCTTCGCGGAGCGGGCGGGCCTGACCGCCGAGCAGGTGAGCGCGACCGCCACCGGCGATCCGACCGCGTTCCCGGTCCACGAGCGGCTGCTGCTGCAGCTGGTGGACGCCCTGCACGACGCGGCTCAGGTGAGCGACGAGCTGTGGGCCGCGCTGCGCGCGCACTGGAGCGAGGAGCAGCTGATCGAGCTGGTGGCCCTGACCGGCTTCTACCACCTGATCTCGTTCGCCGCCAACGCGCTCAGGATTCCCCTCGAGCCGTACGGGGCGCGGCTGCCGCGGCCAAGCGATGGAACACGTTCTCGCCCCGCGTCTCCTGCAACAGCCGGGTGATGACGGCGCCGGCCAGCACGAAGAGCGCGCAGAGGGCGAAGCCGCCGCGGTAGGACGTCACCGGGTAGACGCGCGCGCCCCCGGCCATCGCCCCGGTCCAGCCCGCGTCCAGCACCGCCCCGACCGGGCCCTGGGTGAGCGCGGCGCCCACGAAGCCGCCCAGGTTCGTGACCGCCACCGCGATGCCGGCCAGCGCCGGCGGATTCACCTCCGCGCCGAGCGGCCACGTGAGCACGAAGGCGCCGCCCATCACGCCCAGGAGCAGGAAGAGCAGGCACACCCCGGGCAGGGGCAGGGTGCCGAGCGTCAGGAGGAAGGCGAGCCACACCAGGAACTGCCCGGTGGCCAGCACGGTGTAGGGTAGCTTGCGACGGCGCCAGACGCGATCGGAGAGATAGCCGGTGAGGGGCGCGGCGCCCAGCAGCGCCACCGAGGGCAGCGAGGCGTAAAGCGCGGCCTGGGTGGTGCCGAGGCCGTAGACGTCCTTCAGGAACGGCACGCTCCAGAGGAAGAAGTTCCCCATCGCGGCGTAGAGGAAGAAGAAGCAGAGGAAGGGCGGCCAGGTGTGGCGGTTGCGCAGCACCTGCGCCGTGCCGCGCAGCGCCGGGCCCAGCGCGGCTCGCCGCGTCCGGGAGTCCGGCGCGGCCTCCGGGTGGTCGCGCACGACCGTCGCGCAGAGCAGGGCGCCGGCCACGGTGGCGGCGCCGATGACGACCAGGGCGCCGCGCCAGGAGAGGCCGGCCACCAGCGCGGCGAACGGGGCGTTGCCGACCAGGGCGCCGAGCACGCCGACCGTCGCGGTCAGGGCCGACATCATCCCGAAGTGGGTGGGCGGGAACCAGTTCGCCGCGATCTTGAGCGCGCCGGTGAAGGTGACGGTGGCGCCCAGCCCCACGAGCAAGCGCCCCCCGAAGAGGGCCGCGGTGCCGCCCGCCAGCCCCATCGCCAGCGATCCGAGCCCCATCACGAGGCCGCCCGCCGCGATCACCCAGCGCGGCCCCACGCTGTCGATGAGGACGCCACCCGGCACCATGAACGTCGCGTAGGAGTAGAAGTACATGGCCGAGAGCAGGCCCACCGCGGCGCCGGTGAGCTCGAAGGCCTGCATGAGGTCCTTGGCGATCACGCCGGGCGCGGCGCGGTGCAGGAACGCGATGAGAAACACGAGGGCCGGGATGCCCCACATGACCCAGCGCCGGCCCGCCGTCGCGCCGTCCGCCACGGGTCAGCGCGTCCAGAAGCCGGCCGGATCGCAGGCCCGCACGGTGGCGAGCTCCTCCGCGCTCGGGGGGGGCGTGGGTGCGACGTCGGGCGCGACCCTGAGATCGAAGCCGGTCGCGGCGCGCACGCTATCGACCGACCGGCCGGGATGATAGGACGCCAGGTACATCTCGCAGGTCGCGGGGTCGAAGCGGAAGACGCCGAGCGTGGTGACCACCGCCGCGGGCCCGCCGCCGGCCAGGCCCACACGGGCGCGCCAGCCGGGGCCTTCGCCGAAGCCGGGCGAGGTGATGAAGTCCACGCGATCGCGGAAGCGGTGCTTCTCCTGCGGCATGATCACCACGAAGCGCCGGGCCAGGCTCGCGATGTCGGCGCCGCCGCCGCTGCCGGGCAGCCGCAGCCTCGGCCGGCGCCAGTCCCCGATGTACGACGTGTTGAGATTGCCGAATCGGTCGATCTCCGCGCCGCCGATGAAGCCCAGGTCCACCAGCCCCTGCTGGAGCAGGGCCATGATCTCCAGCGTCCCGGTGCACCAGAGGGCGCCCGGGATGTTGGGCGTGTCGCTCATCGTGAGCAAGGTCTCAGGGGAGGGCTGATCGCGCACGACCCCGTTCTCGAAGAGGCCGACCGCGCGCGGGGCGTGGGTGCGCTTGGCATAGGCGAACGCGATCAGCGGCAGGCGCATGCCGACGAAGACCACGTCCTCGTCGCGGATCTCGCGGGCCGCGGCGATGACCATGAGCTCGCGGTCGGTGAAGTCTGGCCCCGGCTTCTCTTTCATAGCGGGTTGCGGTGGGGAGTCACGGTCGGCGGTTGGGCCTCTTCGCGCCTTTGGCGCTCATCGGGGTGCCGCCGCCAGCGTGTGTGGATCCACGCCGGCTACCTGAGCACGAACGGTTCGGCGCCGCTCTTGACGAACGGGTGGCGGCGGATCGCGTCCTCGTTGATCTCCACGCCGAGGCCGGGGCCCGAGGGCGGCTCGACCCAGCCGTCGCGGGCCTGGATGGGGCGGGCGAGGAACGGCGTCTCGAGCTCCCCGGTCGGAAACTCCACCGGCAGCGGGCTCCCGAACGAGGCGGCCACGTGCAGGGTGGCGGCCAGGCCCGGCCCGAAATAGAACGAGTGCGGCGCGATGGGCAAGTTGGCGGCCTGGGCCAGTGCCGCGATCTTCCGGAACTCGCCGATGCCGCCCACCTTGGTGATGCTGGGCTGGAGGATGTCGCCGGCCCGCTGCCGGACGATCTGGTCGAAGCCGTAGAGCGTGGACTCGTTCTCGCCGAGGGCGATCGGGGTGGCGGTGGCCTCGGCCACGCGCGCGAGCCCCGCGTAGTCCTCGGGCGGCCACACCGGCTCCTCCAGCCAGAAGAGGCGATAGGGCTCGAGCGCCCGGGCCATCGCGATGGCCTCGAAGGGCGCCCACGGGCAGTTGGTGTCGAGCATCAGCTCCACGTCGGGGCCCACCGCCTCGCGCGCCGCGCGCACCGAGGCCACGTCGGTCTGGTGGAGCTTCAGCATGCGGAAGCCCCGGGCCACGAAGTGCCGGCACGCGGCGGCCACCGCCTCCGGGCTCTCGTAGCGGAGCAGGCTCGCGTACGCGGGCAGCCGGGTGCGGTACGCGCCGCCCAGGAGCTCGTACACGGGAGCGCCGCGCACCTTGCCCAGCAGGTCCCACAGCGCGATCTCGATACCGCTGATCGCGAACATGCCGAGGCCGCGGCGCCCGTAGATCATGGTCCCGCGGTGCATCAGGTCCACCACCGCCTCGATGCGGAGCGGATCCTGGCCGACGATCAGGGGCGCGAGGCTCTCCTCGATCACGCTCACCACCGCGAGCGGCGCTCCGTAGGCGAAGGCCTCGCCGAGGCCGCTCACGCCCTGGTCGGTGTGCACGCGCACGAAGATCTGCTTGCGGGTGCCGCCGGTCCACGGCGACGCCGGGTTCATGGGCCGGAGCGGGATGGCGAGGGGCACGGCCTCGATGGCGGTGATCTTCATGGCGATCAGGCTCCGTATTCGAGCGGGTCCGAGGGCTGCGAGCGCTTCGGGCGCAGGGCCGCCAGCGTGCCCGGCTCGAGGCGCGCGAGGAAGCCCTTCCAGTCCGCGACGTCACGCACCCAGTGGGCGAGCCACTTCTGGAAGCCCTCCACCGTGCGGCTCTCCTCGTGGTAGCGATGGAAGAAGTCGTGGTGCCGGCCGTAGCAGCCCTGCACCGGCGAGGGAAACGCGCCGAACGGCTCGTGCACGACCGCCGCCACCTTGAGCGCCGGGACGAGCACCAGGCCCGGATCGCTCAGGATGCGCTCGCGCGGCCGGATCTCCTCCGCGACCAGGATCACGCGGCGGGCCGCGAAGGCGGCGGGGCGCGTCACCCCCAGCGTGCCCCAGACGTGCGCGTGGCCCTCCGGGTCGGCCCGCTGCACGTGGAGGATCGCCACGTCGGGGGCGATGGCCGGCACCAGCAGCAGCGGCGCGCCCGACCACGGATCGGTCGCCTCCTTGAAGGTCGGGTTCGCCTGCGCGAGCCCGGTGCCGAGCAGCGAGCGCGCGGGCAGGTACGGCACGCCGAGCGCGGCGGCCTCGAGCGCGAAGGCGATGGTGAGGTTCGAGTGGTCCTCCACCTCGATGGGGGCGGGCACCCGCTGCTCCACCGCGCGCCGGTAGTTGTAGCCGAGCCCGGCGCTGACGTTGCCGACCCACGCCGCGATCACCCGCCGCACGCAGCCGGCCCCGATCAGCTGGTCGAACAGGATGTCGGAGATCGGACCGATCAGGGTGAGATCGCGGCGGCCCTGCCGGATCAGCTCGTGGCCCGCCGCGAAGGGAATCAGCGCCTCGAGCCCGGTCCCCATGCACACCGACGCGCCGTCGGGCACGAAGCGGGCGATCGCCTCGCGCATGGACAGGAGCTTGGACGACACCCGGACCCTAGTCGAAGCTGACGATCTCGACCCAGTTCGAGCCCTTGCCGGTCGGGTACTTCTCGCGCAGGGACAGCGCGCCCGTCGCCCCATCGACGGCGTAGACCGAGATGGTGTCCGACTTCTCGCCGGATACGATCATGGTCTTGCCGCGCGGATCGATGGCGAAGCCGCGCGGCTGCTGCTCGGTCGGCGTGCTCGAGAGATAGGTGAGCGTGCCGGTGGCTCCGTCCACCCGCAGCGTGGCGAGCGAGCTGCTGGTCCGCTCGGCCGCGTACAGGAACTTGCCGTCGGGCGTGAGGTGCAGGTCGGACGCCCAGATGTCGTTGTCCACGTTCCGTCCGGGGGAGGGCCGGGGGGCGCCGGGGACCAGCTTGGTGTCGGGCGGCAGCGCCGAGACCGAGCCCACCTCGGTCAACAGGCCCGTCTTGGCGTCGAGCGACAGGGTCGTCACCGTCGCGGTCAGTTCGTTGAGCAGGTAGGCGAACCGGTTGTCGGACGACATGATGATGTGCCGCGGGCCCGACCCGGCCTTGAGCTGCACCACCGGCGGCGTGTTCGCGCTGAGCCGACCCGTCTTCGCGTCGAACCGGAACTGGAAGATCTGGTCGGTGCCGAGGTGCGGGACGAAGACGTAGCGGTTGGTGCTGTCGGTGATGATGGAATGGGCGTTGCGCGCGGTCGGGATCACCTGCTTCGGCTCCGACACCGTCCCGTCCTTCGCGATCGCGTTGACGCTGACGAGGTGGGCGCCATAGGAGGCCCCGAGGAGGAAGCGCCCGGTCCTGTCCACCCGGATGTACGGGAAGCTCTCCGCGAGGGGACCGGTCGACCGCTTGCTCAGCGCGCCCGTCTTCGGGTCGATGCCGTAGGTGATCACGGTGAAGGGCTTCGAGCGCACGGCGGCGAAGAGAAAGCGCCGGTCGGGGCTCACGCTCATCGGCATCACCGGTTTCCCGGCCGGGATCTTCGCGCCGGGCTGCAGGCTCCCGTCAGGCAGGAGGGTGTAGGTGCCGATATCGCCGTCCTCGGCGTTCGACACGTACACGAAGGTGGCCGCATGCGCGGCGCCGGTCAGGGCCATGAGCGCCATCAGCATGATGCCGCCGGCCAGGCTTGTAAAGATCGTCATGTGCGCGCCCTCCTCGGCGGGGAGAGTCTCATGCGCCTCCGGCTTCGGCAACGGCGGCGGAGGCGCCCGCGAACCCTACGCGACGTAGCGCCTCGGATCCGCCTCGAACGCGTCCTTGCAGCGGGCACAGCAGAAGTAGACGGAGCGGCCCGCCCAGTCGGAGCGGTGGCGGGCCGTGGCGATCCGGACCGCCATGCCGCAGACCGGGTCCGTCGCGTCCGCCGGCGACTCGGCCGGTGTCGCCGCGCGCGCGCCGATGGTGGGCAGCGGGACGGCCGCAGGCGTCTCGGCGGGCGCGGCCTTGTGGCCGTGTCGCGTCTGGATGATCTCGGCCAGGATGCTGACCGCGATCTCCTCGGGCGTGGTCGCGCCGATGTCGAGGCCGGCCGGCGCCTTGAAGCGATCGATCTGCGCGCGGGGCACGCCGCGGCCGCGCAGCGTCTCCACGACGCTCGCGGCGCGCTTGCGGCTGGCCACCAGGCTCACGTAGCCCGCCGGGGTGGCCAGGACCCGTGCGAGCACGTCCTCGTCGAGGTCGCCGTGGGTGGCCACCACGACCGCCGCGCTCGGACCGAGCCCGAGGGCCGGCAGGTCCGAGGCCACGCGATCGGTGGGAACCACCCTGACCGCGTAGCCCGTGTGCTCGCCGAGCCGGGCGAGCGTGTCGACCACGGGCCCGTGGCCCACCAGCACCAGCAGCGCCTTCGGCAGGAAAGGCTCCACGTAGATCTCCAGCGTGCCGCCGCTGTGGCACGTCATCGGGAGGTGGACGATGCCCTCGGTCCGGGTCGGATCGTGCCCGCCCTCGCCGACCAGCACGAGCAGGCGCGGCTGCCCGTCGCGCAGCGCCGCGAGCGCCTCGCGCGTCACCGCCGGCTCCGCGCAGGCCCCGCCGACCCAGCCGACGAGGCCGCCGTCGGACCGGATCAGCGCCTTCGCCCCCGGCTTGGCCGACGTCGGCCGCTCGCAGCGGACCACCGTGGCGAGCGCGAAGGGCTCGCTGCGGGAGCGCAGCTCGGCGGCCAGGGTCAGCAGGTCTGGGAGCATGACGGGCACGTGCGGCCGGTTGAGAACACGGAGCCGCCAACCGTCGAATGCAGGAGGGCCTGCCCGCCTGGCGGGTGGAAAGAATGCGGTGGGGGGGCTTGGGGGAGGAGCGCCGCCGCTCCCCCCCAATCAGAAGAAGCTGCTCCGGTGTAGGCCCTCACGCTCCGAATCCCGCCCCGGCTACTCCGTCACGCCCTTCTCGCGGAGGAGCCGCCAGATCTTCGGCGGCGTGATCGGGATGTCCACGTGGCGGACGCCGAGATGCCAGAGGGCGTCGACCACCGCGTTGGCGATGGCGGCGGGCGCGCCCACGGTGGCGGACTCGCCCACGCCCTTGGCGCCCAGCGGGTGGTGCGGCGACGGCGTCACGGTGTGGCCCGTCTCCCACCTGGGCGTCTCCACCGCGGTGGGCAGCAGGTAGTCGATGAAGCTGCCGCCCTGGACGTTGCCGATCTCGTCGTAGGAGATCTCCTCGTAGAGGGCGGGGGCGAAGCCCATGGTGAGCCCGCCGTGCACCTGGCCCTGCACGATCATCGGGTTGATGATGTTGCCGCAGTCGTCCACGGCCACGAAGCGGCGCACCTTCACCTCGCCGGTTCCCTTGTCCACGTCGACCACGCAGATGTAGCTGCCGAACGGGTAGGTGAGGTTCGGCGGGTCGTAGTAGCTGACCGCCTCGAGCCCGGCCTCCATCCCCTGGGGATGGTTGGTGTAGGCCGCGAACGCGATCTCCTGGATGGTCTTGGCCCGGTTGGGCGCGCCCTTGACCGAGAACTTGCCCGGCTCGTAGACGAGGTCCTCGGGCGCGACCTCCAGCAGGTGCGCGGCGATCTTGCGGGCCTTGTCGAGGATCTTGCGCGAGGCGACGGCGGCCGCCGCCCCCGCCACCGGGGTCGACCGGCTCGCGTAGGTGCCGAGGCCGTAGGGCGCGGTGTCGGTGTCGCCCTCCTCGATCTTGATGTCCTTGGCCGGGATCCCGAGCTCCTCGGCCAGGATCTGGGCGTAGGTCGTCTCGTGCCCCTGGCCCTGCGACTTGGTGCCGAAGCGGGCGATCGCCTTGCCGGTGGGATGCACGCGGATCTCGCAGCTGTCGAACATCTTGAGCCCGAGGATGTCGAAGTGCTTCGACGGGCCCGCGCCCACGATCTCGGTGAAGCTCGAGATGCCGATCCCCATCAACTCGCCGCGCTGCCGCTTCTCGGCCTGCTCGCGACGCAGGTCCGCGTAGCCGATCATGTCCATGGCCTTGCGGAGCGCCCCCGCGTAGTTGCCGCTGTCGTACTCCCAGCCGAGCGCCGACCTGTACGGGAACTGCTCCGGCTTCACGAAGTTCTTCATGCGGAACTCGGCGGGGTCCATCCCGAGCTGGTGCGCCATCAGGTCGGCCATGCGTTCGATGGTGTGGACCGCCTCGGTCACGCGGAACGAGCAGCGATAGGCGATGCCGCCGGGGGGCTTGTTGGTGTAGGCGCCGTCCACCTCGACGTGGGCCGCCTTGAGGTCGTAGGAGCCGGTGCAGACGTGGAACAGCCCGGCCGGGAACTTGGAGGGGTTCGCGGCCGCGTCGGTGTAGCCGTGGTCGGCCAGCGTCTTGATGCGCAGCGCGGTGAGCGTGCCGTCCTTCTTCGCGGCCAGCTCCGCGGTGATGTGGTAGTCGCGCGCGAACGAGTCCGCCTGCAGGTTCTCCATCCGGTCCTCGATCCACTTCACCGGCTTGCCGGTCAGCACCGAGGCCGCCACCGCGATCACGTAGCCCGGATAGACCGGCACCTTGCCCCCGAAGCCGCCGCCGATGTCCGGGGAGATGATGCGGATCTTGTGCTCCGCGAGGCCCACGTGGCCGGCCACCAGCGCGAACACGGTGCGGATCGCGTGCGGAGCCTGGGTGGTCATCCACACCGTGAGCTTGTCCTCGACCTTGTCGAAGTGGGCCACGCAGCCGCAGGTCTCGATGGAGGCCACGTGGATGCGGGGGATGTAGATGTCCTGCTTCACCGTGACCTCGGCCTCCGAGAAGGCGCGGTCGGTCTCGGCCCGGTTGCCCCACTCCCAGTGCCAGATGTGGTTGTCCTTCTTGTCCTTCTTGTCGGTGCGCAGCACCGGGGCGCCCGGCTCCAGCGCCTTCTTCGGATCCACCACCACCGGCAGCGGCTCGTACTCCACCTCGACCGCCGCCACGCCGTCGGCCGCCGCGTAGCGGCTGGTGGCCAGCACCGCCGCCACCTCCTGGGCCTGGTACATGACCTTCTCGACCGGCAGGACCATCTGGGTGTCCGACATGAGGGTCGGCATCCAGTGCAGGTTGTACTTCTCGAGATCCTTGCCGGTGATGACCGCGAGCACGCCCGGGATCGCGGTGGCCTTGGAGGCGTCGATCTTCTTGATCTTGGCGTGCGCGAAAGGGCTCCGGACGATGTCCAGATACAGCATGCCGGGCAGCACGACGTCGTCGACGTAGGTGCCCTTGCCGCGGATGAAGCGCGGGTCCTCCTTGCGCTTGACCGAGTGCCCCATCCCGCCGACTTCGGGCGATGTCTTGGGTGCCATCATGCGCCTCCCTGGATCGTGGCCGCCGCGTGCTGGATGGCCTTCACGATGTTCACGTAGCCGGTGCAGCGGCAGAGATTGCCCGAGATGGCCCAGCGAATCTCCTCCTCGGTGGGCTTCGGGTTCTTCTGGAGGAACGCCACGCCGGTCATCAGCATGCCCGGGGTGCAGTAGCCGCACTGCAGCCCGTGCTCGGCCATGAAGGCCTCCTGCAGCGGATGGAGCTTGCCGTCCTGCTCCAGGCCCTCCACGGTGGTGATCTCGCGTCCGTGGGCCTGCACCGCGAACACGGTGCACGACTTCACCGGCCGGCCGTCCAGCAGCACCGTGCAGGCGCCGCAGTGGCTCGTGTCGCAGCCGATGTGAGTCCCGGTGAGCCGCAGCGTCTCCCGGATCATGTGCACCAGGAGGAGGCGCGGCTCCACCTCCGCCTCGTGCTTCTCCCCGTTGACCGTGACCTTGACGAGCATCGGCTCAGCCCCCTCTCTGCGCGCGCTCGATCGCCTTGCGGAGCGCGCGGCCGGTCAACACCCGCACCAGGTCCCGCTTGTACTCGACCGAGCCCCGCAGGTCCTCGGCGGGGTCGGCCTCCTCGGCGGCCAGGCGCGCCGCCTCCGCGATCGCCGCGTCGTCCACCCGCCGCCCCCGGAGCGCGCGCTCGGCCCGGACCGCCTTGATCGGCACCGAGCCCACGTTGGTGAGGCCGATGCCGGCCTCCTGGCAGGTCCCGGCCGCGAGGGTGAGCTGGACCGCCACCGCCGCGGTCGCGAAGTCCCCCACCTTGCGCTCCATCTTGACGTAGGCCCCGCCGCTGCCCGGCTTCGGGCCGGGGATCCGGATCTCGGTCACGATCTCGTCGCGGCGGAGCGCGGTGCTGAACGGACCGGTGAAGAAGGACGCGATGGGGATCCGGCGCTCGCCTCCGGACCCGACCGCGACGACCTCGGCCCCCAGGGCCAGCATGGTGGCGGGGTGATCGTTGGCCGGATCGCCGTGGGCGAGATTGCCGCCGACGGTGGCCAGGTTGCGGACGATCGGGTCCGCGATCACCTTGCACGTGTCGAGCAGCAGGGGGTAGCGACGGCGGACGACGTCCGACTCCTCGAGGTCGGCCTCCCGGGTGAGCCCGCCGATGCGGAGGACCCCGCCCTCCTCGCGCACGTAGGCGAGCCCGGGCAGCGCGTTGATGTCGACGAGATGCCGCGGGGTGGCGAGCCGCAGCTTCATCAGGGGGATCAGGCTCTGCCCACCCGACAGGACCTTGGCATCGTCCCCCAGCTTCGAGAGCAGCGCGGTGGCCTCGCCGAGCGAGGTGGGGGAGTGGTACTCAAAGGCGCCCGGAATCATCGTGGTGACTCCCTTCTGGATCTGTCCCACGCGGGCCGCGGTCAGCGTGAGTCCGGCCCGCTTGAGCGTGATCCGCAGCGACTCCAGCGACAGCGTGGGCACCGTGCCGCTCTGGACGAGATACTGCCGGAGCCTCGCCAGACTCCAGCGCGTCCCCAGGATGCCCAGATCCCGGGGCCGGGCCCCGACCACCATGGCGATGTGACGCAGCGACTCGGCGGAGATCCGCGCCGGACGTCCGGAGCGCGGCCGATCCGCGAGACCGGCCACGCCCGCGCGCTCGAAGCGGCGGAGCCAGTGCGTGACCGTGGGACGGGAGAGGCCGAGACGCCGCATGATCTCCGGCACCGGGACTCGCGTGGCCGAGAGGAGCACCACGAGAGCCCGGGTCCGGGCCGCCGCCGGTCCCGCATCGCGGAGACCGACCAGCGCCTGGCGCTCGTCCTCCGACGGCGCCCTCACGAAGCGGCGGGGTACGTCGGCCACCCATCACCTCTCCCGCGGGGAGGGGAACATCATGACAAGGAACTTTCTGGTGAATCGCAAGTCCCCGTCGTGCGCGAAGGTACGAGACGGTGCCGCGACTGTCAAGCGAGCGGCTTGAGCGGGGGCTCCTCGCCCTCCGGCAGGGGATAGCGGTCCACGTTGAGCACCATCGAGACGATCGAGTAGTACCCGACCGCGGCGATGAGATCGATCACGCCCTGCTCCCCGAAGCGGCCGGCCGCCGCCTGGAAGCTGGCGTCGGTGACCGCCTTGTCGCGGAACAGCTCGCTCGCGAAGTCGTAGACGATCCGCTGGTCCTCGGTCATCGGGGCCGGTCGCCGGCCTTCCGCGATCGCGTCGATGATCGCGTCGGGCAGCCCGGCGGTGCGGGCCAGGCGCCGGTGGGCCCAGAACTCGAACTGCGCGCCCCAGAAGCGGCCCGCGATCAGGATCGCCATCTCGTTGAGGGGGGCGGGGATCACGCTCTGGAAGCGGACGTACTCGCCGAGCTTCTGCACGCGGTCGGCGACCTCGGGGCTGCGCAGCAGGGCGTTGAAGGGGCCGGTGGCGCCCTTGCGCGGACCGGAGACGATGGCCTGGTAGCTCTCGCGCTGGCGCGGGGTCATGGTGGCTTCGGTGAGGAGCGGGAATCGTCGGCTCATGGAGATCTCCTGGTGAGAGGGAATGCCGCCGGGCGGCGTCACAGCATAACGCGGTAAGCTGCCGCCATGGACCCGAGACTCGACGTGATGGTGGAGGCGGCGCGGGCGGGCGGCGCGGTGGCGCTCGAGCACTATCGCCGCGGCATCGAGGTGACGCTGAAGGCGGATCGCTCGCCGGTGACCGAGGCCGATCGCGAGGCCGAGCGTGCGATCGTGGGCGTGCTGCGCGCGCGGTGTCCGGACCACGGGGTGCTCGGCGAGGAGCTGGGCGAGGCGGGGCCCCGCACCCGGCGCTTCATCGTCGACCCCATCGACGGCACCCGGAACTACGTGCGCCGCATCCCCACCTGGGCGGTGATGATCGGGCTCGAGGAGCACGGCCGGGTCATCGCGGGCGCCATCTTCCAGCCGATCATCGGCGCGCTGCACACCGCCTGGCGCGGGCAGGGTGCCCACCGCAACGGCGAGCGGATCCGGGTCTCGCCGGTAAGCGCGCTCGAGCACGCGCTCGTCGTGCACTCCTCGCTCAACTTCCTGCGCCGGAGCAAGTACTGGGACGGCTTCCTCCGCCTGGTCGACCGCACCCAGGTGCAGCGCGGCTTCGGCGACTACTCGGCCTACCTCTGGGTGGCGGAGGGCCAGGGCGAGATCGCGCTCTCCACGACCGTGAAGCCCTGGGACGTGGCGGCCATCAAGGCGGTGGTGGAGGAGGCGGGCGGCCACATCACGGATCTCGACGGCGGCTCCGGCATCTACGGCAGCACCGTGCTCGCCAGCAACGGCCTGCTCCACGACGCGGCGCTGGCCGCGCTGCGCGGGGAGCGCTGAGGCGGACGCTTGCCGCCCTCTGCGCGCCCGGCTATGCTGCTGCGGCCTATCGCCTGCGTCCGGGGGGCCCTTCGGGAGGAGGAACGCGCGACATGAACTGGTACCGGCTCCGCATCCGATGAAGCGCCTCGAGGGACGCGTTGCGGTCGTGACCGGGGCCGCGAGCGGGATCGGGCTCGCGCTCTGCCAGCGTTTCGCGGCCGAGGGCATGAAGATGGTGCTGGCCGACATCGAGGCGGGACCGCTCGCCGCCGCCGAGGCCATGGTGCGCCGCACTGCGCCCGCGGTGCGGGCGAGCCGCGTCGACGTCTCGAATCCCGACGACGTCGAGCGCCTGGCCCGCGAGACGTACGAGGCCTTCGGCGCCGCCCACGTGGTGTGCAACAACGCGGGGGTGGCGGTGCTGGGCGCCGCCCACGAGCATTCCCTCGCGGACTGGCAGTGGGTGATCAACGTCAACCTGTGGGGCGTGATCCACGGGGTGCGCGCGTTCCTGCCCCGCATGCTGGCCGGCGGCGACGAGGGCCACATCGTGAACACCGCGTCGATGGCCGGGCTCACCACCGCGCCCTTCATGTCCGTCTACGACGTGACCAAGCACGGCGTGGTGGCGCTCTCGGAGGCGATGTACAAGGAGGCGCTGATGACCGGCTCGCCGATCGGGGTGTCGGTGGTCTGCCCCGGCCTGATCGACACCAACATCATGCGCTCCTCGCGGAACCGCCCCGCGGAGCTCGCCGAGGCCGGCAAGGCCGGCCCGATGGCGCAGGCCTTCGGCCAGAACCTGGCCGATCGCCTCAGCACCGGCTACCCGCCGTCGGAGGTCGCCGGCCAGGTGGTCGACGGCATCCGCGAGGGGCGCTTCTACATCGTGCCCGCGCAGCCGGAGGTGAAGGCCTGGATCGCGGTGCGCGCGCAGGACCTCATCGAGCTGCGGAACCCGACGATCCGGGCCATGTAGCCCGGCCGGCCGGGTCAGGAGTGGATCGCGCGCTTGCCCGCCGCGAGCGCCGCTTCGCGGATCGCCTCGGTCAGGGTCGGATGGGCGTGCGAGGTGCGGGCGATGTCCTCCGCGCCGGCGCCGAGCTCGATCGCCACGACCGCCTCCGCGATCAGCTCGGAGGCGTGGGGCCCCAGGATGTGCAGTCCCACGAGGCGGTCGCTGCGGGCCTCGGCGATCACCTTCACGAGGCCGTCGCGCTCGCCCATCGCGCGGGCCCGGCCGTTGGCCGCGAACAGCGACGTGCCGGTCGTGACCTCGAGGCCCTGGGCGCGGCAGTCGGGCTCGGTCTTTCCCACCGCGGCCAGCTCGGGCCACGTGTAGATCACGCTGGGGATGGCGTCGTAGTTCACGTGCCCCGCCTGACCCGCCATGCTCTCGACGCAGGCGATGCCCTCGTCCTCCGCCTTGTGGGCCAGCATGGGGCCGCCGATGACGTCGCCGATGGCGTGGATGCCGGGCACCGAGGTCTGGTACCGCGCGTCGACCCGGATGTAGCCCTTCGGATCCAGCGCCACCCCGAGGGCCTCGAGGCCAAGACCGGCGGTGGCGGGCCGGCGGCCCACCGCCACCAGCACGCGGTCGAACGACTCGGTCACCGTCGTCCCGCCGCTCTCGATCGTCACCTCCACGCCCGCGTCCGTCACGACCGCCTTGCGGGCGTGCGCGGAGAGCCGGAAGGAGAGGCCCTGGCGCTCGAGCGCCCGCTGGAGCGGGCGCGTCAGGTCCGGATCCATCCCCGGAGCGACCCGGTCCGCCACCTCCACGAACGAGACCTCGGCCCCCAGGCGCGCCCACACCGAGCCCAGCTCGAGCCCGATGGCGCCCGCGCCGATCACCAGCAGCCGGGCGGGTACGGTCTCGAAGGACAGGGCTTCCTCCGAGCCGACGATCCGGGAGCGATCGAAGTCGAAGCCGGGCAGGGACGCCGGCGTGGACCCGGTCGCGATGATGATGCGCGAGGCGGTGAGCGCTCCCGCGTCCGGCCCCTCGACGATCACGCGATCCGGCGCGGCGATGCGCGCGCGGCCCTGGCGCGCGGTCACGCGGTTCTTCTTGAAGAGGCCGGCGACCCCGGTGGTGAGCCCGTGCACCACCTGCTCCTTTCGCCGCATCATCGCGGCCAGGTCGAGGCCGACCTCGCCCACCTGAACGCCATGGGCCGCGAGGCGATGGCGCGCCTGCGAGAAGAGCTCGCTCGAGTCCAGCAGGGCCTTGGAGGGGATGCAGCCGATGCGGAGGCACGTGCCGCCGAGAGCCGCCTCCTCGTCCACGCACACCACCCGCATGCCGAGCTGGGCGGCCCGGATGGCGGCCACGTAGCCGCCCGGGCCGGCGCCGATCACCGCGAGGTCGTAGCGCGACTCGTCGGCCATGTCCTCACACCTCGAGCAGCATGCGCACCGGGTCCTCGAGCCGCTCCTTGACGCGCACCAGGAACGTGACCGCCTGCGCGCCGTCCACCAGCCGATGGTCGTAGGACAGGGCCAGGTACATCATGGGACGGATCACGACCTGGCCGCCCACGGCCACCGGCCGCTCCTGGATCTTGTGCATGCCCAGGATGCCGGACTGCGGCGGATTGAGGATCGGCGTGGACAGCAGCGAGCCGAACACGCCGCCGTTGGTGATCGTGAACGTGCCGCCGGAGAGATCGTCCGGGGTGATCTTGCCCTCCCGGGCCCGCCGGGCCAGATCGGCGATCCGGCGCTCGATGTCGGCCAGGCTCAGCGCGTCGGCATGACGCACCACCGGCACCACCAGCCCGCGGTCGGTGCTCACCGCGATGCCCAGATGGACGTGGCGGTGGTAGACGATGTCGCCGCCATCGATCCGGGCGTTCACGACCGGCACGTCGCGCAGCGCCGCGATGCAGGCGCGCCCGAAGAGCGACATGAGCCCCAGATCGACGCCGTGCCGGGCGCGGAAGGCCTCGCGGTAGCGAGCGCGGGCGGCCAGGAGCGCGGAGAGGTCGACCTCGTTGAACGTGGTCAGGATCGCCGCGGTCCGCTGGGCCTCCACGAGCCGTTCGGCGATGCGGCGCCGGAGCGTGCTCATGGGCCTGCGCTCGGAGACCTCCGCCTCGCGTCCGGCCGCCGGCGCGGCGGCCGCGGGCGGAGCAGGGGCGGGCGCGGCCGGGGCCGGCGTCTTCTCGGGCGCGGTCGCCGGCTCGGCCGTCGGCGTCCGCGCATCGGACGGCGGCGGCTGCTCCAGATGACGGAGCACGTCGCCCTTGGTGAGCCGGCCGCCCTTGCCGGTTCCGCTCAGCTGGCCGGGGTCGAGAGCGTACTCGGCCACGAGCTTCCGGACCGCCGGGCTGAGCGGTGTCTCGGCCGCCGGCTCCGGAGTCGCGCCGGCGGGTCTGCCGACGGCGGGTGGCATCGCGACGCGGGCGGCGGGCGCGGCGGCAGGCCGGTCGGCGGTTCCCGCCGCGGGGGCACGTGGCGTGGCGGCAGGCCGATCGGCGGTGGCCGCCGCGGGAGCGCGTGGCGCAACGGCCGCCGCCGGAGCGGTGCCCGGCGTGGCGGGGGTAGGTGGCCTGGACGGCGCGGCCGTCGCGCCGGCTTCCTCCGTGATCCGGGCGACCACCGTCCCCACCCGGACGACCGCGCCGTCGCGCTCGACGATCTGCAGGCGCCCGGACGCTCCGGCCGGGATCTCCATCGTGGCCTTGTCGGTCTCGAGCTCGAGCACGGGCTCGTCGGCCTTGACCAGGTCGCCGTCGGCCTTGAGCCAGCGGGCGATCGTGCCCTCGGTCACCGACTCGCCCAGCTGGGGGATGCGGAGCTCGGCGGTCACGAGCCCGCTCCTCGCGTCGCCTCGGACGGCACCGGCTCGGCCGCGGGCCGCGCCGGCCGTCCGGCCCGGGGGCGCCGGAGCGCCCGGTCCACGAGCGCCATCTCCTCCGACTCGTGGACCTTGTGGCTGCCGGTGGCGGGGCTCGCGGCCTCCGGACGACCGATGTAGCGGAGGCGGCGGCCGTCCAGCAGCGCCTCGATGCGCGGTCGCACGAAGCTCCAGGCGCCCTGGTTGGCCGGCTCCTCCTGCACCCAGCAGACGTCGGCGGCCCGCGGATAGCGATGCAGCGCCTCGGCCAGCTCGGCGGCGGGGAACGGGTAGAGCTGCTCGAGCCGGATGATGGCGATCCCTCCCCAGTCGCGCTCCTCGCGGCCGAGGTCGAGGCTGTAGAAGATCTTCCCCGAGCAGAGCAGCACCCGGCGGACGGTGTCCGGCTCGAGCGGACGCGGATCGGCCAGGACGGGCTGGAAGGCGCCGTCCGTGAAGTCGGCCAGGCGCGACACCGCGCGCTTGTGGCGCAGGAGGCTCTTCGGGCTCATCACGATCAGCGGCTTGCGGAACGGGCGGTGCATCTGGCGCCGGAGCACGTGGAAGAACTGGGCCGGGGTCGTGCAGTTGACGACCTGCATGTTGTCCTCGGCGCACAGCTGGAGGAATCGCTCGAGGCGGGCGCTCGAGTGCTCGGGCCCCTGTCCCTCGTAGCCGTGCGGCAGGAGCAGGACCAGGCCGCTCTGGCGCTGCCACTTGGACTCGCCGCTGGCGATGAACTGGTCGATGATCACCTGCGCCCCGTTGGCGAAGTCGCCGAACTGGGCCTCCCAGATGACCAGCCGTCGCGGATCCGCGCTGGCCATGCCGTACTCGAAGCCGACCACCCCGAACTCGCTCAGCGGGCTGTTGACGAGCTCGATCTGCGCCTGCCCGTCCGCGAGGTGATTCAAGGGCGCGTACGGCGCGCCGGTCTCCGCGTCGAAGAGCGTCGCGTGGCGATGGGTGAACGTGCCCCGGATGGAGTCCTGGCCGCTCAGCCGGACCGGCACGCCCTCGAGGAGCAGGCTGCCGTAGGCGAGCATCTCGCCGCAGCCCCAGTCGATGCCCTCCCCGCGCTCCACCATCGCGTGGCGCGCCTCCAGCAGCGCGGGCAGGCGCTTGTGAGGCGTGAACCCGGGGGGCAGGCGCCGGGCCGCGTCCGCGATGGCGCGCAGCCGATCGGCCGGCACCGCGGTCGCGGCCGACCAGTCCTCGCCCGCCCACGAGAGCCCCTGCCAGAGGCCGCCGAACGCGGCGACGCGCTGCCGCGGCATGCGCTCCCGCGCGGCGGCGAGCGCGGCGCGCAGCGCGGCCTTGGCCGACTCGCGGGCCTGCTCGGCGTAACCGGGCTCGATCACGGACCCGGCGGCGAGCCGCTCGCGGTAGATCTCCACCACTGACGGATGGCTGTCGATTGCCTGGTACTGCACGGGCTGCGTGAAGCGGGGATCGTCGAGCTCGTTGTGGCCGTGGCGGCGATAGCACACGAAGTCGATGAAGACGTCGGCGTGGAAGGCCTGGCGGTAGCCCACCGCGAGGCGCGCGGCCTGCACCGCCGCCTCGGGGTCGTCGCCGTTGACGTGGAACACGGGCGCCTGCACGACGCCGGCCAGATCGGAGGGATAGCGGGTGACCCGATAGTCCTCCGGCGAGGTGGTGAAGCCGATCTGGTTGTTGATGATGACGTGGATGGTGCCCCCGGTGCTGAACCCGGGCAGGCGCGACATCATCAGCGTCTCGTAGACCGAGCCCTGGCCCAGGAACGCGGCGTCGCCGTGGAGCAGCACGGGCAGGACGCGGCGGCCCTCGTGGTCCCCGCGATGGCTCTGCTTGGCCCGCACGATGCCTTCCACCACCGAGTTGACCGCCTCCAGGTGGCTCGGATTGGAGCTCATGGACAGGTGGATGGTGCGGCCGGCCCGGCTCACGTGATCGTGCGAGTAGCCCAGGTGGTACTTGACGTCGCCGTCGCCGTGGGTGTCCCAGGGCAGGTAGCTGCCCTCGAACTCGGCCAGGATGAGCTCGTAGGGCTTCCGGAGGATGTGGGCCAGGGCGTTCAGCCGGCCGCGGTGCGGCATGCCGAGCACCAGCTCGTCGGCGTCCTGCGCGGCCGCCTCCTCCACGATGGTGTCGAGCAGCGGGATCAGCGCCTCGCCGCCTTCCAGCGAGAACCGCTTCTGGCCGACGAAGCTCGTGTGCAGGAACTGCTCGAACGTCTCGGCCGCGATCAGCTGATCCAGGAGGCGGACGCGGTCCTCGGGGGCGAGCGCGGGACGGTTCCGCGAGGGCTCCATCCGTTCCTGCAGCCACTCGCGCTGCGCCTTCTCGCTGATGCCCAGGTACTGGACGCCGAGGGTGCCCGCGTACGTCCCGCGCAGCGCGGCCACCAGGTCCCGCAGGGGGGCCCGATCGAGGCCGCGGAACGGCGCGCAATCGACCGTCCGATCGAGATCCGCCTCGCCGAAGCCGAACTCGCCCAGCTCCAGCAGCGGGTGGCGGCGCGGCGAGGGATCCAGGGGATCGATGGCGGCGATGAGGTGGCCGAGCTCGCGATAGGAGTGCACCAGATCGGCCACCGTCGAGGCCGGCCCGGCGGCCGCCGCACCGCCCGCGCGGGCGAACTCGTAGCCCGCGAACACGAGGACCCATCGCTCGTCCACCGACTCGGGGTCCTCCCGGTACTGGCGGTACAGGGATTCGACGTACTCCGGGTTGGCGCGCGCGACGAGATCGAACCCGTTCATGGCCATTTGAATTGTATCAGCGGGTGCACCCCGCCGGCGCCCGGCGGGGTCAGGTCTTACATTCCGACATTTCGCCCCTCGAGGGTGTCATCGCGTGCCTCGAAAAAATGTCGGAATGTAAGACCTGACCCCAACTTGACAGGCCGGGGGCGGGTTTAGTACTACTTAAGTCCAGTTTCGCCTTTACGTAATCATGAAAACCCGCCTCTCCCTGCGCATCAACGGCGAAGAGCGCGACGTCCTCGCGGACACGCACAAGACGCTGCTCGAGGTGCTGCGGGAGGATCTCCACCTCACCGGGACGAAGCACGGCTGCGAGCTGGGCGAGTGCGGGACCTGCACGGTGCTGGTGGGCGGCACGCCGGTGCTGTCGTGCCTGGCCCTGCCGATCGAGTGCCAGGGCGTGGAGATCAAGACGGTCGAGGGCATGGCCCGCGGGCACGAGCTCCACCCGCTGCAGCAGGCGTTCGTCGAGCTCGGGGCGGCCCAGTGCGGGTACTGCACCCCCGGCATCCTCCTCACCGCGGAGGCCCTGCTGGAGGAGCTCCCGATGCCCACCCGCGACGAGATCCGTCACGCCCTGGCCGGGAACCTGTGTCGCTGCACCGGGTACACCAAGATCCTCGACGCGGTGGAGCTGGCCGCGCTGCGCATGAGGCAGGGCGAGATGCCGCCGCCGGCGAGCCGAGCGGAAGCCGAAGGAGCCCGGCCATGAAAAAGGACGCCTTCTCGATCGTCGGCCAGTCGCTGCCCAAGATCGACGCGTGGGCCAAGGTGGTGGGCGACACCAAGTTCGCCGACGACCTGCTGATGTCGCGCATGGCCCACGGCAAGCTGCTGCGCAGCCCGCACCCCCACGCCCTCATCAAGCGCATCGACGCCACGCGGGCCCGCGCCCTGCCCGGCGTCTACGCGGTCATCACGGGCCAGGACCTCCCGCGGGTGAAGTTCGGCATCCTGCCCGTCTCCCAGGACGAGGAGGCGCTCTGCGTGGACAAGGTGCGGATGGTCGGCGATCCGGTCGCCGCGGTGGCCGCGGTGGACGACGAGACCGCGGAGCGGGCCACGCACCTGATCGACGTGGAGTACGAGCCGCTGCGCCCGCTGATGTCCATCGAGGACTCCCTGGCCCACCCGGAGGTGCGGATCCACGAGTACGGCGATCGCCCCAACGTGCACAAGGTGGTCGCGCTCCAGTTCGGCGACGTGGACTCGGCCTTCGCCCGGGCCGACCTGGTGCGCGAGGACGTGTTCTTCTTCGAGGGCAACACGCACCTGCCGATGGAGCAGCACTCCGCGGTGGCGCAGTGGGGGCCGGACGGCAAGCTGACCCTCTGGTCCTCCACCCAGACCCCGCACTACGTGCACCGCCTCCTGTCCAAGATCCTCGACGTGCCGCCGGCCCACATCCGGGTGGTGGCGGCGCCGGTGGGCGGCGGCTTCGGCGGCAAGCTGGATCCCTTCGCCCACGAGATCGCGGCGTGCAGGCTCTCGCAGGTGTGCGGCCGGCCGGTGAAGATCACGCTCACCCGCGAGGAGGTCTTCTACGTCCACCGCGGGCGCCACCCGGTGCTGATGTGGATCAAGACCGGCTTCACGCGCGACGGCGCCATCACCGGCATGCACTTCCGCTCGTGGCTCGACGGCGGCGCCTACGGCTCCTACGGGGTCGCCTCCACCTTCTACACCGGCGCGCTCCAGACCGTGACCTACAAGATCCCGGTCTACAAGTTCGAGGGCGCGCGGGTGTTCACCAACAAGCCGCCGTGCGGCCCCAAGCGCGGGCACGGCACCCCCCAGCCGCGCTTCGCGATGGAGTGCCAGATCGACAAGGCGGCCGAGCAGCTCGGCCTCGATCCGGCCGACATGCGCCGCCGCAACCTGGCCGAGCCGTACGTGCGGACCGCGAACCACCTGACCGTGACCACCATCGGGCTCGGCGAGTGCATCGACCGCGTGGTCGAGGCCTCCGGCTGGCGCCAGAAGCGGGGGAGCCTGCCGCCGGGCAAGGGCATCGGCATCGCGTGCTCGGCGTACCTCACCGGCGCGGGCACCGCGATCTACTGGAACGACATGCCACACTCGGGCGTGGTGGTGCGCGCCGATCGGAGCGGGCTGGTGGCGGTGCTCAGCGGGGCCACCGACATCGGGCAGGGCTCGGACTCGGTCCTCGCGTACCTCGTGGCGGAGGTGCTCGGCATCGAGCCCAAGGACATCCGCGTGCATCCCGCCGACACCGACCTGACCCCGGTGGACCTGGGATCGTACTCGTCCCGGGTGACGCTCATGGCCGGCAACGCCGCGATCCAGGCCGCCGAGCGGCTGCGCGCGCGCCTGTTCGAGGCGGTGGCGCGCAAGCTC
Source organism: Candidatus Methylomirabilota bacterium (assembly GCA_035650715.1). Lineage (GTDB taxonomy): Bacteria > Methylomirabilota > Methylomirabilia > Rokubacteriales > CSP1-6 > CAMLFJ01. Next base: position 19,669 of record DASRHC010000010.1, on the reverse strand, counting down.
GAGACGACGCCGGACCGGCTCACCGCGGCGGAGCGTCGCGTGTTCGTGGCCGACGATCCGGAGCGCGGGGTGGACTTTGCCCAGGCGGTGGTGCTGGCCGAGAGCATGTTCGGGGTGCTGGCCTTCCCCGGCTCCTACGCGCCGCCCAAGCGCGCCGGCAAGTACAAGGGCGGCGGCGTGGGTCCCTCGCCGTGCTACTCCTACTCGGCCTGCGTGGTCGAGGTGGACGTGGATCGCGAGACCGGGAAGGTCACGCCCACCGAGGTATGGATCGCCCACGACGTGGGCCGCGCGATCAATCCGCTGCTGGTGGAGGGACAGGTGGAGGGCTCGGTCTACATGGGGCTGGGCGAGGTGCTCATGGAGGAGCAGGTCTTCCGGGACGGCATGCACAAGATCCCGTCGCTGCTCGAGTACAAGAGCCCCACCACGCTCGAGACGCCGGAGATCCACACGATCCTGGTGGAGGGCGCCGATCCGGAAGGGCCGTTCGGGGCCAAGGAAGCGGGGCAGGGCCCGCTCCTGCCGGTGATCCCGGCGGTGGCCAACGCGGTCCACGACGCGGTCGGCGTGCGCATCGACGAGACGCCGATCACGCCCGAGAAGGTGGTGAAGGCGCTCGAGAGCCTGCGGCAGGGCAAGTCCGGGCGCCTCGGCCCGGAGCGGGTGCCCGTGTTCGCCTTCCCCGAGCCCCGGGTCGTGGAGTCCGCCTTCGGTCTCCCGGCCGAGGGGATCGCGGCGAGGCCGTTCTCGTCATGATGCGGCTGCCGCCCTTCCGGTACCTGGCCGCGGTATCGGTCGCCGACGCCGTGAAGCTCATGGCCGACCATGGGCCGGACGCCATGCTGGTCGCGGGCGGGACCGATCTCTATCCGAACATGAAGCGGCGGCAGTTCGAGCCGGCGGTGCTGGTGGGCCTGCGGGGCGTGCGGGACCTGGTCGGCGTGCGCCCGGCCGCCTCGGGCGGCCTCGTCATCGGCGCCGGCACCACCCTGACCGCGGTGGCGCGCGACCCGCAGGTGCGGAGCGACTACGTCGGCCTCGCCCTCGCGGCGGGCGCGGTCTCGACCCCGCAGTTGCGCAACATGGGCACGCTCGGCGGCAACGTGTGCCTCGACACGCGCTGCAACTACTACAACCAGTCCTACCAGTGGCGGAAGGCGGTCAACTTCTGCATGAAGAAGGACGGCGAGATCTGCCTGGTGGCGCCGGGGAGCCCGCGCTGCTGGGCCGTCTCCTCCTCCGACACCGCGCCCGTCCTCTGCAGCCTGGGCGCCCACGTCCGCCTGGCCGGCCCCGGCGGGGAGCGGACCATCCCGATCTCGGCCCTCTACCGCGACGACGGGATCGACTACCTCACCAAGCAGCCGGGCGAGATCGTGACCGAGATCGTGCTGCCGCCCGCGGACGGCCTGCGCTCCGTGTACCTCAAGCTGCGCCGCCGTGGATCGTTCGACTTCCCGGTGCTGGGCGTGGCGGCGACGGTGCGCCTCGATGGGGAGACGGTCCGCGAGGCGCGCATCGTGCTGGGCGCGGTGGCCTCGTTGCCGCGCGAGGCGCCCGAGGCGGCGTCGCTGCTGGTGGGCCAGCGGCTGACTCCCGAGCTGATCGCCCGCGCCGCGGACGCCGCGTACCGGCCCGCCAAGCCGCTCGACAACACCGACTTCGGCCACCCCTACCGCAAGAAGATGACGCGGGTGTACGTGGCGCGCGCCCTGCGGCGGCTGGCCGGGCTGCCGGAGGTCCCGGAGGCATGACCGCCCTCGGCCAGCGGATCCGCGCCATCCGCGCCGAGCGGGCGCTGCAGCAGCGCCAGCTGGCCGAGAAGGCCGGTCTCAGCCCGAGCATGCTCTCGCAGATCGAGTCGGGGCGGCTCACGCCGTCCTTGCCCACGCTGGGCAAGCTGGCCGGGGCGCTCGGCGTCTCGATCGGCTCGCTGTTCGAGCCGGCGCCCACCGGGCGCCTGCACGTGACCCGCAAGACGGACTACCCGGTGGTCTCCTTCGACGGCTCGTCGGAGAAGTGGCACGTCTTGGGGGCCGGGCTCTTCCAGGGTAAGATCCGGGCCGTGGTGTCCACGCTGGGGCCCCGCGCCCGGGGCGTGAAGACCGACAAGGTCGTCATCGAGCCCGGCCAGATGAAGCTCTTCTACGTGATCGAGGGCAAGGTGGCGCTCCAGTACAACGGCGAGCGCCACGTGCTGGAGGCGGGCGACAGCGCCTATCTCGACGGCGGCACCACGCACGGCTGGGAGAACCTGGGGCCCCGGGCCGCGAAGGCCCTGTGGGTGATCCTGGGGTGAAGATGAAGAGAATCGAGGGTCTATGACCGATCAGATCGTCGTCGACTTCCGGACGGAGCCGGCCCGCTACAAGCACTGGAAGCTCTCCTTCGACGGGCCGGTGGGCACGCTGGCGATGGACGTGCAGGAAGACGGCGGCCTCGTGCCCGGCTACGAGCTGAAGCTCAACTCCTACGATCTCGGCGTGGACATCGAGCTCCACGACGCGATCCAGCGCCTCCGCTTCGAGCATCCGGAGGTGGGCGCGGTCGTGCTGACCTCGGCCAAGGAGCGGGTGTTCTGCGCGGGCGCCAACATCCGCATGCTGAGCCAGTCCTCGCACGGGTGGAAGGTGAACTTCTGCAAGTTCACCAACGAGACCCGGAGCGCGATCGAGGACGCCAGCGCCAACTCCCGGCAGGTGTGGCTGACCTCGGTGAACGGCCCCTGCGCGGGCGGGGGCTACGAGCTGGCCCTGGCCACCGAGCGCATCATCATGGCCGACGACGGCTCCACCACCGTGGCCCTGCCCGAGGTGCCGCTGCTCGCGGTGCTGCCCGGGACCGGGGGGCTCACCCGCCTGGTGGACAAGCGCCACGTGCGCCGCGATCGGGCCGACTTCTTCTGCACGCTGGAGGAGGGCATCAAGGGCCAGCGCGCGGTGGAGTGGCGGCTGGTCGACGAGGTCGTGCCGCGCTCGCGCCTGGCCGAGGTCACGCGCCAGCGCGCCGCCGAGGCGGCCGCGCGCACCGACCGGCCCGCGGGGGGCCGCGGGATCACGCTCGATCCGCTCGACCGGCGGATGGAGGGCGACCGGATCGCGTACGCCCACGTCGAGTGCGTGCTCGACCGGGGCCGCGGGCTGGCCGAGATCACGGTGGCCGCTCCCACCGCGGCCCCGCCTCGGGACGCGGCGGGCATTCACGCGGCCGGCACCCGCTTCTGGCCGCTCGCGATCGCCCGCGAGCTCGACGACCTGATCCTCCACCTGCGCACCAACGAGCCGGAGATCGGCCTCTGGGTCTTCCGCACGACCGGCGCCGCCGACCTCGTCGAGGCGCACGATCGGGCCCTGCTGGAGCACGAGGGCGACTGGCTGGCGCGCGAGATCCGCCTCTACCTCAAGCGCACGCTCAAGCGGCTCGACGTCTCGTCGCGGTCGATGTTCGCGCTGATCGAGCCGGGCTCCTGCTTCACCGGCACGCTGCTCGAGCTGGCACTGGCCGCCGACCGCGTCTTCATGCTCGACGGCCGGCGGGAGGGCGACGACCGTCCCGCGCCGACGGTACGCCTCACCGCGGTCAACTTCGGCGCCTATCCCACCGTGAACGGCCTCACCCGGCTCGGCAGCCGCTTCCTCGACGAGCCGGGCCGGGTGGACGACCTGAAGGGACGGGTGGGCGAGGACCTGGACACGGCGGCCGCCGCGGAGGCGGGGCTCGTGACGTTCACGCCCGACGACATCGACTGGGAGGACGAGGTGCGCATCGCGATCGAGGAGCGCACCGCGTTCTCTCCGGACGCCCTGACCGGCATGGAGGCCTCGCTGCGCTTCGGCGGGCCGGAGACGCTCGAGAGCAAGATCTTCGCGCGCCTCTCCGCGTGGCAGAACTGGATCTTCCAGCGGCCCAATGCGGTCGGGCCCCAGGGAGCGCTCAAGCGGTACGGCACCGGCGAGCGCGGCGACTTCGACCGCAGGAGAGTCTGATGGCGGGCATCGACTACATCGAGCGGATCCCCAACAACGTGAACCTGCGTGAGAACCGGCGACTGCTCCGCGCCCTGGAGGAGTGGCAGCCCAAGTTCCTCGAGTGGTGGCGCGACATGGGGCCCGACGGCTTCCAGGCCAAGGACGTCTACCTGCGCACCGCGGTCAGCGTGGACGCCAAGGGCTGGGCGCAGTTCGGCTACACCCGCATGCCCGAGTACCGCTGGGGCATCTTCCTCGCCGAGCCGGAGCCCGGCCGGCAGATCAACTTCGGCGAGCACCGCGGGCAGCCGGCCTGGCAGGACGTGCCCGGCGAGTATCGCGGGACGCTCCGCCGGCTGATCGTGACCCAGGGAGACACCGAGCCCGCGTCGGTGGAGCAGCAGCGGCACCTCGGGCGCACGTGCCCCTCGCTCTACGACCTGCGCAACCTGTTCCAGGTCAACGTGGAGGAGGGCCGGCACCTGTGGGCGATGGTGTACCTGCTGGACGCGCACTTCGGGCGCGACGGCCGCGAGGAATCGGAGGCGCTGCTGCAGCGGCGCTCGGGCGACCGCGACAAGCCCCGCATCCTGGGCGCCTTCAACGAGCGCACGCCGGACTGGCTCTCGTTCTACATGTTCTGCTTCTTCACCGACCGGGACGGCAAGTACCAGCTGGCGAGCCTGGCCGAGAGCGGCTTCGACCCGCTGTCCCGCACCTGCCGCTTCATGCTCACCGAGGAGGCCCACCACATGTTCGTGGGCGAGGCCGGGGTGGGACGGATCGTGCAGCGGGCGTGCGAGATCATGCGCGAGCACAAGACCGACGACGTGCGGCGGCACGGCGGGGTGGACCTGCCGACGATCCAGAAGTACATCAACTTCCACTGCTCGGTCTCGCTCGATCTCTTCGGCTCCGAGATCTCCACCAACGCGGCCACCTTCTACACCATGGGCCTCAAGGGCCGGTTCGAGGAGGCCAAGAAGAACGACGATCACCGCCTGAAGGACGGCACCTATCCGGTGATCGGCCTCGACGGCGACCGGATCGTCACCCGCGAGGAGCCGGCGCTGGTCTCCCTCAACGAGCGGCTGCGCGACGACTACGTGGCGGATTGCCAGCGGGGCGTGAACCGCTGGAACGAGATCATCAAGAGCCACGGCATCGACTTCACCCTGACGCTGCCCCACCGCGGCTTTCGCCGAGCGATCGGGGCGTTCGCCGACGTGAAGGTCTCGCCGGACGGGCGCGTCATAAGCGAGGCGGAGTGGGACGCGCACCATCGGGACTGGCTGCCCACCGAGGAGGACCAGGCCTACGTGGCGAGCCTGATGCAGCCGGCGACCGAGCCGGGCAAGATGGCCAACTGGATCGCGCCGCCCGCGCGCGGCATCAACGGTCAGCCCGCCGACTTCGAGTACGTGCGTCTCGACTGAGCGGGAGCCACCCGGATGAGAGCGGTCACCTCGAAGACGCTGGGACCGACGTTCGGGATGTACTCCCACGGCATGGTGGCGCCGACGGGCGAGCTGGTGGTGGTCGCTGGGCAGGTGGCGGCGGACCGCGCGGGCAAGCTGGTGGGGCCCGGCGACATCGTGGCCCAGACCCGGCAGGCGTTCGAGAACGTCCGCGCGGTGCTGGAGGCGGCGGGCTCCGGGATGCGGCAGGTCGTCCGCTTCCAGACCTTCCTCACCCACGCCGCCGACATCGAGGGCTTCATGCAGGCGCGGAAGGAGCTCTTCCCCGGCTACTTCCCCGACGGCGTCTACCCGCCCAACACCATCCTGGTGGTGTCGCGCCTCGTGCTGCCCGAGCTGCTGGTGGAGATCGAGGCGATGGCGGTGAAGCCGACCACGCCGGCCCGCCCGGCCGCCTCGCCCCGCGCGGCGCCGCGCGCGCGGTCGGGCACGAAGCGGCCTCCCGCCGGGCGCGGCCGGAGACGGAGGCGCGCATGAGTCCGGTGCCGGCCCGCTTCAACGCGGCGAGCTTCTTCATCGACCGTCACGTCGCGGAAGGTCGAGGGGAGAAGGTCGCGTTCTTCCACGACAAGGGCACGCTGACCTACGGGGGGCTGCAGGACCTGGTCAACCGCACCGGCAACGCGCTGCTGGATCTGGGGGTGCGCCCGGAGCAGCGCGTGCTCTGCCTGCTGCTCGACTCGCCCGAGTTCCTCGCCACGTTCTGGGGCGCGATCAAGATCGGAGCGGTGCCGATCCCGATCAACACCATGATGCGCGGGGACGACTACCGCTACTTCCTGGACGACAGCCGCGCCCCGGTGGCGGTGATCTCGGAGCCGCTGCTCGGGGAAGCGGGCCCGGCACTGCCCGGCGCGCGCCACCTGCGACACGTGGTGGTGGCCGGCCGCGCCTCCGGGCGCCAGATCGCGTTCGACGACTGGGTGGCCAAGGCGAGCCCGCATCTCGAGGCCTTCGACGCCTCCAAGGACGATCCCGCGTTCTGGCTCTACTCATCGGGTTCCACCGGCCGCCCGAAGGGCGCCGTGCACCTGCAGCACGACATGGTGGTGTGCGCGGAGACCTACGCCCGCCGGGTGCTCGACATGACGGAGGCGGATCGCACCGTCTCGGCGGCCAAGCTCTTCTTCGCATACGGGCTCGGCAACAACATGTACTTCCCGCTCCACGTGGGCGGCCAGGGCGTGCTGTTCCCGCATCGGCCCACCCCGGACGCGATGTTCGACCTGATCCACCGCCACCGGCCGACGCTCTTTTTCGGGGTGCCGACGCTCTACGCGGCCATGCTCCAGGTCAAGGACGCGGCCGACCGCTACGATCTCTCGAGCCTGCGCCTGTGCGTCTCGGCGGGCGAGGCCCTGCCGGAAGAGCTCTTCCGGCGGTGGCAGGAGCGCTTCGGCGTCGAGATTCTGGACGGCATCGGCACCACCGAGGTCCTGCACATCTTCCTCTCCAACCGGCCGGGGCGCGTGCGACCGGGCTCGACGGGGCAGGTGGTGCCGGGCTACGAGGCGATGGTGGTGGACGACGAGGGCCGGCGCGTGCCCCCCGGCGAGATCGGCAACCTGCGGGTGAAGGGCGACTCCACGATGGCCTACTACTGGAACCAGCACGAGAAGACGAAGGACACCCTCCTCGGCCACTGGATCCAGACCGGCGACAAGTACTACGAGGACGCCGACGGCTACTTCTGGTACTGCGGGCGCGGCGACGACATGCTGAAGGTGGGCGGCATCTGGGTCTCGCCCATCGAGGTGGAGAACACCCTGATGGGCCATCCCGCGGTGCTGGAGACCGCGGTGGTGGGCCACCCCGACACCGACGAGCTGATCAAGCCGAAGGCGTTCGTGGTGCTCAAGGAAGGCCGGCAGGGCTCGCCGGAGCTCGAGGCGGAGCTCAAGGCCTTCGTGAGGGACAAGATCGCCCCCTACAAGTATCCGCGCTGGCTCGAGTTCGTCTCCGAGCTGCCCAAGACCGCCACGGGCAAGATCCAGCGCTACAAGCTGCGGCAGTAGGCGCGGGCTCGCATCGGTGTCGCGCGCGATGACGCCGCTCGAGACCGCGGATCCGGAGACGCTGCGCCGTCACCAGTGGGCCCGGCTCCAGGCGACGATCGAGGCGGCGCTGCCCGGCAACCGCTTCCTGGCCGCGCGCTGGGCGCGGAGCGGGCTGGCCGACGCCCGCGACCTCCGGAGCTGGGACGACTTCCGCCGGCTGCCGTTCACGCGCAAGAGCGAGCTGGTGGAGGACCAGGCCGCCCACCCGCCGTTCGGCACGAACCTGAGCTTTCCGCTCGAGCGGTACGTGCGCGTGCACCAGACCTCCGGCACCACCGGGACGCCGCTCCGGTGGCTCGACACCCAGGAGTCGTGGGACTGGTGGGCGCGCTGCTGGACGGTGGTGCTGCGGGCGGCCGGGCTCGGACCCGCCGACCGGGTGTTCTTCCCGTTCTCCTTCGGCCTCTTCGTCGGCTTCTGGGCCGGTTTCGAGGGCGCGCGGGCCCTGGGGGCCCTGGCCATTCCCGGTGGCGGCCAGGACACCGCCCAGCGCCTGGCCGCGATGGAGAGCCTGGGCGTCACCGCGGTCTGCTGCACGCCCTCCTACGCGCTGCACCTGGCCGAGGTGGCGCAGGAGCGGGGCATCGCGCTGTCGCGCCTCGGCGTGCGCGCCACCGTGCACGCGGGTGAGCCCGGGGCGGGGATCCCCGCGGTGCGTACCCGCATCGAGGCGGCGTGGGGCGCCCGGGCCTATGACCACGCGGGCATGACCGAGATGGGCGCCTACGGCTTCGAGTGCGAGGCCCAGTCCGGCCTGCACGTGAACGAGGAGGAGTTCATCGCCGAGGTCATCGACCCGGTCACCGGCGACGCCGCCCTGGAGGGCGAGCTGGTCCTCACCAACCTGGGGCGCGCGGGCTCGCCGCTCTTTCGCTATCGCACCGGCGACCGGGTGCGCGTGGCCCGCGGGCCCTGCCCCTGCGGCCGCACGTTCCTGCGGCTCGACGGCGGCATTCTGGGGCGGGTGGACGACATGCTGATCGTGCGCGGGGTGAACGTGTTCCCCTCGGCGCTGGAAGGGATCGTGCGGCGCTTCCCGGCGGTGGACGAGTTCATGATCGAGGTCTACCGGCGGGGACAGCTGGACGAGATCCGCCTGCTCCTCGAGGTGCAGGGCTCCCCGGCGCCCGTGGTGACGGCGGTGCAGGAGGCGGTGCGCGTCGATCTGGGCATCCGCGTCGAGGCCGTCCCGGTGCCCGGGCGCAGCCTGCCGCGCTACGAGCTCAAGGCGCGACGCCTCGTCCGGCGCGCCGCGGAGCCCCCGTGATCCTACGCGCGGCCCGGCGCCTGCGGATGTGTGGACCGCGAGCAGGCGCGGCCGGTAGCGCCTGACGCCATGCCGCCCGCCGCGCCCACCCCCGAATCCTCCGCCGCCCTCGTCGCGGCCATCGCCGCCGGCGACCGCGACGCCTTCAGCCGGTTCTACGACCGGACCGCCCCGATCGCCTTCGGCCTCATCCGTCGCGTGCTGCGGGACCCGGAGGCGGCCGCCGACGTGCTCCAGGAGGTGTTCTGGCAGGTCTGGCAGGAGGCCGGCCGGTACGACCCGAGCCGCGGCAGCCCGGAGGCCTGGGTCGTCATGCGGGCGAAGGCGCGGGCAATCGATCGGCTCCGGTCCATCCGTAGAAGAGATAGGACCTTCGTGGCCCCGGTGGACGAGTTCGTGGCGGGTGGGTGGGGAGCGAGCGAGGGCCCGAACCCGGCGGTGGCGGCGGAGGACCGCGGGCTGGTCCAGTCCGCGCTGGCCCAGCTTCCGGAGCCGCAGCGGCGGGTGATCGAGCTGGCATTCTTCGAGGGGCTCACCCAGTCGGAGATTGCCACGCGGCTGGGCGAGCCGCTCGGCACCGTGAAGACCCGAACCCGGCTCGGGCTGGATCGGCTGCGGGGCGCGCTCGGGGCAGCGAGGCTCTCGGCGACATGAACCAGGACGAGATCGGCGAGCTGGCGGCGGCCTACGCTCTGGGCGGGCTCGAGGGTGAGGAACGCGCACGCTTCGAAGCCCTGCTCGCGGCGGGCGACCCGGAGGCGCTGCGCGCCCTGCGCGAGGCGGAGGAGACGCTGGCGGGCCTGGCCGCCGCGCTGCCCGAGCCCCCGCCCGCCGCGGTCAAGGAGGCGCTCATGGAGCGCATCGCCGCCGCGCCCGGCTCCCGGCGCCCGGCGCCCCGCCGTCGGAAGAGCGTGTTCTGGCCCGTGGTCCTGAGCGCCGCCATGGCCGCGGGCCTGGCCGCGGTGGTGGTGGGCTGGAGCGTCTCGTCGACCTACGAGAAGCGGCTCGACATGCTGACCCACGACGCCGACCAGCTGCGGGAGGAGCTGCGGGCGCAGCAGACCATCATCGCGATCCTGCGCGACCCCACCACCCAGGTGGTGGCCCTCGCGGGCCTGGCGCCGGCGCCGACCGCGAAGGCGCGCATGATGTGGCACGCCACCGCGGGCGGCATCTTCGTGGCCACCGGGCTCCCCACGCCGCCCGCAGGCAAGACCTACCAGCTGTGGGCCATCGCGGGGACCAACGCGCCGGTCTCGGCGGGGGTCTTCAACGTCGACGCCTCCGGGACGGGAAGCCTCGCGGTGCACCCGTTGCCGGGCGTCTCCACCGTGAGCGCCTTCGCGGTCACGCTCGAACCCGCGGGCGGCCTGCCGGCCCCCAGCGGCGAGATGTACCTCCTCGGCAAGTCCTGAGAGGGCGCGCGTGGCCTAGAGCCCGCGCAGCCGGGCCGCGTGCAGCATCGCGATGATCGTCATCGCGTCCTTGATCTCGCCCCGCGTCACCATGTCCAGCGCCTCCACGAAGGGCACCGCGCGCCGCTCGATGAACTCGGTGTGGTCCGCGCGTCGCGCGGCCGGACGCAGGTCCTCCGCGATGAAGAGATGGGCCACCTCCCGGAGGATGCTCTTGGAGGTGTGAAAGTCGCAGATCTCGGTGAGGCGGCCGGCCTCGTAGCCCGCTTCCTCGGCGAGCTCCCGCTGGGCCGCCTCGAGCAGGGTTTCCCCCGGGTCCTGCCCGCCGGTCGGCATCTCCCAGAAGAAGTCCCTGGCCACGTAGCGGTACTGCCCGACCAGCAGCACGGTATCGGGGTCGAGGAACGGCAGGACGCCGACGCACTCGCTGCACTCGACCACGCCGTAGAGCGTGGTGTGGCCGTCGGGCAGCTCCACCATGTCCTCGCGCACGGCGATCCATCGGTTCTTGTAGACGGGCCGCGTGGAGGTCGTCCGCCACGCCGCGCGGGCGAGGGGATTGGCGTTGGAAGGGTCGGAGTCGTTCATCAATCGGTTGTATCATGACGACCGGGAGGAACCTGCTGATGGCATGGCCGGCTCCGCTGGAAGCGTTGTGGAACGACATCGAGGGCGTGCGGGCCGACGTCCTGAAGGAAACCGAGGGGCTCAGCCAGGCGCAGAGCGTCTGGCGTCCGGCCGAGGAGGAGTGGTCGGTCGGCGAGATCCTCCACCACCTGATGCTGGCCGAGGTGGGAAACGGCAAGCTCACCTCCAAGCTGCTCCGGGAGGCGCCGCAGCCCCTGCCGCCCTTTCCCCCCGACCTCACCGCGTTCCCGCCGCTGCCGCCGCCGCCGTCGACGCCGGCGCGGGCGCCGGAGGTGATCTTCCCGGAGCGGGGCCACCCGCTCGCGCAGCTGGTCGCGGACCTGCGCGCGGTGCGGACGCGGACGCGTCAGGCCATCGAGCGGCTCGCCGGCGTCGATCCGCGCGTGCTGCGCTGGCGGCACATGGCGCTCGGCGAGATGGACCTCTCCCAGTGGTGGCAGCTGCACGTCCGCCACGAGGCGGACCACCTCCAGCAGCTCCGCGCCGTGAAGGCGGCGAGCGGGTTCCCCGCCTCGTGAAGGTCATCCTGCGCAATCCGCGGCGGGAGGTGGACGTGGACGGCAAGCGCCGCGTCAAGGATCTCCTCTCCGAGCTCGGCATCCTGCCCGGGACGGTGCTGGTGATCCGCGACAACGAGCTGCTGACCGGCGACGCGGTGGTGGGCGGCGACGACGTGCTCGAGGTGCGCCCGGTGATGTCGGGCGGCGCGGGAGCGGACGCATGAAGTGCCGGAAGTGCGGCGGCACCGCGGCGCTCGAGCTGCGCCGGCACAACGCGGCGTTCTGCTCGCCGCACTTCATCGAGTTCTTCCGCAAGCAGGTCGCGGAGGCGATCCATCGCCACCGCATGTTCGAGCGCGACGAGACCGTCCTGGTGGCGGTCTCGGGCGGGAAGGACTCGCTGGCCCTCTGGGACGTGCTGATCGAGGAGGGCTACCGGACCGCCGGGCTCTACCTGGATCTGGGCATCTTCGACTACTCCAAGGAGTCGCGGGAGAAGTGCGTCGCCTTCGCGGGGGCGCGCGGGACCCCGCTCCACGTGGAGCGGGTGGCGGAGGCGGTGGGCGCGCCGATCCCGGCGGTGCAGCAGGTCACCCGGCGGCCCACCTGCTCGGCGTGCGGGCTCTCCAAGCGCTACCTGATGAACCGGGCCGCGCTCCAGCACGGCTACCGGGTGGTGGCCACCGGCCACAACCTGGACGACGAGGCCGCGACCCTGTTCGGCTCCGTCATGCACTGGCAGACCGACGCGCTGACGCGTCAGGCGCCCGCGCTGCCCTCCACGCATCCGAAGCTGGTCCGCCGCGTGAAGCCGCTCTACCGGCTCTCCGAGCTGGAGACCGCCGCGTATGCCTTCCTGCGCGGCATCGACTACATCGTGGAGGAGTGCCCGTTCGCCAAGGGGGCGACCTCCATCGCCCACAAGCAGGTGCTGGACCGCCTGGAGGAAAGCTCGCCCGGGGCCAAGCACAACTTCCTCTTCGGCTTCCTGGAGCGCGCCCGGCCCGTGTTCGAGCGAGCCGAGGACGTCGAACTGCGCGAGTGTACGTCGTGCGGGCAGGTGACGACCGGCGCGGTGTGCGCCTTCTGCAAGCTGGCCGACCTGGTGAAGCGGCGCGGCGGCTCCTAGAATGAATCTCGATTCATCCGATCCAACACGCTCGTGGCGAATGTCGCCGTGTCCGGCACGCTCGGGGAGGAGGCAGGCATGAACAACGCGGTGATCGTCGGCGCGGTACGGACCGCCGTCGGTAGGAAGAACGGCAAGCTGGCCGGGGTGCGCCCCGACGACCTCCTGGCCGACACGCTCGCGGCCCTGGTGGCGCGCGTGAAGATCGATCCGAGCGAGGTCGAGGACGTGGTGGTCGGCTGCGTGGACCAGGTGGGCGAGCAGGGATTCAACATCGCGCGCAACGCGAGCCTGATCGCGGGCTTCCCGGTCGACGTCTGCGGCACCACGCTGGACCGCATGTGCGGCTCCGGCCAGCAGGCGGCCAACTTCGCGGCGATGGGGGTCATGGCGGGCCAGTACGAGTGCGTGATCGCGGGCGGCGTCGAGAACATGAGCCGGGTGCCGATGGGCTCGAACGGCGCGGGTCCCGGCGACGGGCCGCTCTCCCCGCGCCTGCAGGCGCGCTACAACATCGTCCCGCAGGGGATCTCCGCCGAGATGATCGCCGAGCAGTGGGGCATCAAGCGCGAGGAGCTCGACGAGTTCGCGGCGGGCAGCCACGAGCGGGCGGGCCGGGCCATCGCGGAGGGGCGCTTCAAGCGGGAGATCGTCCCGATCACCCTGCCAGACGGCGGCGTGTTCGAGGTGGACGAGGGTGTGCGGGTGCCGGTGAACCGGGAGAAGATGGCGGCGCTGGCGCCCTCGTTCAAGCCGGACGGAGTGGTGACCGCGGCGAACTCTTCCCAGATCTCCGACGGGGCCGCCGCGCTCCTGATCATGTCGGAAGCGCGGGCCAAGGCGCTCGGGCTCACCCCGCGCGCCCGGATCGTCGCGACCGCGCTGGCCGGCGTCGACCCGACGATCATGCTGACCGGGCCCATCCCGGCCACCCAGCGGGTGCTGAAGAAGGCGGGCATGAAGCTCGACCAGATGGACCTGATCGAGATCAACGAGGCCTTCGCGTCGGTGGTGCTGGCGTGGGAGCGCGAGCTGCATCCCGACATGAGCCGGGTGAACGTCAACGGCGGCGCCATCGCGCTCGGTCACCCGCTCGGCTGCTCGGGCGCCAAGCTGATGACCACCCTGCTGCACGAGCTGGAGCGCACCAAGAAGCGCTACGGGCTGCAGACGATGTGCATCGGCTTCGGGCAGGGGATCGCGACGATCATCGAGCGGCTCTAGGGCCGCCGGGCGCTAGCGGACGCGGGTGGCCAGCGCCACCTGCACGGTGCGGTGCAGCTCCGGGGGCGGCACCGGCTTGAACAGCAGCGCCGAGATGCCGAGGCGCCGGCAGCGGGCCTGATCCTCCTCCTGGAGGCCCCAGCCGGTGATGAAGATCAGGGGCACGTTGGGATCGCGCGCCCGCAGCCGGTCGGCCACGTCCCAGCCGCTCATCTCCGGCATCCCCACGTTGGTGATCACCAGATCGAAGCCGTTCGGCACGAAGACCCGGAGGGCCTCGGGTCCGCTCGGCACCGGCAGCACGTGGTGGCCGGCGTCCTTCAGCATCTCGCCCAGGATCGACAGGACCTGGGGGTCGTTGTCGACCAGCAGGATGCGGCCCTTCCGCTCGCCGCGGGTCTCCGGCCCGCCGGTGTCCTCGTCGGTGGGCTTCATGCCGATGGGCAGCGTGATCGTGAACGTGGTGCCCTCGCCGGGCCGGCTGTCCACGCGCAGGTCGCCGCCGTGGCGCTCCACGATGGAGTGGGAGACCGAGAGCCCGAGGCCGGTGCCCTCCTCGCCCTTGGTGGTGAAGAACGGATCGAAGACGCGCCGGCGCACCTCCTCGCTCATCCCGACCCCGGTGTCCGAGACGGTGATGGAGGCGTGCCGATGGTCGGCGAGCCGGGTGCGGATGCGCAGGGTGCCGCCGCGGGGCATGGCGTCGATGGCGTTCAGCACCAGGTTGGTGATGACCTCGTTCAGCTCGGCGGGACGGCCCATCACCACCGGCACCGGCCCCAGCTCCAGCTCGAGCTGGAGCGGCACCCCGCCCTTGATCTTCCTCTCCTCCCAGCGCGGCCGGGTGATCGCGAGCGAGTCGCGGATCACCTGGTTCACGTCCATGGGGACGAACGGCTCGTCCTGGCGGATGCGCGCGAACTTCTGCATGCGCCGCACCGTCTCCGCGCCGCCGTTGGCCGCCTTCTCGATCACGTCGATGCCCCGCTTCACCACGTCGACGTTGCCCGGGCTGCGCCCCATCAGCTGGGCGTAGCCGAGGATGGCCTGCAGGAGGTTGTTGAAGTCGTGCGCGATGCCGCCCGCCATCTGGCCGAGCGCGGTGAGGCGCTCGGACTGGTGCATCTGCGCCTCGATCTCGCGCTGGGCGGTGGTGTCGCGGATGATCGCGAGGATGCCGGCGCGCCCGCCGTTCCGCGAGGGCAGGAACGAGAGGGTCACCGCCAGGTTCAGGGCCCGTCCGTCCGGGCGCTTGGTGCTCACGTCGAAGGCGCGGACCGGGGCCTCCGCGGAGAGGGCGGCGCGCTCGATCTGATACGGCTCTTCCGGAAACAGGCTCGCGAAGGTGCGTCCGATCGCCTCGCTCGCGGGAACGGCGAAGATGCGCTCCGCGGCGGGGTTCCACCCGCGCACGAGGCCCTCGCCGTCGACCGAGATGATCGCGTCGCCCGCGCAGCCGATCAGCTGCTCGAGATACTGCTTGGTCTCGGCCACCTCGCCGTACAGGCGCGCGTTGCGAATCGCGACCGCCAGATAGTCGGAGAGCATCTCCAGCAGCTCGCGCTCGCCGGGATCGATGGGCCGGGCCGCCGAGCGGTTGGCCACCAGGAGGTAGCCGAGGATGTTGCCCTCTTCGCGGATGGGGCAGACCAGGCGGGCCTCGCCCGGGACGTCGGCGGGGATCTCGGCGCCGAGCCGCACGGTGGCCTCGTCGTAGCCCAGGGTGTGCTTGAGCAGCTCGGTGATGGAGCTGGAGAGCTGGCGGAAGTCGAGCTGACCGAGGAGGCTGCGGGAGATCTCGCGCAGGATCGACAGCTGGGTGACCCGCAGGGACTGCTTGGCGTCCTCGCGCCGCGCCTCTTCCTCCAGGCTCCGGGCCTTGGCGGCCAGCGCGCGCATCTCCTCCACCATCGTGGTGAGCTGCTTGCGGGTCCCGAGGCCGTCCTGGCGCCGGGCGAGCGCTCGCTTTGCGGTCTCCTCCAGATCCTGCCGGCTGAACGGCTTGATGAGGTACTCGAAGGCGCCGTGGGTCAGCGCGTTCTTCACCGTCTCGAGGGAGGCGTAGGCGGTGATCATCACCACCTCGATGCTCGGGTCCACCCCCTTGATCCGCCGGAGCAGCTCGATGCCGTCCATCTGCGGCATCTTGATGTCCATGAAGATCAGGTCGGGATGGAACGTGCTGAGAGTCTTCAGGGCGGCCTCGCCGCTGTCGGCGGTGGCGATCTCGTAGCGTGGCTTGAGGATCATGCGGAGGGACTCGCGCGGTCCCATCTCGTCGTCGACCACCAGTACCCGCGGACGGTCGCTCATGCGTGCCCCGATGCCGGGAGCGAGGCGGTGAAGCTGACCTCGTTCCGGGCTTGTTTGGCCTCGAGTCGGCCACCCTGGCTCTCGAGGATTCGCTGACTGACGCTTGGGCCCACGTCCAGAAGGTTCTCCTGGACGACCTGGATCGGGTCGAAGATCGCCTGCAGCTCCTCCGGGCGGACCTCCGCGGTGCGCGAGGCGATGGTGAGGCGCACGCGGTCCTCGGCGGCCAGATGGGAGATCGCCATCGAGATCTTGGCCTCCGGACCGGGCGTCTTCCGGAGCAGGTACCAGATCAGGTACGAGATGGCCTTCTTGAACATCGCGTGATCGCCCCGGACCAGCAGCGACGGGCCCTCGTGAGAGAGCGTGGCGGTGACGTGCTTCTGGGTGGACTCGTCGGTGAAGGAGAGCAGCCGGGCCTCCTCGGGTCCCGCGGGCAGGACCTGGGCCCCGAGGTCGGCCAGGCACTCTTCCGCGATCTGCCGCATGTCGACGGTCTCGCGCTTGTAGTCGCCGTCGTTCACGAGCGCGGCGAGCTTGTCGAAGATCTGCACGAGTCGTCGTACGTCGCGGCCGACCACCGAGGAGAACTGATTCCGGAACGTGGCGTCGTCGTAGCGCTCGCCGATCAGCTCCATGAACGCGTTGATCGATACCAGCGGGTTCTTGATCTCGTCCGCGATGCGCGCCACCACCTGGGTGAGCAGCTGGAGCTGCTCGGCGCTGCGCCTTTCCTGCGCGAGCTGCCGCTGGGCGGTGAGGTCCTCGAACATCAGCACCGCGCCCATCGGCTCCGTCCGGTCACCCATGACCGGGTAGGTCGAGACCTCGAGCGGCAAATTGCGGTAGGCGAGCTGCACCTCGGTGCGGTTGACCGAGCGGCCCTTGGCGAGCGCGGCGTAGAGCATGTCGCCCAGCGGGGAGGGCAGCACGCGCAGGTCGCGGTTCAGCACCTCCCGAGCGGAGAGTCCGAGGATCTCGGTCGCTCGGCCGTTGATGCCCACGATCTTCTGTTCCGGGTCGATGGTGATCACGCCGTTCGACATGCGGGCGAGGATGCGCTCGTTGAACTCCTTCTCGTACTGCAGGAGCTGGTGGACGCGGATCTCGCGTATCGCGGTGGCGAGGTGCGTGCAGAGCGCGAAGAGCGTCTCGGTCTCGCCGCGGCTGTAGCCGCCTCCGCTGATGCGCTGCCCCAGGGTGAGGATGCCGACCAGCTCGCCGTGCGAGCTGATCGGGATGGCCAGGACCGCCTGGAGAGCGGCCAGCTCCCGCGCAATTGCACGCGCGGCGGGATCCGCGGAGCGGCTGCGCGCCTGCTCGATCTGAATGAGGCGACCCTCGGTGGCCAGCCACAGGGGAAGCCCGCTGTCGTCCGCGAGCGTCAGCGCCTCGACCACCTGCGGGGCCAGGCCGCGATACGCCGCCACTCGGTAGAGATGGCTGCCCGGGCCGGCGAGCAGGATCGCGGCGCGGCTCGGACGCACCAGCTCCGACACTCCGTCGAGGAACTGGTCGAGCACGCGGGGCAGGTCGAAGCCGGCGGCCAGGGCCTTGGCGAATTCCTTCGCCATCTGCGTGGCCGCGTGCGGCGAAGGCACGCTCTCCGCGGCGGTGTCCGGCGACGCCTCCCCGAGCGGGTTGCGTGCGGCCCGGAGGGCGGCCACCTCCTGGAGCAGCCGCAGCTTGTCGTCGGCCTGCTTGAGCAGGCTCTCGAGCTGTCGGGTGGTGAAGGGCTCCAGGAGCACGAAGTCGGCCGCCTCGGCGTCGCTCTCGCTTTCGCGCGGGTCGCTGCCCGGCGTGAGGACGCACACCACCACGGAGGTCGGACAGAGCTGCCGCACCGCGGCGATGAACGAGCCAAGGTCCCGCGAGGGGCCGGCGACCTCCTTCAGGATGAGCTCCATCTCGGTGAGGCGGAGCGTGCGCAGCGCCTCGTCGTTGGTGGCGGCGGTGAAGACGGAGTAAGTCGCCTCGAGTCCACGCAGCAGGCGTGTGCGCAGGGTGTTGCTCGCGGACACGAGGAGAACGGTCTTCACGGAGCGACGAGGCTCGGGCGAGCGGACGGAAGGGGAAACTCGACGGTGAACGTGCACCCGGGCCGCCCACCGTTGTTGCGCACTGCAAGTCGTGCATGGTGGGCGTCCGCGATGCCGCGGCAGATAGCCAGGCCCAGGCCGCTGCCCTGTGGCTTGGTGGTCACGAACGGGTCGAACACGGTTGACAGCAGATCCTCGGGGATTCCCGGACCGGTATCCGCCACTTCGACCATCAGGGTCGCAGAGCCGCTGTCGGACATGTCTACTACGCGAACGGTCAACTCCCCACCGGATTCCATCGCCTGGATGGCATTTAAGCACAGGTTCAAAAAAAGCTGTTGCAACTGCGATACGTTGCCGAGCACGGTCCGTCCGGCCGCGGTCCCCACTTGCCGGAGCCGGATGTGCTGCTCCTCCATCTGGGCGTGGAGGGTTTCGAGCACGTCCTGAATCGGCTTGGTGAGGTCGATTGCCTGCAACGGCTGGTGTGAAGCGCGGGAGATGGTCCGAAATCGACTCAGGAGTCCGTCGATGCGATCAATTTCTCGGCTTGCGCTTCGCGCAAACTTGTCCCGAAACTCTGCATCGTCTCCACGAGATGGCAGAAGCTGCGCAAACGTCTTGAGCCCGACCAATGGGTTGCGGATCTCGTGAACTAACCCAGCAGCGATGGCCTCGATCGAAGCCAAACGTTCGGCCCGACGCTTCTCCTGTTCGAGCTCCTTCAAGCGAGAAATGTCATTTAGCACTGCGACGGCGCCGACAATGTGGCCGGCTGGATCTCGAAGCGGTGCAGTCGAACAGGCTAGCGGAATGTGGGTTCCGGCTTTGTCTGGGAGCGCAAACTCGACATGCGATCGTGGCGCACCTTCAGCGGCCGTCTCGCGTAGGAGCTCGGGCAACGGTGCGGGCAAGTGTGCGGGGCTTTGCCCTCGAGCCAGACGAATTGGCGTACCTGTCAGTGATTCTGCGGCACGATTGAAGAGGGTGATTCGACCTCGAGGTCCAAGAGCCACGACGCCGCTGTCGATGGTCTCAAGGACTTTGTTGATCTGTTCATTCATGTGCAGGACGCGCGCGTGGGTTTGAGCATTCCGTGCCGCGATTGTTGCCTGATTTGCCAACGTTGTCAGAAGGTCAACATCATTGGTGAAGTAAGCGTCGCCTGATCGCTTGGCGCCGATGAGAATGAAGCCAACCGTTTCGCCTTCTTCAATGAGCGGCACTATTGCCTCAGTTGCGCGCTCACGCATCTCTCTAGACAGAAGACCGCTGTTCAGGGTGGCGGCCTCTTCTCGCGCCACATCATCTGTGAAAAGGATGCGTGGTGAATCTAGCAAGGCCATCGCGATCGGGTTCCCAACTGGAATCGTTGCATCTGGCTTTGTTGAGCCCAGATTGAAGGCCAGCGCAAACACTCGGTCCTCATGGTCAAAGAGATAGATCGCGACGTCCTCGCAATGAAGTGTCCGAGTCAAGACATGACCGACATGGCCTAGCAGATGGTCCAGATCGATCGTCGCAGTCAGCCGTCGACTCGCGTCCTTGAGTGTTTGGGCATAGTCATACGGATCCCGGTAGAGATAGTGATCGAACACGCCTTGGACTCGGGTTTTGACTGGCTGGAA
>DASRHC010000009.1:0-204557 GCA_035650715.1 Candidatus Methylomirabilota bacterium | reverse complement strand
GGGCGGGGTGCGCTCCGGCAGCGGGGCCGCGTCGGCCGGCGCCCGCAGCAATGCGAACAGGATCAGAGCAAACAGGAGACGCAAGCGGGCGCGGGGCACGGTTGCGCATCCTAGGCTGGCTGACGCACGGAGTCAACGGGTGCTCACGGCTCGACCACGGTCACCCCAACCACGTCGCTCTCGCGGTACTCGTTCTCGCAGACGGGATCTCCGATCGCGGAACCGCCCGGCCCGATGATCTGCTTCACGTGCCGGGAGAAGAGATCCCGGACCAGGTGACCCACGACCTGCCCGACGCGGTTCACGTCCTCCGCCACGAAGCCCGCCGCCGGCGTGGGGCACGAGCCGGAATCGATCCCGCACAGAATGGTCTCGCGCCCGTCGTCATCGCGGATGAACGTGATGAGGTTGACCTGGTACGTCACGTTCACCCGATCGAAATTCCCGTCCGGTCGGGGCGTGCTCTCCTGGAACAATCCATCCGGAAAGTGGGCGAACTTCGGCTGGCCGGTGCACGCCTCGACGTCCTCCGGCCACTGCGCATCGACGATGGGGATCGGAATCGTCACCTGTCCTTGCGGGTCCAGGTCACCCGCCTGGATCAGGTGGGCTCCCTCCGCGGCGCTCACGAACGACGCGCCGCCGGCCCAGTACATCGGGAACACATTGACGGCGGGGATGAACAGAATGGTCCGGCCGGGACGCCAGATCAGCTTCACCCGGCCGTCCTGATCCGTGGTGCCGATCGTCACCGGCTCTCCGGTGGCCCGGTCGATCGTGTGCACCGTGGCGCTACGGATCGGCATGCCGTCCTTTCGTCGGAGCAGCCGGGCGAACAGCGCCGACTCGATCGACACCTGAGTGCCCGCCACGGCATCCGGCTCGGCCCCCAGTGCTCCCCGGAAGACGAGCATGTACTTGCCCGGCTCCTTCGGCGCCGGACTGGTCGGAGCGACGACTTGAAGATCCGTCAACCGGGCGCCCGGCGCCAGCGCGCCGGTCCACGAGGCCCCCGGCACGGGCCGGCGGACGTCTGCCGCGTCGTCGTAGTAGAGGGTGAACGTCCCGTTCATCGGCTCGTCGCTGCTGTTCCGGATGAGCATCGACCGGTCGTCCCCGGACACGAACAGTCGCCCGCGGAAGAAGTAGTCGAGAAGCGCCGTGGAGTACGCGACAGCCCTCGGCACCAGGCGCTCCGCGTAGTCCCGGTAGACGGCCTCGTCCAGCGACGACGTCTCCCGGAACCGCCCCGGATCGAGGCCGAACCGGCGGTGATAGTCACGCAGGAAGCCGACCGTCGCCAGCCGGTAGCCGGTGGCCCCGTCCCCGGCCTTGACCAGATACCGGCGCTTGACCGTGGCGCCGCCCACCTGCACATCGACGTCCTGCTCGACGACGCTGTTCCGATTGGGAAACGGGAACCGGGTCTGCGGATTCGTGTCGTTCTCGGTGAAGATCCGATCCTCGCTGAAGAAGTTCGCGTTCGTGTACTCGGCGAGGCCGATCAGCGCGCCGGTCGTGACCGCGGGGTTCGCGCCGGTATAGCGGTCGGCGTCGATCAAGCGGGCGATCGCGATCGGGGCCAGCGGATTGCCGTCCAGCGTCTGCCACCCGGCGTCCGGCGCCCCGGGCGTGTCGGGCGCCCCGTCTAGCCAGCCCGCGAAGGTGGCGGACTCGCGAAGTCGGAGACCGTCGATCGCCGACTCGTAGTTGAACAGGACGTGAGGATCGTTCCGCGCGTGGGCCGGAGACGCGGCGTCCTGCACGAAGTGCATCTGACGGCCCAGGCCCTCGAACGTGCTGGCGAAGGCCCGGTCTCGATCGGAGCTCGCGGACTTCGTCAGTGCATCGAGATAGGTCTGGCGAACGTCCCGCCACGACCAGCTCGGCGCCGACTGGCCCGGATTCTGGGCCCACAGGATGGCGGACTGGCCAACCGATCCGCCGAGGCCGGCTTCGGTCCAGCTCGGCACGAGCGGATTGTGAAAGTGATTCAGGAAGCGCGGAAAGTTATCTTCCTTGGCCGCTCCGGAAGTTAGCCAATCATCCAGTGAACTACCTCGAATATCCATGCCCAAACCGCTAGGAAGCCCTAAATCCTCTTGGAGACGCTGCTCTACAGTAGAGCGTCGGGCTGCGATACTCACGAACTCCTTGTGAGTATCGACTTCGTATGCCTCTACTTGCACCGCTACCAGCGCCATAGCGCAAATCGGCAACACACGCATCATTCTTTCTCCGGAGGCATAAACGGGCTAAGGCCCAGCATGATTCGCTCCGAGTTCACCGCTTGAATCAATTTCGGAAGCGTCTTGTGTGGCGTCTCAGAGAATCGGTGCGGGCTGGCCCCGTAAAGCACATCAAGGCGTTCCTTCCGGCTACTCAATCTCGGCAGTTCGATCGTCGTGCCGGGTCCTTCAAAAAGCTCAGCCAAAAACCCTTTCGGGGCGGTGTATCCATGCGGAAACGATCCGTACCCCGGCAAGAACACCAGGAACTCCGGCTTGCGCGTGCGTCGCGGGGCCGACTCTTCGATGTCCTTCACCTCCATGACGAAGCGCCCCTCGTCGTCGGTCACCGTCTCCCGAACCGCGTAGTGCTCCGTGTTGACCTGGAAGGGATAGACGCGCTCCCTCACCCATCGCGCCACCACCACGGCGCCTGCGAGGGGTGCTTTCGTGTCCGAATCGATGATCAAGCCCCGATAGGGCCGGCCGCGGCTGGGCCCCAGCAGGCGGTCCCAGCCCTCGGGAATCTGAGCCGAGGCTCCCCCGCTCATGATGAGGAGCCCGATGACCGCGATGACGACCCGCATTCGTTGCTTCATCGGCGACCTCGCGAAGGATCGGGGAGTGGACGCGCGCCCAGCGTCTGCAGCTCGAACCGCAGGAGCTCGGCGGTGTCCGGCAGCTCGGCCGGCGCGGGGAAGAGATGGGCGGCGCTCAGCATGGCGACGAAGGTGTTGAAGGCCTCGCTGCGGTCCTTCGGGTCGGTGATCGCGGTCATGGTGGCGGTCGCGTTCGGCACCGTGAAGCGCGCCGCCGCCACTCCCGGAGGACGTACCTGGGGCCGGTCGGGCACGGGCATGTAGCCCGGCCTGAACATCAGCAGCCGGGGCGCGAGCGTGCGCGGGGGCAACCTCCCCTCCACGTCGCGAACCTCGTGGACGAACTCGCCGTTGGAGTCGGTGAAGGTCTCGCGCGCGGTCACCAGCCGGCGCAACCCCGCGATGTCGTCGTCGAGGCGCTGCCAGAGGATCACCACCACCGCGTCCGGAATCGGCCGGCCCGTCTGCGCATCGACCACGCGTCCGCGATAGGGCCCCGCCGGGGCCTTCAGCAGCGCGTCCTCGTCCTGCGCCGGGGCCTCACCGCGAAGCACGAGCGCGATCAGCGCAAGCGCGACGAGCCCCACTGCCCGGCATCTCGAGCGGCTCATAGTCAGAACACGCGCAGCCGCCATACCCCGTCCGTGTCGACCACGAACAGCACATAGAAGGAGTAGCCGGTCCCCTGCTGCACCGCGCGCAGCTCGTACTCGGCCGCGCGATCGTGCACCCGGATCGGCCGGATCGGGCCCAGGTCGGCCGCGATCTGCGGCAGCGCGCCGGCGCCCGCGAGCGCGGCCAGCTGGTCCTGGTAGGCGTCGCGCGACGCCTCCGCGAAGAGCGCGACCGCGCCCGCGACGTCGGAGCGGCTCAGCGCATCGCGCAGCGCCGTCCACTTCGGCTGCAGGAGCGCATCGATCCCGGCGGCATCCCCCACCTGCACCACCGCCCGCGCGGTCGACACCGTGCCCTGCGCGTCGGTCACCCTGATCGACGGGACGTAGAGGCCGGGCGCGGTATAGGTGAACGTCTGGCCGTCCAGCGTGGGGCCGTCGAAGTCGGTGAGCCCGTCGCCGTCGATGTCGAGTTCCACGCGGGTCGCCGGCGCGCCGCCCAGCACGGAGAACGATGCGACCAGGGGCGCGCCGCCCATGCGGGGGCTGGGCCAAAGCGACAGGGCGCCGTCGGGCGGATCCGTGACGGCGACGGTCGCGTTGGCGGTCGCCGAGTCACCCGACTGGGTGGTGGCCACCGCAGTGATGGCCAGCGACGGAGCGACAGCGGGCACCATGGCCGCGAAGAGGTTGCCCTGCACGGCCGCGGTCACTCCATTGACGGCGACTCCGACCTCGCCACCACCAGCGACCGTACCACGGACCAGCACGAGGCCCGAAGGAACGGTCGCGCCCGCCGCCGGCTCGGTGATCGCGATGGTGGGAGTCGCCGTCTGTACGGTGAACATGCGGCGGGCCGGAGTCGGGTCCTCGTTGCCGGCCAGGTCCCGCGCCTTCACCTCGAAGGTGTGGGCGCCCGGGGCCAGCCCGCTCAGCGCGGCACTGGTGGCGCCGGAGAACTCGGTGAACGGGGCGTCGTCCAGGCGCCACGCGAAGCCGAGCCCGCTGGCGGGCGTCAGGTTGTCCGTGCCTCCGAAGGTGAACGTTGCGGCGGTCCCGAGGACCGGGCCATCCGGGCCCGCGGTGATCGCCGTGTCGGGCGGCGTGTTGTCCACGATGACGGTCCGCGCAGTCGACCCCACGTTCTGCGCCTGATCGGTCGCGGACGCGGTGAGGGTCTGCACGCCGTCGGGGCTGGCGCCGGTGCCCCACGCCGCGCTCGCCGTCACCGTGGGCGCGGGGGGCGCGGGATCGAGCGTCGCGGCCAGCGAAAGATTGCCCGCCCGCAGCGCCACGCCGGTCACCCGGCCCGCCGCATCGGTCGCGCGGGCCTGCACCGACACGCTCCCGCGCAGGTGGGCGTTCACCGCCGGCGCCAGGAATGCCACCGCGGGCGGCGTCGCGTCGCGCCGGGCCTCCACCGCGCCGATGTCGAATCGCGGGGGCGCCCCGGGTGTGGCGGCGACCGGCCGCACCCCGTCCTCGAAGTAGTCCGCCTCGAGCCGTGCGTTGAGCTCCGGGGTGAGCAGCGTCCGGGGGTCGAGCCCGCGGTCGATCAGCGGAGAGCCGGCCGCGGGCGTGGGGTCATCGTCGGTCGTGCCGGGCGTCTGATCCGGCCCGGCGAGGTCGCGGTACACGGTGGGCGGGACCTCGCAGCCCGGGCTCGCCACGACGCCCGGCCCCTCGGCGCCGGTCGGGGTGATGTTCGCACCGTCGACCACGTCCAGCACGGGCCCGGTCAGCTCGCCCAGTCGGTTGCCGCAGACGAGGTTGTTGCGCAGCACGACCGTCACCGCCGGCAAACCCCCGGTCTCCCGGCGCACACCGGCCCGGCCACCCGACGAGCCGCTCCGGTTGCCGTTGCCGGTGATGGCGTTGTTCACGACCAGCAGCACGTGCGAACGCGTGGCCGCGAGCCCGTTCCAGCCGTTGCCGTGCAGGGTGTTCTGCACGATGGTGTGCGGGCCGCCGTCGGCGTCGACCGTGGCGATCCCGTTGCGCGCGTTGCCGGACACGATGTTGTTCAGGATCAGGGTGCCGGGGTTGCCGCCCCCGATGGCGATGCCGTGGCCGCCGTCGCACCCGGCGCTCCCGTTGCCCACGATCCGGTTCCG
Organism: Candidatus Methylomirabilota bacterium; assembly: GCA_035650715.1. GTDB lineage: Bacteria > Methylomirabilota > Methylomirabilia > Rokubacteriales > CSP1-6 > CAMLFJ01. Next base: position 199,002 of record DASRHC010000009.1, on the reverse strand, counting down.
CTCGATGCGGATCGCCGCGTTCTGCGAGGCTCCGCCGCCCAGCACGATGCCCGCGCCGCCGGCGCCGGTGATGGTCAGGCCGCGGATCGTGACGAAGCGGGAACGCTCCAGCCGGATCGCGTGACCCTGCGCGCATTGCCCGACCGCCCCGTGCAGCACCACGCGGCCGGGCGGCAGCGCCGGATCCGCCTCGATGGTGATGCGGCTCGACTCGACCAGCGTGCCCGCATTCTTGCCGGCGATGCTCACCTGCTCGACGTAGTCGCCCGCCCGTACCTGCACCGTGTCGCCGGGCTGCGCCGCGTTCACCGCAACCTGGATGCTGCCGTAGCACGGGGCCCGCCCGCCGCAGCCGAAGTCCGATCGATCGACGTACCGCACGGTCGCGGCCGTCGCGGTCGATGGCGCGGCCGCCACCATGCTTAGCGCGGCCGCGACCACCGCGATGGCGATGCCCGGCGCGTGGAGCCCGGCTCCGCGAGGCGGTGTGCGCATGGCCGGACGGCCGGAGCAGCGGACGTGCCACAAGCGGCCGGAAGGCCACCCGCGAGCAATCCCGCGCGGATGTCGCGCAGGAGCCGCGGGAGGACGCGATGGCCTTCACTTCCCACGGTGCAGAGGGCCTTCACCGTTGCCGCGCTCGGTGGGCAACCGGCATATCGTCAGCCCCCGGGGGCCCCCCCTCTGGCGCTCGCCGCAGAGTCGAGTAGACTCCGCGAGGGAGGAGACTCGCCGTGCGACTACCCCGCGATCGCTTCGACTACTCGCCCTTCCCCACCCGCCCGAAGTGGACCCTGCCCAGGGGCGCCCGCATCGCGGTGTGGACCATCGTCAACATCGAGGAGTGGGACATCGAGAAGGCGATGGCCCGCCAGTACCTGACCACGCCGCAGGGCGTGGCCGTGGTGCCCGACGTCCCGAACTGGGCCTGGCACGACTACGGGATGCGGGTGGGCTTCTGGCGGCTGCTGGAGGCGCTGACCAGGCGGAAGATCCGCGCCACCACCGCCATCAACGCGCACGTGGTGGAATCCTACGAGCCGGTCGCCCGCGCGATGCTCGAGGCCGGCTGGGAGTTCATGGGCCACGGCTTCGTCCAGGGCGCGATGCACCTGCTGCCGGATCAGGGCGCGGCCATCCGGCAGTCGGTGGAGCTGATCCAGAAGTTCACCGGCCGGAAGCCGAAGGGCTGGCTCGGCCCCGGGCTCACCGAGACGTGGGAGACGCTCGATCACCTGCGGGCCGAGGGCATCGAGTACGTCTCCGACTGGGTGAACGACGACCAGCCCTACGAGATCCGCACCCAGTCGGGGCCGCTGGTCTCGGTGCCCTACTCGATCGAGCTCAACGACATCCCGATGATGGTGATCCAGCACCACACCTCGAGCGAGTGGCTGCAGCGCTGCAAGGACCAGTTCGACCGCCTCTACGCGGAGGGGGCGAAGAACCCGCGGGTGATGGCGATGGCGGTGCATCCCTACATCTCGGGCGTCCCGCACCGCATCAAGTACTTCGAGGCGGTGTACGACTACATCCGCAAGAAGCCCGGCGTGTGGATGACCACCGGCGAGGAGATCTACGAGTGGTACCGGCAATCGCGGCGCGCCTGAGCGCGGCGCTGCTGACGGTCGCGCTCGCCGCCGCGCCCGCGGCGGCCCAGTCCGGTCCCCGGCTCACGGTGCCGCCCGGCTTCGCGGTCGACGTGTTCGCCGACAAGGTCGGCAGCGTGCGCTTCATGGCCTTCGATCCGGCGGGCACCCTGCTGGTCTCCGAGCCCTCGGCCGGGCGCGTGCTGGCCCTGCCCGACAAGAACCACGACGGCAAGGCGGACGCGGTCCGGGTCGTGGTGAGCGGGCTCGACGAGCCGCACGGCCTGGCCTTCCGCGACGGCGCGCTCACCATCGCCGAGACCAGCCGCGTGCAGCGCAGCACCTACGACCCGGAGACCATGAAGGCCACGCCGCCCACGCTGCTGGCGCGTCTGCCCTCCGGCGGCGGCCACTCCACGCGCACGGTGGTGTACGGGCCGGACGGCGCGATGTACGTCTCGGTGGGCTCCTCCTGCAACGTGTGCCGCGAGAGCGACCCCCGTCGCGCGGCGATCCTGCGCTACAACCCCGACGGCTCGGGCGAGCGCGTCTTCGCCTCGGGGCTCCGCAACGCGGTCGGCCTCGCCATCAACCCGGCCACCGGCGCGCTCTGGGCGACGGTGAACGAGCGCGACTGGCGCGGCGACGACGTGCCGCCCGACTACATCACCGAGGTGCGCGACGGCAGCCGGCACGGCTGGCCCGAGTGCATGACGGTCCGCGGCCGGGTGCTGGTCGATACCGCCTTCGCCCGGGGCGGCCGGTGCGACGGCGTGGTGCCGCCCACGATCGAGATCCAGGCCCACTCGGCCCCGATCGGGCTCGCCTTCTACACCGGCACCCAGTTCCCCGAGTCGTATCGCGGCGGCCTCTTCGTGGCCTACCGCGGATCCTGGAACCGCACGCGGCCGACCGGCTACAAGGTCGTCTTCATCCCCTTCCGCGACGGCCGCCCCGCGGGGGCGCCGCAGGACTTCGCCACCGGCTGGCTCGAGGGCCGCGCCGCGTGGGGCCGTCCGGTGGACCTGGTGGTGGGGCGGGACGGCGCGCTCTACCTCTCCGACCAGGGCGCCGGCCGGATCTATCGCTTCACCTATCGCCCGCCCTAGAGTGTCCAGACCCGGAATGGTGTAGACATTGTGGCCATCCCAGAGTGCGTTGTGAGGTCATCCCCGACCGACGCCCCAAAAGAGCGTGGCTGGAGTGCGACCGCGGACGCGATAGCCTTGATGCGGCCGCTCGTGGTTGTAGGACTGCATGAACGCTTCCAGGCTACGTTGCAGTGCCGTCCGACTGGTGAAGTAGCGCCGCCGGAACGCCACGCGCCAGTGCTCCTGCAGGATCGTGCCCTGCAGCCGCTCGACGAAGCCGTTGGTCCACGCGTGTCGGGGCTTCGTGCGGGTATGGCGGAGGCCCAGGGTCCGACAGGCCTCATCGAACGCTCCCTTGAACTCGGGCCCGCCATCGGTCAGCACGCGGCGCAGCCGCCAGCCCGCGCGGCGATACACCGGGAGCAAGATCCGACGCAGGAAGTGGGCGGCCGCTTCGGCGGTGTGGGTGGGCAGCAGCCAGGCGACCCCGTACGAGCAGGCCGCATCGCAGGCCGTGATCTGCCAGACCTTGCCCACCCCCTTGAGTTGGCCGATGTAGAAGGTGTCCAGGCACACCAGCTCGCCGGGTTCGCGGGCGGCTACATGCCGCGGCTGTCCGTGCTGGCTCTGCCAGAGGGCACGCCGGGTCCGCTCGGTGAGCAGCCCCGCCGTCCGCACGGCGCGCTGCTCGAGCACCAGCAGCCGCTGGCGCCGGGTCGCCAGCCCCGCGCGGCGCAACGCCCGCTGCACGGTGCTGGGGGCGACCCGCAGTTGCCAGCGGTGCTGCAAGTACGCCGCGATCCGACTGGCACCCCACGTCGCCGCGCTCACGGCCACGCTCAGCAGCAGGCGCTCCGTCTCCGGCGCCAGCTGCACCGGCCGGCCCGCTCGGGCCTGATGCCGGCGGGGATGCACGCCGTCCGGCCCGTAGCGCTCCAGCCGCCGGCGCCAGCGATAGAACAGAGCCCGGGAGATCCCGGCCTCCCGGCAGGCCTGGCTGACATTGCCGAGCCGCTCCGCGCGCTGGATGACATGCAGCCGCAGTCCGTGTACCTTCTCCTCGAGGGTCATCGGTCCATCCTCCCAAAGTGGTCCCTTGCAGGGGGTTGTCACTCTGGGAACGATAGGCCAGATGGCTCTCGTTGTTTCTGGTCACAAGTGTCAACACTATTCCGGTCCGGCTCACCCTAGAGAGATCGCTCATGAGCCATCCGATCGCCACCACGGAGCGCCGCGACGCGACGAGCGCGCGCTGGGCCATGCTGGGCGTCATCTTCCTCACCCGCGCCTCGCTCGGCTTCCAGTTCCAGTCGATCGCCGCGCTCACTCCCTTCCTGGTCCCGGCCTTCGCGCTGACGTATGCGGAGGTGGGTCTGCTGATGGGCCTGTTCATGCTGCCCGGCGTCGTCATCGCGCTGCCGGGCGGGCTCCTCGGGCAGCGCTTCGGCAGCCTGCGCGTGGTGGTCGCGGGCCTCCTGTCGATGGTGGTGGGCGGCACCGTGGTCTCGTACGCGGGCGGCCTCCACACCGCCGCCCTCGGCCGCGCGGTCGGCGGCGTGGGGGGCGTGCTCGTGAACATCATGCTGGCTCGCATGGTGGCCGGCTGGTTCCGCGAGCGCGAGCTGCAGACCGCGATGGGGCTCATGCTGTCCGCGTGGCCGTTCGGCATGGCCCTGGCGCTCATGATCCTGGGGCCGGTGGCGGACGCCACCTCGTGGCGCCTCGCCGAGTACCTCACGGTGGCCGCCGCGGGCCTGGCGCTCGGGCTCATCGTGCTCGCCTATCGGGAGCCCGCGGCCCACTCCGCGACGGGGACCGGCCCCGAGCCGGCGCGCTTCCGGCTGGGCATGCCGGGTCGGGTGTGGGCGCTCGCGGTCAGCGCGGGCGCGGGCTGGGCGTTCCTGAACGCCAGCGTGATCGTGGTGGCGAGCTTCGCGCCGAGCTTCCTGATGACCCGCGGCGCCTCCCTGGGCCAGGCGGGCGCCATCACCGGGGTGGCGCTCTGGATCAGCATCCTCTCGGTGCCGCTCGGCGGTCTGGTGGCGGACCGGCTGAAGCGTCCGCGGCTGCTCCTGATCGTCGGCTGCGTCGCCACCGCAGCGACCATCGCGTGCGCGGCCGGCGCGCCCGGGCCCGCCTTCTGGCTGGTGGCGAGCGGCATCCTGCTCGGCATGCCGCCCGGCATCATGATGGCGCTCCTGCCGCGGGCGGTGCGCCCCGAGCACCTGGCCACCGCGCTGGGCGTGTTCTACGCGCTCTTCTACCTCGGCATGGCGGTGTCGCAGACCGCGGCGGGCGCCCTGCGGGATCTGACCGGCGACGCCGCCACGCCGCTCCTGTTCGCCTCGGTGCTGATGGTGCTCACGGTCGTCGCCATCGCGATGTTCTGGCGTCTGGAGGACCGCTCCGCGCCGGCGGAGTAGACTGAGCCCATGCGCGAGGCCGGCGATATCGTCCTGGTGGCCTGCTACGAGCTGGGCCACCAGCCGCTGGCGGTGGCGTGGCCCGCCGCGGTCCTGGAGCGCGCCGGCTACCGCCCCGCCGTGATGGACGTCTCGGTGGAGCCGCTCGACGAGGACGCCCTGGCGCGGGCCCGGGTGGTCGCGGTGTCCGTGCCGATGCACACCGCGCTGCGCCTCGGTCTGGAGGTGGCCGCGCGCGTCCGCGCGGTGAACGTCGCCGCGCACGTCTGCTTCTTCGGCCTCTACGCCACGCTGAACGCGGACCTGCTCTTCGCGCGGGGCGTCGACAGCGTGATCGCGGGCGAGGCGGAGGCGCCGCTGCTCGCCCTGATCGAGGCGCTGGAGCGCGGGGACACCGGCCCGGTGCCCGGCGTCGGCCGGCCCGGGCAGCCGGCCGCGCCCCACCTGCGCCGCCTCGACTTCCCGGTGCCGAGCCGCGCGGCGCTGCCGTCCATCAAGAAGTACGCGCACCTCGAGCACGAGGGGCGCATGGAGCTGACCGCCTACGCGGAGACGACGCGCGGCTGCCGCCACCACTGCCGGCACTGCCCGATCCCGCCCGTCTACGGGGGCCGCTTCTTCGCGGTGCCGCGCGAGGTGGTGCTGGCCGACGTGCGCCAGCAGATCGAGGCCGGCGCCCGCCACGTGACCTTCGGGGACCCGGACTTCCTGAACGGGCCCGCCCACGCGCTGGCGGTGGCCCGCGATCTCCACGCGGAGTGGCCGGACGTGACGTTCGACTTCACGGCCAAGATCGAGCACCTGCTCCGGCACCGCGCGGACCTGCCCGCCCTGCGCGAGGCGGGCGGCCTGTTCGTCGTCTCCGCCGCGGAGTCGCTGAGCGATACCGTGCTCGCGCACCTGGACAAGGGCCACACCCGCGCCGACATCCTGACCGCGCTGGCCGTCACCCGCGAGGCCGGCATCACGCTGCGTCCGACGTGGGTCGCGTTCACGCCGTGGACCACGCTCGAGGACCATCGCGCGTGGCTCGACTTCCTGGCCGACGAGGGCCTCGTCGACCACGTGGATCCGGTGCAGTACGGCCTGCGCCTGCTGGTGCCGCCCGGCTCGCTGCTGCTCACGAGCCCCGCGATGCGCCCGCACCTGGGCCCGCTCGAGCCGGCCACGCTCTCCTACGCGTGGACGCACCCCGACCCGCGCATGGATCGGCTGCAGGCCGAGACGGCGGCGATCGTGGCGAAGGCGATCGGCATGCAGGCCGACACGCCCGCCATCTTCGACCGGGTGCGCGCGATGGCCGCGGAGGCGGCGGGCGTCGCCGCGCCGGCGCCGGTGCGCGCGGCCATGTCGAAGGACCGCCGGCGGCCGCCCCGGCTCAGCGAGGCGTGGTTCTGCTGAGCGGAGCCCACCCAGGGCCAGTTGGCCCTGACATCGTCCACGCCCCTCTGATGTCGGCCCGGACGATCGCGCCATGGCGCGCATCGACCTGATCGGCCTCTCCGCGACCCTCCGCAGCCGCGAGCCCGGCCGCCTCGGCCTCGCCGCCCGATCGCGCGGCGGCCCCGAGTTCGAGATCCGCGACCTGAACCTGAGCGTCTTCGACGGCGAGACGCTGGTCGTCCTGGGACCGAGCGGCTGCGGCAAGACGACGCTGCTCAAGCTGATCGCGGGGCTGATCCGGCCGGAGTCGGGGGCGGTGCGCTACGACGGCGTGGACATGACGCGCGTGATGCCCGGCGCGCGCCGCGTCGGCATGGTCTTCCAGAACTACGCGCTCTACCCGCACATGACCTCCCGCACGAACGTGCTCTCCTACTTCCTCTTCCGCAAGAAGACGCCGGAGATGGACGCGCTGGCGCGCGAGAAGTACCGGCGGACCAGCGAGCTGATGGGCGTGGAGCTGGAGGCCCTGCTGGATCGGTGGCCCGGCACGCTCTCCGGCGGCGAGAAGCAGCGCGTGGCCCTCGGCCGCTGCATCACCCGCGACCCGGCGGTGTTCCTCCTCGACGAGCCGTTCTCCAACCTCGATCAGGCCCTGCGCGAGCGCTATCGCGTCAACCTCAAGGTCCTGCTCCGGCAGTTCGGCATCACCACCGTCTACGTGACGCACGATCACGTCGAGGCCCTGATCCTGGCCGACCGGCTCGCCATCATGGGCCGGGGACGAATCGAGCAGGTCGGCACCTACCAGGAGATCTACGACGAGCCCCGGAACGCGTTCGTGGCGGGCTTCCTCAACCGGCACGTCGGCACGCCACCCATCAGCTTCCTGGAGGGCGACGCCCTGCCGGATCCGTCGCTCCGATCGAGCCGGGTGGGTGTGCGCCCGGAAGACGTGGACGTCGCGCGGGAGCCTCGCGCGGACGGGGTGGCGGCGACAGTCGTGGGGACGCTGAGCATGCCGATGCTCGGCGCCACGATCGTGAGCGCGCGGGTGCGGGAGCGCGAGGTCTACGCGCAGCTGCCCGGCTCGCAGACCGTCCGGGCCGGCGACGCGGTCTGGCTCACGTTCCGGCGCTACCACGTCTTCGAGCCCGGCACCGGCGCGCGGCTCCGCACCGTCGCCGGCGTGGCCGGCGCAGCCTTGACGAGCGCGGCCGGGCCGGACAGAATCCCTCGCGCATGAGCCTGCTACTGACATAGGCGCGCGCGTTCGCGGCGCGCGCCCAAGACCTCTTCGATGTCCCGGAGCGGCCTTTTTCTTTGGAGGTGAGCATGCGTCAGACCGGCAGTCATACCGCCGCCCTCGTCGCGCTCTACCGCGGCATCGAGTCCGCCCGGCCGGCGGGCGTTCGTCTGTTCGAGGACCCGTTCGCGCCCGCCTTCCTCGCAGCGCGCGCCCGGTGGGCGCTCCGCCTCGCCCGGCTGCCCGTGATGGGGGCGGCGATGCCGTGGTCGCTCCTCGACGGGCACTGGGCCGGGCCGCGCGGCACGGTGGCGGTGCGCACGCGGTACATCCACGACGCGCTCCTGGACGCGCTGCGCGGCGGCCTCGCACAGGTGGTGATCCTGGGGGCCGGCTTCGACTGCCGTGCCTACCGCCTCCCGGGCATCGAGCAGGTCCGCGTCTTCGAGGCGGACCATCCCGCCACGCAGCCCCACAAGCGGGAGATCGTCACGCGTCGGCTCGGGGCGATCCCGCCGCACGTGACGCTGGTGCCGGTGGACCTGACCGCGCAGCCGCTCGACGCCGTGATAACGAGCGCGGGGTATCGCACCGGCGCCCGGACGTTCTTCGTCTGCGAGGGCCTCACGCACTACCTCTCGCCGGAGGTGGTGGACGCGGTGTTCCGCTACGCGGCCCGGAGCGCCGCTGCGGGGAGCCGGCTGGTCTTCACGTACATCCAGCGCGCCATGCTCGACGGCTCCGTGCGGTTCGAGGGCGCGGAGAACACGCTGGCCACCGTGCGGCGCGCCGGCGAGCCCTACACGTTCGGCTTCGATCCCGCCGAGCCGCCCTGGCCGAGGTCGTCGGAAATGTCGGAATGTAAGACCTGACCCCTACGGGGCTGACCCCTACGGGGCGACGTGGCCGCACTTGCGGCAGGTGCGGTGGGCGTCGTCGCCGTAGAACTCGGCGTAGACCTCGGAGACCGGGTCGGCCTGGTAGTCGCTCACGTGGCGCGAGGCCTCGTAGAGCTGGGCCTTGCAGGACGGGCAGTACCAGAAGAAGCGGTCGCGCTCGCCGGCGCGGCGCTTGCGCTCGATCACCAGCACGAAGGCGTCGGGGGCGAAGCGCGGGGAATGCGGGGTGCCGGCCGGGCAGTGGATGATGCCGCCTTCGCGGATGACCGCGACCTTCTCCTCGCCCTCCGGCGTGCGGTAGTGGAGGTCCATGTCGCCCTTGATCATGTACATGACCTCGTCGCTCGGGTCGACGTGGAACTCGCTCCGCCCCACGCGGCCGCGCGCCACGAAGGCGATGGAGTCTTCCGTCTGCCACAGCACCTGGTTGGGCCGGGTGCCGGAGGCGATGGCGGCGGTGATCTTCTCGAGGTCCAGCGGGATCATGGCGTTGGGGTTCATGGCGGACCCTCCGTTCAGACGAGCGTGAGCAGCCGGCGCGGGTTGTCCACGAGGATGGCCTGGATCTCGGCCTCCGAGAAGCCGCGCCGGCGCATCATCGGCACCACGTTGGCGAAGATGTGACCGTAGCCGTGCCCGCCCCAGCGCACCAGGCGGGAGCGATAGCAGATGTCGTGCGAGATCAGCACCTGGGCCAGGTGCCCGCGGTCGATCAGCCCGCGGATGGCGCGCAGGCGGACGGCGTCGTTCGGCATGTCGATGTCGGCCAGCCGGTAGTAGGACGACTCCTGGCCGAAGAGGTCCCACTCGAGCACGCAGCCGGTGTCGGCCAGGCGGCGCAGGCGCTCGTCGTCGAAGATGGTGCGGTCGATGTGGCTGATGATCACCCGGTCCATGCGCCCGCCCTTCACCCGGATGAAGTCGGCCGCCTCCTGCGGCTGATCCGGATGCCGCCCCGGGTGCACGTTGATCGACGCGCCGGTCTCCCGCTGCGCGAGCACCGCGCCCAGCATCACCCGCTGCTCGAGCGGCGTCCACGGGGCCTGGCAGCCGATCTCGCCGATGATCCCGGCCCTCACGTCGGTGCCCCAGACGCCGTCGCGGATGGCCTCCACCATCTCCTCGGCGAAGTCCTCCACGGTGCGCGTGGCGTTGGCCGGATCCTGGTAGTCGTTCACGTACTGCCCGCAGCCCATCACGACGTGGGCGCCGCTCTGCCGCGCGATCTCCACCAGGCCCATGGGATCCGGGCTGAGCCCGCCCGAGGAGAGATCGACGATGCTCCGGCCCCCCGCGGCCAGCATGCGCCGCACCTCGTCGATGGCCACGTCGCGCGCGTCCAGCAGGTAGTTGCGCGCGGCGCCCTTCGCGGTGCCGTAGTTGATGGCCCACACGTTGTCGAGCGCCAGCTCGGGCCCCAAATCGTCCGGCTTGCGCTGCGACGGGTGGCGGATGTCGCAGAGGAGATGCTCGTGCATGAGCGTGGGCCCGAGGTCGGCGGGCGTGATGGGGCCGAGCACGGTCTGCACGGAGCCCCGGCCCGGCGCGATCATGGCGCTCACCGTACGACGGGCCGCCGGAGGCGTCAATGGCGCCGGGGGCGGGTCCCGCGACCGGCGCCTCCGCTCGAGCGAACGGCCCTCCGCCGCGCTGCCTCTACCATTCGTCCTCCGGCTGCGACATAATGCCGCCCACGTCAACGCCACGCCCCGGAGGCCTGCTCATGATCGGTCGCTCGACGTCCCGTTCCGCGCTGCTCCTCCTCTCGATCGTCCTCGGCGCGGTGGCCGTCGCGCTGGCGCCGGTCCCCGCGCACGCCCAGCAGACCACGCTGGTGGTCACCGGCTACGGCGGCCGCTGGTCGGAGGTCATGAAGAAGGCGCTGGTGGAGCCTTTCGAGAAGAAGCACAACGTGAAGGTCGAGGTGGTCACCGGCATCACCACCGAGTGGGTGGCGAAGCTCCTGGCCGCGGGCCCCGACAACCCGCCCTACGACGTGGTGTTCGGCAACGAGCCGGCCTTCCCGATCCCGCGCGAGCGCGGCTTCTTCGACAAGCGCAACGAGACGCTGGCCCCCAACATCAAGAACCTCTACCCGAAGGCCCTGATCGGCGACACGAGCCTCGCCATGTTCTGGGGGCGGATCGGGCTCGCCTACCGGACCGACATGGGGCTCAAGAGGCCCACCTCGTGGAAGGACTTCTGGGACGAGGCCTACGCGGGCAAGCGGGCCACCTACGTCATCGGCAACACGCTCGGCATCAACTTCCTGTTCATCGTCTCCAAGATGTTCGGCAAGGACTACTTCGACGTGGACGCGGGCCTCGCCGCCATCAAGCGGGCCCAGCCCAAGCTGGTGGACTTCACGGGCACGGTGGAGAAGCAGCTGGAGCAGAAGGAGGTGGTGATGGCGGTGCTGCACGACGCCTCCACCTACGATCTGCAGAAGCGGGGCATCCCGGTGGACTGGGCCGCGCCCAAGGAGGGCATTCCGATCCTGGACCAGATCGTCCAGGTGACGAAGGGCTCCAAGAACAAGGAGCTGGCGTGGAAGTTCATCGACGCCTATATCTCGCCCGAGGTGCAGCTGGCCTTCGCGACCGAGCTGTTCTGGAGCCCCACCAACAAGACGGTGAAGATCCCGGCCGACGTCGCGAAGAAGATCATCAGCGGGCCCGCCGACGTGGACAAGCTGGTGCTCTTCGACTGGGCGCAGGTGGCCAGGCAGCGGCCGCAGTGGACCGAGAAGTGGAACAAGGAGATGCGTTGACGCGAGACGCCGCGCCGGCGCCCGTCGCCGGACGCGCCCGCGGCACCGTCGCCCTGACCGGCCTCGTCAAGCGCTACGGCACCACGCTCGCCCTCGACGGGGTCTCGCTCACGGTGGCGCCGGGCGAGTTCTTCACGCTGCTCGGCCCGTCGGGCTGCGGCAAGACCACCACGCTGCGCTCGGTCGCGGGCTTCGTCACCCCGGACGCGGGCGAGGTCGCCATCGACGGGGTCACCGTCACCGGCGTGCCGCCGCACCGGCGACAGGTCGGCATGGTCTTCCAGCACTACGCGCTCTTTCCCCACCGCACGGTGGCCCAGAACGTGGGCTTCGGCCTCCGCATGCAACGGGTGCCCCGGCCCGAGATCGCCCGGCGGGTGGCCGAGGCGCTGGCCCTGGTGCAGCTTCCCGGCCACGGGGCGCGCTATCCGTCGCAGCTCTCGGGCGGGGAGCAGCAGCGGGTCGCGCTGGCCCGCGCGCTGGTCACGCGGCCGGCGGTGCTGCTGCTGGACGAGCCGCTCGGCGCGCTCGACAAGAAGCTGCGCGATCACATGAAGATCGAGCTGAAGCGGCTGCAGCGCGAGGTGGGCATCACCACCATCTACGTCACCCACGACCAGGAGGAGGCGCTCACCATGTCCGACCGCATCGCGGTGATGCACCGCGGGCGGGTCGAGCAGGTGGCGCCGCCGCGCGCGCTCTACGAGACGCCCGCCACCGCGTTCGTGGCCTCGTTCATCGGCAACATCAACCTGCTCTCCGGCCGGGCCGCCGGCGCCAACGCGGTGGAGTGCGGCGCCGCGCGGCTGGCCGCCAGCGGGACGGCCCCCGCCGGGGCGCCGGTGGCGGTGGCCCTGCGGCCGGAGCGCGTGCGGCTCGAGCCCGCCGGCCCGCTCGATACCGTGCTGCCGATGACGGTGGCCCACGTGGTCTACCAGGGCGAGACGGTGCGCTACCTCCTGAAATCCGAGAGCGGGCTCGAGCTGCAGGCGGTCGAGCTCGGCGAGGTCCGCTTCAGCGCGGGGGCCCGCGTGCGCGCGGGCTGGACCGCGGCCGACGCCCGCATGATCCCGGCCGCGCCCGCGACATCCTCAACACCCCAGGAGAGCACGGTATGACCAAGGTCGGCTTGATCACGGTGGGACAGGCGCCGCGCAGCGACGTGGTGCCGGACATGGCGGCGATCTGGGGCGGCGACGTGGAGATCCTCGAGGCGGGCGCGCTCGACGGGCTCACCCGCAAGGAGATCGCCCCGCTCGCCCCCGAGGGCGACGACGAGATCCTGGTCACCCGCCTCGCCGACGGCTCCTGCGTCTTCGTGGGCAAGACCAAGATGATCCCGCGCATCGAGGCGAGGATCGCGGCGCTGGAGGACCGCGGCGTGGCCCTGAACGTGCTGCTGTGCACCGGCGAGTTCCCCAAGCTGCGGGCCCGGCGACCGTTCCTCGAGCCACAGCAGCTCCTGCTGGGCCTCCTGCGGGCGATGGTGTTCCCCGGGCGCCTGGGCGTGCTCACGCCGTCGGAGCGCCACGTGCCCCAGACCACCGCGCGCTGGCGCGCGTGCGGGTTCGACGCGCACGTGGCGCCGCTGTCTCCCTACCAGGAGAACGACCCCGCGGCCGTGCGCGGCGCCGCGGCGGCGCTCAAGGCCGGCGGAGCCGGGCTCGTGGTCATGGACTGCATCGGGTTCCGCCGCAAGACCCGGGACGAGATCGCGGCGCTCACCGGCGCGCCCACCCTGGTGGCCAACCTGCTCGTGGCCCGCGTGGCCGCGGAGCTGCTCGGCCGCTAGTCCGTGACCCGCGGCGCCCGCGCCCTGCTGCTGGGACCGTACGTCCTGCTGCTGGGCGTCTTCTTCGTGGCCCCGCTGCTGCTCATGCTGGCCATCAGCTTCTCGCACCAGTCCTACGGCCAGCTCGAGTGGTCGTTCACCCCGCAGCACTACGTGCACTTCTTCACCGACGCCTACTACCTGGGCGTGCTGGGCGACACCCTCTGGCTCGGCCTGCTCACCACGGCGGCCTCGCTGCTCCTGGGCTACCCGCTCGCCTATCACCTGGCCCTCACCCGCTCGCGCTGGAAGCCGCTGCTGATCGTGTTCATCCTGTCGCCGCTGCTGGTCGGCATCGTGATCCGCTGCTACGGCTGGATGATCCTCCTCGCCGACCGCGGCCTCATCAACGAGAGCCTGGTGCGCGCGGGCTGGCTCGCCCAGCCGCTGCCCCTCATGTACAACAAGTTCGGCGTCACGGTGGCGCTGGTGCACGTGTTCCTGCCCTTCATGGTGCTGTCGCTCACCGGCGTCCTCAAGCGCATCGAGCCGCAGCTGCTCGAGGCGTCCCAGACCCTCGGGGCCTCCCCGCGCCGCGCGTTCTTCGAGGTGACCCTGCCGCTCTCCCTGCCCGGCATCCTGGCCGGCTCCCTGCTGGTGTTCTCCCTCGCGATCAGCTCGTTCGTGGTGCCGATCCTGGTGGGCGGCTTCAAGGTGCACGTGCTGCCGATGGTGGTGTACGACCAGGTGCTGTCGGTGTTCGACTGGCCGTTCGGGGCCGCCAACGCCTTCGTCCTGCTGGTGATCTCGGTGGCGCTGATCGCGGTCTACATCAAGGTCACCGAGCGCGCGCTGCGGGGGATCGTGTGATCCTGCGCGGCGTCGTCGCCCTCGTCTACGCCTTCCTGCTGCTGCCCATGGTCATCGTGGTGCTGGCCGCGTTCAACGCGGGCAACTACTTCACGTTCCCGCCCCAGGGCTTCTCGCTGAAATGGTTCGCGAACTTCTTCGCCCGGCGCGAGTTCATGCAGGCCCTGCGGCTCTCCGCCGAGCTGGCCGCCTGGACCGCGCTCGCGTCCACCGTGATCGGCACCGCCGCCGCGATCCCGCTGGTGCGGGGTCGCTTCCGCGGGCGGGACCTGCTGAACGCCTTCGTCACCTCGCCGCTGCTGCTGCCCCAGATCCTCACCGGGGTGGCCCTGCTGCAGTTCTACACGCTCTTGAAGATGCAGGCCTCCTACGCCGCGCTCCTCATCGGCCACATCGTGGTGACCACGCCCTACGTGATCCGCACCGTCACCGCCACCCTCACCCACTTCGACCTCGCCCTCGAGGAAGCGGCCCAGAGCCTGGGCGCGCATCCGGTGCGCGCGTTCTTCGAGGTGACCCTGGGGGTGATCAAGCCCGGCGTGGTGGCGGGGGCGATCTTCGCGTTCGCGATCTCGTTCGACAACTTCACCCTGTCGCTGTTCCTGACCAGCTCGAAGCTGACCCCGCTGCCCATCGAGCTCTTCGCCTATCTCAAGTACTCCTTCGACCCCACCGCGGCCGCGGTGTCCGCCTTCGCCATCGGGGTGGCCCTGGTGCTCGTCCTGGGCATCGCGCGCTTCATGGGGCTCGAGGAGTTCACCGGCTTCTGAGCCGGGAGTCCCGATGCGACCGGTCACCGCGGAAGAGATCGAGAGCCTGGCCATCGGCGCCTGGATCCTGGGCACCGGCGGTGGCGGCAGCCCGTACCTGGCCCTGCTCAACATGCGCCAGCTCTACAAGAAGGGCATCGTGTGCCGCCTGATGGACGCGTCCGAGCTGGACGACGACGATTTGGTGGCGGTGGTCTCCAACATGGGCGCCCCCCTGGTCGGCCAGGAGCGCCTGACCGATCCGAAGACGATGGCCCTGGCCGTCACCATGATGGAGGAGTACCTGGGCCGGAAGTTCCGCGCCCTGATGTCGCTCGAGATCGGCGGGGGCAACGCGATCCAGCCGTTCATGGGCGCCGCGATGCTGGACCTGCCGGTGATCGACGGCGACTGCATGGGCCGCGCGTTCCCGGAAGCCCAGATGACGAGCTTCGCCATCCACGACCTCCGCATGTACCCGCTCACCCTGGCCGACGTGCGCGACAACGCGGTGGTGGTGGCGCGCGCGGCCTCCTGGAAGTGGATGGAGCGCATCAGCCGCAAGGCGTGCGTCGAGGTGGGCTCGATCGCGTCGACCTGCAAGGCTCCGCGCACCGGCAAGGAGATCAAGGAGTGCGCGATCCTGGGCTCCACCACCAAGGCCATCGGCATCGGCCGCGCGGTGCAGGCCGCGCGCAAGGCCCACCGTGACCCGATCGACGCGGTGCTGGAGGTCACCGCCGGCCTCAGGCTCTTCGCGGGCAAGATCTCCGACGTCGCCCGGCGCACCACCGAGGGGTTCCTCCGGGGCACCGCGACCATCGAGGGCCTCGACGACTTCCGCGGCCACACCCTCCGCCTCGCCTTCCAGAACGAGTTCGCGGTGGGCTGGCTCGACGACGTGCCGCGGGTGATGACCCCCGATCTCATCTGCGTGCTCGACACGGTGGCGGGCGACGCGATCGGCACCGAGACCCTGCGCTACGGCCAGCGGGTCACCGTGCTGGCCCTGCCCGCCCCGCCCATTCTGTTGACCCCCAAGGGGATCGAGCACGTGGGCCCGCGGGCCTTCGGCTACGATCTGGACTTCCGCTCGGTGTTCGCATGAGACGGCGGATCGGCATCGACGTGGGCGGCACCAATACCGACGCGGTGCTGCTGGAGGACGACGGCGTCGCGGCGGCGGTCAAGACGCCGACCACGCCGGACGTCACCACCGGCATCACCAAGGCCCTCGCCGCGCTGGTGGCTCAAGCCCCCGCCGCCCGCGAGGCGCAGGCGGTGATGATCGGCACCACCCACTTCACCAACGCGGTGGTGCAGCGGCGCGACCTGGGCCGCGTGGCCGCGGTCCGCATCGGCCTGCCCTCCGGAGCCTCGCTGCCGCCCTTCGTGGACTGGCCGGAGGACCTGGCCGATCTGGTGCGGGCGGAGGTGGTGATGCTCGAGGGCGGCCACGAGTTCGACGGCCGGCCGCTGGTGCCCTTCGACGCCCGCGGCATGCGCGCCGCCGCGCGGCGCATCCGCGAGGCCGGCATCACCTCGGTCGCGGTGGCCGCGGTGTTCTCGCCGCTCAACGCGGCGGGCGAGGAGGAAGCGGCCGCGATCCTGGCCGAGGAGTGCCCGGGGGTGGCGGTGACGCTCTCGCACCGGCTGGGGCGCATCGGCCTGCTGGAGCGGGAGAACGCGGCCCTGCTGAACGCCTGCCTGATCGAGCTGGCGCGGAAGACCACCCGCGCCTTCACCGAGGCCCTGCGCACGAGCGGCATCGCGGCGCCGCTCTACCTGACCCAGAACGACGGGACCGTGATGCTGGCCGAGGTCGCGGAGGCCTACCCGGTCTACTCGTTCGCCTCGGGGCCCACCAACTCCATGCGCGGCGCCGCGTTCCTCTCGAAGCGCGACGAGGCGCTGGTGATCGACGTGGGCGGCACCACCACCGACATCGGCAGCCTGCGCCACGGATTCCCGCGCGAGGCCAACAGCGTGGTGGAGATCGGCGGGGTCCGCACGCTCTTCCGCATGCCCGACCTGCTCTCCCTCGGGCTCGGGGGCGGCACTCGCGTGACGCGGGAGCCGCTCGCCATCGGGCCGGCCAGCGTGGGCTTCCGCCTCACCGAGCAGGCGCTCGTGTTCGGCGGCGACGTGCTGACCGTGACGGACGTGGCGGTGGCCGCCGGCCTCATCGATCTGGGCCACCGCGCCCGCGTCGCCTCGCTGCCGAAGGGCCTGGTGGACGCGGCGCTCACCCGCATCCGCGCCGTGATCGAGGAGGGCGTGGACCGGATGAAGACCGACGCGGACCTGGTCCCGCTCATCGCGGTGGGGGGCGGCTCGTTCCTGGTGCCGTCGCGACTGGCCGGCGTCTCCGAGGTCCTGAACGTGCCGCACCAGGCGGTGGCCAACGCGGTGGGCGCCGCGATCGCACAGGTGAGCGGCGAGGTGGATCAGATCTTCCAGGACCTGACGCGGGAGGAGGCCATCGCCCGCGCCCGGCGCGCCGCGGAGGACAAGGCAGTGGCGGCCGGCGCCGATCCGGCCACGCTCACCGTGGTCGAGGTCGAGGACCTGCCGCTCGCCTACCTGCCCGGCAACTCGCTCCGGACCCGGGTGCGCGTGGTTGGCGACATCGCGGAGTAGGCCGGGGACCCACCGGCGGGCCGGCCGCGCGCCCCGGGTGCCCTTCCGCCGACCGGCCGGCCCGGAGGGGGCGTGGTACAGTATGGCGGTAGCGGGACAGTCTCCCGGAGGGGGCCCATGAGCGACGAGCTGATGATGAAGGTGCAGGACCTGATCGAGAACATGATCAATCCCGCGGTGGCCGGCCACGGCGGCTTCGTCCAGCTGGTGGACGTGAAGGACAACAAGGTGTACTTGCAGATGGGCGGCGGCTGCCAGGGCTGCGGCGCCGCGGACGTCACGCTCAAGCAGGGCATCGAGCGGCTGATCAAGGAGGAGATCCCCGAGGTGGAGGAAGTCCTTGACACCACCGATCACGCGCTCGGGGAGAACCCCTACTACACGCCCTCGAAGTAGGCTGTCCTTCGCCCCTCACCCCGACGGGAGGGGTTTCGTGTCTCTCCGCTCGTGCACCGCCCCCGGGAGAGGGCTTCGGCTTCTACGCTCCCTCTCCCCTCTGGGGAGAGGGCCGGGGTGAGGGGCCGGTCCTCGCCGCGACACGCCCACGCGTCAGCGCCCGCTTGACCCAGTCGCCCACCCGCACCGCCAGCAGCAGCGCCAGCACGGCCACGTAGTAGTACGGCGCGGGGTTCGCCTTCTTGGCGAGCCAGACGTAGTGCAGCACCGCGCACACCCCGATCACGTAGACCAGCCGGTGCAGCCACTGCCAGCGCGCGCCGCCCAGCCAGCGGATGCTGGCCGCCGTCGAGGTCGCGGCGAGCGGGATCATGAGGACCAGGGCGGTCATGCCGACGGTGATGTACGGGCGCTTCACGATGTCGGCGCCCATCTGCCGCCACGCGAAGAAGTGGTCGAGCACCAGCCACACCGAGAAGTGGAGCGCGGCGTAGAAGAACGCGAACAGGCCGAGCAGCCGGCGCAGCGTGATGGGCCAGTGCCACCGGAAGAGGATGCGCAGCGGCGTCACCGCCAGGCTCGCGAGCAGGATGCGCAGCGTCCAGTCGCCGAGCGTGTTGGTGAGGAAGCTGATGGGATTGGCGGTGAGGTCGCCGCTCCCGGCCCGGTAGCCGAGCCAGCCCAGCGGGCCGAGGCACGCGGCCCAGGTCAGGGCCTTCAGGGCGAGGCGCCCGCGTCGGGTCACGACGCGGACCTCAGTAGAACTTCTTGAGATCCATCCCCGTGTACAGCGAGGCGACCTGGTCGTAGCCGTTGAACATCAACGTCTCGCGCCGGCGGAACTCGCCGATGCGCCGCTCGGTGGCCTGGCTCCAGCGCGGGTGGTCGACCTTGGGATTCACGTTGGAGTAGAAGCCGTACTCCTGCGGCGCCGCCTTGTTCCAGGCGGTCTTCGGCTCGTCGGCGGTCAGCCGCACCCGCACGATCGACTTGGCGCTCTTGAACCCGTACTTCCACGGCACCACCACCCGGATCGGCGCCCCGTTCTGGTTCGGCAGCACCTGCCCGTACATCCCCACCGTGAGCAGGGTCAGCGGGTGCAGCGCCTCGTCCAGGCGCAGCCCCTCGGTGTAGGGCCAGTCGAGGCCGCCGAAGTTGAAGAGGCCCTTGCGCTGCGCCGGGAACTGCTGCGGATCGAGCAGGGTGGAGAACTCCACGTACTTGGCGGCGCCGGTGGGGTCGACCCGCTTGAGCAGCACCGAGAGCGGGAAGCCGATCCACGGGATCACCATCGACCAGCCCTCCACGCAGCGCATCCGGTAGACCCGCTCCTCGAGCGGCGCCATCTTGAGCACGTCGTCGAGGTCGAACGTCGTCGGCTTGTGCACGAGGCCGTCCACCTGCAGCTTCCAGGGCCGCGGCTTGAAGTGCCCGGACAGGTTCGCCGGATCGTCCTTGTTCACGCCGAACTCGTAGAAGTTGTTGTAGGTGGTCGCGTCCTTGAAGGCGGTGAGCGCGTCCGGGATGTCGTAGGCCTTGTTGCGGGTGGCGCCGAGTGCCTGGCCGGCCGCGGGTGGCGCCGCCGCCGCCGCGCCGGGAGCGAGGGCCAGGGCGGCCGCCCCGACCATCAGCTGGCGCCGGTTCAGGTACAACGCCCGATCCGTGATCTCCCGGCTCGGGATGTCTCCGCCTCGCTTGATCAGCATGTGCGATCCGCCTCCTGGTTGAGCAGAGTGTACCAGCCGGCCCGGGCCGCATGTCACGAGCGTGTCAATCCTGATCCCCCAGGGACAGCGGGCGCTGAGCGCGCGCCCCCAAGCCCTGGGCGGGCTTATTTCCTCGGGTTCCGGCCAACCCGGCTTCTAAGATGGCCCTCGGAGCCATGACGATGCGCGCGCTCGTGACCGCGGCGCTGGCCGCCCTGACCCTGTCCGCCTGCGCCACCGCGCCGGAGGGCACCTACTTCGCGCGCCCGGCCGATCCCAGCACGCCGCGAATGGCGCAGATCCTGAGCCGGGCCGCGATCGCGGGCGGCGACGATCCCGCCCGCTATGGCTTCGCGTTCATCAAGAGCCCGACCGCGGCCGGCTACAGCGACGAGGACGCGGTGTTCTACTTCACCGACGGGCTCATGTGGCAGCCCACCCCCGTCATCGAGGCGGTGGTGGCGCACGAGGTCGCCCACGAGGTGCTGGGACACGTGGGCACCCGGCGCAAGCTCTCCCTGTCGCTCACCGCGAGCTTCGGGGCCCTCGGCCTCTTCGCTCCGGGCGCGGGCCTGCTCGACTTCGTGGTGAACCCGCTGGTGGTGCGGGCCTTCGGGCGCTACCAGGAGATGCAGGCCGATCAGAAGGCGGTCGAGATCCTCCGCGCCATGGGCTACCGCGAGCCCCGCCGCACGCTCGCCACCGCGCTCGAGACCCTGGCCGCGTACACGCCACGGGAGCGCGAGGGGCTCGAGGGCCTGCTCGCCACGCATCCGTCGCTCGACGAGCGGCTCACCGCGCTCGAGCCGCTCGAGGGCTCCGGCAAGCCCGCGGTGGCGAAGGTGAAGGCCAAGCGCTGGTAGGGCCTCAGATCGAGATGGCGCGGGTGCCGGCGATCAGGTCCGGGAGCCCGCGGCGCTCGCGGTTCGCGAAGACCAGCAGGCGCCCCAGGCCCAGGGTGAGGACGGTCAGCCCGCCCCCCACGCAGCGCAGCAGCGCGCGCCCGTAGCCCGGAGGCGCGCCATCCCGCCGCACCACCGCCACGCGCATCAGCATCTTGCCGACGGTCTGGCCGCAGCCGCCCACGAGCACGGTGTGATACGCGACGTGGAGCGCGACCGCCAGCAGCCCCGCGCCCAGCGCCAGCAGCGCGAGATCCAGCGCGTCGGGGTGGCGCCGGACCCAGAGCACCGCGATCGCGAGCCACATGGCGGCCAGGCTCCACGCGGCGAGCCCGATGACGGCGTCGACGGCGGCCGCGGCGGCGAGCCGCCAGAGCGGGGCCGGGCGCACGTTCAGGACTGGCTGCCGCCGTAGATGCGGCGGTACTCCTCGTAGGAGAGCATCACGCGCTTCACGAACGCGCGCGTCTCGTTGTACGGGATCTGATCCACCCACACCTCGAGATCGTCGGAGCGGCGCCCGGCCCACCACTCGCGCACCCGGGTCGGCCCCGCGTTGTAGGCCGCCGCGGCCAGGCGCGGGTCGCCGAACTCGCGCAGCAGGCCCGCGAAGAACGTGCTGCCCAGCTCGAGATTGGTCTCGGGCTGGTCCAGCACGGTGGCGTCGGGGAACGGGATCTGGCGGGCCTGGGCCACCGCCCGGCCGGTGTCGGGCATGAGCTGCATGAGCCCGCGCGCGCCCACCCGGGAGCGGGCTCCGGGATGGAAGGACGACTCCTCGCGCACCACCGCCGCCACCAGCAGGGGGTCGATCGACGCGCGTCCGGCCGCGGCGGTGAGCGCGTCGCGCCAGCCGAGCGGGTAGAACATCTCCCAGAACTCGCGCGGCGAGCCGGAGCCGCCGCTCCGGGCCAGCCCGAGGAAGCTGCGCCGCAGGATCCGCAGCGCCATGTGATACCGCTCGTCGGCCACGTAGGCCGCCGACAGCGCGTAGAGCCGGCGCGGCTCGCCCACCGCGGCGCGCGTCAGGTCGTCGAGCTCCTCGTCGGCGAACTCGCGCAGGCCGACCTCGCGGAGCGCCTCCGCCCGCGCGTAGCGCGCGTCGCCCTGCAGGGGCTCCAGCGGATCGCTGGGAAACGTGAAGGCCGGCGCGGCGGCCCCGGGCGCCGCGGCGGCGGCGGTGACCCCGGACACGCGACGGGCCGCCAGGATGCCGTAGTAGCTGCGGGGCGCATCCCGCACCAGCGCGTTGAACTGCCGCGCGGCCTGCTCGCGGTCGCCCCGCCGCTCCCAGGCGCGGCCGAGCCAGTACGTCGCCGCCTCGCGGAGGGCGCCCACGCCCCGCGCGGTCTGCAGGCGCGCCCAGCGCGCGGTGCACTCGGTGAGGTTGCCGCGGAACCACCCGGCCCAGCCGAGCCGCCAGAGCGCGGTGGCCGCCTCGTCCTCGTCGGGATAGTCGGCGGCGATCCGCCCGTAGGTCTTCTCGGCCTCCGCCGGGCGATTCGCCGCCTCGAGCAGCTCCGCCTTCAGCAGCAGCGCGTCGCCGGCGTCGCGGCTCTTTGGATGCTCCCGCACGAGCCGGTCGAGCGTGGCCAGCGCGGCCTCGCGGTCGCGGCGCTGGCGCAGCCGGCCCAGCTCCAGGAGCCACGCGGAGCGGCGCTCCGGGGGCGCGACCGCGAGCCCGTCGTTGGCGGCGGCCAGCGCGGTCTCGTCGCGCCCGAGCCGGCGGGCTGCGTGCATCACCACCCTGAGGGCGCGCTCGCGCACGTCGGGCGCGGGCTTCTCCGCCACCAGCGCCTGGGCTTCGGTGAGCGCGCGGTCGATGAGCCCGGCGGAGAGCAGGCGCTCGGCGCGAACGGCGCGCTCGGCCGGGCCCGGCGTCGGCACCGCGACCCCCGCGCCGGCCAGCGCCCGGAGCTGCGCCTCCGCCGCGTCCCCGTAGGAGGCCGGCGCCTGCAGCCAGAGCGCCGCGAACGTCTTGACCGCCGCCGTCTGGTCACCCGCGGCCAGCTGGGCCTCGCCCAGGAGATACCGGGTGCGGCTGACGTCGAGGCGGTCCGGATGGCTCGCGAGCACTCGCTGGAAGAGGCGCACCGCCGCGCCGGGGTCGCCGGCGGCTTCCTGCACCGAGGCGGCCCAGATCAGGGCCGATGCGGTGAGCCCGCTCTCCGGGGTGCGATCGGTAGCCTGGGCGGCGAGACGGCGGGCTTCCGCGGTCTCCCCCTGGTGCAGCAGGCTATCGGCGCGGAAGAGGAGCGCGTAGTCCTCGAGCGGCGTCCCGATCCAGGCCGCATCGCCGAGCTCGCGTGCGGCGGCGGTCCAGTCGCCGCCCCGGTGCGCGGCCACCGCGGCCGTGAAGCGCTCCACCAGGCCGGGCGGCAGCCCCGCGGGCGCCGCGCCCAGCAGCACCACCGCCACGAGGCACACCGCCGCGGCGAGCCCTTTCGTGGTGAGCCCTTTCATGGGCACCCAGTGTACCAAGCGACGCCGCCGGCGCCCGCACCTCCCGGCCGGCGCCCGCCCTCGTTACGGGGTGGACCGGACCCGGCTGGGCTCCCGCTCGGCCGAGGGTCGCGCCGGCGCGGGTTTCGGGACCGGCGCCGTGCTCTCCCGCGCGGGGGGCGCGATCGTGACGCGACGCGTGTAGAGGATGCGCTGGAGCGCGGTCGCGTTGGTGAGCACGGCCAGCACGAGCATGGCCGGGGTGAGGGCGTGGAAGGTCGCGCCCGCGATCAGCAGGATGAGCCGCTCGGGGCGCTCCATGAGCCCGATCTCGCAGGAGAGGCCGATCGACTGCGCGCGGGCCTTCGTGTAGCTCACCATCACGGTGCCGACCACCGAGATCAGGGTGAGGAGCAGCCCCGCGGTGTCGGCGGCCCTGTGGTAGAAGAGCACGACGCCCAGCAGCACCACCAGATCCGAGTAGCGATCCACCACCGAGTCGAGGAAGGCGCCGAACCGGCTCACGCGGTTGGCCAGTCGCGCGAGCGAGCCGTCGAAGAAGTCGAAGAGGCCGGCCAGGGTCAGCAGCACCGCGCCGGTGCGCAGGCTGCCGCGCGCCAGCGCGGTGGCGGCCGCGAGGCTCACCCCGAGGCCGACCACCGTGAGATGGTTCGGCCGCACGTGCGCCTGCAGGAGCACCCGGGCCACCGGGTCGCCCAGCCGGGAGAGCGATCGCTTGTAGTGGCTCAGCATCTACAACGGCTTCAGGAGCGCGTCTTCGAGGCTCTCGCGCACCCGGGCCATCACGGCGTCGTCCTCGAGCCGCTGACCCTGCCGGTCGGTGAGGTAGAACGTGTCGTAGGCCTGATCGATCTCGGTGGCGATCCGCGCGCTGCCGATGTCGAGCGCGTGGTCGGAGAGCGTGCGCGTGATGACGTAGAGCAGCCCTACCCGGTCCGGACACTTCACTTCCAGGACGGTGTGGGTGTCGGAGAGCTGGTTGTCCAGCGAGATCTTGGGCGGACCCGCCACCTCCGGGGCCGGATGCACCCCGCGGCGCCGCGCGAGCAGATCGTCCACGTTCACCTCGCCGCGCAGCACGCGCCGCAGCGCCTCCAGCGTGCGGCGCCAGCGCGCCTCCTCGGTCACCGCCTCCCCGAAGGGGTCGTTGACCTGGAAGGTGTCGATCACGATGCCGTCGGCGCGCGTGTGGATCTGGGCGGAGAGGATGTTGATCCCCTGCGCGGCGAGGGTGCCCGCGATGAGGGAGAAGAGGCCGGGCACGTCCCGGGTCACCACCACCAGCTCGGAGGAGCCCAGGTCCGGATGGTGGAACAGCTCGGTGGCGAGGCCGCCCTCCTCGTTCATGCGATCCACCAGCCGCAGGTGCGCCGCGATGCGCTGGGGCGAGGTGGTGGCGAGGTAGCGCTCCGAGAGCATGGCCAGGTGCGCGGCCAGGGTGGTGCGCGGCACCTCGCCCCGGGTGACCGCGGTGACCCGCTGGGCCACCGCCTCGCGGGTCGGCCGCTCGCGCTGGCCGCCGGTGAGGCGGGCGAGGGTGCGGGCGTAGAGGTCCCAGAGGATCTGGGCCTGCCAGCCGGTCATGACCCCGGGGCCCACCGCCCGCATGTCGGCGCACGTGAGCAGGTACAGCATGCGCAACCGCTCGGGCGTGCGGCACACCTCCGCGAGCGACTCGATCGTCTTGGGATCGTCGATGTCGCGGCGCTGCGCCATGTGCGACATGGTCAGGTGGTGCGCGACCAGGAAGATGACCTTGTCCGCCTCGTCGGGCTGGAGCCCGATGCGGGCGGTGAGGGCCTCGATGAGGGGGATGCCCTTGGCCACGTGGCCGTGGCCCTTGCCCTTGCCGATGTCGTGCAGCAGCATGCCCAGCATCAGGAGGGCGGGCCGCTCCACCTCGCTCACCACCTGGGCGTTGCCCTCCGAGTCCGCCGACTGCCCGGGCGCGAGCGCCTCCAGGTTCTGGACCGCGATCAGCGAGTGCTGGTCGGCGGTGAACTTGTGGTAGACGTCGTACTGCACGAGGCAGGTCAGCGCGCCCCATTCCGGCAGGTAGCGTCCGAGCACCCCCAGCTCGTGCATCTCCCGCATGGTCTGGGCCACCCGCCCCCAGTTGCGGCAGATGTCGAGGAAGAGGTCGCGCGCTTCCGGCGAGGCCCGGAACCGATCGTCGATCAGGTCGAGCGAGTCCTCCACCGCACGCTCCACGTCGACCCCCAGCTCGAGCCCCAGCTGGTGGCGGTGCCAGAACACCTTCAGCAGCCGCAGCGGGTCCTCCTGGAACGCGCGCCCGTCGGGCTGGGCGAGGCGGAGCTGCTCGTCGATGACGATGAGCCCGTCCGCGAACGCTTCCTGACGCAGCCGGCGCTGCACGCTCCCGCGGCGCGAGAGGGTCTCGCGGCAGCGCGCGATGAGGCGGCGCGACACGCGATGGATCACCCGCGCGTGGAGGTAGTAGTCGCGCATGAACTTCTCCACCCCGAGCGCCAGCTCGTCGGAGGTGTAGCCGAAGTTCTTGGCGATCTGCGGCTGGATGTCCCGCGACAGCACGTCGTTCTTGTGCCCGGACAGGAAGTGCAGCTCGTTCCGCACCCGCCACAGGAACGTGAGGGCCTCGTCGCTCGCCTTCTGCTCGCGCTCCGTGATCAATCGCTTGTCCGCCAGCTCTCTGAGCGTCCGCGTGCCGAACTTGGTGGAGGCGAGCCACATCGCGGTGTGGATGTCGCGCAGGCCGCCCGCCGACTCCTTGACGTTGGGCTCGCCCATGTAGGGGGAGCCGCCGAACTTCCGGTAGCGCTGGTCGCGCTCCGCGAGCGTGGTCTCGAGGAACTGGGCGAAGTCCTTCTGGTAGACGTTCTCGGCCAGGACCTTCCGGAAGCGATTGAAGAGCCGGCGGTCGCCGACCAGATAGCGCGCCTGCTGCATCGAGGTGCGGCTCGGGAAGTCGGTGCGGGCCATGGCGAGGCAGTCCGGCAGGCTGCGCACCGCGTGCCCGACCTGCAGGCCGAGATCCCAGAGCGCGTAGAGGAGCCCCTGGGTCGCGCGCTGCACGTAGGGGCCCATCTCCCCGTCGTAGATCAGCATGAGGTCGAGGTCGGAGAGCGGATGCAGCTCGCCGCGGCCGTAGCCGCCGAGGGCCACCAGCACCAGCGGCGTCGCGGACAGGCCCTCGCGCCGCGCGTCGTCCACCACCAGCCGGTAGAGCGTGGCGAGAAAGCCGTCCATGAACGCGGCGTAGGCCTGGACCGACTGCTGCCCGGAGGCGCCGCCCAGGTGGGCGGCGCGCAGGAAGTCGACGTTCGAGGTGAGATGCTGGCGCAGGACCTCGAGTCTCAGGCGGCGTCGACGCTCCGCCAGCTCGGCCGCGCTGCCGCTGAATCCCTTCTCGGCCTGCGTCTCGACCCGGCGGACCTGTCGCAACAGTTCCGCGGACATGGCGAAACGGTAGCCTGCGTCAGGAAGAAAGTCAAACCTGGCGCGAACTTGTATCGCACGACTCACGCAGGCTAGAATGGCGCCCTATGCGACGGCACTGGCGGAGCGTGCTGGACCGGGTCGCGCCGTACGACGCGGGCAAGCCGCTCGAGACGGTGGCCCGCGAGCTCGGGGTGGACGCGGTGCTGCGCCTGTCGGCCAACGAGAACCCGATCGGGCCCTCGCCGCGGGTCATCGAGACCATCCGGCGCGAGGCGTCACGCGTCCACCTCTATCCGGACGGCGGCGCCACCGAGCTGCGCCGGGCGCTGGCCGACCGCATGGGGGTGGGCCCGGAGTCGATCGTCATGGGCAACGGCGCCGACGAGCTGCTGGCCATGCTGGCGCGGGCCGCGCTCGATCCGGGCGACGAGGTCGTCATCCCGCATCCCGCCTTCGAGCCCTACGGAACCGAGGCCACCCTGTCCGGCGCGGTGGTGGTGGCGAGCCCGCTGCGCGAGTACGAGCAGGACCTCGAGGACATGCGGCGACGCATCACGCCGCGCACGAGGATGGTGATCCTCTGCACGCCGCACAATCCGGCGGCCACCATCGTGCGGCGGCGGCCGCTGGAGCGCTTCCTGGACTCGCTGGGCGACGACGCGCCGCTGGTCGTCCTGGACGAGGCCTATCGCGACTTCTGCGACGACGACGACACCCCGGACGGGGTGGTGCTGCAACGCCGCTACCCGACGGTGCTCTCGCTGCGCACCTTCTCGAAGATCGCGGGGCTGGCCGGCCTGCGCGTCGGCTACCTGGTCGCGCGCCCGGAGCACATCGAGCGCCTGAACCGGGTGCGCGCGCCGTTCAACGTCAACCGCCTCGCCCAGATCGCGGCGGTGGCCGCGCTCGGCGATCCGGAGCACCTCGAGCGCAGCCGCGCGGTGGTGCTGGAGCAGCGGCCCCGCCTGCAGGCCGCCCTGGCCCAGCGGGGGGCGCCGTCGCCGCCGTCGCAGGCCAACTTCATCCTCGCCCGGGTCGGCGACCGCGCGGACGCGATCCGCACCGCGCTCTTCAAGGCCGCCATCCTGGTGCGCGACGGCGCCGCGGTCGGCTTCCCCGGCCATCTGCGGATCGCGGTGGGGACGGCCGAGCAGAACCAGAAGCTGCTCGACGTCTGGGACCAGACCAGCTAGCCGGCAGGCGTAGCCGCCGTCTACGTCTTCAGGCCTGTCATCTGCGGGAGCCCGGAAACGGCCCCCGCACTCCCCCAGCGGCTGACAACCGTCTCGAAGGCGGTGGGATCACGGTGGACGCGTGGCGGGGGCGGGGGTGCGGCGGCCGCGAAGCTGACGCTCGAGCTGGATGATGCGCTGCTTGGCGGCCGCGCCCTCGGTGCGCAGCTTCTCGGTCTCGACGTAGACCTTCCGCAGCTCGGCGGCCAGCCGGTCGGCCCGGTCCCGGCTCTCGATCCACTTGCCCCAGAGGGTCACGGTCAGCACCACCAGCAGCAGGCACGAGGCGATCAGCATCCAGGGCCGGCGCGGACGGATCCGGCGGGAAAGCCGAGAGGCGAACGAGGCGGAGGCGGACATCGCGGCACCCTGCGGCTTCATGGCGGGAAGCCTACACCCGGCCCGGCGCCGGGCCAAGGCTTTGGGCGACCATCCGGCGGCGCCGCGTGATGACCGATTTGGTAAAGTGAAGGCGATGCAGAGCGGACTGCTCCCGCGCTTCTTCGAGAGCGTGACCCGGCAGGCCTTCGGTGACCTGGGGATCGACGACGCGCCCGCGCTCCGTTACCTGACCGACCTGCTGACCCGCTTCGTGCGCACCGAGACCCTCCGCACCATCCGGGAGCTGCCCGACGCCCGGCTCGACACCGTCACCGATGCGTTGCTGGAGATCCAGCACGTGTGGGCCGGCGAGGGAGGCGCGTTCCGTCCCGAGACGGAGCGGGCCCTGCGGCGCCAGATCGGCGACTACGCGCTGTTCATGACCGGGATCTTCCGGGACTACGTGGAGCGCCTCTCGGTCACCGGCTACTACGCGCACGAGGGCAGCCAGGCCTACCGCTTCGTGGCCGAGCTGGCGCGCGCCGGGGCGGAGCCCGAGGCCTCGCTGTACCGGCGGCTCGCCGACCGCTTCGAGATGTACGCGGGCGCGCTGGCCTACACCCGCAAGGTCTACTTCCGCGCGCACGCGGTGCCCCCCGGCGCGTGGCCCGCGGATCCCTTCTTCCGCACGCTGCTCGCGGAATGACCGCGCCGGCCTCGTCCGGCGCGGCCGCGGCGCTCGCCGCGCTCGAATCCGCGCTGTCCGAGCCGGCGACGCCCGCGCTGCCCCCGCTCGACCCGCGCGCCCTCGACGAGGCCTTGCGCGCCCTCACCCGCCGCCACGGCGCCGACGCGGTGCCGTTGCTCGAGCGCCTGGCCGCCGCGCCCGATCGTGAGCAGCGGCGCGCGGCGCGCCGGGCCCTCTATCGCCTCGAGCAGTCCGGCGTGCGTCCGGCCCGGCCCGCCGCCGGCCCCGCGGTGCGCCCGGTGGTGACCCGCGAGGCCGAGCACCCGGTGCGCGCCTGGCTCTCCGGGATCGACGGCATGGGCTCGCGCGCGGTCTGGATCCTCTTCGAGGGCGGCCTGGGCGGCGGGCTCCGTCTGTGCTCGCTGATCGTGAACGACGAGGTCGGGATCATGGACGCGGCCGGCGGCCCAATCGCGCGCAAGCGCCTCGAGGCCGAGCTGCGCGCGCTGCGTGAGAGCCAGAAGCTGCCGTGGGTGGAGGTCGATGGGCGCCGCGCCTGCGCGATCGTGGAGCAGGCGCTGGCGCTCCACGAGCGACTGGGGACGGTGCCGCCGCCCGAGTTCGCGCGGTGGAAGAAGAGCTTCACGCCGCCGCGGGAGCATGGCGGGCCGTCCGCGGACGGGGGGAGTGCGGGGGCCACTTCGGGGCCCCCGCAGCTGAAAAGCCTTGAAGACTCGAGCCTGCTCGACCGCTCCGCCGACCTCCTGGATCTGCCCGAGCTCGGCGGGTGGTTCCTGGACCCGGCGCGGGTGGCGCCCGACGCGCTCGCTCTGCTGCAGGCGCGCGAGAGCCGGCTCGTGGTGTCGGAGCAGATCAAGGCCGAGCGCGAGGCCGCGATCCTGGACGGCGTCATCGAAGCCCACTTCCCGGCGCCGGTGCGCCTGCGCTGGGCGAATCGGCTCGTGGAGATGGCCGACATCTTCGCGATGACCGGCCGCGAGCCGGCGGCGGCACTCGCGCGCGCGGCGGCGGCCGCCCTCGCGGACACCTCGCGCCCCGCCACCGCCATCCCGTTCGTGCGGGCGCTCGCGGCGCGCGGGCTCGAGATGGCCGCCGAGGTCGCGCTGGGGCGGGCGCGTCTGGACGACGTCACGCGCGCGCCGGCGCGGCGCCCTCGCGGATGATCCCCGGGCTGCGGGTCGGACACGCCACCGACGCCGTCGGCCTCACCGGCTGCACCGCGATCCTGAGCGACGCGCCCGCGGTGGGCGGCTGCGAGATCCGCGGCTGGGCCGCGGGAGTGCACGGGCTCGAGTTCCTCGATCCACGCCACCTCGTGCCCACGTGCGACGGCGTGGTCCTGGCCGGGGGCAGCGCCTTCGGGCTCGAGGCGGTGTGGGGCGTCATGCAGTACCTCGAGGAGCGGGGGGTCGGCTTCCGCACCAGCCAGACCGTGGTCCCCCACGTCGCGGGCGCCATCCTCTACGACCTCGGGATCGGCGACCCGCGCGCGCGCCCCGATCGGGCGATGGGCTATCGCGCCGCCGCGGCGGCGCGCGGGGGTCCGGTGGAGGAGGGCAACGTGGGCGCGGGCACCGGCGCCACCGTCGGCAAGCTGGCAGGCATGGCGCGCGCCACCAAGGGCGGTCTGGGCTGCGCAGTGGCCGAGATCGACGGCGTGCACCTGGGCGCCCTCATGGCGGTGAACGCGGTCGGCGACGTCCGCGATCCCGACACCGGCCGGCTCGTGGCCGGCGCGCGCGACGCCGCGGAGGGCCGGCGGCTGATCGACACCGCGGCGGCCCTCGCGGCCGGCGTGGCCCAGCCCACGTTCCGGCCGACCAACACCACCATCGGCGTGGTGGCCACGACCGCCGCGCTCGACAAGCCGCAGGCCGCGCACCTGGCCCGCCTGGCGATGGAGGGCTTCAAGCGCGCCCTGTCGCCGCCCCATCTCGCCACCGACGGCGACACGCTGTTCTGCCTCTCGGTGGGCAGCGAGCCCGCCCGCGTGGAGGTGCTGGGCCCCGCCCTGGCCGACCTGGTGGCGCGCGCGATCGTGCGGGGCGTCCGGGCCGCGACCGGGGTGGCGGGCCTGCCCGCGGCGCGCGATCTCTAGCGCGCCGGCGCGTCGACTCGAGCGCCCACCGGTAGCGTCCGGGCCCGACGGCCCCCTAGCGTCCGAAGGTGAACGCCGAGCCGACCGAGCTCGGGACCATCTCCTGGGGCAGCCGGTGCATCATGGACGCCATCGCCTCGAGGCCGGTGCAGTGCTGGGGCACGATCCAGTCCACCTCGAGGTCGCGGAAGGCGTCCACGACGCGGGTCACCCGCTCCTCCCGCAGCCCGCTCAGGTGGAAGCCGCCGATCACCGCGTGCACCTTCGGCACCCCGGTGATGCGGGCGGCGTGGCGGCAGATGCCGACGATGCCGCGGTGCGAGCACGACGTGACGATCACGAGGCCCCGGCCGCGGAGGTTGGTGATCATGGTCTGCTCGCCGAGGAAGGTGTCGGGCACCACCTGGCCGTCGCGCTCCACCCGCAGGTTGTCGGGGATGGTCTCGAACGACTCGCGCTCGTGCATCTCGCCGCTCAGCAGGACCCCGTCGGCGATCATCAGCGGCGCGCGCACCGACTCCACCTGGATGTCGTAGCGCTCGATCTCCTCGCGGTGGAGGCGCCCCATGTTCACGCGGTCCGCCCCGCGCTGGGTGAAGCGCCGCAGGAAGTGGTCCTCGCCCGCGTAGAGCGTGAGCCCGCGCCTCATCCGCCGTCGATAGCTCCGGAGGAAGCCTCCGAGCCCGCCCCAGTGGTCCCAGTGCCCGTGGCTCAGCGCGAGCGCGTCGATGGCGGAGGCGTCCAGCCCGAGCGCGAGGAAGTTGTGGGCCATCGCGGTGTCGGAGGAGCCGAAGTCGAAGGCGATGCGCGAGGTGGTGGAGCCACGCACCACCTCCACGTAGTGGGCGAGGCCGTGCTCGGCGCGCAGGTCCGGCATCTGGCGGGCCACGAAGGAGCTGAAGCGCCGGGCCACCTTCTCGTCCTGGCGCAGGAGATCGACGTAGTTGTCCACCACGGTGGTGACGGTGACCCGATCGACCTCGGTGACCGACAGCATCACGCGCCGACCTCCTCGTGCCAGAGCCCGAGCGCGCGCAGGGCGGGCTCGTCGGTGAGATGGAAGAGACAGGCGGGCCCGCCGGCGGACCGGCTCCGGTGCTCGACCCAGTGCCACGGCGGCACCGCGATGACGTCGCCCTCCTCCCAGGCGATCGTCTGCTCGCCGATGCGGCTCTCCCCGCGCCCCTCGATCACGTAGATCACCTCGCTGCCGGTCCGGCGCTCCGGCCGCACCTCCTCGCCGGGACGGAGCCAGCGCGCCTCGGAGCCCATCGTGCGGAGCGGGGGCGCCCCGGTGTGCGGGTTCACGTGGCGCAGCACCACCGGGGTGCGGCGCGGGGCGGTGGCGGCCAGC
The DNA here is from genome assembly GCA_035650715.1 of Candidatus Methylomirabilota bacterium. Lineage (GTDB taxonomy): Bacteria > Methylomirabilota > Methylomirabilia > Rokubacteriales > CSP1-6 > CAMLFJ01. Next base: position 166,970 of record DASRHC010000009.1, on the reverse strand, counting down.
GCGGCGAGCGCCGCGCGCACCGTCGTCCACGGCCAGCGCACCTGCGGGTAGCCGGTGTCCTCGTAGCGCGAGCGTCGCGGCACCAGGCCCGCCGCGGTCAGCTCGTCCTGCGAGGAGTCGACGTCGCTGAGCGGGGTCGAGGCCGGCTTCATCGCGGACGCCCAGTTCGCCTCCACGCTCCGCACGAGCGGGATGTCGAGGCCGTCGAGCCAGATGACGGGCCGGGTGCCCTCGTGGCCGTGGTCGTGCCAGCGCATCGGCGGGGTGATGATGAGGTCGCCCCGCTCCATCACGCACTTCACTCCGTCGACGGTGGTGTAGGCGCCCTCGCCCTCGACGATCAGGCGCAGGGCCGCCGCGGTGTGATGGTGGCTCGGCGCGACCTCGCCGGGCAGGATGATCTGAAACCCCGCGTAGAGGGTCGCGGTCGCGGAGGCGTTGCCGGGCAGGCCCGGGTTGCAGAGCATGAGCACCCGGCGCTCGGCCTGCTCGATGGGCACGAGGCGGGCCGCCTCCAGCAGGGGCCCGCGCAGGTCCCGCCACTTCCAGTGGTGGGGCCGCACCCGGCTGGTGCGCTCGGGCGGCAGCAGCGCGTGCAGGACCGTCCACAGCGGGGCCACCGAGAGCGCGTCCAGGCGCGCGGAGTACGAGGCGGGCAGCGCCGCGTCGCGGGTGGCCAGGCCGTCCGGGCTCACCCTCGCGCCCCCCGCATCCGGCCGTCGAAGTCGCGCTGGCTCATGGTCGCGCCGCCCGCTGCATTCTAGCCCCCGCGCGCGGCGAGGGCCAGCCGCTCGCGCGCCGTCCGCGCTATCGGTTCGTCTCCGGGTGGGATATATGAGCGGGGTGCGTGTCGAGATCCTGCTGACCGCGGTGGTGGGGCTGGGCGCTCTCTCCATCGACATGTTCCTGCCCTCGCTGCCCGCCATCGCGGCCGCCTTCGCGGCGCCCCCCGCCACGGTGCAGCTCACCGTGACCCTGTTCCTGGTCGCATTCGCGGTGGCCCAGCTCGTCTACGGCCCACTCTCGGATCGCTACGGCCGGCGCGGCGTGCTGCTCGGCGGCCTCGCCCTGTACACCGTGGCCGGTCTCGCCTGCGCGGTGGCGCCGAGCGTGAGCGTGCTGGTCGCGGCGCGGGTGCTGCAGGCGCTGGGCGGCGGCAGCGGCCCGGTGGTGGCGCGGGCGGTCGTGCGCGACCTCTACGAGCACGAGCGCGCGGCGCGGGTGTTCGCCTACATGAGCATGGTGCAGTCCCTCAATCCGATGCTGGCCCCGGTGGTGGGCGGCTACGTGCACGAGGCGCTCGGCTGGCGCGCGGTGTTCTGGGTGCTGGCCGGCGCGGGCGTGCTGCTCACCGTGCTGATGGCCCTGGGCGTGCGCGAGACCAACGTGCGCCGCGATCCGACCGCGCTCGACCCGGGGCAGATGGGCCGCAACGTGGCGGAGCTGCTCACCGACCGCGGCTATCTGGGCTACGTCACGGTCAACGCCCTCATGTTCGGCGGCCAGTTCGCGTTCATCTCCGGCTCGTCGTTCGTGCTGATCGGGGTGCTCGGCGTCTCGCCCAGCGTGTTCGGGCTCTGCTTCGGCTCGGTGGCCTTCGGCATCATGACCGGCACGTTCCTCTCCGGCCGCTTCGGCGGCCGCCTCGGGCTCGACCGGACGATCCGGGTCGGCACCACGCTCGGCGCGGGGGCCGGGCTCGTGCTGGCCGGGCTGGCGTGGAGCGGGGTGCTCACGGTGGCGGCGGTGATCGTGCCGATGTACGTGTTCGCGGTGGGCGTCGGGCTCACCCTGCCCAACGGGATGGCGGGCGCGATCGGCCCGTTTCCCCGGATGGCGGGGCTCGCCGCGGCGGTGGCCGGCTTCGTCCAGCTGACCGGCTCGGCGGTCTACAGCATGGCGGTCGGCCACTTCTTCGACGGCACCGCACGGCCCATGGCGACCGCCATCGCCCTGGCGGGCTGCGCGGCCGCGATCGCCTTCCGGACCCTGCGGTCGGGGCCCGGGCGCGACATGCTAGCATGAGCGCCATGCCAGCGCGACGCGCCAAGATCATCCCGTTTCCCCGCCGGGCCCCGGCGGATCGCCGTGCCCGGGAGGTGGGCGTCGGCTCGACCGCGGCGAGGAAGCCCGCGGGGACCGCCGCCCTCGTGGAGGTGCGGCGGTGCCGGCACCAGGCCGAGGCCCTGGTGGTCCGCGGGCTCCTGGAGAGCGAGGGGATCCACGTGGTGCTCCAGAGCCGCCTGGCCCAGTCGGTCTATCCGTTCAGCGTGGGCGATCAGGGCGAGGTGCTGCTGCTGGTCGCCGCGGCCGACGTGCCGCGGGCCAAGGTGGTGCTGGCGCGGGAGCCGTAGGGGCCCGCGATCCCCTCACCCTGCCCTCTCCCCCAAGGGGAGAGGGTAATCGGGCCCCTGAGGGGAGAGGGTGACCGGGTGATCAGCGGGCTAGTCGGGCAGGCGGAAGAGGCGGCGGGCGTTGGCGGTCAACGCGGGCCCCAGCGTCTCGAGGGGCTCGCCGCGCAGCGTGGCCACGTGCGCGGCGGTGATGGCGACCCACGCGGGCTCGTTGCGCTGCCCGCGGTGGGGATGCGGCGGCAGGAACGGGCAGTCCGTCTCCACCACCAGGCGATCCGCCGGCACGAAGCGCGCCACGTCCGGCAGCGCCCGCGCGTTCTTGTAGGTCACCGGGCCCGCCAGCGAGATGTAGAGCCCCAGGTCCAGGCAGCGCCGGGCCACCGCCGCGTCGGCGGAGAAGCAGTGCATGACGCCGCCCACCTGACCCACCCGCTCCTCCTCCAGCAGCGCCAGCGCCTCGGGATGCGCGTCGCGGCAGTGGATCACCACCGGCTTGCCGAGCCGGCGGGCCATGTCGAGCTGACGACGGAACACCGCGGCCTGCACGTCGGGCGGCGAGAGGTTGCGGAAGAAGTCCAGACCCATCTCGCCGAGCGCCACCACCTTGGCCGAGCCGCGGGCGAGCGCCTCCATCGCCTCGAAGTCGGCGTCGGTGGCCTCCGCGGCGTCGTGGGGGTGGATCCCCACGGTGGCGTGCACGCCGGGCAGCCGCTCCGCGAGCGCCACCGCGGCGGGATTCGTCTCCCGATCCGTCCCGATGGTGACCATGCCCACCACGCCGGCGGCGCGGGCCCGCGCCAGCACCTCGTCGAGGTCCGCGAGGAGCTCGGGAAAGTGCAGATGCGCGTGGGTGTCGAAGAGCGGTGGCGGGGTCATCGCGCGACCGATGTGGCGGGAGTCTCGGGCTCCGCCCTCACCTTCATGATGCGCGGGCCGTCCATCTCCACGATCGTGAAGCGGTAGCCTGCCGCGGTGGCCACCGTGCCCGGCCGGGGCACCGAGCCCAGCCGGTGGAGCAGGAACCCGGCGATCGTCTGGTAGTCCGGCGAGTCCTCCAGCGGAAGACCGACCTGCTCCCGCAGGTCGCGGATCGTGGCGGTCCCGTCGATCATGTAGGAGCCGCCGGGCAGCCGCGACACCGACGACAGGCGCGAGCTCTCGCCCTCGTCGCGGATCTCGCCCACGATCTCCTCGAGCAGATCCTCGGTGGTGACCAGCCCCGCCACCTGCCCGTACTCGTCCACCACCAGGGCCAGGTGGAGCCGGCTCGCCTGGAACTGGCGCAGCACCGCGCTGACCGGCGCGGTCTCGGGCACGAACAGCGGCGGGTGCAGCAGCCGCTCCAGGTTGATCGGCTGCTGGAGCGCCGCGCGGCGGAAGAGCTCCTTGGCCACCACCACCCCGACGGTGTCCTCGATCGAGCCCCGGAACACCGGCAGCCGCGCGTGCCCGAGGCGCGCCGCGCGCTCCAGCACCTCGGAGGGCGGCGTGTCGATGTCGAGACCGACGATGTTCGGGCGCGGCACCATCACCAGGCGGACCGGCGTGTCGGTGAACTGGAACACCCGGTTCACGAGGTCGCGCTCGCCGGCCTCGAACACGCCCTGAGTGGCGCCCTCGCGCACCAGGTACTTCACCTCCTCCTCGGACACCAGCGGGGTGCCCGGGGCGCGGGACTGGCCGATCGCGACCAGGATGAGTCGGGTGGACCAGGTGAGCACCCGGCCCGGCCCGGCCAGCAGCCTCATGATGCGGGCGATCGGACGGGCCACCAGGGCCGCCGCCCGCTCCGGGTCGCGGAGGGCCACCGCCTTCGGCGTGAGCTCGCCGATCACCAGGGACACGAAGGCGACCACCAGCACCACCAGGGCCAGCGAGACGGTCTGCGCCCAGCCGCCCGGCAGCCCGGCGTCCCGGAGCCACGGGGTCAGCGCTTCGGCGCCGGCCGCGCCTCCGACCGCGGAGGCCAGGGTGCCGACCAGCGTGATCGCGACCTGGATCGTCGCCAGCAGCGCGTCCGGATCGCGCTTGAGGCGCTCCGCGGTCTCGGCGCCCCGCACGCCCTGCGCGCGCAGCTGGCCGAGCCGCGACGGCCGCGCCGACACGAGCGCGATCTCGGAGCCGGCGAAGAAGGCATTGGCCAGGATCGACACGCCGATCAGCACGATCTCCACCCAGATGCTGTCCATGGGGGATCCCTCAGGGAGTGACGGTGAACCGCAGCCGACCGATGAGCTGGCCCGAGGCGGTGACCACGTCCACGTGGTAGCGGCCCGCCAGTGGCGGCCGGGGGTCCGAGTACGCCGAGTAGGTCCGGAAGCCCTGGCGCCGTCCCCCGCGCACCGGGGTGGGCAGCTCGACGTACGCCACCTGCTCGCCGTCGCGCCACCACACGTGGCGGATGGGCTGCCGGATGCCCGCCGGCGCGTAGACCGCCGTGTAGGCGGTGAGCACGTTCCACTCCGCCACCCGGGCCGCGGAGATCACCCCGTCCGGCACCGGGTCCACCGGGCGCAGGTCCACCACGTCGCGGGCGAGCACTGCGCGGGCCAGATGCAGGGGCGCGGGCGGCACCACGAACCGCCCCACCACCCAGACCAGGGCGAGGCCGACGAGGGCCGCGCCGAGGGCGTGGGCGTGCGCGCGCCACCACCCTCCCGCCCCGCGCCGGAACGCGGGGGCCAGGGCCAGCGCGGAGAGCGCCGCGCTCGACTCGAGCGCGAGGAACGGCTGCACCCGCACCAGGGGCAGCGCCACGTTCAGGGCCGCGAACATCGAGAAGCCGAGCAGCGCGTGGTTGAGCCACGGCCGGGGTTGCACGATCCACCGGTAGACGGGATCGACCGCGGTCACGAGCGCGCCCGCCGCCACCGCCGCCACGAAGATCACGTTCGGCGAGTCCAGGGTGGCCGCCGCGTAGTAGGCGGGCAGCACGAACAGGAGCAGGTTGTGGTAGAGGGTCTGGATCGTGTAGTCCGCGACGGTGGCCACCACGGCCCGGCCGCGCTCGTGCAGCGGGGCCCGCAGCTCGGTGATGAGCACGAACAGGAGCCACAGCAGGAGCAGGTAGCCCACGATCCAGGCCACGTGCGGCAGCCCGCGCCGGAACACGAAGAGCGCGGCCAGCCCGAGGACCAGCGACAGGATCGAGATGGGCCAGCCCCCGAGCCAGCCGACGACGGGCAGGCTCGCGGCGGACGGCGGCGAGGGACGGTCGGTCACGTCGCCGCGGGTGTGGCCGGAAGCGCGCGGCCCTCGCGGCGCCAGTAGAACAGGAACAGCGCGATCGTGAAGAGCGACTGGCTCACCGCGAGGACGCAGTCGAACAGCACCCGCGCCACGAAGTGGTTGGCCCCGGGCACCGACCGGAAGGCCTGACCGCCGATCACCGCCAGGCCGAAGATCACCACGAACAGCACCGCCGCCGTCCCCAGGATCGGCCACCGCTGGCCCGCGGTGACCTGGGCGGCCCGGCGCCACGCGCCGAGCGGGGAGGCCCCGCCCAGCACCACCACCGAGTCGACCAGCGCGAAGCGCACCAGCAGCACCATGATGAGGAGCGACAGCGCGACGAGCACCAGGCCTCCCACCAGCTGGATCACCGGACCGGCGTTGTAGATCGCGAGCCAGCCCGCAGAGGGCAGCAGCAGCACCCACACCGCCACGAACCGCACCACCATCAGGCGGGGCCACGCCGCGAAGCCCTCCGCCAGCGATTGCCAGTATCCCACCGGGGAGCCCTGCTTGATGCGGGCGAGCGCGGCGAGCATCGCGCTCACCACGAACGGATCGAGCACCACCTGCGCGGTGAGCACGATGCGGAGCGCGCGGCCCCCGGTGTCCTCGCCCGGCTCGAAGAACTCCAGATAGTTCAGCAGGAGGTGGATCGGCAGCCACACCGTCAGCGAGATCAACGTGAACAGATGCAGATGGGTCGCGAGGAGGCGAAACGTCTCCCCGAGCACGGCGCGCACTACTTGACCTTGGAGCCCGAGGGCACGTCCTTGTCGAGGGTGAGCAGGGACACCGTGCCCTCGTGCGAGGCCGCCAGCACCATGCCGTTGGAATGGATGCCCATCAGGGTGGCGGGCTCGAGATTGGCCACGATGACGACCTTCCGTCCCACGAGGCTCGCCGGCTCGTACGCCTCCGCGATGCCGGCGACCAGGGTGCGGGTCTCCTCGCCGACCTTGATCGAGAGCTTGAGGAGCTTCTTGGACTTCGGGACGCGCTCGGCGGCCAGGACCTCGGCCACGCGGAGATCGACCTTCTGGAACTCGGTGATCGGGATCTTGCCTTCACCCGAGTGCCCCTCACCCGGCCCTCGCCCCAGAGGGGAGAGGGGAGAAGGGGCCGTCCCCCCCTCCCCGCGGGGGCGAGGGCCCGGGTGAGGGGCCCGGCTCTCCCCCTTGGTGTCGACGCGCGGGAACAGGCCGGAGATCTTGCTCACGCGCGGGAGCGACTCGAGCCGACCCACCACCGCGGCGTCGAGGTGCACCGGGCCGCCCGCGCCGAGCGCGTCGCGGATCTTGCGCGCGGCGTCGGGCAGGAACGGCTCGAGCATCACCCCCAGGAAGCCGAGCGCGTCGGCGAGCGTGACCAGCACCCGCTCGAGACGCGGCCGCTTCGCGGGGTCCCGGGCGAGGACCCACGGCGCGCTCGCGTCCACGTACCGGTTCACGGTACCGATGAAGGCCCAGAGCGCGGCGAGCGCCTTCTGGAACGCGAACTCCTGCATCGACTGCTCGACGGCGGCCCGGGCCGCCGCGGCGGCCGCCGCGATCTCGAGGTCGGCGGCCTCGGCGGGCGCGGTCACCCGCGCGACCGGGCCCGCGCCCGCGATCAGGGTGGTGGCGCGGCTCGCGAGGTTGCCGAGGTCGTTGGCGAGATCCGCGTTCAGCCGCTCCACCAGGGCCTCCTCGCTGAAGCTCGCGTCGAGGCCGAAGCTCATCTCCCGCAGGAGGAAGTAGCGGAACGCGTCGTGGCCGTACTTGTCGGTGAGCTGGAAGGCCTCCACCACGTTGCCGACCGACTTCGACATCTTGCCCCCGCCCAGCGACCAGTAGCCGTGGACGTGGAGCCGCCGGTAGAGCGGGATGCCGGCCGCCTTCAGCATGGTGGGCCAGTACACCCCGTGCGGCTTGAGGATGTCCTTGCCGATGAGGTGCTCGACGTGGTCCCAGAGCCCGCGCGTCTTCGCCTGCGGGGGCTCGGTCACCGCCGAGTAGTAGTTGAGGAGCGCGTCGAACCACACGTAGGTCACGTACTGGTCGTCGAAGGGCAGCGGGATGCCCCACGACAGGCGGGACTTCGGCCGGCTGATCGAGAGGTCGAGCAGCGGCTCGCGCAGGAAGCCCAGCACCTCGTTGCGGTAGCGCTCGGGCTGGATGAACCCGGGGTGGTCCTCCAGGTGCTTGACCAGCCAGTCCTGGTACTTCGACATCTTGAAGAAGTAGTTCTTCTCCTTGATGAAGGTGAGCGGGGTCTGGTGATCGGGACACTTGCCGTCCACGATCTCCTTCTCGGTGTAGAACCGCTCGCAGCCGTAGCAGTACCAGCCGCCGTACTCCCCGAAGTAGATCTCGCCCGCATCGTAGAGCCGCTGCAGGACCGCCTGGACCACCTTCCGGTGTCGCGGCTCGGTGGTGCGGATGAAGTCGTCGTTGGTGATGCCGAGGCGCCGCCAGGTGTCGCGGAAGGCTTCCGCGATCTCGTCCGCGTAGGCCTTCGGCGACACCCCGGCCTTGGCCGCGGCCTGCGCGATCTTGTCGCCGTGCTCGTCGGTGCCGGTGAGGAAGTACACGCGGTCACCGGCGAGCCGGCGATACCGGCACATCGCGTCGGCCATGATGGTGGTGCACGCGTGCCCGAGGTGCGGGCGCGCGTTCACATAGTAGATCGGCGTGGTGAGGTACAGCGTGCTCATCGGGGAGCGGCACTCACACGGGCTTGATGTGGGCCCGGCCCTCCCACGTCACCTGGTCGAGGGGCACCTCGGCCTCGGTACCGTCGGGGAAGCCGACCACCACCGCCTGCTTCAGCACCCGGATCGACCGCACCTTCCCGGTCATGCAGCCGCCGCCCCCGCAGGAGGCGGAGCACGGCGTGTTCACCCGCGGCAGCCGCGAGCGCAGCTCCTCGTAGGTCGAGAACTCGTAGAGCAGGCAGCACTTGAGCCGGCCGCAGTTGCCGAGCAGCCGGCTGTCGGTCAGCGGCATGTCCTGGGCCTTCGCCATCTTCACCGAGATCGGGTCGAACTTCCGCAGGTGCGACGAGCAGCAGAGCTGCCGCCCGCACGGGCCGACGCCGTCCAGCAGCTTGGTGGTGTCGCGGGCCCCGATCTGCCGCATCTCGATGCGGGCCCGGAACTCGCGCGCCAGCTCCCGCACCAGCTCGCGGAAGTCCACCCGCTCCTCCGAGTTGAAGAACACGGTGACCCGCCGGCGGGATGGATCCATCTCCACGTCCACGATCTTCATGGGCAGGGCGCGGGCGCGCACCGCCCGCGCGCACGTCTCCACGCCCTTCACCTCGAGGGCGCGGCGCTCGCGCCAGTCGCGCTCCTCGCTCGCGGTGGCGCGCCGGACGACGCGCCGGTAGACCCGGTCGCGCTTGAACGGGGGCACCGGCCGCTTGGGCCGCCGCACCTCACCGACCGCGGGGGCGCCGCCGCCCGTCTCCACCACCACGAAGTCGCCCACGTGCAGATCGGCGTCGACCGTCTCGTAGTCCTCGGCCAGCAGCGGCTCGCGGAGCCGCACGCCCACCAGGTAGCGGGGCGTCTCGTCCACCACGTCGGGATCGAACGGCTCGCTCATGGCCTCACGCCGCCTCCGCGAGCCGGCCCAGCAGGACTTCCACCGTGAGCCGCGGCGAGACGTTGCCCTGCAGCGCCAGCCACGCCTCCCGGCAATCGCGGAGCGCGCCCAGCACCGCGTCGAGCGACCGGGGGCGTCCGGCCGCCAGCGCCTCGGCGCCGAACACGGTCAGGCGCGCCGGGGCGCCGGCGAGCCCGCAGAGGAGGTCGCGATGCCAGAGCCAGCAGGCCTGCACGAAGGTCTCGGCGGCCTGCCGGTCCCGGCCCACCCGGTCGCCCAGATTCAGGATGGCGTCCACCCCCTGGGCGCGCGCCTCGGCGAGCTGGCGCAGCGCGCGCGCGTGCGCGTCGCCCCGCACGTCGGGCAAGAGCGCGGGCACCCCCTCGATCGGCCGCGGCCGGAAGCGGATCACCTGGCAGCGCGAGAGCACGGTCGGCGGCAGGGTGCGGAGCTGGGTCAGGATCAGCACGATCACGGTCCGGGCCGGGGGCTCCTCCAGGGTCTTGAGGAACGCCTGGGGGGTGGCTGCGGTCATCTTCTCGGCCTCGTCCACCACGAACACCTTGGTCGGGCCTTCCACCGGCTTGAGCGCGGCCAGCCGCTCCAGCTCGCGCACCGTCTCGATCCGCAGCGCCGGCGTGCCCTTGGGGTTGCCGGCGGGCGGCGTGGGGCCCAGGAGGTGGACGTCGGGATGGCGGCCCTTCAGCGCGCGCTCGGCAGCCGGCCCGCCCGCCGGCGCCACCAGCGCGGCCGCGAAGGCCAGCGCGGTGGCCTTGCGGCCCGAGCCCTCGGGGCCGACGAACGCGTAGGCGTGGGCCACGCGCCCGCTGGCGAGCGCGCGGCGGAGTAGCGTCACCGCCTCCGCCTGGTCGGTGATGGCGTCAAGCGCCTGCACGGCCGCCTCCGCGCCGCGCCAGGCACTCGTCGACCGCGCGCACGACGAGGGCGTGCAGGCGATCGGCATCGCCGGCGGCGTCGAGCACCGTCACGCGGCTCTTGTCGTTGCGGGCGATCTCGAGATAGCCCTCGCGCACGCGCCGGTGGAACGACAGGTCCATCTTCTCGAAGGTGTCGAGGGCGCGGTGGCGGATGCGCTGCATCCCCGCCACCGGATCCAGGTCGAGCACCAGGGTCAGGTCCGGCAGGACCCCGCCGGTCGCGAGCATGTTGAGCTCGCCGATGGTCTGCACGTCGACGCCCTGCCCGTAGCCCTGATAGGCCGCGGTCGCGTCGGTGTAGCGGTCGGAGATCACCACCGCCCCGCGGGCCAGCGCCGGCTCGATCACCCGGCTGACGTGCTCGCGGCGCGCGGCCATGAACAGGAACGTCTGGGTCAGCGGGGTGGGCGCGGGGCCGTCACCCTCGAACAGCGCCCGGACCCGGATCCCCAGGGGTGTCCCGTCGGGCTCACTGGTCAGGACGACCTCGATGCCGCGGTTCGTCAGGTACTCCGCCAGCCGCGCGCACTGGGTGGACTTCCCCGATCCCTCCACGCCCTCGACGGTGATCAGTGCGCCGCGCATGCGCGTACTTTAACACCGAATTGCGAGGGCCGTTCGCCACGCGGCCCGCCACCTCTGGTAATTCCTTCCACAGTACTGTGACGACTTTCCTTAACGCGCAGCAGCGACGGCGCGCGGAATGGGGGCATTTTCGGCGTTTCCGCCGTGGCCCGCCTCTTGCTGGCCTTCCCGTCTACCTGAGGCGGAGCGCGGGACTCCGATTCTCGCCACACACCGGTTCTGAGCGAGAGGTGCCCGCCTCCGCCCTTGGGTCCAGCGCGCGAGTTGCGCGGGTGGCGAAACGCGCGACGCGGTCGACGCGTCACAGGAGCAGGAGGAGGCGCGAAGCCATGGGACTCGCAGGATTGATCCGGACGGCTGTGCTGGTGGGGATCGGAGCCATATGGCTGCTCAGCTGATGCTCCAGAACCCCGTCATGCGAAGCCGCGGCCTCGGCTGGAAGGCCGAGCGTTGCCTCGATCCCCGCACGTGCGAGATGTACCTGTGCGTGGCCGACGACGAGGGCGGCCACTGGCACCCCGAAGATCCCCTCGCCTTCGCCAAGTGGCGCGTGCGCGCCGATCTCGACGCCATCCCGGCGCACGTCATGGTGCGGGTGCGGCGGGGCTGGAACGTGGTCCAGCGCGGCCTCATGGTCGCCGCGGTGGGCCTGACCGGCGTGGCGGCGGTGATCGGCATGTGGTGGGGCGGTCAGAGGATTTTCTCCATGAAGACGCTCAGCGGATCCGGCGCGTACGCGCCGAAGGCGGCGCGCTCCACGTAGCCCGCCGACCGGTAGAGGGCCAGCGCCTCGGGCTGGCGGATGCCGGTCTCGAGGCGCAGGCAATCGAGCCCCGCCGCGCGCGCCTCCGCCTCGATCCGTTCCAGGATGCTCCGTCCGATCCGGTGGCCGCGCGCCGCCGGCGTCACGTACATCCGTTTCAGCTCGCCCCAGCCCTGGTCGATCCGCAGCGCCCCGCAGCCCACCGCCTCCCCGGCGAGCCGGGCCACGAAGAACCGCACGTTCGGCGCGGAGAGCGCGTCGACGTCGAGGAAGTGATTGCTCTCCGCCGGGTAGAGCGCGCTCTGGTAGGCATCGAGGGCCTCCAGCAGGCGCCTCACCGCGTCCTGACGCGGCGATTCGCGGGCGAGGACGAGCGAGGGGCCGGTCACCGGGCGCGTCGGGCCGCCGCCCAGTAGCGGAGCGCGGGCGGCGTGAGGGGCAGGCTGCGACGGCTGAGCGCGGCCAGCGCAATCAGGAGCCGCTGCCGGCCGGGACTCCACGGCAGCCCGTAGGCCTCGCGGATCGCCGACGGGAGCAACCCCACCGCAGGCAGCGCGGTCAGGCGGAGAATCGGCCTGAGCGGCAGGGGCGCCGGAGGATCCAGCACCTCGCGCGCGAGCCGGCGCGCCTCGTCGGTCACCTCGATGACCCCGGACGCGAACATCCCCTCCATGTAGGCGCGCAGGGCGGCCTCGGTGCGCGGCAGGCGGCCCACGGGAATGCCCAGCCGGGGCTCGATGCCGCTGCTCTCGGAGCAGTACCGGTCCGCCTCGTCGGGATCGAGGGGCCCCACGAACAGCCGGTAGACCAGCAGGAACGAATCGAGCAGCGTCGCGTGCACCCAGGCGAGCAGCGCCGGGTCGTGGGCGCTGTACGGGGTCCCGGCGGGGATGCCGCCCGCCGACCGGTCGAGCCGCCCGTGCACCCGGTCGTGGATGGCGTTGATCCGGGCCGCCGCGGCCGCCGCCTCGGCCTCGGAGCCGAAGGTCAGCGCCAGCATGGCCTGGAGCGTCCGGTGCAGGCGGCGCGCCCAGCCCCAGCGCTCGGTGGTGAAGACGCTGTGCTCGCCCACCCCGCGGGCCACCATCGGATGGGCCAGCTGGAGCAGGATCGCCCGGCCCCAGCCCGCCAGCAGCACCCGCTCCCGGTGTATCGTGCGAGAAACCGCAAGATTCGGCAGGCCGGTGGTGGAGACCCCGGGTCCGGTCACGGTCCGCATGGCTCATTATCGCGCGCCCGGAAACTTCAGATACGCGCCGGACGTTCCTCGGCTGTTCACCCAAACTCTCGAAAGGAGACCGCGATGCGTCGAGCCGCAATGACGCTGGTCAGCGCAGCCGTGCTGCTGACCGCCCTGGTCCTGGCCGCTCCGGTCGCCGCGCTCGAGGTCGGGCAGAAGGCGCCCGACTTCACGCTGCCCGCGCCCGGAGGCAAGCAGGTCAAGCTTTCCGACCTGACCGCGAAGGGTCCCGTCGTCCTCTTCACGTTCATTCAGGCGTTCACCGGCACCTGAACCAAGGAGCTGCTCGGCTTCGAGGGGATCCTGCCCCAGTTCGAGGCCGCAGGCGCCCAGGTCGTGGGCGTGAGCGCCGACCATATCTCAACGCTGGAAGGGTGGACCAAGCAGAACCCGGTCCACTACACGCTGCTCTCGGACTTCCGTCGCGCGATGCTGCCGGCGTACGACGCGATGGTCACCGACGAGAAGAGCCCGATCTACCGCTACGCCAAGCGTGCCTACTTCGTGATCGACCGGACCGGGACGGTGCGCTGGGCCAAGGTGCAGGCCAACGCGCTCGACCTGCTGGATCCGGCCGAGGTGCTGACCGCGTTGAAGGAGTCCGGCGCCAAATGATCGCGCGATTCGCCGCGGCCTCGGTGCTGGCGGCGGCGCTCTGGGCCACGGTCGCGGCGGCGCAGCCCGCCGCCGCGCCGTCGGTCTGGGAGAAGATGGGCGTGTCGGTCTACGAGCCGCCCAAGCCCGCTCCCCCCTTCGCGCTGCCCGCGCTCGACGGCCGCACCGTGCGGCTCGAGGACTATCGCGGCAAGCCGGTGCTGCTGTTCTTCTGGGCCACCTGGTGACCGGACTGTCGGGAGGAGTTGCCTTCCGTCAACCGGCTCTACCAGGAGCTGAAAGGCCAGGGGCTCGAGGTCCTGCTGATCAGCTTTCGTGAGAGCGCCGACCTCGTGAAGCGCACCGTGGCCGAGCGCGGCTACACCCCGACCGTGCTGCTGGACGCGAGCGGCGACGTCACCGGACGGCTGTACGGCGTCTGGGGCCCACCCACCGTGTACTTCGTCGACCGCGAGGGCCGGCTGGTCGGCCGCCTGGTCGGCGCCATGGACTGGAGCGGGCGGCCCGCCCACGACCTGCTGAAGGCGTTCGTCGCGGCGCCCCGCTAGCTGTGGGCTTGCACGAGGTTGTCGCCCGAGGCGAGTCGAGTGATGGGCGGGGCCCCGCCCAGGCTCTTGTGCGGCCGGTGGAAGTTGTACACGTGCAACCACCGGGTGAGCCATTCGCGCCGCTCCGCCGACGTGCGATACACGCGGGGATAGGCCCATTCGCGCAGGAGCGTCTGGATAAACCGCTCCGCCTTGCCATTCGTGCGCGGGGTGTACGGCCGGGTCCGGATATGGCGCGTCCCGAGCTGCCGGCAGCGAGCGGCGAACGCGCCGGACAGATACGCCGGCCCATTGTCCGTCATGATTCGGCGGACGCGGATGCCGTGGCCGGCCAGCCAGCGCATGGCGCGCTGGAGGAACCCCAGCACGCTGGGGGTCCGTTCATCAGGCAGCACTTCGACGTAGGCCAGGCGGGAGGCATCGTCCACGCACACGTGGGCCCACTCCCAGCCCGCGCCGCGGACCGTGTCCCGGCGATCGCCCGTCAGCCGGTGGCCGGGCTGGATGATCCGGCCCAACTTCTTGATATCGATGTGCAGCATCTCGCCCGGCGTGGCCCATTCGTACCGCTGCACAGGAGGCCGCGGATCCACCTTCCGCAGGCGTTCCAAGCCCAGGCGCTGCAGCAAGCGATGCACCGTCGCCGGACTCCGGCCCACCTTCCCCGCGATCCGCGCCCCCGTCCAGCGCTGGCGCCGCAGCGTCTCAATCTGCTGGCGCACCGCCGGGGACAGGGCCGTGGGCGTGCGATGCGGCCGGCTCGAGCGATCCAGCAGTCCCTGCTTCCCCTCCGCGCGATAGCGCGCCAGCCACTTTCGCACGGTCCGTTCCGTGACTCCGAAGTCTTCGGCCACCTCCCGGGCGTAGTGGCCTTGCAGCACGCGCCGGACCATCTCGGCCCGGCCCCTCGGCCCATGTGGGGCGTTCGCATGCAGTTTCATCGTCGGACCCTCCCCGCTCGCCGTCTTACCACACACCCCCGCCGACATGTATAACGTCCTGGGAGATCACAGCTAGCCGCTCTGGCTATCCGCGTCCGGCCGCCAGCGGCGGCGGCCCCGCCTGATCACGCGCGCTGGCGGTCATCGCGACCAGCGCGCGCATGAGCTCGGTGAGCGCGGAGGCGGCGGCCGCGTCGGCGAGCCGGCCGTCCTGGAAGTGGCCGGCCTCGAGGTAGACGCTGGTCGGCACCACCAGGGCGCCGAACCACGCGAGCACCGCGCGCAGCTGCCAGTCCACCCCGAGGTAGTGATGGGCGGTGGCTCCCATCGCCACGATGCCCACCGGCTTGCCGCGCAGCGCGTCCAGCGGGGTGAGGTCGAGCAGGTTCTTGAGCGCCCCGGTGAACGAGGCGCGGTAGACCGGGCTCGCCAGCAGCACCGCGTCGGCCGCGGCCAGCGCGGCCACCAGGCGGCCGCTGTCGTCGGGATAGCTCTCCGGCGGCCGGCCGTCCGCGAACGACAGGCGATGGTCGTGCAGGCTCAGGACCGCGGTGCTCACGTCGGGCAGCGCGCCGGCGCAGTCGGCCGCGAAGCGGACCGCCGCGTCCAGCCGCCCCGGCGGCGTCACCGCCCCCACCACCGCGAGCAGGCGCGGCATCGGCTCAGGCCGCCGGCCGGCTGCGGTCGCGCCGCGCCGCGCCCGCCCGCACGAGCGGGATGAGCTCCCGCCCGAACTCGCTCGCGTCGGCGAGCGGATCGAAGCCGCGGATCAGCAGCGCGCCCACGCCCAGATCGTAGTAGGCGAGCAGCGACTCCGCCACCTGCTCCGGCGTGCCCACCAGCGCGGTGGTGTTGCCCGCGCCGCCCACCGCGGCCGCGATCGGCGTCCAGAGGCGCGCGTCGTGCACCTCGGCCTGCCCCGCGAAGTCCACGAGGCGTCGGGCGCCCACCGCCTCCGGCGGCGGCAGGGTGCGGTCGCCCTGCTTCGCGCGCACCTGCGCGAGGATGGCGTGGGCCTTCTCCCACGCCTGGGCCTCGGTGGGCGCGATGATCGGCCGCAGCGAGACGCTGAACCGTAGATCATCGGGCTCCCGGCCCACGCGCGCGGCGGCGGCGCGCACCGCGGCGATCCGGTCGCGGATGGCCGCGAGCGGCTCCCCCCACAGCATGTACACGTCGGCGTGGCGGGCCCCGATGCGGTGCGCGGCCTCGGAGGCGCCGCCGAAGTAGAGCGGAATCCTGGGCTGGAGCGGCCTCACGTCCGAGGCCGCCCGGACGACACGGTAGAAGTCCCCCGTGAAATCGAACGGCCGGTCCTCGCTCCAGACGCGGCGCAGGATCGTGAGGTACTCGTCGGTGCGCCGGTAGCGCGTGTCGTGATCCACGAAGTCGCCGTCGCGCGCCTGGTCGGCGTCGCTGCCCCCGGTGATGATGTGCAGCGACACGCGGCCGCCCGAGATCCGATCGAGGGTGGCGACCTTGCGCGCGGCGAGCGTCGGAGCCACGAAGCCGGGCCGGTGCGCGATCAGGTAGCCGAGCCGCTCGGTGTGGGCCGCCGCGTAGGCCGCGACCAGGAAGCCGTCGGCCGAGGTCGCGGTGTAGCCGACCAGGACCTTGTCGAAGCCGGCCCGCTCATGGGCGGCCGAGAAATCCCGGACCCAGGCCAGGTCGATCTCGCCGCCGATGACGTGCACCGCCGCGCCGTCGGCCCCCTCCGGCCGCACCCCGATCATCCCGATCAGCTCGATGGCCATCACGCCCTCCTGAGCGCGGGCGCGAGCGCGGGAGGCCTCGCGCGCGTCGCGATGTGCTCGGCCAGGTGCCCCGCGTCGCGGCCGACCCCGCACAGCACCGACGACTTCAAGGTGTGGAGCCACGGCAGCCCCAGGAAGTAGAGGCCGGGGCAGCCGGTGACGCCGCGCCGGTGGACGGGCTCGCCCGACGCGTCCAGCACCGGCAGGCCGATCCACGAAAAGTCCCGGCGAAAGCCGGTGGCCCAGACGACCGTGGTGATCCCGGCCGCGTCCAGGTCGAGGGTCCGGGGAGGCTCGCCGGGCGGCAGGGGTCCCGGGGCCGGCACCGTCTCCTCGGGCGCGGAGAGCCCCGCCCGCGCCACGAGCGCGTCCACGGCGCGGGTGAAGACCGCCACGCCCTCGTCGCCGCGGGCGATCTGCGCGTGGAGATCGTCGGCCAGGTGCAGGCGCTCGCCGTCCACCGCTTCCACGTGCCCGAGCAGCACCACGCCTCGGGCCGCGTAGTCGCGCAGATCGATGTCGTGACCGCCGCCCACGCCGGTGACCAGCGGGTTGGGCCGTCGGCGCGCCTCCGGCTGCTCCTCCAGCGTCTGGTCGAGCGCGCCGAGCCGGTCCATCCACCAGAACATGTCGCGGCCGCGATAGCGTCGGGGGAACCGGCGATGGCGTCCGACCGCGAGGAACACGCGGCGACCCGCCGCGAGCAGGTCCTCGACGATCTGGCAGCCGGAGGCGCCCGAGCCCACCACGAGCACCGCGCCCGCGGGCAGAAGAGCCGGGTTGCGGTAGGCGCTCGAGTGCACCTGCGTGATGCGCGCGGGCAGCGCGGCGCCCGGCGCCGGGATCACCGGCTGCTGGTAGGGGCCGGTCGCCACCACCACGTTGTCGGCGGCGAGCACGCCCTGCGTCGTCTGGAGACGGAAGCCGGCGCCGCCGCGCGCGGCGCCGAGCGAGAGCACGGTCACCCCGGTACGGATGGGCGGCGCGATCGCGGCCGCGTAGCGCTCGATGAAGGCGACGACCTGCTCGCGGCTCGCGAAGCCCTCCGGCTCGGCGCCGTCGTAGGGCTGACCCGGCAGCGCCAGGCTCCAGTTGGGAAACTGGAAGCAGAGCGAATCCCACCGCTCGCTCCGCCAGCGCTCCGCCACCCGCCCCCGCTCGAGCACCACGTGCGGACGGCCGCGTCCGCTCAGCGCGTGGCTCATCGCGAGGCCCGCCTGGCCCCCGCCGATGATCACCGTCTCGTGGCGCTCGGCCGGCTCGCTGCGCTCCATGGTGCGGCAAGCCTACGGAGCCACGCGGGGCTAGTCAATCGGGCGGTCGCGCCCTGGACACGCCGACTATACTAGGTCGATGTTCCATCCCATCGTCGACGCGTGGTTCCGCGCCCGCTTCCGCGAGGCCACGCCCGTGCAGGCGCAGGCGTGGCCGCTCATCGCGGCCGGCCGCGACGTGCTGATGACCGCGCCCACCGGGTCGGGCAAGACGCTCGCCGCGTTCCTCGCCTGCCTCGATCGCCTCTTCCGGGAGGGCGTGGAAGGACGGCTGGAGGACCGCACCGCGATCCTCTACGTCTCCCCGCTCAAGGCGCTGTCCAACGACGTGCGCCGGAACCTGGAGGAACCGCTGGGCGAGCTGTCCCGGGCCGCGGTGGCCGCCGGTCTGCCCGGCCCGGGCATCCGCACCGCGGTCCGCACCGGCGACACTCCGGCCCACGAGCGGCGCGCGGTCGGGCGCCGTCCTCCCCACGTGCTGGTAACCACGCCGGAGTCGCTCTACATCCTGCTCACCGCGGAGTCGAGCCGGGCGTGGCTCTCGCAGGTGCGCACCGTGATCGTGGACGAGATCCACGCGGTGGCGGGCGACAAGCGCGGCGCGCACCTCGCGCTGTCCCTGGAGCGACTGGAAGCGCTGGTCGTCTCGCGCGGCGGCAACCGGCTGCAGCGGGTGGGCCTCTCGGCCACCGTCCGCCCGATCGAGACCGCGGCGCGGCTCCTGGTGGGCGCCTCGCGGCCGCTGCCCGAGGTGGTGAACGTGGGGCAGCGCCGCGACATGGACCTGGCCATCGAGGTCCTGGGCGACGAGCTCGGCGCGGTGTGCACCAACGAGCAGTGGGAGGAGATCTACGACCGGGTGGCGGCCCTGGCCCGCGAGCACCGCTCCACGCTGGTGTTCGTCAACACCCGGCGGCTCGTGGAGCGGGTGACGCGCCACCTGGCGGACCGGCTCGGGGCCGAGCGGGTCGCCGCCCACCACAGCAGCCTGAGCCGCCAGCGGCGCTTCGACGCCGAGCAGCGCCTGAAGTCGGGCGAGATCTCGCTGGTGGTGGCGACCGCCTCGCTCGAGCTGGGCATCGACGTGGGCACGGTCGACCTCACGTGCCTGCTGGGCTCGCCGCGCTCCATCGCCACCGCGCTGCAGCGGGTGGGCCGCTCCGGCCACGCCCTGCTCGCCACCCCCAAGGGCCGGCTCTTCCCGCTCACCCGTGATCAGCTGGTGGAGTGCGCGGCACTGGTCCGCGCGGCCCGACGGGGCGAGATCGACCGGCTCACCCTGCGCGACGCCCCGCTCGACGTCCTGGCCCAGCAGGTGGTCGCCATCTGCGCCAGCGAGGAGCAGGACGAGGACCGCCTCTTCGCGCTCTGCCGCCGGGCCGCGCCCTACGCGAGCCTCGGCCGCCACGACTTCGATCAGATCGTGGACATGCTGGCCGAGGGCATCGCCACCCGCCGCGGGCGCTACGCCGCGCGCCTGCACCGCGACGCGGTCCACCGCACGTTGAAGGCGCGGCGGGGCTCGCGGCTGGCCGCCATCACCTCCGGGGGCGCCATCCCCGACAACGCCAGCTACGAGGTGGTGCTGGAGCCGGACGAGACCACCATCGGCTCCCTCGACGAGGACTTCGCCATCGAGTCGATGGCGGGCGACGTGATCCTGCTCGGCAACACCTCCTGGCGCATCCGACGGATCGAGAACGGGCGGGTGCGGGTCGAGGACGCGGGCGGGGCGCCCTCCACGATCCCGTTCTGGCTCGGCGAGGGTCCCGCGCGCACGCCGGAGCTCTCGGCCGAGCTGGCCGCGGTGCGGCAGGGGGTGGCCGAGCGGCTGGCCGATCCGCCGGACGGACCCGAGGCCGCCGTGGAGTGGCTGGAGCGCGAGACCGGGCTCGACCGGCGCGGCGCCCTCCTGGTGCGCGACTACGTGGCGGCGGCGCGCGCGGCCCTGGGCGCGGTGCCGACGCGGGACACGGTGGTGGTCGAGCGCTTCTTCGACGAGGCGGGCGGCATGCAGATGGTGGTCCACGCGCCGTTCGGCGGGCGCGTCAACCGGGCGTGGGGCATGGCGCTGCGCAAGCGGCTCTGCCACTCGTTCAACTTCGAGCTGCAGGCCGCGGCCACCGACGACGGCGTGCTGCTCTCGCTGGGCCCGCAGCACAGCTTCCCGCTCGAGGCGGTCTTCGAGATGCTGCACCCCAAGGGCCTGGACGAGCTCCTGACCCAGGCCGCCCTGCAGGCGCCGATGTTCACCACCCGCTGGCGCTGGAACGCCAACCGCGCGCTGGCGCTCCTGCGCTGGCAGAACGGCCGGCGCGTGCCGCCGTATCTGCAGCGCATGCGGGCGGAGGACCTGCTGGTGGCGGTGTTCCCGGCCCAGCTCGCCTGCCAGGACAACATGGCGCCGGGCCCCATCGAGCTGCCGGACCATCCCCTGGTCCGCGAGACCCTGCGCGATTGTCTCACCGAGGCGATGGACGTCGAGGGCCTGCGCGCCGTCCTCACCGCCATCCACGCCGGGCAGATCAAGTGCGTGACGCGGGAGACGCCCGAGCCGTCCGTGTTCGCCCACGAGATCCTGAACGCGAACCCCTACGCCTACCTGGACGACGCGCCGCTCGAGGAGCGGAGGGCGCGCGCGGTCACGCTGCGGCGCGGGCTGCCCGCGGTGGTCGCCGACGACGTGGGCCGCCTGGACCCGGAGGCGATCGCCGCGGTGGTGGACGAGGCGTGGCCCGATCTGCGCTCGGCCGACGAGCTGCACGATCTGCTGCTGGACGTGGGCGCCCTCCCCGCGGATCGCACCGACGCCCGCACCGAGATCTGGACCGCCTACCTCGAGGAGCTGATGGCGGCCGGGCGCGCGGCGAGGCTCCTCCACGAGGGGCGCGTGCTCTGGGTCGCGGCGGAGCGCCGCTCGCTGGCGGCCACCGTCTGGCCGCGCGGCCGCTTCGAGCCCGACGTGGCGGAGCCGCCGGCGCGGCGGGCACCCGCGTGGTCCGATCGCGAGAGTGCGCTCGTGGAGATCGTCCGCGCGCGCCCGGGCCTGGTGGGCCCGACCACCGCACCCGCGCTCGCGGAGGATCTGGGCGTGAGCGTGGGCGAGATCGACGCGGCGCTCGCCGCGGTCGAGGCCGAGGGCGGCGTGCTGCGCGGGCGCTTCACGCCGGGGGCCCTGGCCGGCACGGTTGCCAGCCCCGACACAGTCGAATGGTGCGACCGCCGGCTGCTCGCGCGCATCCACCGCCGCACGCTGGACGGCCTGCGACGGCTGATCGAGCCCGTCTCCCCGGCCGCGCTGCTACGCTTCCTGTTCGCCTGGCAGCACGTGGCCCCCGGCGCCCAGCAGCACGGCCGCGACGGGCTCCTGCGGGTGATCGAGCGCCTGCAGGGCTTCGAGGCGGCCGCCGGCGCATGGGAGCGGGAGATCCTGTCCGCGCGCGTGGCGGGCTACCAGCCCGGCTGGCTCGACGAGCTGTGCCTGTCCGGCGAGGTCACCTGGGGCCGGCTCGGCCTGCACGCGAGCGCGCGGCACGCGGGCCGACGCCTCTCGGCCACCGTGCCCCTCGCCGTGCTGCTGCGCCGGGACCTGGCCTGGCTCCTGGACCCGCGGCCCGAGACGAGCGCGGCGTCGGAGCCCGGCGTGTTGCCGGGCAAGCCGTCGGGACCGGCGCTCGACGTGCTCGGCTACCTGGAGCGGCGCGGCGCCTCGTTCGTGGACGACATCGCCACCGGGGTGCATCGCCTGCGCGTCGAGGTCGAGGAGGCGCTCTGCGAGCTGGTGACCGCCGGCCTCGTGACCGGTGACGGCTTCGCCGGCCTGCGGAGCCTGCTGCACTCCGAGAAGCGGCGCCGGCCGAGGCCGGGCCGTCCCGCCGCTCCCCGTCCGTCACCGGGAACGGGTCGGTGGGCGCGGGTCCAGCCGCCGCCGGCCCCTCCCGCCGAGGACCTGGTGGAGGCGCAGGCCCGCCAGTACATCCGCCGTTACGGCATCGTGTTCCGCGATCTGCTCCAGCGGGAGCCGCGCATGCCGGCGTGGCGCGACCTGCTGCGGGTCTACCGGCGCCTCGAGATGCGTGGGGAGCTCCGTGGCGGGCGCATCGTGAGCGGCTTCGTGGGCGAGCAGTTCGCGGCCCCCGAGGCGCTCGAGGCGCTGCGCGCGATCCGGCGCGAGCAGCCCGGCGGCCAGACGGTGTCCGTGTCGGCCTGCGATCCCCTCAACCTGGCGGGCGTGGTCACCCCGGGCCCGCGGGTGCCCGCCGTCCTCGGCCATCGCGTCACCTATCGGGACGGCGTGCCGGTGGACGAGGCGCGGGGACGGACGGAGCGGGTCGGCGGGCGGAGGCGGCGCTAGCGGCCGAGGCCGCGCGACTGGATGCCCTGGGTGACGTCGCGGTCGAGGTCAGGCCGCCGCGACGGCTTGGGCACGCTCTCCCGCAGCGTGCGCTCGGTCCGCTGCCGGTCGAGCTCGCTGAGCGCCTGGGCGGTATCCTCCTCGACCTTCCGGGGCGACACCTTCTGCAGGGCCGGCGAGCGCTGCTTGTACTGCAGGTCGATCGAGCCGCCCGCGGTCGGCGCCTTGGACGGGCCCTGAGCGGACGCGGACCCGGCGAGAGCGAGGAGCACCGCAGCCAGGACCAGGGACGTCTTGTTCATGGCGAGCCTGACCCACAAGGTAGGCGCCGCCGGGACCGCGTGTCAAACTTTCGTGGCCTAGCGCTTCGCGGGCTCCGCCGGCTGCGGGGTGAGCCGCAGGTAGGGCTTGAGCGCCTTCCACCCCTTGGGGAACCGGCTCCGCGCCTCCTCGTCGCTCACGGCCGGAACGATGATCACGTCCTCGCCCGGCTTCCAGTTCACCGGCGTCGCCACCTTGTGCCGATCGGTGAGCTGCAGCGAGTCGATCACGCGCAGGATCTCGTCGAAGTTCCGCCCGGCGGTCTGGGGATAGGTGATGAAGAGCCGGACCTTCTTCAGGGGATCGATCACGAACACGGTGCGGACGGTGTGCACCTCGTCGTGGGCGGGATGGATCATGCCGTAGAGGTTCGCCACCTTGCGGTCGGGATCCGCGATGATCGGGAAGTTGACCGCGTAGCCCTGGGTCTCCTGGATGTCGGCGGCCCACTTGCGGTGGGAGTCGACGGGATCGACGGAGAGCCCGATCGCCTTCACCCCCCGCCGCTCGAACTCGGGAGCCAGTCGCGCCACGTAGCCGAGCTCCGTGGTGCACACCGGCGTGAAGTCGCGGGGGTGCGAGAAGAGCACGCCCCACTGGTCGCCGAGCCACTGGTGAAACGAGATGGGGCCGACGGTGGTGTCGGCCTGGAAGTCGGGAGCCGTGTCGCCGAGTTGCAGTGCCATGTTCGCCTCCTTTGGATCGAATGGTACTATCTCGACCGGTGTTGTCAAGAAGTCAGAAGGCGATGGTTAAATAGCTGATTTTACGAGCTGAACCTCCTGACGAGGCACGGGCACACCGATGCCGCTCCGGCCGAAGCGCTCCACGAGGGACCGGTAGATCTCGGCCTCGGCCGCCACCACGTCGGGCACCTTCACCCAGGGGTTCACGCCGATGCGCACGCCGGCGGGCTCGATCTGGGCGACGCCGACCACCGCGGCCGGCTGGGCGAGCACGCGGGGATTCGCGCTCACCACGTCGCGCACGAGGGCCAGCACCGCGTCGAGGTCGGAGCCGTGCGGCACCGCCACCGAGAGATGCAGCTGGCGCATGGTGCCGAAGTTGTGGAGGATCTCACCCACGATCTTGCGGTTGGGAATGATGATGCGCGACTGGTCGGGGTGCAGCAGGGTGGTCGAGAACAGCTCGATGTTGGCGACGTCGCCCTTCATGCCCACGATCTCGATGTGCTCGCCCACCCGGAACGGCTTGGTGAAGATGATGGTGAGCCCGGCGATGACGTTGCTCAGCACCCCCTGCAGCGCGATGCCGATGCCGAGGCCGGCCACCCCGATGCCGGCCACCAGGGGGGCGATCTGGAAGCCGAACTTGTCGAGCGCGATGACCAGCGCGAACAGCAGGACCACCACTCTCACGACCCGCACCATCAGCCGCCGCATGGGCGGCTCGAGCGCCATGCGGGTGAGCGGGCGCTCCGCCAGGTTGCCCGCCCACCACGCGGCCAGCAGGCCGACGCCCAGGATCACGAACGCCCCCAGCACCTGGAACCCGTAGCGAATCGCCAGATCGACGATCAGGTCTTGAGCAGGCATCCGTGCCTCCGTTCGCCGGTGAGGGCCGTGAGAGTGCCGCTACGTCTCCAGCGTCGCTACTTCTCCTTGGTCAGGAACGTGTCGTTGCGGTTCTTCGACCAGCACGCCTCGTTGTGCTCCGTGCACACCGGGCGCTCCTTGCCGTAGGAGATCGTGGTGATGCGGCCGGCCTCGATGCCGTTGGACACCAGGTAGTTCATGGCCGCCTTCGCTCGCCGCTCGCCCAGGGCCAGGTTGTACTCGGAGGTGCCGCGCTCGTCGCAGTGCCCCTCGATCAGCACCAGCAGGTTCGGGTTGGCCTTGAGATAGGCCGCGCTGACATCGAGAGTCTTCGCGTCGGCGGGCCGGATGTCCGCCTTGTCGAACGCGAAGAAGATCTGCTTGAGGGCGTCGTTGGCCCGGTACTCCTTGGGCGGCGCGGGCGCGGCGGTCGGGGGGGCCGCCGGCGTGGGCGCCGGCGCGGGTGCGGGCGCCGGGGCCGGAGCGGGGGTCGGGGGCGCGGCCGCGGCCGGTGGCGGCACGGGCGGCGGCGCGCTGGCCTGGGTCATGGCCGGGCGCTTCGGACAGCCGGCCAGCAGCAGCGTGAGCGCCACGATCGGCAACAGGGTGGCCGCCGAGCGAACATGGCGAATCCTGGATCCGGTCATCGAGTTCTCCTTGGAAGCCGGACTACTTCTTCATGCGCTGCTCGAGGCCGCGCAGGAGACGTTCGGCTTGATCGATGTTGCGGCGTGCGTTGGCGTGGGCCGGATCCATCTCGAGCACCACCCGCCATTCCGCGATCGCCTGCTTCAGCTTCTCCTCGCGGTAGAAGCGCACGCCCTGGGTGTAGTGCTGCTCGATGATGCGCGCGCGCGCCTGCTTCAGCAGGGCGGGCGCGTCCTCGTAGTCGGGCTGCAGCCGGGTCAGCAGGGTCAGCGTCTGCATGGACTCCTGGTACTGCCGGGCGGCCATCTGGCTCTTGGCCTGCCCGTAGAGCGCCTGCTTCTTGACGGAGAGCCCCTCGCGGTCGCCCGGCTTGCTCGCGAGGTACTTGTCGATCGTGTCGATCGCGTCCGGATAGTCGCTCCGCTCGAGCGCCTCCCGCGCCTCGGCCAGCAGCGGGTTGACCTCCGGCGGCGCGGGCTCGTCCTTGGCCGGGGGACCGGCCGGCGCGGTCGGGCTCGGAGTGGGGCCGGGACGCGGCATGTCCGGAGTCGGCACCGCCGCGACCACCGGCGCCCGCGGGCGCGCCTCGGGGTGGACGAAGGGCACGCCGGGAATCTCCGGGATCTTGAGCGTGGTGCCGGGCGCCAGCCGCGGGTTCGGCGGCAGCTGGTTCGTCTCCCAGATCACCTCCGCGCGCGATCGGTCACCGTAGTACCGCTGCGCCAGGCTCGACAGCGTCTCGCCGGCCCGCACGGTGTGGGTCACGAACTCGACCTCGCGCGTCTCGGCCTGCAGGGCGTCGAAGGCGGCACGGTTGCCGGGATCGAGCGCCAGGGCGGCCAGGAACTTGCGCCGGGCCTCGAGCTGCACCCCGCGGGCCAGCGCCTTGCGCCCCTCGTCCAGGCGCGCCGCAACCTGCTCGGCGATCTTCGCCTGCAGCGCGCGCAGGGCTTCGCGCGCCTGGGCGTCGCCGGGCGTGATCGTGAGCACGATCTTCCACTCCTCGGCGGCGCGGCGCAGCTGGCCGTCGCGCTCCAGGATCTCGGCCTGCTGGCGATGGCGGGCGGCCAGCGGGTCGCGCGCCACCGAGGCGCCCGGCCTGGCGCCGGGGCTGGTGGCGTCCCCGGTGGGCGCGGACAGCCCGGCGCAGCCGCCCAGAGCCAGGCCCAGGATCGCCGCGGCGAGCCGGCGCCGCTCGCCAACCCTCACCGGAGGTTCTCCTCCTGGAAGACGTTCAGGTTCTTCACGAAGTCGTCGAGGGTCATCTCGGAGTAGATCTGGCTGCGGTGCGCGGCCAGCGGGCGGACGAACGAGGCGTTGCCCTGCCGTCGTACCGAGAACGCCGCGATGTAGCCGTACTGCTGCACCTTCGGCAGCAGCCCTTCCTCCCACCGCCCGTAGGGATAGGCCAGGACCTGGCTGCGCCGGCCGAGGTGCCGGTTGAAGAGCTCCTGCGGCTGCTCCAGCTCGGCCTGCATGCGGCGGGCGTACTGCGCCTCGGTCTCGCCCTGGGCCCGGCGGAGGTCAGCGTGCGACTTGGTGTGGGCCTGCACGTCGAAGCCGGCGGCGGACAGCTCCTTCAGATCGTTCCAGGAGAGCGCCCCGCGCCCCGCCCCCACCCAGTCGGTATAGATGAAGAGGGTGGCGGTGAAGCCCAGCTCCTTGAGGACCGGGTACGCGAACTCCTTGAACGACCGGTAGCCGTCGTCGAAGGTCAGCACCACCGCCTTCTGCGGCAGCTGGCGGCCCAGATGGGTGAACTCGATGAAGTCGGCGAGGCTCACCACCCGGTAGCCGTTGGTCTTGAGGTACTGCATCTGCTCGCGGAACGAGGAGGCCGCGAGCACCAGCCGGCCCTTCGCCTGCTCGGCCAGGTTGTGGTAGGTCAGGATCGGCACGATCTGGTAGCCGCCCGGCGTGACCCCGGAGGGGTTCCACGGCCGCCGCGGGATCACGACCTCCTGCCCGGACGAGAAGGCCTGCAGCCCGGTGTAGTCCTCGATCATCCACGCCCGGCTCGCGTCGCCCAGGTAGCGGGCGGCGAGGGTCGCCGGGGTGTCGCCGGGCTGGGCGAAGGTGACCACGAACTCTTCGGACTCGTAGGCGGCGGGACGGGCGGCCGGCCGGGACGACGGCGCGGGGCCTCCGGACTCGGTGGGTGCGGACGCGGTCGCGCAGGCCCCGAGGAGGAGGGCCAGCGCCGACCTCCAGAGGGCCGGACCGAGGGTGCGGCGCGTCATCATCCCCATATCCTACGCTGAGCGGGCGGACAAGCGGATCAAACTACGGGAGCCAGCCGCAGCACCTCGTAGACCTCGACCTCCTCCTCCTTGCCCTTGACCCGGATGCGGCCCAGCGGCCGCACGTCGACCAGGTCTCGGATGCGCTCGTAGGTGCGATGGCTGATCAGGATCTGGCCCGGCTTGGCGTTGGACTCGAGCCGGGCGGCGAGGTTGACGCTGTCGCCGATGACGGTGTATTCCATGCGGTCCTCGGTGCCCACCGTCCCGGCCACCGCCTCGCCCGCGCTCACCCCGATGCCGACCGCGATCGGCTCCTTGCCGTCGCGGGCGCGCCGCTCGTTCAGGGCCACGATCCCTTCCTGCATGGCGACGGCGGTGCGGATGGCGCGGGCCGAGTGGTCCGGGTGCGCCATCGGCGCGCCGAAGACCGCCATCACCGCGTCGCCCAGGAACTTGTCGAGGGTGCCGTCGTGCTTGAACGTGGTCTCGATCATCAGGTTGTAGAAATCGTTCAGCAGCAGCACCACCTCTTCCGGGGTCATGCGCTCGGAGAGCGGGGTGAACCCGCGCACGTCGCAGAAGAGCACGGTCACCTCGCGCCGCTCCCCGGTGAGCGCCATGTTCTCCGGATTCTTGAGGATCTCCTCCACCACCTCGCGCGCCACGTAGCGGGTGAACGCGCGCTTGATCATCTCCTTCTCGCGCAGGCTGCGGGCCATGCGGTTGAAGGAGTCGGTGAGCACCCCCAGCTCGTCGCGCGAGGCCACCGGCACCGCGACGTTGAAGTTCCCGGCCGCGACGGCCCGGGTGGCCTGCACGAGGCGGAAGATCGGCCGCGAGAGCAGCGCGGCCAGCCCCACCGCCCCGCCCAGGCCGGCCAGCACCATCAGCAGCGTGATGAGCAGCGCCTGGTTGCGCGCGCGGGCGAGGGCCGCCGCGATGGCTTCCTCGCTGAAGCCCAGGTAGAGGGCGCCGACCGGCACGCCGCTGTAGACCAGCGGCACCGCGAAGTCGATGATGCGGCCCTGCGGGGTCTTGTAGCTCTGCACCAGCACGCGGTCCTTGAGCGGCTCCAGGCCCTTGGGCCGGTCCACCGTGCTCTTCACCGCGGCGCGCGGATCCGAGTGCGCGAGCACGCGCCCGTCGTGATCCGCCACGATCACGTAGGAGACGTCGGGATCCTTCATGGCGTCGGTGACGAGCACGCCGAGGGTGAGGTCGTCGCCGGTGAGAAGCGGGGTCTTGGCCCCCGCCGCGAAGTTCTCGGCCATGGTGAGCCCCCGCTTGGTCATCTCCGCGGTGAGGCTCTGCTGCTGCTGGCGCAGCAGGAAGAGCCCGACCAGGGCCACCGTCAGCACCACCAGCGCGGTGATGAGCAGGCTCAGCTTGACCTTGAGCGACACGCGGATGGCGGCGTGCTCGACGGCAGTCGCGCTCGCCGGCCCGGTCACGGCGGGCACGGTGGCGGAGGTGGCGGGCGCCTCCATGTCGGTCCGCTCCTAGAGCCCGTGGAGGGGGAAGATCCGGTCCTGGATCTCTCCCACCTGGCGCCGCGCGTACTCCTCGGTCCAGCGGCGCGTCTCCTCGGGCAGGGTCTCGGCCGGATCGCCGAGCGTCGGCCGGACGAGGCCGTGCGCCCGCAGCTCGGCGTGGCTCTCCGCGGGCAGCGCGTCCGGCAGCTCCATGTCGTTCAGGGCGGCCCACGCCGCGGTCCACGCCCGGGCCACGTTGGCGAGGTCGTAGCCGCCGCCCCCGAGGGCGACCACCCGCGGGGCGAGCGGCAGGAGGCGGCGCACCGCCTGGATGAACCCCTGCACGGTGAGGCTCAGGTGAGTGAGCGGATCGGTGCGGTGAGAGTCGATCCCGAGCTGGATGACGAGCGCGTCCGGCTTGAAGGCCGTCACCAGCGGGGGCACCACCGCCTCGAAGGCGTGGTGGTAGACCGTGTCGTCGGTCAGGGGCTGCAGCGGCAGGTTCACCGCGTATCCGAGCCCGTCCCGCTCGCCCATCTCCACCACGAAGCCGGTGCCCGGGAAGAGTCGATCGCCCCGCTCGTGGGTCGAGATGGTCAGCACGGTGGGGTCGTCGTAGAAGGCGAACTGCACCCCGTCGCCGTGGTGGGCATCGATGTCCACGTAGGCGACCCGGAGGCCGTGCGCCCGCAGGCGCATGATGGCGAGCACCGCGTCGTTCACGTAGCAGAATCCGGAGGCGCGCCCCGGCATCGCGTGGTGGAGGCCTCCCGCGAAGTGGAACGCGCGATCCGCCTCGCCGGTCGCCACCAGCTGCGCGGCCAGCAGGGAGCCGCCGGCGGCGAGCTGCGCCGCCTCCCAGAGGCCCGGGAAGATCGGGTTGTCGCCGGGACCGAGCCCGTAGCGGGCCGCGTGCGGCACCCAGTCCCCCGCGCTGACCGCCCGCAGGATCTCGATGTACTCACGGCTGTGGAAGCGGGCGATCTCGTCGAGCGGCGCGGCCTCCGGGGTCAGCACCTTGGCCCGGGGCAGCGCGGTGAGGCCGTAGGCCTCCATGAGCTTCCAGGTGAGGCCGAGGCGCTCCATGCGGAGCGGGTGCTCGCGCCCGTAGTCGAACTGACGCCACTCGTCGGAGTAGACGATCGCGGTGGTGGGCTTGGGCATGTCAGGTTCGTCGCGGCGGTTTGCGGCCCCGGACCCACGGGCCCGACTTGCCGCCCGATTTCTCCACCAGGCACAGGCCGGTGAGCACGATGCCCTTGTCCAGCGCCTTCGCCATGTCGTAGACGGTGAGGCCGGCCACCGCGGCGGCGGTCAGCGCTTCCATCTCGACTCCGGTCTTGTCCACGGTGCGCACGCGCGCGAGCACGGTGATGGTGGAGCGGCGCGCGTCGAGCGAGAAGTCCACGTCGACGCCCGTGATCCGGAGGGGATGGCAGAGCGGGATCAGGTCCGGCGTGCGCTTGGCCGCCATGATGCCGGCGGTCCGCGCCACCCCGAGCACGTCCCCCTTGGCCAGCTGCCCCGCGCGCACCGCGGCCAGGGTGGCCGGCTTCATCTTGACGGTGACGCAGGCGGCCGCCTCGCGGACCGTCTCCGACTTGGCGGAGACGTCCACCATGCGGGCCTCACCCGCGGAGGTCAGGTGTGAGAGGCCGCGGAACCCGGGCATATCCCGCGGCGGGCCCATCCCTCGGGTGCTGGACCCGACTCAGGCGTGCGTCGCGGCGCGCGCGTGCCGGAGAAGGCTCTCCATCCGATCCTTCGCCATGAGCTTGAGCTTCTTGAGCTCGCTCACGCGCCACTGCTGCTCGGGGGAGAGGAAGCCACGGCCGTTGAGCTCGGAGAGCTCTTCCTCGTAGCGCTGATGCTCGTCGCGGAACTTGCGGAATTCCGGGTTTTCAGCAGCGAGTCGCTCGATGAGTGCTTCCGAGTCGGCCATGCGGACCTCCCTTGCGCAGGTGCTGCGAAGGAACCTGCCCCAGCCAGCGTTGGTACCTGCCTTATACTCCCCGCCTCTTCGGACTGTCAAGGCTCGGCATGGCGGAGCAGATGGGGCGCGGTGGCCTTGACGTGCGCGGTCACCGGCGTGCCCGGCGCGAGCGACATCTCGCGGGCAGAGCGCTGCGTCACGAGCGCGACCAGGGGGAATCCGCAGTCAATCGTCACGCGCACATGCGGCCCGACCGGGGTCACCCGCACGACGGCCCCGTCGAGGCGGTTCCGCGCGCTCGACGGGGCCCCCCCGACCGCGCGCGGCGAGAGCGTGACGTCCTCCGGACGCACGCAGAGACGCACCCACTCGCCCACCTCGGCGGGCTGCGCCACCTCGATGGTCCGCCCCCCGGCCTCGAGCACGGCGACGCCGTCGCTCACCGCGCGGACCCGGCACGCGAGCACCGTCTCGACGCCCACGAACCGCGCGACCTCGTCGGAGATCGGCGCGCGGAAGACCTGATCCACCTGGTCCACCTGCAGGAGCCGGCCGCCCAGCATGACCCCGACCCGGTCACCGAGGGCCTGGGCCTCGCCCCGGTCGTGGGTCACCAGCACCGCGGTGGTACGCCGGCGCCGGAGGATGCGGCCGAGGTCCTCGATCACGCCCTCCCGGGTGGGCTGATCGAGCGCGGAGAACGGCTCGTCCAGGAGCAGCAGCTCCGGGTCCAGCACGAGGGCACGGGCCAGGGCGGTGCGCTGGGCCTCGCCGCCCGAGAGCGAGCGCGCCTGGCGGTCCGCCAGGTGCGCGATGCCGAGCTGATCGAGCCACTCCCCCACCCGCGCGGCGCCGCGCTCGCCTCCGAGCCCCCGGAAGCGGAGGCCCAGCGCCACGTTGGCGCGGACGGTGGTGTCGGCGAGCAGCGGGGCCTGGAACACGCTCGCCATGCGCCGCCGCACCGTGAGCCCGTCCGCCGCGCTCACCCGCTCGCCCTGGAAGCGCACGCTCCCCGCGGTCGGCGCCTGGAGCAGCCCCATCACCCGCAGGAGCGTGGACTTGCCCGCGCCGTTCGGGCCGATCACGGCCAGCACCTGGCCGGCCTCGACCGCCAGCTCCGGCACGTCGAGGACCGTCGTGCCCGAGTGGACGACGCGGATGCCGTGGAGGGCGACGACCGGGGGCGCCATCAGGCGGACGGCAGCACGTGGATCGCGCCGCGGTGGAGGGAGAACTGCCAGTGCCGGTCGCGCTCGATCTCCAGGATCTCGTAGACGAGCCGCGGCACTTCCAGCTCGAGATCGTAGTCGCCCTGCGCGGGCGGGCCCGGCTCGTCGAGCCGCAGGAAGAGCGTCCAGG
This sequence comes from Candidatus Methylomirabilota bacterium, assembly GCA_035650715.1. Classification (GTDB taxonomy): domain Bacteria; phylum Methylomirabilota; class Methylomirabilia; order Rokubacteriales; family CSP1-6; genus CAMLFJ01. The sequence goes on along the minus strand of DASRHC010000009.1, from coordinate 135,254 downwards.
AGGTGCCGAGGTCCACCTCGCGCACCACCGTGCCCGACATCAAATTCATGTGGTGCGCGCCGTCGACGCCGCCGCGGTCCTTGCGGAGCAGCCGCACGTACTCGGGCCGGATGAAGAACGCGAGCGGGGTGTCGGGGGCCGGCAGGTACGAGCGCGTGGGCGAGTTCACCGCCTCCAGCACCTGGCCGCGCCAGCGGAACTGGATGCGGTCGGGGGTGGCCTTGAGCGTGACCCCCTGCATCAGGTTGCGGATGCCCATGATGCGGGCCACGCTCCGCGAGGACGGCTGCCAGAGCAGCTCCGTGCGCGGGGCGGCCTGGATCACCCGTCCCTCCTCGTAGACCACGATGTGATCACCGAGGCGGTACGCCTCGGTGAGGTCGTGGGTGACCAGCACCGCCGCGATGCCCCAGTCGGCGAGGATGCCCCGCAGATCGTCGCGCAGCGCCTGCCGCAGCGGCAGGTCGAGCGCGGAGAGCGGCTCGTCCAGGAGCAGCAGCGCCGGATCGGGGGCGAGCGCGCGGCCGAGCGCCACCCGCTGGCGCTGTCCGCCCGACAGCTCGCGTGGGTAGCGATCGGCCAGGGCCTCGAGGCCCAGGCGCGCCAGCACCTCGTCCTCGCGGCGCCGCCGCTCGGCGCGGTCGCGGCCGCGCAGGCCGAAGCCCACGTTGCTCCGCACGGTGAGGTGGGGAAACAGCGCGTAGCCCTGGAAGACGTAGCCCAGGCGGCGCCGCTGGGGCGGCACGTCCACCCCGGTCTCCGAGTCGAACAGGACCTCACCGCCCATCACGATGCGGCCCGCGTCGGGGCGCACCAGGCCGGCCAGGCACTGGAGCGTCAGGGTCTTGCCCGCGCCGGAGGGACCGAAGAGCGCGGCGACCCCGTCCCCCGCGCTCCACTGCACGTCGAGCGTGAAGCCGTCGAGCTGCTTGCGGATCGCGACCTCGAGGCGGCTCGTCATATCGGGCGGGCCACCAGGCGGTTGGTCGCGATCAGCACCACGCAGGAGAGCGCGGTGAGGGCCGCGACGAGCACGAAGGCCTCCGCGTCCTCCCCGGTCTGCATCGCGGTGTAGATGGAGAGCGGCACCGTGGTGGTGCGGCCCGGGATGTTGCCGGCCAGCATCAGGGTCGCGCCGAACTCGCCCAGCGCGCGGGCGAACGACAGCACCAGCCCGGCCAGGATGCCGTTGCGGGCCAGCGGCAGCGTGACCTCGAACGCGGTGCGCAGCTCGGAATGGCCGAGGGTGTAGGCCGCGCGCTCCAGATCGCGGTCCACCGACTCGATGGCCGCGCGGGCGGTGCGCACCAGGAGCGGCAGCGCCATTACGGTGGCCGCGATCACCGCCGCGTACCACGTGAACGTGATCGTGAAGCCGGTGGCGTGGTAGAGCGGCGCGCCCAGCAGGCCGCGGCGGCCCAGCAGCACGATCAGGTAGTAGCCGACCACGGTGGGCGGCAGGATCAGCGGCAGCGTCACCAGCAGGTCCACCAGATTCCGGCCCCAGAAGCGGCGCCGCGCGAGCACGTAGGCGATCGGGATCCCGATGAGCGCGTTGAGCGCGGTGGCCGACACGGCCACCTGCAGCGACAGCCGGAGGGCGGAGAGATTGTCCGGGCTCACGTCGGGGGTCCTGGGTGCCCGCGTAGTATGCCACGCCGGCCGGCCCCGGGACCGGCAGGTGCGGTCGGCCCGCGGGCCGCCGGCGCGAACGCGTCAGTCCTTGCCCACCATGACGTCGGAGGCCTTGATGACCGCGTAGGCGGCGTCGCCGACCCGGAGGGCGAGGGCGTCCACCGCCTCGTTGGTGATCGACGAGAACATCACCACGCCGCCGCCGATGTCGAGCTTCACGTGGGCAGTGGTGGCGCCCTTGGTGATTTCCAGCACCTTGCCCTTGATGATGTTGCGAGCGCTGAGTCGCATGTGCGTCTCCTCTGAGTCGAAGCCTCCTATCGCGCCCGGTCAGCGCGCGCCGGCCGGCGGGGGCTGGAAGCCGAAGCGGGCGAGGACCGCGCGGCCCTGCTCGCCGGTCAGCAGGTCGAGAAACGCGCGGGCCAGCGTGGCCTGCTTCGACGCCGCCACCACCGCCCCGGGATACACCACCGGCCGATAGCTGTCGTCCGGCGGCCGGAACGCCTCCTTCACGCCCCGGGGACGGATGGCCGCGTCGGTGGAGTAGACGAATCCCGCGTCGACCTCTCCGCGGGCCACGTAGTCCAGCACCTGGCGCACGTTCTCCGCGAACACCAGCTTGGGCTGTACGCGGTCCCAGAGGGCGAGGGTGCGGAGGCTCTCCTCCGCGTACTGCCCCGCGGGCACGCTCTTCGGATTGCCGATCGCGATGCGGCCGATGCGGGCCTCGGCCAGATCGGCGGGCTTGGTGAGGTCGACCTTCGAGTCCGCCGGCTTCACCACCACGAGCGCGTTCCGCGCGAAGGCCCGGCGAGTCTCCACCAGGATGAGGCTCTTCCGCTCCAGCTCGTCCATCTGCCGCTGCGCCGCGGAGAGGAAGAGGTCGACCGGCGCCCCCGCCTCGATCTGCTTCTGCAGATCCCCGGAGGCCCCGAAGTTGTAGCGCAGGGTCACACCGGGATGCGCGGCCATGAAGGTGCGCCCGAGCTCCTCGGTCACGTCCTTCAGACTGATGGCCACCGACAGCGTGAGCTCCTGGGCGGTGGCTCCGGAGGTGAGGAGCAGCACCGCCGCGAGCGTGACCGCGAGCATTCGCATGAACCGCATTCCGTCCAGCCTCCTGAGCGTGCGCTCGATCGTGGTAGGGTAAGGACCGCCATGACCAGCCGACCGTCGGGAGCCCATGCTACGCAGCGCGGCGACAGAGTTCAAAATGCTCTCGAGAGCATAATCGCGGCGCAGGTGAAGACGAAGGTGTGGCTCGTCCTCGGCGGCCAGTTCTTCGCGGGCGACGGGGGGATCCACCTGCTGGGCGGCATCCTTCGTCACGGCTCGCTCGCCCGGACGGTGCGGGAGATGGGCTGGTCGTACCGGCACGCGTGGGGCTACCTGCGGCGGGCCGAGCGCGCGCTGGAGACGCCGCTCGTCCGCACCCGGGCCGGTCGCGGCTTGGCGCGGGGCATGGAGCTCACCGAGACCGGCCACCTGCTGCTCGAGCGGCTGCGGGCGCTGCGGGACCGCATCGACGAGGCGCTCGGCCCGAGCGGGCCCACGCCCGACGAGGTGGCGGCGCGCGGGCGGGCCGGACGGAACGTGGCGCGCGGGGCCGCTCGGACCTCGAGCGCACGCTCGCGGAAGACCTCCCGGACCAGTCGCTGAGGCGGCGACACCCCTCAACCCCCTGAGGGGAGAGGGCGACTGCGGGAGCGGCGGCTACTCGGCGAACTGGGCGGCGCGCCAGCGGAGCGCGGCGCCGAGTCCTTCCTTCTCCCGGATCTCGTCGAACTTCATCCCGACCTCGGTGCGGCCCGCGTAGAGCGGCGCGAGCACGTCGAGGCCGGCGCGGATCGCGTTGCGGAAGCCGGCCGCGTCCGCGCCGCGATTGATCGCGAGCTTCGTGGCCATCAACGCCTCCGGGGAGATGAGGGCCATGCGCCGCGCGAACTTCATGGTGGCGGTGGACAGCTCCGCCCGCGGCACCACCCGGTTGACCATGCCCCAGGCCAGGGCGGTCCGGGCGTCGATCGGATCGCCCAGATAGAGCAGCTCCCGCGCGCGCTTCAAGCCCACGATGAACGGCATCACCAGCGCCGGCCCCACGTTGGAGAAGCGGATCTCCGGCTCTCCGAAGAGCGCGTCGTCCGCGGCGATCGTCACGTCGCACATCATCACCATCTCGCAGCCGCCGCCCAGGCAGTGGCCCTGCACGGAGGCGATGACCGGCTTGCGCATGTCCCACGGCGTCATCTCGAGGCGCACGTCGTCGGTGAGCGACTCGTGCCAGGCCAGCGCGTTGCCGCGGCGGGCCGCGCGGGCCGGGCTCGGCGAGATGTCGTAGCCCGCGGAGAAGGCGCGGCCCTCCGCGCGGAGCACCACCACGCTGGTGGCCGGATCACGGTCCGCCTCGAGGAAGCGCTCGATGAGCAGGGCCTTCAGCTCGGGGGAGATCGCGTTGAGCTTGTCGGGCCGGTTGAGGGTGACGATGCCGATCTTGCCGTCGACGGCGTAGGTGACGAGCGGGGCGGTCATGGGCGGCTCCTCCTGGCGGCACACTCTACGCGATCCGGCCGTGGGAAGTCAGCCGCGCGCGCGGGCGGGCCACTTCGACCGCAGGGCCGTCACCGGGTCCTCGGTGTAGCGGGCCGGAAACATCGCCTTGAAGCGCGCCAGCCGCGGCAGGTCGTGCACGACGATGTAGGGATACGTCGGGTGCCGGAGCATGAAGTCCTGGTGGTAGGCCTCGGCCGGGTAGAAGCCCCGGAGCGGGTCCACGCGGGTGACGATCTCGGCCGGAAAGACGCGGGCCCGCGTCAGCTGGGCGATGTACGCCGCCGCGATGCGCTTCTGCGCGTCGTCGACGTAGAACACGTTGGATCGGTACTGCGGGCCGACGTCCGGCCCCTGCCGGTCGCGCTGGGTGGGATCGTGCACCGCCGAGAAGTAGATCTGGAGGATCTCCCCGTAGGAGAGCCGGCCCGGATCGAAGCGGATCTCGACCGATTCGGCGTGGCCCGTGTCGCCCCGGCTGACCGTCTCGTAGTCGGCCGTCTCCTTGCGGCCTCCCGCGTAGCCGGCGAGGACCCGCTCCACGCCGCGCACGTGCTGGTAGACGCCCTGCACGCCCCAGAAGCATCCGCCCGCGAGCACCGCGGTCTGGCTCGGGCCCGGGGTCTTCGGATTGTCGAGCGCGGGCGGCGGGATCACCGCCGCGGTCTCGCCGCCCACGGGGCGCGGCGGCCCGCCGAGCCCGATGGTCAGGGCCACCACGAGGAGGATCGTCGCGATCGTCACCCACCAGGCACCGAGGCTCCGCATGACCGACCTCCTCTCGATCGCGTCGCCACCCGGGGCGGTGGTACGCTGTCGCCGACATGAGCGTCCCGGTCGCGCCCACTCGTCTGGAAGCCGCCGCCCGGGAGCGGGGACCGCTCGCCTACGTCTTCACCGTGGGCGAGGACGGCGCCCCGCACGTGGTCCAGGCCGATGCCCAGGTCTCCGGCGACGAGGTGGTCGCGATCGTGGGCTCGCGCACCGCCGCCAACGCGCGAGCGCGCGCCCGCGTCTGCCTGCTCTTCCCGTCGCGCCACGACCACGACCGCAACCTGATCATCGACGGGGTGGTCGCGGTGGAGGCCACCCCCGACGACCGCGCCTTCCGCCTGCGGCTCACCCCGACCCGGGCCGTGCTCCACCGGGCCGTCCCCGCCCCCGATCCCACGGCCTCGCCGTGCGGGTCCGACTGCGTCCCGATCCCGCTGACCGCGCGCCCCGACGTCCGAACGGACCGGTCGCCCGCGATCTAGTACCCCATCACCGCCTTCACCTCGAGAAACTCCTCGAAGCCGAACTTGCCCCACTCGCGCCCGTTGCCGGACTGCTTGTAGCCGCCGAACGGCGCGGCCACGTCTCCGGGCGCGCCGTTGATGGTGATCTGGCCGGCCCGCAGCGCGGACGCGACCCGCCGCGCGTTCTCGGGATTCCCCGACGACACGTAGCCGGCGAGCCCGTACACGCTGTCGTTGGCGAGATCGATCGCCTGCTGCTCGGTGTCGTAGGGCAGGATCGACAGCACGGGGCCGAAGATCTCCTCCCGCGCGATCGTCATCTCCGGCCTCACGTCCGCGAACACGGTGGGCTTCACGTAGTACCCGCGCTCGAAGCCGGCGGGCCGCCCGGGACCGCCGGTCACCAGGGTGGCGCCCTCCCGGAGGCCGGCCTCGATGAGCCGCTGGATCTTGTTGAACTGGGCCTCGCTCACCACCGGCCCGAGCGCGGTGTCGGGCGCATCCGGCGGGCCCACCTTCATGGCCTCCGCGGCCTCCCGCGCGACCGCCACCGCGTCGGCCTGCAGATCGCGAGGGACGAGCATGCGGGTAGGCGCGTTGCACGATTGCCCGCTGTTGCGGAAGCAGCTCCGCACGCCGTCGGTCACCGCCTTCTTGAGATCGGCGTCGGGCAGGATGATGTTGGCCGACTTGCCGCCCAGCTCCTGGTGCACGCGCTTGACGGTGTCGGCGGCGGTCTTGGCCACCTGGATGCCGGCGCGGGTGGAGCCGGTGAAGGAGACCAGGTCCACGTCGGGGTGCGCCGCGATGGCCTGCCCCACGGTGGGCCCGTCGCCGTTGACCAGGTTGAACACGCCCTTCGGCACGCCCGCCGCGTGCAGCACCTCCGCGAAGATGATCGCGTTGAGCGGCGCGATCTCGCTCGGCTTGAGCACCATGGTGCAGCCCGCCGCGAGGGCGGGGGCCACCTTGCAGGTGATCTGGTTCATGGGCCAGTTCCACGGCGTGATGAACCCGCACACCCCGATCGGCTCCCGGATGATCCGGGTCCTGCCCTGCATGTGCTCGAACTCGTACTCGGAGAGCACCGTGATCATCTGCTTGAGGTGGCCGATGCCGGTGGCGGCCTGGGCCTTGGTGGCGAGGGTGGTGGGCGCGCCCATCTCCAGCGAGATCGCCTTCGCGATGTCGTCGTAGCGCGCCTTGTAGGCCTCGACGATCCGCTCCAGCAGCGCGATGCGCTCGGCCTTGGAGGTGCGCGAGTAGGCGGGGAACGCGGCGCGGGCCGCCTTCACCGCGCGATCCACGTCCGCGGCGCCGCCCAGGCTGATCCGGGCCACCGACTGCTCGGTGGCGGGGTTGATCACGTCGAGGGTGCGGCGCTCGACCGGATCCACCCACGCGCCGTCGATGTAGAACTTGAGGTTGTTGGGGTTCGCCATGTGCGGTCTCCTTGCCGGTCAGCGTACACCCGCGCGCGAGGGCGGCGGGGCTAGACGGGGCGGCGCTGCTGGATCCAGCTCAGCGCCCAGTTCACCAGGAAGGTGATCGCGAGCAGGATCACCGAGAGCGCGATCGCGACGTCGAAGTTGCCCTTGCCGGTCTCGAGGACGGTGGCGGTGGTGAGCACGCGCGTGGAGCCCTTGAGGTTGCCGCCCAGCATCATCGACGCGCCCACCTCGGAGATCACCCCGCCGAAGCCCGCCATCACCGCGGCCAGCATCGGCAGCCGCGCTTCCCTGAGCAGCATCCAGATCATCTGGGACTGCGAGGCGCCCAGGCCCAGCAGCTGGAGGCGAAAGGCCTCCGGCACCTGCTGCACCGCGGCCAGGGTGAGCCCCGTCACGATGGGCGCCGCGATCACGAGCTGGCCCACCACCATCGCGGTCGGGGTGTAGAGCAGCTCGAGCGCGCCGAGCGCGCCGTTGCGCCAGAGGAGGATCGTCACGAAGAGGCCCACCACCACCGGAGGCAGGCCCATGCCGGTGTTCACCAGGCTCACCGCCACCGCGCGCCCGGGAAAGCGCGCCAGCGCCAGCAGCGCGCCCAGCGGCACGCCGACCAGCAGGGAGAGCGCGGTGGCGGTGGCGGAGACCTGGATGGAGAGCCAGGTGATCTGCCAGACGTCCGGGTCCCCGCCCAGGAGGAGCCGGATGGCCTGAACGACGCCCTCGACGAAGAGGCTCACCGCCGCCGTCTCGCCGGGCTAGAGGTCCTCGTCCTTCTTGCCCGCGATGGGCACGAACAGCGGCTGGCCGTACTTGTCGACCCCGAAGGTGCGGATGACCGCCTGGGTCTCCGGCGCGAGCATGAAGTCGGCGAAGGCCTTGCCGCCGGCCGCGTTCACCCGGGGACCGTTGGCCGGATTCACCTCCATCACCGAGTACACGTTCAAGAGCGGCCGGTCCTTCTCCACCAGGATCGGCAGGTCGATTCGCCGCTGGAACGCGAGGTAGGTGCCGCGATCGGTCAAGGTGTAGGCGCGCCGGTCGTCGGCGATGCCCAGGGTCTGCCCCATCCCCTGGCCGGACTCGATGTACCAGGCGCCCTTCGGCTCGATGCCGGCCTGCTTCCACAGCCCTTGCTCGAGCACGTGGGTGCCGGACTTGTCGCCGCGCGAGACGAAGCGCGACCGGCTCTCCGCGATGCGCCGCAGGGCGTCCACCGCGCGGGGCAGGCCCTTGATCTTCGCGGGGTCCTCGGCGGGACCGATGATCACGAAGTCGTTGTACATGACGAGGCGGCGGTTCGACATCTTGCCTTCCGCGACGTACTTCTTCTCCACGCTCGGCGCGTGCGCCAGGGTCACGTCCGCCTCGCCGCGCGCGGCCAGGGCCAGGGCCTGGCCGGTGCCGACCGAGATGGTCTTCACGCTGAGGCCGGTCTTGCGCTCGAACAGCGGCACCAGCACGTCCAGCAGGCCGGAATCCTGCGTGCTGGTGGTGGTGGACACGATGACCACGTTCGACTGGGCCAGGGCCGCCCCGGTCGGCGCGAGCAGCAGGCCGACGACGAGCAGCCACATCCCCACGACGGATCGAGACCTCATGATATGCCTCCGCGAGCCGAATATGCTCGCGAGAGCATACCGTTGCCCCTCACCGCCGTCAAACGCGACGGGGCCGCCGCGTTGACTATGCTTTCTGGAGCATAGTAGACTCCGGCCGGCCCTCCGCGACTCGGTGTATCATGCGAGCGCGCGCCAACATCCTCGGGAGACGCCATGCGACGATTCGACCTCCTCCTGCCCCAGAGCCTCGACGATTGCATCAAGCTCCTCGCGCGGCACGGCGCCGAGGCCCGGCCGCTCGCGGGCGGCACCGACCTGCTGCCCCAGATGAAGACCGGGGTCAGCCGGCCCCGGGTCGTGGTGGACCTGTCCGGCATCGAGCGCCTCCGGCAGATCCAGGCCGGCAACGGCCAGGGCCTCCGCATCGGCGCCGCGGTGACCGCGCGCCAGATCGAGCAGAGCCCGGCGATCCGCGGCGCCTACCGATCGATCGCGGAGAGCGGCGCCCTGGTGGGCTCCATCCAGGTCCGCAACCTGGCCACCGTGGGCGGCAACCTCTGCAACGCGGCGCCGTCGGCCGACATGGCCCCGCCCCTGGTGGCGCTGGAGGCCCAGGCGGTGATCGCGGGCCCCAGGGGCGAGCGGCGCGTGCCGATGGCCGATCTCTTCACCGGCGTGCGCAAGACCGCGCTCGCCCCCGACGAGGTGCTGGTCGAGATCGTGGTCCCCGCCCCCGGGCCGGGGAGCGGCGGGCAGTACCTGCGGCACACCCCGCGGCGCGAGCTCGACATCGCGGTGGTGGGCGTGGCCTCCCAGCTCACGCTGGCCGGCGGCCGGTGCACCAAGGCGCGCATCGCGCTCGCCGCGGTGGCGCCCACGCCGGTGCGGGCCACCGCGGCCGAGCGGGCCCTCGAGGGCCAGGCGATCACGCCCGCGCTGATCGAGCAGGCGGCCACGCTCGCGGTCGAGGCGGCCCGGCCGATCAGCGACCAGCGCGGCTCGGTCGAGTTCCGCAAGCACCTGGTCCGCGTCCTCACCCGTCGCACCCTCACCACCGCGTTCGAGCGCGCGAGCGCCTGATCGGGAGGTCCAGCCCCGTGCCCAAGCAAGTCCTCCAGTGCACCGTCAACGGCGAGCCGGTCGAGGCGCTCGTCCAGCCCTACACCACCCTGCTCGACGCCCTCCGCGAGGACCTGGGCCTCACCGGTCCCAAGGAAGGCTGCGGCACCGGCGACTGCGGCGCCTGCTCCGTCCACGTGGACGGCAAGCTGGTGGCGAGCTGCCTGATGCTCGCGATGCAGGCGCGCGGCAAGTCGATCCGCACCATCGAGGGGCTCGCGGGGCCGGACGGAGGGCTGCACCCGCTGCAGGATGCCTTCGTGCGCCACGGCGTTCCCCAGTGCGGCTTCTGCATCCCGGGCGTGCTGATGGCGGCGGCCGCCCTCCTCGAGGAGAACCCGAATCCCTCCGAGGAGGACATCCGCTACGGCATCGCCGGCAATCTGTGCCGCTGCACCGGCTACACCAAGATGGTGACCGCGATCAGCGAGGCGGCGCCCGCCGTCGCCGCGCAGAGGAGCGCTCGATGAGCACGATGAAGACCACGCGCGACGTCAGGGGAGTGGGGGTCTCCATCCCCCGGCCGGACGGGCCGGAGAAGGTGACCGGCCGGGTGCAGTACGTGGCGGACCTCCAGCCCAAGGGGCTGCTCCACGCCAAGCTGCTGCGCAGCCCGCACGCCCACGCCCGGATCCGCTCGATCGACACGAGCGCGGCCAAGGCGCTCCCCGGGGTGCGCGCGGTGATCACCGCCCGGGACATCCCGCAGCTCAGGAAGAAGGCGCCCACGCGGGCCCACGCGGTGCTCGCCATCGACCGCGTGGTGTTCATGGGCCAGCCGGTGGCCGCGGTGGCCGCGGACGAGCTGGCGATCGCCGAGGAGGCCTGCGACCTGATCAAGGTCGAGTACGAGGTGCTGCCGGTGGCGGTGGACCCGCTCAAGTCGATGCAGCCGGGCGCCCCGCCGGTGGCCGACGCGGGCACGGAGGCCGACACCAGCGAGGCCCTCGCCCACTCCGCGGTGGCGATCGCCAAGAGCGAGACGCCGGCCAGGGCGGCCAACGTCTCCCAGCAGGCGCGCCTCACGCGCGGCGACGTGGCGGCGGGGTTCGCCCAGTCGGATCACGTGCTGGAGAAGACCTACCGGGTGCCCATGGTGCACCAGGGCTATCTCGAGCCCCACGCGGTGCTGGCCGAGTGGGACCGCAACGGGCTGCTCACGATCTGGGCCAGCACCCAGGGCTCGTTCAACACCCGCTCCGAGGTCTCGGACGTGCTGGGCATCCCCGAAAACAGGATCCGGGTCATCCCGATGGAGTGCGGCGGCGGCTTCGGCGGCAAGATCCGGGCGCTCTGCGAGCCGATCACCGCGGTGCTGGCCCAGGTGACCCGGCGCCCGGTCCGCTACGTGATGACGCGACGGGAGGAGCTCGAGGCGGGCATGCCCGCGCCCCAGGTGATCATCAAGCTCAAGACCGGGGTGAAGCGCGACGGCGCCCTGATGGCCATCGAGGCCGAGACCGTCATCGACTCCGGCGCCTACTCCGGCGCGGTGCTGGCGGTGAGCGCGGTGTTCCTCGGCAGCATGTACAAGTGGCCGGCCTTCGACATCCGCGGCTTCGAGGTGCTGACCCACAAGCCGAGCGTGGCCGCCTACCGCGCGCCGGTGGCCCCCCAGACGATCTTCGCGATCGAGTCGCACATGGAGCAGATCGCGCGCGACCTGGGCCTCGACCCGGTGGAGTTCCGCAAGCGCCACCTGATCCGGCCGGGTGACCCGATGGTCAACGGGCAGCCCTGGCAGTCCAACGGCGCCCACGAGGTGCTGGACCGGATCGCGGCCCATCCCTACTGGAAGACGCGCAAGCAGTGGGTCGCCGAGGCCAAGGGCGGCAAGAAGCGTGGGGTGGGCTTCGCCCTCGGGGGCTGGCTGGGGGGGCTCCAGCCCACCGGCGCCACCGTGCGCCTCAATCCCGACGGCTCGCTCGCGGTCCTCACCGGCCAGGTGGACATCGCGGGCACCAACATCTCCCTGGCCCAGATCGCGGCCTCCGCGTTCGGCGTGGACACCGACCTGGTGCGCATCACCACCGGCGACACCGACGTGGCGCCGGTGACCGGGCTGAGCGCGGGCAGCAAGACGATCTACACGGTGGGGGCGGCGGTGCTCCAGGCCGCGGAGGACGCGCGGCGGCAGACGCTGGAGATCGCGGCCGCCGAGCTCGAGGCGTCGGTCCACGACCTGGAGATCGTGGACGGCAAGGTCGTCGTGCGCGGCATGCCCGACAAGCACATCACGCTCGCCACCATCGGCAAGAAGGGCAACCTCTACATGTCGAAGACGCCGCCGGTGCTGGGCAAGGCCAACCCCGCCTTCACCCAGCAGGCGCCCGGCTTCGCGGCCGAGCTCGCGCGGATCGAGGTCGATCCCGACACCGGCGAGGTGACCGTCTGCGACTTCGTGATCGTGCAGGACGTGGGCAAGGCCATCAACCCGCTCGGGGTGGAGGGCCAGATGCAGGGCGGCGCGGTGCAGTCCCTCGGCATCGCGCTCACCGAGGGGCTCATCTTCGACGACAACGGCCGGCTCACCAACCCGAGCCTGCTCGACTACCGCAAGATGACCGCGGCCGACCTGCCGAACCTCGAGACGATCATCGTGGAGGTGCCCTCGCCGGCGGGGCCCTTCGGCGCGCGCGGGGTGGGCGAGCCGCCCATCGTGCCGGCGCCGGCCGCCATCGCCAACGCGGTGCACGACGCGGTGGGCGCGCGCATCACCGAGCTGCCGCTCACCCCGGAGCGCATCGCGCTCGCCGTCGCGGGCGGGAACGGACACCGCTAGCACGCCTCCCGCCGGCCCCGATCGCGTCGGGCACGACCTCGTCCTGGTGGGCGGCGGCCACGCCCACATCCAGGTGCTCCGGCGCTGGGCGATGGCCCGCGCCTCCGGGGCGGTCGCCGGCGCGCGCCTCACCCTGGTCGTCGACCAGCCGGTCGCGGTCTACTCGGGCATGGTCCCCGGGTTCGTGGCCGGGCAGTACCGCCGTGACGAGCTCGAGATCGACGTGCGGCCGCTGGCGCTGCGCGCCGGCGCGCGCTGCATCGTGGCCCAGGCCACCGGGATCGATCCGGCCGGCCGTCGCCTGCTGCTCGACGGCCGCCCGTCCATCGGCTACGACACCGTCTCGTTCGACGTGGGCGCCACCGTCGCGGGCCCGGACATCCCGGGGGTGCGCGCGCACGCGGTGGCCACCCGTCCCATCGGCGCCTTCGTCTCGCGCGTCGAGGCCCTCGTGGCCGCGGCCCGCGGCCGCGCGGGGTTCCGCGTGGCGGTGGTGGGCGCCGGCGCGGCGGGCGTCGAGGTGGCCTTCGCCCTGTCCGTGCGCCTCCGCCGCGAGACCGGCGGCCGCGCCGAGGTCCTGCTGCTCGAGGCGGGCGACCGCGTGCTGCCCGGGCACGGCGAGCGGGCGGCCCGCCGCGTGGCGGCGGCTGCGGCCGCGCGCGGCATCCGCATCCGGCTCGGTGCCACCGTCACCCGCGTGGAGGCGGACGCGGTGCATCTCACCGGCGGTGAGCGCGTCGCCGTGGACGCCACCGTGTGGGTGAGCGGCGCCGCCGCGCTGGGGATCTTCGAGGACTCCGGGCTCGCGACGGAGCGCGGCTTTCTCCGGATCGGCCCCACGCTCGCGTGCGTGGGACGCGAGGACGTGTTCGCGGCGGGCGACTGCGCGGCGTGGACGGCGGGCCCCGCGCTGCCCAAAGCGGGCGTGTACGCGGTCCGCCAGGGCCCGGTGCTGGCCGAGAACTTGATCGCGCGCTCCGGCGGGTCGACGGCCCGCGCGCGCGGCAACCGGCTGCGGCGCTATCGCCCGCAGCGCGACTTCCTCTCCCTGCTCAACCTGGGCGACGGCACCGCCATCGGCGCCAAGTGGGGCCTGGCCGCCGAAGGTCGAGCGCTCTTCACGCTGAAGGACTGGATCGACCGTCGCTTCGTGCGCCGCTTCCAGGTGCTGCGCCCGGACGACGAGGTCGCGGCCGACTTCGCGGCCACCGGGATGGCCGACCGCGAGATGCTCTGCGGCGGCTGCGCGGGCAAGGTCGGCGAGTCCGCGCTGACCCGCGCCCTGGAGCGGCTCGGCCCCACGAGCCACCCCGCGGTGATCCTGGGCCTGGCCCGGCCCGACGACGCGGCTGCCGTCGAGACCGAGCGCGGCGAGATCATCGCGGCCACCATCGACGGCTTCCGCGCGTTCACCGACGATCCCTACCTGGTCGGCCGGGTGGCCGCGGTCAACGCGGTGAGCGACCTCTGGGCCAAGGGCGCGACGCCGCGCTTCGCGCTGGCCCAGGTGACGGTGCCCGACCAGGAGCCCGCGCGCGCCGAGGAGACGCTCTACCAGGTGATGGCCGGCGCCCGCGCCGCCCTCGACGCCGACCACGTCACGCTGGTGGGCGGCCACACCACCACCGGCCCCGAGCTGGTGGCGGGCTTCGCGGTGTGGGGCACCGTGCCGTCGGCCGACGCGCTGATCCGCCTGGGCGGCCTGGCCGCCGGCGACCGCCTGGTCCTCACCAAGGCGCTCGGGACCGGCGTGCTGCTGCAGGCCGACATGCGCGGGCTGGCCCGCGGGGCATGGATCGAGGCGGCGCTCGCGTCGATGCTGCGCTCGAACGCGCACGCCGCGCGCGCGGCCGCGCCCTTCCGGCCCTCCGCCGCCACCGACGTGACCGGCTTCGGCCTCGCCGGCCACCTGGGCGCGATGCTGCGGGCGAGCAAGTGCTCGGCGCGGCTCGATCTCGAGGCGCTGCCCGCGCTGCCCGGCGCGCTCTCGCTGCTGGGCCGCGGGATCCGCAGCACCGCGCATGCCGAGAATGCGAAGGCCCGGCGCGCGATGTGGGTGTCCGACGCGGCCGCGGCGCATCCGGCCCTCGACCTGCTCTTCGACCCGCAGACCTCGGGCGGGCTCGTGCTCGGCGTCCCGGCCGAGCGCGGCGAGCCGCTGCTGGCGGCGCTGCGCGCGGCCGGGGACGAGGCGGCCACCGTCATCGGCGTGGTGGTCCCGTCCCGGGCCGACGGCGCCCTGATCGAGGTGGCGACCGGGGGCTAGCCTCCGGCCCGCCGACGGCGCGGCCGGCGCGAGGCCGCGGGCGCCGCCGGCTCGATCTCGACCACGAGCCCATCGCCCCAGCCGTACTTGGCCTCCGACCGCCGGCGGATCGCGCCGGCCAGCGCGGGCTCGGCGCGGCGGTCGACCACCCGGGCGCGCCCGCGCCCCGAACGCGTCCCCACGCGAAACCGCACCGCCGGATCCGCGAGGAGGTTCTGCACCCACTGCGACCGGCGGCCGTGCTCGGCGATCAGGTAGTAGCGGCCTTCATGGCGGGTGAACCAGATCTCGATGCGGCGCGGACGGCCCGTGACGCGGCCGGTGGTGGTGAGGTAGAGATGCGTCGGCTCGCGGCTCACGCGCCGAAGGCGCGGTCGAACTGCCGCCGCGCCGCCTCGTCCAGGCCGTCGCGAAACTTGTGGTAGCGCTCCAGGAACCGCTTGCCGGCCTTGGTGAGGCGCATCCCGCTGTCGGGCCCGCCGCCCGGCGTCCGCTCGACGAACTTGAAGCCGGCCGCCCGCTCGAGGTCGCGGAGGAAGCCCCACGCGTTGCGATAGGACATCTCGAGCTCCTGGGCCGCCTTCCGGAGCGAGCCGCGCGATTCGATGAGCTCCAGCAGCTGGGCGCGCCCGTCGCCGAACTTCAGCGCGTCCCCGAACGTCACCCACACCCGAAGCTTGGGCTTCATGCTGGCGGGCACGGACTGGCGGCGGTCAGCCCTGGGCGAGGGTCAGATCGGAGCGGTCCTCCTCCTCGTCGGCGTTGCGGACCAGGTCGAGCAGGCGAGGATCCGCGGGCACCACGACGCCGGTGGCGCCCGTCGCGGCCGCAGCGGCCAGCGCCTCGCGCCAGGCGTCCCGCCCCGTCGGCCGCGCGAGGTGGGTCCACAGCTCGAACGAGGCGGACCGCCCGTCGCGGGCGCGCCGATCGCGCACCTGGGCGAAGGTCGCCCGACAGAGGGGCGGCTCCTGAGCGGCCACGAGGCCGTCGGCCAGTCGGCTCGCCAGCAGGGCGGGCGCGCCGCCGTCGGCCCGCAGCAGCACCGGACGTCCGTCTCCGCGGGCGCACGCGATCAGGGCCTCGGTCCCCGCCCCGTCGGACCCGGCCGCGACGGTCGGCATGACCCGTCCGCGCGAGAGGGTGGTCAGGGTGTCGAGCCGCCGGTTCAACCCGTCCGGATCCGCTCCGTCGCGCGCCGACACCGGCACCGCGAGCCGGACCCGGCCGGTGACGGAGGCCACGCCGGCCAGGACCAGCCAGGGATCGAACCCGTCGCCGGGCAGCCACAACGAGTCGACGCCCGCGGCCTCGAGCGCGCGGGCGTCGGCCAAATAGTCCCCGGCCTCGCTGAAGCGGCCGGGGAGAAGCACGCCGATCTTCAGCACGCTACATCTGGGCGCCGAAGATGAGCACGATCCGAAGGGCCAGGCCGCCCAGCAGCACCAGGAAGGCGGCCAGCCCCGGCGAGCCCAGGCGGCCCGGCCCGGAGACGCGGTTCAGCACCAAGGGCGCGACGATGCCGAGCGCGACGAGCACCCAGAGCACGATCCAGCGCGGCGCGAACAGCCGGCCCGCGAGCGTGCCCAGGGTCACGAAGAACGCGGCCAGCAGCAGGATCTCGAGCACGACGAAGAAGCGGTCCGCCCGCGAGAGCTTGCGCTCGGTGCTCACCGCGTCCGCGCGCGACCGGGCCAGGATCGCCAGCGTCGCCGCGGCCACGCTCAATCCGGAGGCGAGGAACAGCCCGCCGAGGGCCCAGGTGTCGCTCCACACCGGCTGGTTGGAGACGCTCAGGAGCACGCCGGTGTACCCGGCCACGAATAGCCCGAAGAGGGAACCCACCACCATGAAGAGATGCCCGAAGGCGCCGGAGAGCCCGCCCGCGATGCTCCGCGCCGCGGAATGCCGCGTCCAGCCGGCGCCGAACAGGGCCTCGATGAACGACACGGTGACGAAGAAGCTGAAGATCAGCAGGGCCCACGCGCCCACCGACATCGGCGACCAGTACTTGAAGTTGAGCCCCCCGGTGCGGCTGTTGATCAGCATGTGCCAGAAGCGGAGCGGGTGCCCGAGGTCGAGGGTGAGCAGGATCGGGCAGATCACCACCGCGGGGAACGCGACCAGGAAGGCCAGCCGCGCCACGCCCTCATCGCGCGGATCACCGTTCAACCGCAGCAGGGTGCCGAGCAGGTACGCGCCCCCGGCGAGACCGCCGAGGAAGAAATACCAGACGATGTACCACGCCCAGAGCGGCGGGGCCACGAAGTGCTGGGGCATGGCTAGCCCTCCCCGCGCTGCCGGAACGCGACGACCGCGCCCAGCACGCCCAGGACGGCGGTGACCACCGAGGCCAGGTAGCCGCGCGCGTTGTTGCGGCTCGGCAGCACCGCGTTCTCCACGCTGGGGAGCTTGTAGGCCTCCGGCTTGTCGGTGAGCAGGAACAGAGCGTGGAGCCCGCCGTACTCCTTCTCCCCGTAGAGCTGGGCGTCGCTCACCCCCTGGGCCTTCAGTTGCTGCAGGCGCGCGGTGGCCACCGTGCGCATCTCACTCAGCTCGCCGAACTTGATGGACTGGGTCGGGCACACCTTGGCGCAGGCCGGCGTCAGGTTGTTCTGCAAGCGCCCGTAGCAGAACGTGCACTTCTGGGCCAGCCCGGTCTTCTCGTTGAAGCCGATGACGGCGTAGGGACAGGCCGCGATGCAGTCGCGGCAGCCGTTGCAGACGTCCGGCTGGATGTACACCGTGTCGAACTCGGTCCGGATGATGGCGTTGGTGGGGCAGACCTCCATGCAGGAGGCCAGCGAGCAGTGCTTGCACACGTCGCTCATCATGCTCCACGCCACGCCCCCGTTGCCGGTCGAGCGCTCGATGAACTGCACGTGCCGCCAGTTCTGGTCGTCGAGCTGACCGGTGTTGTCGAAGCTGTCGAGGAACTTCGGATCGTGGCCGGGGAGCTGGTTCCACTCCTTGCAGGCCACCTCGCACGCCTTGCAGCCGATGCAGAGCGTGGTGTCGGTGAAGAAGCCCACGGTGCGTGCCATGGCGGGTCTCCTATATCCCCATGAGATTCGGCACGATCTTGGCGAAGCCGCGCTCCCGCGCGTGCAGGTCCAGGGGCAGGGCGATCAGCTCGTCGACTTCCGGCACCGCGGCCGGATCCTTGCGACCGTCGACGCTGATCAGGTAGCGGCGGCAGCTCTCGCAGGCGTCCGCCCGCAGGGCGGGCAGCCGCTCGTCGTCGGCGAAGATGGGCAGGCGGGTGCTCGTGCGCTCGCCGCACGCCGGGCACGCCATGCGCTCGTGGATCCACGAGCCCCCGCAGCGACAGCAGAGGAGGCGGCGGGGCGGCGTGAGCAGCTCCTCGGCCGCCTCCGTCACGTACGAGAGCTGCGGCCGGCCGCCGCAGTGCGGGCAGCCGCCGTCGGTGACCGGGCGCGCCAGGCCGGCGGCGCCGAGCGCCTCCAGCACCGGTGCGGTCGCCGCGCGCGCGACGTACTCCTCCACGGGAGGCTGTCTCTCGCCGGCGAGCCAGCGGCGCACCGCGCCCTCGCGATCACCCGTCGAGCTCCGCAAGGCCTCCGCGAGGGCCGCCGGTCCCGCCGTGATGGTCGCGGCGACGATTGCGGGCATCACCCGCGCCGTCACGTAGCCGGGCAGCGCCTCGGGATCGGGCCGCTCGCCGCGCGCGTCCCGGTAGGCCGGCTCCTGCACCTCGAGCAGCGCCTCGTAGAGGCGCAGCATCTCGGCCGCGTGCGGCCAGCGCTCCCGCAGATGGCCGGCCCGCCGCCGCCGCGCCGACCACGGCGGCGCGGCGGCGGCGGCCGCCTGAACGGACTCAGATCTTTTCAATATTGACCAGGAACGCCTTGAACTCCGGCGTCCGCGAGTTGGCGTCGCCCACGAACGGGGTCAGGGCGTTGGCGAGCCAGTTGGCGCCCCTGGTGGGATCGCGATCCGCCGCGATGCCCACGAACCCCCAGTGGATCGGGATGCCGATGTGGTAGACCTTCTTGCCTCCGACCTCCACCGGGCCGAGCCGCGGCGTCACGATCGCGGCCACCTCGAGCTTGCCGCGCTTTGAGGAGACGCGCACCCGGTCCCCGCTCTTGATGCCCTTCTCCTTCGCCACGTCCACCGGCACCTCCACGAACGGGTAAGGCTGCAGCCCCACCAGGTGCGGCACGTGCTGGGTGACGTAGTGCTCGTGCTCGGTGAGCCGGTAGCTGGTGGCGATGTACGGGTACTCCTTGACGGTGCCGAACCGGTTCGGGCGTCCGGCCGCCTTGTCGTAGAGGAAGGCCACCGGCGACTCCGACTGATTCGGATGCAGCGGATTCTCGATCGGCGACTCCATCGGCTCGTAGTGCTCGGGGAACGGCCCGTCGAGCATGGAGGCCGAGAAGAGCCGGCCCACCCCTTCCCCATTCATGATGAAGGGGCCCCACGCCTTCGGGCTGCGGGGCTCCATGGTGGGCGGATAGTCCGGCACGTCGCCCACCCACTTCTTCTGGGCCGCGTCCCACTGGATGCCGGGGCGCGTTGGATCCCACGGCTTGCCGTCGAGGTCGGCCGACGCACGGTTGTACATCACGCGCCGGTTGAGCGGCCAGCTCCAGGCCCAGTTGTGGTAGAAGCCGAGCCCGGTGGGGTCGTTCTTGGCCGGGTCCTGAACGCCGGCGCGCCGCTTGGCGAGGTTGCCCGCCTCCGGGTACGAGCCGGTGTAGATCCAGTCGCCCGCGGTCGTGGTGCCGTCGTCCTTGAGCTTGCCGAAGGTGTCGAGGCGCTGACCGGTGGTCAGGTCGTAGCCGTTGATCTCCTTGGCGAGCTCGTCCAGCTCCGGCTTCACCGGGTCCTTGTAGTTGAAGGTCAGCGCCATGAGCGGATCGGGGAACTTGCCGCCCTGCTGCTGGTAGAGCTTCTTCACGCGCTGGAAGACCTCCGCGAGCACCCAGTGGTCGTGGCGCGCCTCCCCGTGGGGCGGGATCACCTGCTCCTTCCACTGCAACCACCGGCCGCTGTTCACGAACGAGCCGTCCTTCTCGATCCAGTGGGTGGTGGGGATCATGAACACTTCGGTCTGGATCGACTTCGGATCGGCCCCCGGCCGGCGCCAGAACTCGGAGCTCGTGGTCGGCAGCGGGTCCATCACGGCCAGCCACTTGAGGTTGGCGAGGGCCTGCATCACCTGGTTGGCGTCGGGTCCGATGCTGGTGGCGGTCATCCCGGACAGTACCACGCCCTGCATCTTGCCCTTGAGGGCCTGGTCGTAGATGGAGATCCACGAGGAGTTTGAAGACGGCTTCGGGATGAAGTCGAACGCGAACTCGTTCTCGGGCTTGGCCGCGTCGCCGTACCAGCCCTTGAGCAGGCTCACCATGAAGTTGCGATAGTTGGTCCCGAAGAAGTTCCAGGAGTTGGCGTCGAACTTCTTGGGCGCGCTCTGCGAAACGTAGTCGTTGAGGTTCTTCTGCCCGGGAGCCGGAATCCGGAGGTAGCCGGGCAGGATCTCCCAGGAGATCGCGTGGTCGGTGTTGCCCTGGATGTTGGCGTGGCCGCGTTCCGCGTTCATGCCCCCGCCGGGCCGGCCCATGTTGCCGAGCAGCAGCTGCAGGAGGGCCGCGCTGCGGATCATCTGGCCGCCGGTGGTGTGATGGGTGAGCCCCACCGCGTACACGATGGTCATCACCTTGTCGGGCCGCCCGCACTCGCCGACGATCTTGGCGATCTCCAGGAACTGCTGGGTGGGGATGCCGGTGATTGCGGTCACCATTTCGGGCGTGTAGCGGGCGTAGTGCTTCCGCATCAGCTGGAAGACCGAGCGCGGATGCTCGAGCTGCATGTCGCGCTTGGCGATGGCCACCCCCGCACCGACCTTCGGCGCCGCCGGCTTGCCCGCCCCCGCCTGGCCGGACCGGGCCGGGCCCTGCCCGTGGGCCGCGATCTCCTGCTGGGTCCGCTCGAACGCGGCCTGGCCGGCGGCGTCTCCCTCGTAGGCCCAGGTCGAGACGTCGTAGGCACGCTTGGCCGGATCGTAGCCGCTGAAAAGACCTTCGTGGAAGCCGTAGCCCTCCTTCACCAGGAAGGACGCGTTCGTGTAGTTCCGGACGTACTCGTGGTGGATGAGGTTCTTCTCCAGCACGTAGTTGATGAGTCCGCCGAAGAAGGCAGCGTCGGTGCCCGTCCGCAGTCGTGCGTGGATATCGCACACCGCGGAAGTTCGGGTGAACCGTGGATCGACGTGGATCATCTTGGCGCCGCCGCCCGAGCCGATTCCGCGCTTGGGATCGAGCTTCGCCTGCATGAACCACTGGAAGCCGACCGGATGGGCCTCGGCCGGATTCGCTCCGTTGATGATGATCACGTCGGCGTGACGGATGTCACGCCAGTGGTTCGTCATCGCGCCCCGCCCGAATGTGGCCGCCAGACTGACGACCGTGGGGCCGTGTCAGACTCGGGCCTGCTGTTCTATGTGCACGACCCCCAGGGCGCGCATGAGCTTGGTGGCGAAGTACCCTTCCTCGCTGCTGAACGCCGCGCCGCCCGCGAAGGCCACGCCCTCGCACCGGTTCACGGTGCGGCCCTCGGAGTCCTGGGTGACGAACGTCGCGTCGCGGGACTCCTTGATGCGCTGGGCGAGCCGGTCGAGCATCTGGTCCCAGGTGATCTCCTGCCACTTGTCGCTGCCGGGCGCCCGGTAGAGCGGCTTCTCGACGCGGCGGCCGCTGATCGCGAGCTGCATCGACGTCGCCCCCTTGGGGCACAGCCGCCCCTCGTTCACCGGGCTGTCCGGATCGCCCTCGATCTGCAGGAGCCGGGTGCGTCCCTGGGCGTCCTGCTTGGTGTAGGCCACGATGGAGCAGCCCACCGCGCAGTAGGGGCAGAGGGAGTGGACCTCCTTCGCCCCCGCGATGCGAAGGGTCTGCTTCACCTCGACCGCGGCCGCGAGATCGAAGCCGAGTGACGTGGCGCCGGCGGCGCCCGCTCCCGCGATCCCGACCTTCAGGAAATCCCGGCGGGTGACCTCGTGCATGGATCAGGCCTCCTTGGCTTCGATGTTCCGCCTTCGATTCTGGAACGTGATCGGCATCAGACGATCTCCCGCGCGCTCACGTCGATGCGCTGCGCGCCCGCGTACACGTTGAAGCCGCCGCCGCGCAGGAACCCCACCAGGGTCATGCCGGCGGAGACCGCCATCTGCACCGCCATGCTCGACGGCGCCGACACCGCGGCCACCACTGGAACGCGCGCCATCCACGCCTTCTGCATGATCTCGAAGCTGGCCCGGCCGCTGACCATCATGATGTGGTGGTCGAGGGGCAGGCGGCGGCTCCGGAGCATGTGGCCGACGACCTTGTCGACCGCATTGTGGCGGCCAATGTCCTCGCGCAGCACCAGCAGGCGGCCCGACAGGTCGAAGAGCCCCGCGGCGTGCAGGCCGCCGGTGCGGTCGAAGGTGGGCTGGGCCGCGCTCAGGGCCACGCTGATCCGGGCGAAGAGGGCGGCGGGCACCACCGCGTCGCAGTCGATCGGCGGGCACGCGGTGCGGATGGAGTCAACGGTGACCTTGCCGCAGACACCGCACGACGACGACGCGACCAGGCTGCGCCGAAGCCGCTCGCGCACGACGCGCACGTCACCCTTCAGGAGGACGTTGACCACGTTGCCCTGGTCGGCCTCGCCGTCCCCGGTGCGGTAGCGGCCGATGACGTCGAGGCCGTCCGCGTCCTGGATGATGCCTTCGGCGTGCAGCAGCCCCGCCACGAGGTCCTCGTCGTGGCCGGGAGTGCGCATGGTCACCGAGAAGGGATGGCCTCCCAGCCGGATCTCGAGGGGCTCCTCGACCGCGAGGTGATCCTCGACCTCGACCGCATCCGTACCGCGCACCTTGACCACCGGGTGCCCGACCTCCGCCGCGCCCTTAGGGACTTCCAGCGAGAACGATCGAGCCAGGTACCGCACGTCTATGCGCTCCCGCCGGCAGGTATATACGTCACGCCCAGCATAGTCAACGAATATCGGGCGGCACAGCGAGCGGAAAGCCGGGATTGCCCGAGCTGGGGCGGGCGGCCCCGGGATCGGGCATCCGTCGCGCTCCTGGGCCGCAAGCCGCGTGCCGCCGGCTCGGAGCCCGTGGAAGCGCGCACAGGCGGCCGGAAACCATCATGGCGATCCGGAAGGTCATCGCTGGACGGTCGAAAGGGCCCGGTCATCTGCCGGTGACGCGCGCGGCGCGCCGCGGGCCGGTCTTCGCCGAGGCAGACGTGGAAGGGGCATCGCGCCGCGTCACGACTGGCCGGCTCGCCGCGCGGTGCTTGCAGGGGCTGGGGCCGCCGAGTCCTTTGTGAGCCAGAACAGGTGCTTGGGCGTCTCCGATCCTGCCGAGGTGGGGCTCTCACGGGTCTGACCGCGGCCGCGGTTGGCGCGCTGTGGTACCCTATCGGCCGCCCGCTGGAGGGCCGCTCGGGGCGACTACCCTCATATCATCCGGAGGAGGAGAACACTCATGGCGATCAAGGTCGGCGACCGTCTGCCGGACGGCACGCTCACGGAGTTCATCGAGCAGGAAACGCCGGGCTGCACGGTCGGCCCCAACGCGTTCCAGGTCTCGGATCTGACCAAGGACAAGAAGATCGTGATCTTCGGGCTGCCCGGCGCGTTCACCCCCACCTGCTCGGCCAAGCACGTGCCCAGCTACGTGGCCAACATCGACAAGCTGAAGAGCAAGGGCGTGGACGAGGTCTGGTGCATCTCGGTCAACGACGCCTTCGTCATGGGCGCGTGGGCCAAGGACCAGAAGTGCAACGGCAAGATCCGCATGATGGCCGACGGCAGCGCCATGCTCACCAAGGCCATGGGGCTCGACATGGACCTCACCGCGCGCGGCATGGGCGTGCGCTCGCAGCGCTACTCGATGCTGGTGGACAACGGCGTGGTGAAGTCGCTCAACGTGGAGGCCCCCGGCAAGTTCGAGGTGAGCGACGCCGACACGATGCTGAAGCAGCTGTAGGCTCCGCGTGGCGGACGCTCTCGACGTCCTGATCGTGGGCGGCGGAGTCGCCGGCTACACCGCCGGCCTCTTCGCCGCCCGCGATCGTCTCCGGGCCCGGCTGCTGGAGAAGTTCTCCGCGGGCGGGCAGGTCCTGAACTGCGAGCACATCACGAACTTCCCCGGCTTCCCCCAGGGGGTGGCCGGCTACACCCTGGGGCCGCTGCTCCAGGAGCAGTCCACCGCGGCCGGCCTCGAGGTGGCCATGAACGAGGTCACCGCGGTCCGCCGCGACGGAAACCTGTTCCTGGTCGAGAGCGACGCCGGCATCCAGGCCGCGCGCGCGGTGATCGTGGCCACCGGCTCGCGCTTCACCGCCCTGGGCGTCCCCGGCGAGGAGCAGTTCCTGGGTCGCGGGATCTCCCACTGCGCCTCCTGCGACGGCTCCTTCTTCATGCAGAAGCCGGTCGTCGTGGTGGGCGGGGGCGACGCGGCGGTGGACGAGGCGCTGCACCTCACCCAGTACGCCTCCTCCGTCACCATCGTGCACCGTCGCGATCGCCTGCGCGCGTGCGCGAGCCTCGAGGAGCGCGCGCGCCGCGAGCGCAAGATCGCCTTCCGGTGGAACACGATGGTCCGCGCCATCGAGGGCGGCGACGGGGTGGAGCGGGTGCAGGTGGCGGACGCGGCGAGCGGCCGGACCGCCACGCTGGAGGCGGCCGGGGTCTTCATCTACGCCGGGCTCACGCCGAACAGCGAGCTGGTGGCCGGCCTCGCCCCCCTGGACGCGCGGGGGCAGATCGTCACCGACTTGCGGATGCGCACGCGCGTCCCCGGGCTGCTCGCCGCCGGCGACGTCCGCGCGGAGTCCGCGCGCCAGCTGGTCGCCTCCGCGGGCGACGGGGCCACCGCCGCGCTGGCCGCCGTCGAGTACCTGCGCGGGGGCGGCTGGCCCGCCTGACCGGCCGACCCCTCCGCCGCGAGCCCCAGACCCACCGAACCGGCCGACCGGCCGGCCCCGCGGGCTCGACCGAAGCCGTATGCTGAGCGCGTGGAGACCATCGTGTCCGCGCGAGGGAACGCCCGGTGAGCGACACGGAGTGGGACGCGGCGGACATGGGGTGCGGGGAGCTGGTGCTGGAGCTGCGCGCGCGCCTGGCGGCCCTCGCGCCGGGCCAGGTCCTCACGCTGATCGCGCGCGATCCGGGTGCGCGAGCGGACATCCCGGCCTGGTGCCGCATGACCGGTCACACCCTCGTGTCGGAACGGCACCCGCGATACGTCATCCGAAAGGAGCCGTGAGCCATGGCCAACAAGTTCTGCGTGAACCTCACCTGCGCCAAGGACAACCCCGACAAGGCCACCGTGGCCTTCGTGCTCGCGAACGCCGCGCTGGGCTCCGGCAAGGAGACGGTGGTGTTCCTGAGCGTGGAGGGGGTGCGCCTCTCCCAGAAGGGGTATGCCGACGACATCCGGGAGGAAGGGTTCGCCCCGCTCAAGGAGCTGATGGAGAGCTTCGCCAAGGGGGGCGGCATCATCTACGTCTGCTCGCCCTGCTTCAAGAAGCGCAAGCTCGAGGAGGGCACGCTGGTGGCGGGCGCCTCCATCGTGGGCGGCGCGAAGCTGGTGGAGTTCCTCTCCGACGGGAGCCCCTGCCTGAGCTTCTGAAGGCGGCCGGGGATCGCCCGACGGCGCCCCTCAGGAGCGGGTGAGCACCCGACCGGCCGGCCGCGCGTGGTACCGCGCGCCGTCCACCACCACCTCGCCGTTGACGATCACGTAGGGGATGCCCGCCGGGTGCCGGTGCGGATCCGGGAACGTGGCCTCGTCGCGCACCCTGGCCGGATCGAACAGCGTGATGTCCGCGGCCCGCCCGACCTGGAGCAGGCCGCGGTCCTTCAGGCCGAGCTTGGCCGCGGGCATGCCGGTCATCTTGTGCACCGCCGTCTCCCACGAGAAGAGGCGCTTCTCGCGGCAGTAGACGCCCAGCACGCGCGGGAAGGTGCCGTAGCTACGCGGGTGCGGCTTGCCCGGATGCGGGCCGGGTCCCGCGTGCAGCGAGAGCGAGTCGGAGCCGATCATGTTGTGGGCGTAGGCCAGCGCGGTTCCCACGTTGTCCTCGCTCTGCGAGAAGACCACCATGGAGACGCCGGCGCGCTCCTCCAGCACGAGGTCCATCATGGCCTGGGCCGGCTCCTTGCCGGTGCGCCGGGCAAGCTCCGCGATGTGGATGCCGGCCAGTTCCGGCTTCGAGCAGGTGGCGATCATGATCTCGTCCCAGCCCATGCCGCCCGAGCCGGTGCGCCAGCGCTCGCCGTCCACCAGGCAATCGGCGATGGCCCGCTGCCGCATCCGGGGATCGGTGAGGCGCTCGAGCAGCTTGGAGATGCCGCCGTCGTGCATCCAGGCCGGCAGCAGGTTGTCCATCTTGGTGCTGCCCGCCGGGTAGGGATAGACGTCGCCGGTCACGTCGACGCCGCGCGCGCGGGCCGCGTCGATCATGCGCAGGACCCGGTCCATCTTGCCCCAGTTCTCGCGGCCGGAGGCCTTCACGTGGGCGATCTGCACCGGAACCCCGCCGCGCTCCCCGATGGTGATCGCCTCTAGGGCGGCCTGCTCGAGCGTGGCCGCCTCCCCGCGGATGTGCGAGAAGTAGAGCCCGCGGCGGCCGGCCATGCTGCGGGCCAGCGCGATCAGCTCGTCGGTGTCCCCGTAGACGCTGGGCGGGTACACCAGGCCGGTGGAGAAGCCCCACGCCCCCGCGTCCAGCGCCTCCGCGAGCAGGCGCTCCATCGCCTTCTGCTCGTCCGGGGTGACCGGCCGCGCGTCGGGGCCGACCGCGGCCAGACGGAGGGCGCCGTGCCCCACGAACTGCACGATGTTGACGGTGGGGCCCAGGCGGCGCAGGTGCTCCAGGTACTCCCCGAAGGTGTTCCAGGTGATCGGCAGCGCGCCCCCGATGCCGCCCGCCCACTCCTGCACCAGGTCGGCCCGACCCGGCGCCACCGGGGCGGGCGAGAAGCTGCACATGCCGACCACCTCGGTGGTCACGCCCTGGCGCACCTTGGACTCGGCCGACGGGCACTTGTCGTAGACCAGGTCCGAGTGCGAGTGGGCGTCGATGAAGCCCGGCGCCACCATCAGCCCGGTGGCGTCGATGACCCGCTCGGCCTCGCCGCCGAGACCGGGCTCGATCGCCGCGATGCGATCGCCCTCCACGGCCAGGTCGACGGCGCGCGCGGGCGCGCCGCTGCCGTCCACCACCGTGCCGTTCCGGATCAGCAGCGACCAGGCCATGGGTCTACTGGGCGACCTCGATGATCCGGACCGACTTCATCTTGTCGCCCACCCGGATCTTGTCGACCACGTCCATGCCGGAGGTGACGCGGCCGAAGACGGTGTACTGGCCGTCGAGGAAGTGGGCGGGGGCGAGCGTGATGTAGAACTGGCTGCCCGCCGAGTTCGGGGCCTGGGTGCGGGCCATCGCCACCACGCCGCGCACGTGCTTCTGCTTGTTGAACTCGTCCTTGATGGTGTAGCCGGGGCCGCCGGTGCCGTTGCCCTTCGGGTCGCCGCCCTGCACCACGAAGTTCGGCTCCACCCGGTGGAACGTCACCCCGTCGTAGAAACCCTTCTTGGCCAGGGTCACGAAGTTCTCCACCGTCTTGGGCGCGTCCTCGGGGAAGAACTCGATCTTGATCTCGCCGCCCTTCTCCATGGTGATGACCGCGGTCTGCTTCACTTTCTTGCCTCCTGTGGGCGCGTCCTTGGCGCCGGGCGCGGCCTTGGGCGCGGCCGGCGCGGGTTGGGTGGGTTGCTGGGCGCGCCCCGGCGTGACCCAGCCGGGAGCGGAGATCAGCAGCGCGGCGAGGAGCGCGACGAGCGCGATGGGGGTCGGGCGAGCCTTCACCGATGAGTCCTCCTTGAGGTGGAACACGGGGGTGAACGCGCGTCATTATGCCCCAGCCGCGCGCCGCTTCGCCACCTTGTCCGCGGAAACGCGCCGGCCATGTGCCCGTCGTCGCGGGCCCGTGGTAGAGTGAATCCCATGCCGCAGCGCCCCGACATCCGAAATGTGGCCATCATCGCCCACGTCGACCACGGCAAGACCACGCTGGTCGACGCCATGCTCTGGCAGTCCGGCATCTTCCGGGCCAACGAGCACGTGGCCGAGCGCGTGATGGACTCGATCGACCTGGAGCGGGAGAAGGGCATCACCATCATGGCCAAGAACACGGCCATCCACTACCAGGGCGTGAAGATCAACATCGTGGACACCCCGGGCCACGCCGACTTCGGGGGCGAGGTCGAGCGCACGCTGACCCTGGTGGACGGCGTGCTGCTGCTGGTCGACGCGGCCGAGGGCCCCCTGCCCCAGACCCGGTTCGTGCTGAAGAAGGCGCTGGAGGCGGGGCTCACCCCGGTGGTGGTCATCAACAAGATCGACCGCCAGGACGCCCGGCCCCCGCAGGTGCTGGACGAGGTCTACGACCTCTTCATCGACCTGGACGCGGCCGAGGACCAGCTCGACTTCCCGGTCCTCTACACCGACGCGCGCAAGGGCATCGCCAAGCGATCGCTGGACGACGACTCCAAGACCCTGGCCCCGCTCTTCGACACCCTGCTCGCCACCATCCCGGCCCCGCAGTACGAGGAGGGCCACGGCCTGCAGCTGCGCGCCACCTCGCTCGACTGGGACGACTACGTGGGCCGCCTCGTCATCGGACGCATCGTCAACGGCAAGATCCGCCAGTACGACCGGGTGGCGGTGGCGCACCGCGACGGCGCGGTGGAGCACGCCAAGATCACCGTCCTCTACGGCTACGAGGGGCTGAAGCGGGTGGAGGTGCCGGAGGCCTCCGCCGGCGACATCGTGGCGGTGGCGGGCATCGAGTCGATCGAGATCGGCGAGACGGTCGCGGACGCCGAGAAGCCGGTGGCCCTGCCGGTGATGCGCATCGACGAGCCGACGGTGTCCATGCTGTTCTCGGCCAACGTGTCGCCGTTCGCGGGGAAGGAGGGCAAGTTCGTCACCTCCACCCAGCTGCGGGACCGGCTCTGGCGCGAGAAGCGGAGCAACGTCGCCCTCCGGGTCGAGGAGACGGCCTCCCCGGACACCTTCAAGGTCTCCGGGCGCGGCGAGCTGCAGCTGGCCATCCTCATCGAGATGATGCGGCGCGAGGGCTTCGAGATGGAGGTCTCCAAGCCGCAGATCATCACCCGCGAGGAGAACGGCAAGACCCTCGAGCCCATGGAGCACCTGGTGGTGGACGTGCCGGACGAGTTCATCGGCGCGGTCACCCAGAAGCTGGGGCCGCGCAAGGGCCAGATGGTGAAGATGATCAACCACGGGACCGGGCGCGTGCGGCTCGAGTACCGCATCCCGTCGCGCGGGCTGATCGGCTACCGCTCGGAGTTCCTCACCGACACGCGGGGCACCGGGCTCCTGAACCACCTGTTCGACGGCTGGGCCGAGTGGCAGGGCGACATCCCGCACCGCGCCAACGGCGCGATGGTGGCGGACCGACCCGGCAAGACGACGTCGTACGCCATCGACCACCTGCAGCCGCGCGGCGTGCTCTTCCTGGGGCCCGGCGAGCCGGTCTACGAGGGGCAGGTGGTGGGCGAGAACGCCCGCGACAACGACCTGGACGTGAACATCACCAAGGAGAAGAAGCTCACCAACGTCCGCTCGTCCACGTCGGACGAGGCGGTGCGCCTGACCCCCCCGCGGCTCATGAACCTCGAGCAGTCGCTCGAGTGGATCCGCGAGGACGAGCTCCTCGAGATCACCCCGAAGTCCCTCCGCCTGCGCAAGAAGTCCCTCGCCGGCCGCCGCCGCTTCTAGGCGGGGTCAGGTCTTACATTCCGACATTTTCGACGTCGACGTCTGCCCCTCGGATCTGGCCACCGCCCGGCTCACCGTCACGTAGTGCCGGCCGATGAAGTCACCCACCGCCTTCATGGAATAGCCGTGGTCCCGGACGGCCCTCGCCGCGCGGGCGTCGCGCTCGGCGCGCGTGGTGACGCCCTCGAACAGCGCGGCCAGGGACGGGCGGGTGGCGTGTCGCTGGGCCCGGGGGATCTCGGTATCGCGCGCGGCGGCACGACAGGCCCGAGCCAGGTGATCCCGCACCGCCGCGCTGGGGGGATACGGGCCCGCGGGCGGGCGGTCCGTGGGGCTCTCGCCGCGAACCGCCTGCAGACCCGCCTCGACGAACCGCACATATCCCGCGGCCCCCGTCGCGCGGCCCGCTCCCGTCACGGCGCGGAGCCAGTCGACCGTCAGGAACCCCGGCGCGGGCGCCTCGCCGGCGGTCGCCCGGTAGCTGCTCCACGCCCACTGCCGGGGATGCGCCGCCAGGCCCGCGCGGACCGGGTTGAGCACGATGTACCGACAGACCTCCTGCAGGTAAGCCTGTCCGTCCACGAGCTGAGCGCCATACCGCCCCTGGAAGACGTGACCGGAACGCTCGTGCCGTCGATTGAACCGCTGTGTGTACACGCCGTTCAGCTGTCGCATGGCGGCCGACAGGTTGCCCTCCGGCGTCTGGAGCAGCAGATGGTAGTGGTTGCCCATCAGACAGTACGCGTGACACCCGACTCGATAGCGTGCCACCACGGAGGCCAGCACGATCAGGAACGAGGCGCAGTCGGCGTCGTCCGCGAAGATCGTCTGCCGATCGTTGCCCCGCGCGGTAACGTGATAGGTCCCGCCGGGAAAAAACGGCCGGAGCGGTCGCGCCATTCGTCGACGCTACCGTCCCGGCCGCCGAGCCTGCAAGTGTCTCCCGTCTCGTACATCCCGACCCCGCATGCGACGCGGGGGACCACTTCCCGGCGGCCATCCCCGCCGGGAAAATGTCGGAATGTAAGACCTGACCCCCTACTGCTCTTGCTTCATCGAGGCCATGCGGCGGGCGATTTCTTCCAGGCTCACATCTTCCTTGTGCGTGGAGAGGTGCCAGGTGTGGCCGAAGGGATCCTTGAGCGCGCCGGAGCGATCGCCGTAGAACTGGTCCGCCACCGGGCGCACCTCGGTGGCGCCCGCGTCGAGGGCCTGGCGGAACTGCTTGTCCACGTCGTTGACGTAGAGCAGCAGGCTCACCGGGCTGCCCCCGAAGTGCCCGGGCGCGCGTGCCTCCATCTCGGGGTGCTCGTCGGCCAGCATGACGACGGAATCGCCGATCTTGATCTCGGCGTGCCCGATTCGCCCGTTCGGGGCCGGGATGCGCATGATCTCCTTGGCGTCGAAGGCGCGCTGATAGAAGTCGATCGCGCGGGCGGCGCCGTCGACGATCAGGTACGGGGTGATCGAGTGATACCCGGTCGGGATCGGCTTGACCTTCCCGCTCCTGGTTCCGGCGGGGGAGGTTGCGGTCTTCGTGGCCATGGTTTCTCCTCCTTTCGATTCTGACGTGATCGGTCTGCAACGGTCCGTGCGCTACCGGCCACCGTACACCCCATCCGGCGACCGTGCCAGCCTCAGAGAGGATGGAGCGTCACCGTCACGTCCACGTCATCGTCGCGGTCGCCGTGGCCGAGCAGATCGCGAACCGTGACGCCGGGTTGTGGCGCAGCGGCGCCGTCCAGCAGCGCCCGATACAGCCCCGGAGCGGGCAGGAAGAGCGCGACCTCGGCCGGCTCGCTCACCGCCAGCATCAGGCACTCCGCGCCGTCGGCGGTGGTGAGCACCAGCCCCCGATCCGCGCTCCACCCGGCCTCCGCCCCGCGGCCGTGCTCGCGCAGCACCCGCACGCGCGCGATGCGCTGCAGACGGCCGGCGAGGGAAGGGCCGTCGTAGCGCCACTCGGCCCGCTCGGGCGGACGCGCCGCGCCGGCGCCCCGATCCGGCGTCAGCACATAGACGGTGCCGGTGCGCGCGGGATCGAAGAAGGAGCCGAGCGTCTCACCCAGCCGGTCGACGCGACCGGGCGCGATGATTTCGAGCGCGAGCCGGCTCAGGTCGGCGCCGAACGCGGGGCTCACGCGCGATGTCACGCGGATCGCCACGCCGTCGCCGCGGATCACCACCAGGCTCGAGCGGTAGGCCCCGGGATCGAGCGGCGAGGTGAGACCGGGACCGGGCCGGTACAGGAGATC
This sequence comes from Candidatus Methylomirabilota bacterium, assembly GCA_035650715.1. GTDB lineage: Bacteria > Methylomirabilota > Methylomirabilia > Rokubacteriales > CSP1-6 > CAMLFJ01. The sequence goes on along the minus strand of DASRHC010000009.1, from coordinate 103,568 downwards.
GCGCCACGTGGTGGCGAGGGAGGCGGCGAGGGCGCGGTCGTCCGCCGGGAGCGTGAGGTCGACCCGCGGCGGGGTCATGTCCGCGCTCCCCGGAAGGGAGAGGGAGAAGGAAGGGTCGTCAGCGGCGAGGGCCGCGGCCCTGACCGCGCCGGCCGCCCCCGCCTCCCGGCCGGCCCGCCCCGCCGCGGCCGCCGCCGCGCGCGGCCATGCGCTGTCGCTTCTCCTCCGCGTAGCGGCGCCGCTCCTCGCTGGTCGGCTTGATCTCGGGCAGGAAGAGATCGTCGTCGGCCCAGTCCACCTGGATCTTCTGGCCGATGAACTTCTCGATGGGCTCGAGCGCGAGCGCGCCCGCCTCGTCGACCAGGCTGATGGCCTTGCCCGCCGCCCCCGCTCGCGCGGTGCGCCCGATGCGGTGCACGTAGTCCTCCGCATCCTGCGGAAGATCCCAGTTCACCACGTGGCTGACGCCCTCGATGTGCAGGCCGCGCGAGGCGACGTCGGTGGCGACCAGGATCGGCAGCTTGCCGTCCTTGAAGTCGTTCAGGATCCGGAGTCGCTTCTTCTGGTCCACGTCGCCGGTGAGCGCCCGCGCCTCCCAGCCGTTGCGGCCCAGGCGGTCCTCGAGCCGGCGCGCCTCCTCGCGGGTGTTGGTGAAGATGAGGATGCGACTGCCCCCTTCGCGGCGCAGCAGGCCGAGCAGCAGGTTGAACTTCTCCTCGCGGCCCACGTGGTAGAGCACCTGCTCCGCCTTCTCGGCCGTCTTCTGCTGGGGGGTGATGGTGATCTGGGAGGGATTGTTCATGAACTCCCAGGTCAGCTCCATCACCCGGAACGACAGGGTCGCCGAGAAGAGGAACGACTGCCGCTTCTCGGGCTTCGGCAGCCGCCGCAGGATGAATCGCAGGTCGGCGATGAAGCCCATGTCGAACATCCGGTCCGCCTCGTCGATGACCAGCACCTCGACGCGGCCCGGGGACCAGATGTGCTGCTTGAGGTAGTCGATGAGCCGGCCCGGCGTGCCGATGAGGATGTCGCAGCCCTCGCGCAGGGCATCCCGCTGCTTGTTGTAGTCGATGCCGCCGTACACCGCGAGGATCGTGAGCCCGGTGTGGGCCCCCAGCAGGCGCGCGTCGGCCTCGATCTGCACCACCAGCTCCCGGGTGGGCGCGATGATGAGCACGCGCGGCGAGGTGACCCCCGCCCGCGGCGGGGCGGGATGGGTGAGGCAGCGGGTGAACGCGGCGATGAGGAACGCGGCGGTCTTTCCGGTGCCGGTCTGGGACTGGCCCGCGACGTCCTTGCCCCGCAGGGCCAGCGGCAGGGCCGCCTCCTGGATGGGGGTCGCGGTGACGAAGCCTGCGTCCCGGATGCCGCGCCGCACCGCCTCCGGCAGCTCGAGGGAGCCGAACTCGAGCGGGCTCATCTCGCCGGGTCTTGCGAGAGCGCGGGCCTCGGCTTCCGTCCGAAGATTCGCGCGGAGATGATGCCCAGCTCGTAGAGGATGCAGAGCGGCCCCGCCATCAGGCTCTGGTTCACGATGTCGGGGGTCGGGGTCAGGATGGCCGCGATGATGAAGTTGATCAGGATCGCGTACTTGCGGTTCTTGGAGAGGAACTGGGGTGTCACCAGGCCCAGCATGGAGAGCAGGGTGATCACCACCGGCAGCTCGAACACCACCCCGAACGCGAGCGTGAACTTGATGATGAAGTCGATGTAGCTCGAGATCGTGATCATGGGCTTGAGGCCCTGATCCTGCCCGAAGGTCACCAGGAAGTTCACCGCGAACGGGATGATCACGAACAGGGCGAAGGCGCCGCCCCCGATGAAGAGCAGCGAGCCCACGATCACGAAGGGGGCCGCGTACTTGCGCTCGTGCTTGTGGAGGCCGGGGGCCACGAAGGCCCACACGTTCCACAGGATGACCGGCATGGCGATGAAGATGCCGAGGATCATCGCCACCTTCATGTAGGTCCAGAAGGCCTCGGTGGGCGTGGTGAAGACCAGCTCGGTCTTCAGGTGCCCCGAGAGGAACCGCATCACGTTGTTCGTGAAGTACAGCGCGATGCCGAGGCCGACGCCGGCGGGGATCAGGCTCCAGATGATGCGGGTGCGGAGCTCGCTGAGGTGCTCGAAGAACGACATCTTGCCCGCATCGTCGTCCCCCGGCGTGTCCGCGATCGGGTCGGAGTCGGCCATCACCAGTCGGTCACGAAGTGACGGAGCTGGCCCACCCCGCGCCCGGCCTTGAATCCCTCGCGGATGGCCATCGTCACGTAGGCCTTGGCGGCCCGGATCGCGTCCCCGAGCGCCTGCCCGCGCGCGAGGCCGGCCGCGATGGCGGCCGAGAAGGTGCAGCCGGTGCCGTGGGTGTTGGTCGAATCGACCCGCGGCGCGGTGAAGCGGGTGAACTCCCTGCCGTTCCACAGCAGATCGGTGGCGTCACCCTTGAGATGGCCGCCCTTGATCAGCACGTAGCGCGGCCCCATCCGGTGGATGCGGCGCGCCGCCTCTTCCATGTCCTCCGGCTCGGCCACCCGCATGCCGGCCAGCACCTCGGCCTCGGGCAGGTTCGGCGTCACCACCATCGCCAGCGGCAGGATGCGATCCGCGAGCGCGGCCCGCGCGTCGGCCTGCAGCAGGGGGTCGCCGGACTTGGCCACCATCACCGGATCCACCACCAGCTTCTCCAGCCGGTGCCCGGCGAGCGTGTCCGCCACCGCCTCGATGATGGGCGCGGTCGAGAGCATCCCGCACTTGGCCGCGTCGGCGCCGAAGTCGTCCAGCACCGAGCGCAGCTGCCGGGCCACGAAGGCGGACGGCAGGTTCTCGACGCCCTGGACTCCGAGAGAATTCTGCGCCGTCACCGCGGTGATCACGGACATGCCGAACACGCGGAACGCCGAGAACGTCTTGAGATCCGCCTGGATGCCCGCTCCCCCGCCGGAGTCGGAGCCGGCGATCGTGAGCGCCTTGGCAATCAACATGGCCCCTTAGTATACGGGATACGCCGAGGGGCGTCCGGGAGAACCTCCCCCTTGCTCCGACCGCGGGCGACCGGCCGACCCGTGGGCGACCCGCGGGGGTCCGTCGGCGGCGCGGGCGATGCCGCCCGCGCGCGCTACCAGCGGGCCGAGAGACCGATCAGCGCGGAGTGGGTGTCGAGGTCGGTCCGCAGGGTGGTGCGGCCGATGTTGGCGTCCCGGAGCTCGACCTCGGGCGACACGTGGGTGAAGCGATACTCGCCGAACAGGGCCAGGTTCTTGAAGATCTGAAACGCCACCCCGCCCGCCAGCTTGTAGCCGACGGAGAGATCGGTGTCGTCGTCGTGGTTACGGAAGTTGCGGGTGTTGCGCGGGGTGACGTTGGTGATGTAGAGCGGCGGCCCCACCGCCACGTAGGGCTGCAGCCGCCCCCACGGGGCATCGTCGCTCTTGAGCAGCGGCAGGCGCAGCATCAGGTCCACCGAGAGCGCGGTGACCTCGACGTCGAACCGCCCGGTGCCGCCGCTGCCGCTGCCGCAGCTGCCGCCCGGGAAGAAGCAGCCCCGCAGCTGCACCGACTGGCCGCCGATGTCCGGGTTGTAGCGGAAGAAGTCGACGGCCAGGCCCAGGAACGGCAGCGAATCGAAGTAGCGCCCGGCGCGCCCGCCCCACGCCAGCGAGCGATCGAACTCCACGTCCTCGTAGGTGCCGGTCCCGATGCCGAAGTCGTGGATCTTGACGTCGTGGTCGCGGGTGAAGCTTAACCCCGCGAAGACGTCCGCGAACCACTCCGCCGAGGCGGGGGCCGCGCCGAGACCGAGGGAGACGATCGCCGCCAGCACCGCGAGCCCGCGCTTGATCATGGCGCTCACTTTACCATCGGTGTCGGGCCGCCGGGCTCGAAACGTGGCGAGGGCAGGACCAGGGTGAACTCGCCCCGGGGCCCCGCCGCCTCGAAGTGAACCCGCAGGCGCGCGGCCGGCCCCCGCGCGATCTCCTCGAACTGCTTGGTGAGCTCGCGCGCCACCACGATCTCCCGGTCACCCCACACCTGACCCACCGCGTCGAGGGTGGCGAGGATGCGATGCGGCGATTCGTAGCAGACCACCGTCATCTCGAGGTCCCGGAGAGCCTCCAGACGATGGATGCGCCGGCCGGGCTTGACGGGCAGGAAGCCGTCGAACACGAACCGGTCCGCGGGCAGGCCGGCCGCGGACAGCGCGGCCACCACCGCGGAGGGCCCGGGCACCGGCACGACCCTCACGCCGGCCTCGCGGGCCTGGCGCACCAGGAGGAAGCCGGGGTCCGAGATGCCGGGAGTGCCCGCGTCGGTCACCAGCGCCACCGACTGGCCGGCCTGCAGCGTCTGGAGCAGGCGCGCGCCCTTCCGGAGCTTGTTGTGCTCGAAGTAGCTGGTGACCGGGACGTGGATGCCGAAGTGGGCGAGGAGGATGCGGGTGCGCCGGGTGTCCTCGCAGGCGACCAGGGCCACCTCCTTCAGGACGCGGAGGGCGCGGAGGGTGATGTCATCGAGATTGCCGAGCGGGGTGGCGACGACGTACAGCGTGCCCGGCACGGGGAACCCCTCACCCTGCCCTCCCCCGGCGGGGAGAGCGCGACTAGGCGGACTGCTCCTTCTGCTCGGAGATGAGGATCGGGCGGTCCTTGTTGAGGATGACCTCCCGGGTGATGATGCACTCCTTCAACCCGGGCAGCGAGGGCAGCTCGTACATCACCTCGAGCATGACCTCCTCCAGCACCGCGCGCAGGCCGCGCGCCCCGGTGCCGCGCTTCATGGCCTCGCGCGCCACCGCGGCGACCGCGTCGTCGGTGAACTTCAGCCGCACCTTCTCGAGCTCGAAGTACTTCTGGTACTGCTTGATGATCGCGTTCTTGGGCTCGCGCAGGATCCGCACCAGCGCGCCCTCGTCGAGGTCGTGCAGCGTGGCCACGACCGGCAGCCGGCCCACGAACTCGGGGATGAGGCCGTACTTGAGCAGGTCCTCCGGCTGGATCAGGGCCAGCAGGTCGCCCACCCGGCGGTCCTCGCGGCTCTTGATCTCGGCCCCGAAGCCGATCCCGGTGCGCCCCACCCGGCCCTCCACGATCTTGTCCACGCCCACGAAGGCCCCGCCGCAGATGAAGAGCACGTTGGTGGTGTCGACCTGGATGAACTCCTGGTGCGGGTGCTTGCGGCCGCCCTGCGGCGGCACGTTGGCCACCGTGCCCTCCAGGATCTTGAGCAGGGCCTGCTGCACGCCCTCGCCCGACACGTCGCGGGTGATCGACGGGTTCTCGGACTTGCGCGCGATCTTGTCGATCTCGTCGATGTAGACGATGCCGCGCTGGGCCCGCTCCACGTCGTAGTCGGCGGCCTGGAGCAGCCGGAGGATGATGTTCTCCACGTCCTCGCCGACGTAGCCCGCCTCGGTCAGCGTGGTCGCGTCCGCGATGGTGAACGGCACGTGGAGCATCTTGGCGAGGGTCTGGGCCAGCAGGGTCTTGCCGGAGCCGGTGGGGCCGATCAGGAGGATGTTGGCCTTCTGCAGCTCGACGTCGCCGACCTCGGAGCCGGCCTCGATGCGCTTGTAGTGGTTGTGCACCGCGACCGCGAGGATCTTCTTGGCCCGCTCCTGCCCGACCACGTACTGGTCGAGGACGTTCTTGATCTCGGCCGGCTTGGGGAGGCTCCGCAGCTCCCGGCTCTTCTCCTCCTCCCACTCCTCCGCGATGATGTCGTTGCAGAGCTCGATGCACTCGTCGCAGATGTAGACGGTGGGGCCGGCGATGAGCTTGCGGACGTCGTTCTGGCTCTTGCCGCAGAACGAGCACTTGAGCGCGGCGCCGCCTTCGCGGGTCCGGGCCATGGGTCCTCTACTTGGGGGTGACGACCACTTCGGGAACGGGCCGGGTGGTCGGCTTCGACGCGATGACCTCGTCCACGATCCGGTACTCCTTCGCCTGCTCCGCGGTCATGAAGAAGTCGCGGTCGGTGTCCCGCTGGATCTTCGCCATGTCCTGCCCGGTGTGGTGGACCAGGATGCGGTTCAGCTCCTCCCGCATCCGGAGGATCTCCCGGGCCTGGATGTCGATGTCGGTGGCCTGCCCCTGCACCCCGCCGAGCGGCTGGTGGATCATGATGCGCGCGTGCGGCAGCGCGAAGCGCTTGCCCTTGGCGCCCGCGCACAGGAGCAGGGCGCCCATCGAGGCGGCCTGCCCCATGCAGATGGTGGAGATGGCCGGCTTCACGTACTGCATGGTGTCGTAGATGGCCATGCCCGCGGTGACCGACCCGCCGGGCGAGTTGATATAGAGGTGGATGTCCTTGTCCGGGTCCTCCGCCTCCAGGAACAGCATCTGGGCGATGACCAGGTTCGCGATCTCGTCCTCGATGTACGTCGGGAGGAAGATGATCCGTTCTTTCAGGAGCCGGGAGAAGATATCGAACGCGCGCTCGCCGCGCGGAGTCTGCTCGACCACCATCGGGACCAATCCCATCGGGCGCCTCCTTGCCATGACCGTAGTGTACCTCAGGCGCTCTTTACCGGATTCTTTTCGATGAGGAAGTCGATGGTCTTGCGCTCGCCGAGAGTGTGGCGAATGCCCTCGAGCTCCCCGCTCTGCTCCAGCATGCGTCGGACCGCGGGTCCGGGCCGCTGGGTGGCCTGGGCGATCCGCTCCACCTCCGCGTCGACCTCCGCGTCGGTGGCCCGCAGGCCTTCCTTGTCCGCGATGGCCTCGATGAGGAGCGCTCGTTTCACCGCCTTCTCCGCGCCCGGCCTCAGGTCCTCCAGCAGCTTCTTGTAGTCCCACGGCACCCGGTCGGGATCGATCCCCTGCCGCCGCATGTGATCGCGCGCGTGCTCGATCTGATGACCGACCTGCCGGAGCACCAGCGCCTCGGGAATCTCGAAGCTGTGCCCGGCGAGGACCGCGTCGAGAACCGCGTTCTCGAGCGCGCGCCGGTTCTCCGCCTCGCGCCGCGCCTGGAGCCCCTTGCGGATCTCCTCCCGCAGCGCGTCGAGGGTCTCGAAGTCCCCCCCCACGCTCTTGGCGAACTCGTCGTCCAGCGCGGGCAGCACCTTCTCCTTCACCTCGGTGACGGTCACCGACGCCTCCGCCGACTTGCCGCGCAGCGCCTCGTTGCGGTGGTCGTCCGCGAAGCGGACGCGGATCTGGCGTGAGCCGCCCGCGCTCAGGCCCACCACCGCCTGGTCGATCTCGGGCAGGACCCCGCCCCCGCCGATCACGAAGCCGTAGCCGGTCTGCGAGCTGGGCTCCATGCCCTCCGGGGTCAGGGTGTAGTCGACGATCACCAGGTCGCCGGGATCGGCCGGCCGCTCCACCGCCCGATACTCCGCGTGCTGCTCCTGGAGAGCGGCGAGCGCCTCGTCCACCTCGCGCTCCTCGAACGGCTTCGGGGTGTGCTCGATCGCGAGCCCGGTATAGGCCCCCGGGGTGATCGCCGGCTTCACCTCGACCACCGCCGCGAACTTGAGCGCCGCGTTCTCCTCGAGGGTGACCTCCTGGAGGTCCGGCTCCTCCACCGGCTCGATGCGGGTCTCGGCCAGCGCCTGCCGGTAGACGTCCGGGATGAGCTGCCGGGCCACCTCCTGCCGGACGTCGTCGGCGAAGTGCAGCTTGATCATGCTCCGCGGCACCTTGCCCTTGCGGAAGCCGGGCAGCTTGGCCTCGCGCTGCACGCGGCCGAAGGCCTGCTCCCAGGCTCGGGTCACGACCTCCGGCGTCTCCTCCACCTGCAGGCGGCGCTTGCAGGCCCCCAGCTCCTCGACGGCGACTTTCATGGCTGCTTCGCCCTCACGATCGGCCCTCACAGTGTGGAAGTCGTGCTGCTGGATGTCGCGCGGCCCGCGGGCCAGAGACGCATCCTACACCATCCGGCCGCAGCGTCAACAAAACAACCACTTGCCGGACACTGCCCGGGGCGCCGGGGGTCAGGCGGACGGGTAAACGGTGAGCTCCACCAGGTTGTCGTCGGGGTCGCGGAAGTAGACGCTGGTGGCCGGCCCGCGGGCGCACGTCCGCGGGGAGGGGCCCACCTCGGGGGTGATTCCCGCCCGCTTCAGGTGATCGAGGACCTCCGGCACCGTCCCCTCCCATTCCAGGCAGAAGTCGGCGCCCCCCACGAACGGCCGCCTCGCCCCGAGGTATCCGGCCGCGTCCGGCCAGTCCCTCGCGTGGACGTTGATCTTCTGGGCCTCCCCGATCCGGATCGTCGGCATGTCCGGGCGCCCCGGCCGCTTCTCCCAGGCGATGGGCAGCCCGAGCCGCTCGTAGAAGGCCAGGGTGCGGGGGACGTCGGCGACGACGATGACCCAGTGATCGATGCCCCTGATGCTCATGGCAAGCCTCGAGCCGGAAGGAAGGATGGTGCGAGAGGGGGGAGTTGAACCCCCACGGGTTGCCCCTCTGGATCCTAAGTCCAGCGCGTCTGCCAGTTCCGCCACTCTCGCACGGCGGGCGCGTCCGTCCGGCGGCGAAGCGAGCCCAAGGATAGCACGGCGCGGGGATCGCTCCCTGCCCCGGGCCCCCGCGGTGCCGCGATCTGCCCGAAGCGGATGCCCACGTCGCGCCTAGCGCGCTTCCTCTGCACCGGGTCGAGCACGTCGCCGTTGGCGATCACCAGCTCGTACCTGAGCGAGGCGTCGGCGGGGTTGAAGCCGAGCGGGGCCGGGGCGCCGGCGGAGAGCTTGATGAATCCACGCCGCGAGAGGTCCATGGCGCGCTTCCTAGGGATTCGTTCCGCGCATCGAAGCGGGCTGGCCGGGCAGCGTGAGCTTCTTGCCGGTATCGGTGACGCGGGTGCCGTCGACCTTCAGGATCGAGACGTTGCGATCGAGATAGTTGCCCACGTAGAGATACTTGCCGTCGGGGCTGAACACCGCGCCCTCCGGCAGGCCCCCGACCGGGAGCTCGCCCACCTTGGTGACCTTCTTGCCGTCGATCTTGAGAAGCGCGAGGTCGCCGTTGCGCTTCCAGAACCAGCTGTTGGGCGCCTTGGCGACGGCCCCGCCGCCGAGCAGCACCGCCACCGCCAGATCGCCGGTCGGACTGATGACGAAGCCCTCCGGCGCGTCGCCGATCGCGACCCGGTCGATCACCCGGACCGGGTTGGCCTCCATGTCGATGACGCTGACGGTGTCGACGTGGCCGTCCGGGGAGCCGGAGGCGCCGTTGTCGGCCGAGATCCCGATGCGCCCGTTGGGCGTGATGCCGATGTTGTACGGCCACTGTCCCACCGGCATGTCCCACTTGTTGTAGGTCACCTTCTGGCCCGCGATCTCGAGCAGGGCGATCTTGTGGCCCGGGAACTTGGTCACCAGCGCGCGCTTGCCGTCGGGCGCGATGGCCACCGAGGCCACCTCGTCGGCCATCGGCACCGTGTCCACCAGCTTCACGTCGGTTCCCCGGATGGTGAGCACGCTGACCGACTTGTCGGCGCGGTTGGCCACCAGGAGCAGGTCGCCCCCCTTGCTGATCGCCATCCCCGACGGCTGCTTGCCGACTTCCACGACGCCCACCTGCGCGGGCGGATTCGCCTTGAGGTCGAAGACGTAGAGCTTGTTGTCGGGGGCCGGCTTCCACGCCGAGCCGTCCTGCACCCACGTCACCGAGTTGGCCACCACCGCGACGCGCTCGTCCGGGGTGATGGCCAGGTTGGTGGGCGGCCCGAAGATGGAGTTCATCAGGGGGAAGGTCGCCACGATCCGCGGAGACTCGCGGTTGGTGATGTCCACCACCACGATCGCGTCCTTGCCCGGCGCCGTGAAGGCGCGGTTGCCCTCCGCGTCGAAGCTGACCTTCTCGTCGAGGCCGATGATCATGAGATCGGCGCGAGCCGAGGACGCGAGCGGACCCAGGAGGGCCGCGAGCAGGAGCGAGAGAACGGGGAGCGTGACGTCACGTGCGCGCATGATGATCTCCTCTCCGCGTTGGGGGCGAGCCACCGGCTGCGAAGCCGGGCGGATCGTGGCACAGCGCCCGCGCCTCCGCAAGATCGGTCGCGGCCGGGGCCGTCCGCGAGCGATCAGGCGCCGGGCGCGCGCAGGCGGCGGTAGCGACGGATCAGCGCGTTGGTGGAGCTGTCGTGGTCCAGCCGCGGCTCGCCGGGCGCCTCCAGCTCCGGCACGATGCGGCCGGCCAGCGCCTTGCCCAGCTCCACGCCCCACTGGTCGAAGGAGTTGATGCCCCAGATGGTGCCCTGCACGAACACCTTGTGCTCGTAGAGCGCGACCAGGCGGCCCAGCGTCGCCGGGGTGAGCGCCTCCGCCAGGATCGTGTTGCTGGGGCGATTGCCCTCGAAGGTCCGGTGCGGCACCTGCGCGGCGGGCACGCCCTCGGCGGCCACCTCGGCGGCGGTCTTGCCGAAGGCGAGCGCCTCGGTCTGGGCGATCAGGTTGGCGGTGAGCAGGTCCTGGTGCCGGTCGAGCGGGTTCGCGGTGCGGGCGAAGCCGATGAAGTCGGCCGGGACGAGCCGGGTGCCCTGGTGCAGCAGCTGGAAGTAGGCGTGCTGGCCGTTGGTGCCGTGGGTGCCCCAGATGACCGGGCCGGTCTGGTAGTCCACGCGCCGGCCGTCGAGGCCCACCGACTTGCCGTTGGACTCCATGTCCAGCTGCTGGAGATAGAACGGCAGCCGGGCCAGGTACTGGCTGTAGGGCAGCACCACGTGGCTCTCGGCGCCGAAGAAGTTCACGTACCAGATCCCGATCAGGCCCAGCAGCACCGGCAGGTTCGCCTCGAAGGGCGCGGTGCGGAAGTGCTCGTCCATCTCGTGCATGCCGGCCAGCAGGGCGCGGAAGTGCTCGGGGCCGATCGCGATCATCAGGGAGAGCCCGATCGCGGAGTCGACGGAGTAGCGGCCGCCCACCCAGTCCCAGAACTCGAACATGTTGGCGGTGTCGATGCCGAACTTCGCCACCTCGGGCGCGTTGGTCGACACCGCCACGAAGTGCTTCGCCACCGCGCGCTCGTCGCGGAGCGCGGCCAGGCTCCACGCCCGCGCCGCGCGCGCGTTGGCCAGGGTCTCCTGGGTGGTGAAGGTCTTCGACGACACGATGAAGAGCGTCTCGGCCGGGTCGAGGTGGCGCGTGGCCTCCACGAAGTCCGTCCCGTCGACGTTGGAGACGAAGCGGAACGTGAGCCGCCGGTCGCTGTAGTGGCGCAGGGCCTCGTACGCCATCACCGGCCCCAGATCCGAGCCGCCGATGCCGATGTTGATCACGTTGCGGATGGGGCGGCCGGTGAAGCCGGTCCACGCGCCCGACCGCACGCGGTCGGAGAAGGCGGCCATCCGGTCCAGCACCGCGTGCACGCCCGGGACCACGTCGACGCCGTCGACCAGGATCTTCCGCCCCCGCGGGGCCCGCAGGGCCACGTGGAGCACCGCGCGGTGCTCGGTGACGTTGATCTTCTCGCCCGCGAACATCGCGTCGATGCGCGCGCGGAGCCCGGAGGCCTCGGCCAGCGCCAGCAGCAGGCGCAGGGTCTCCTCGGTGAGCCGGTTCTTCGAGTAGTCGAGGTAGAGACCGGCCGCCTCCACCGCGAGCCGCTCCCCCCGGTTCCGTCCCTCCGCGAACAGGGCGCGGAGATGCACGTTCCGCACCTGCTCGTGATGCTTCTGCAACGCCGCCCACGCCTCGCTCTGGCTGATCACCGCGTCTCCTTCCGTCCCTCGAACAGCACCGCGCGGCAGTGCCGCGCGATCATCATGTCTTCCCTCGTGTTCACGATCCGCACCGCGCAGCCCGCATCCGGCACGCTGACCGGGCTCTGGTGGGCCGCGTTCCGGGCCGGGTCGATCTGCACCCCCAGGTGGCCGAGCCCCTCGCAGATCTCGGCCCGCAGGGGGGCCGCGCGCTCCCCGATGCCGCCGGTGAACACCAGCGTGTCGAGGCCGCCCAGCGCCGCCGCGTACGCGCCGATCTGCTTGCGCACCTGGCCGCAGAACATGGTGAGAGCCAGATCGGCCCGCGGGTCTCCCTCCCGCCGCTCGAGGAGGCTCTTCACGTCCCCGGTCGCGCCGGAGACCCCGAGCAGGCCCGACTCGCGGTTGACGAGCCGGTCCAGCCGATCCGCGTCGTAGCCCTTCTGCATCAGGTAGACCAGCACGCCGGGGTCCAGATCGCCGGTCCGCGTGCCCATCATGACGCCGCCGGTCGGGGTGAATCCCATGCTGGTGTCGACGGGCCGTCCGTCCCGCACCGCGGCCAGGCTCGACCCGTTGCCCAGGTGCGCGATCACCACCCGCCCGCCTCCGGCCGGCCCCAGGGTCTCCATCACGTACTCGTACGACAGGCCGTGGAAGCCGAACCGCCGGAGGCCGGTCTCGTCGACCAGCGCGCGCGGCAAAGGCACCCGCCAGGCCGGCTCCGGCAGGTCCCGGTGGAACGCGGTGTCGAAGCACACCGCCTGCGGCAGGTCGGGAAAGCGCTCGGCCACCGCCTCCACGCCGTCGAGCCCGCTCGGCATGTGCAGCGGCGCCAGCGGCACCAGCGCGCGCAGGTCGTCCAGCAGCTCCTTGCTCACGCGCTCCGGCGCCACGTGGTGGAGCCCGCCGTGCACCAGCCGATGCCCCACGCCCGCCGGCCGGGGCAGCGGATGCTCGCCGAGGAGGGAGAAGACCCCGTCGACGGCCTCGCGGTGGTCGGCCCACCGGCCGGGCAGCCGGCGCCGCGGCCCGCCCGCCGGCGCCACCCACGCGAACGTGCCCGGGCGCCCGATCTCCTCCACCTCGCCCTCGAGCAGGCAGCGGTCCCCATCCCACACCGAGAACTTGAGCGACGAGGAGCCCGCGTTCAGGCAGAGGAGGACCGGCGCGTCCGGCATCAGGGCTCGCTCCAGCGCCAGTCCCGCACCTCCGGCAAATCCTGGAGGTGCTCGCGGATGTAGCCCGGGTGCCGCTCGAGCATGGCCCGGCACAGCTCGGCGAGGCGCGCGCCCTCGCGCTGCCCGCGGGCTTCGGTCCGGCGCAGGGCCTCCAGACAGAGGTGGTAGCGGCTCATCCCGTTGCGCACCACCATGTCGAACGGGGTGGTGGTGGTGCCCTCCTCGTTGAAGCCGCGGACGTGGAAGCGCTCCGCGTTCGGGCGGCCGTGGATCAGCTCGTGGACCGCCCGCTGGTAGCCGTGGAACGCGAACACCACCGGGGCCGCCTCGGTGAACAGCGGCACGAAGGCCTCGTCCGGCAGCCCGTGCGGATGAAAGCGCGGGGCGAAGAGGGTCATGAGGTCGACGACGTTCACCACCCGCACCCGCAGCCCGGGCGCGTGATGGCGCAGGAGCCAGGTCGCGGCCACCGTCTCGAGCGTCGGAACGTCGCCCGCGCAGGCCATCACCACGTCGGGCGGCCCGTCGCCGGGACTGCTCGCCCAGCGCCAGATGGAGGCGCCCCGCGCGCAGTGCTCGCGCGCGGCCTCGCGGTCCAGCCACTGCAGCTGCGGCTGCTTGTCGATCACGATGAGGTTCACGTAGTTCCGGCTGCGGAAGCAGTGGTCGGCCACCGAGAGCAGGCAGTTGGCGTCGGGCGGCAGGTAGATGCGCGACACCGTCCCTTTCTTCGAGAGCACCACGTCGATCAGCCCCGGGCCCTGATGGCTGAAGCCGTTGTGGTCCTGGCGCCACGCGGTGGAGCTGAGCAGGATGTTCAGCGACGACACCGGCGCGCGCCACCGGAGCCGGTCCGCCTCCTGCAGCCACTTCGCGTGCTGCACGGTCATCGAGGCCGACACCATCGCGAAGGCCTCGTAGCTGGCGAAGAGGCCGTGGCGGCCGGTGAGGAGGTAGCCCTCGAGCCAGCCCTGACAGCAGTGCTCGCTCAGGATCTCCATCACCCGCCCGTCGGGACCGACCCGGTCGTCCGAGGGCAGCACCGGCAGCATCGAGCAGCGGCGCTCCACCTCGAACACGTTGCCGAGCCGGTTCGAGCGCGTCTCGTCGGGGCAGAAGAGCCGGAAGTTCGCCGCCTCCTTGTTGCGGATGAAGATGTCGCGCATGAACATCCCGAGCTGGCGGGTGGACTCGTGGAGCTCGGTGGCGGGACGCGGTACCGGCAGCGCGTAGTCCGTCCAGTCCGGCAGGTCCAGCGCGCGCAGCAGGCGCCCGCCGTTGGCGTGCGGGTTCGCGCCCATCCGGCGCTCGCCCTTCGGCGCCAGCGCGGCCAGCTCGGGACGGAACCGCCCGCCCTCGTCGAACAGCTCCTCCGGGCGGTAGCTCCGCATCCACTCCTCGAGGATCGCGAGGTGGCCGGGGTCGTCGCGCACCCGGTCGACCGGCACCTGATGCGAGCGGAAGGTGCCCTCCACCGGCTCGCCGTCCACCGTCTTCGGTCCCGTCCACCCCTTGGGCGTGCGCAGCACGATCATCGGCCAGCGGGGCCGGGTCGCGCCCGCCGGCCCCGCGCCCGGCCGCCGGGCTTCAACCTGGATGGCGCGGATGCGCGCGTAGCACTCGTCCAGGACCTGGGCGAACCGCGGATGCACCGCGAGCGGGTCGTGGCCCGCGACCAGGTGGGGCTCCCAGCCGAGCCCGCGCAGCATGCCCTCGACCGCGCCGTCGTCGGAGCGCCCGGTCAGGGTGGGCCCGCCGATCTTGTAGCCGTTCAGGTGCAGGATCGGCAGCACCGCGCCGTCCCGCGCCGGATTCAGGAAGTCGATGCCGGTCCAGCTGGTCGCGAGCGGGCCCGTCTCGGCCTCGCCGTCGCCCACCACCGCGGCCACGATCAGGCCCGGGTTGTCGAAGGCGGCCCCGAAGGCGTGCACGAGCACGTAGCCCAGCTCGCCGCCCTCGTGGATCGACCCCGGCGTCGGCACGCTCACGTGGCTCGGGATCCCGCCGGGCGTCGAGAACTGGCGGAAGAGCCGCCGCAGGCCCGCGACGTCCGGCGACACCTCCGGGTAGATCTCGGAGTACGTGCCCTCGAGATACACGTTGGCGACGATCGCGGGCCCCCCGTGGCCCGGCCCGGCCAGGTAGATCACGTTCGCGTCCTGCTCGACGATGAGCCGGTTCAGGTGCGCGTAGATGAAGGAGAGCCCCGGGGAGGTGCCCCAGTGGCCCAGCAGGCGCGGCTTGATGTGCTCGGGGCGCAGGGGCTCCCGCAGCAGCGGGTTGTCCTGCAGGTAGATCTGGCCGACGGTCAGGTAGTTCGCGGCGCGCCAGTACGCATCGAGGCGGTGGATCTGATCGGCCGACATCGCCATGGGCTCATCTCCGATGACCCGGCGCCGCCGCGGCGCCCGCGCCGGCGCGGGCCCGCAGGGCGGAGAGGTCGTATTCGACGAGGTCGCCGATGTGCTCGACGGTGAGGTCGGCGGCCGGATTGGTGGCGAGGATCTCCGGATCGCGGGCGTAGTGGCCCTGCCGGGGGAACACGGTGGTCACCCGGGCGCCCCACGCGCGCTTCACCGCGGTCAGGATGCGGAGCTTGTCGTCCACCAGGACGTAGTGGTCGGCGGGGTATCGCTGCTCGACGTCGTCGAGCTCCCGCTCCTTGTGCACGTAGATCAGGACGCCGTCCACCGCCTCCGCCAGCCCGGACCGCTGGATCTTGCGGGGCTGGAAGACGACGTCGCCGTCCGAGAGGATCACGGTGGGCCCCCAGCCGCGGAAGCGCTCGAGCACGTCGAGCGATCCCGGGTAGAGGCGGTTGGCGAACGGGTAGTCGATGAGGAACGCGGACGCGTTCAGCAGGTGCGGATCGCGCGGGAACTCCAGGCGATAGCGCTGCAGCGCGCCCAGGTAGTCCGCGTAGCCCAGCTCCTTGCGCAGGCTCTCGAAGTGGGCCCAGTAGCGCGCCCGCCGCTCGGCCCCCACCGTCTGGTCGAGGTAGCGGCGCAGGTCGGCGGTCACGCGGTCGTTGTCGAGCAGCGTGTTGTCCACGTCGACCAGGAACGCCACCTCCGCGCGGGCGGCCGGGCTCACGCGCGCGCCCCGCCGCCGTCCGGCGGCTTCTCGTGGTGGCCCCCGAACTCGAACCGCAGCGCGGAGAGCAGCCGGTGCGCGAAGTCGGACTCCCCGCGCGAGGTGAAGCGCTCGTACAGGGCCGCGCTCAGCACCGGGGCCGGCGCGCCCGACTCGATGGCGGCCTGCACCGTCCAGCGCCCCTCCCCCGAGTCCGAGACCCGGCCGGAGAACGTGGCGAGGTCGCCGCTCTTGACCAGCGCGCTGGCCGTGAGGTCGAGCAGCCAGGAGGCGATCACGCTGCCGCGCCGCCACACCTCCGCGATGTCGCGCAGCGGGAGGTCGTAGCGGTAGTGCTCGGGGTGGCGCAGCGGGGTGGTCTCCGCGTCGCTGGCGTGCCCGCTCGCGCCCACGTTGGCGTGGCGCAGGATGTTGAACCCCTCCGCGTAGGCGGCCATCAGCCCGTACTCGATGCCGTTGTGCACCATCTTCACGAAGTGGCCGGCGCCCGCGGGCCCGCAATGCAGGTACCCGTGCTCGGCGGTGCCCCCCAGCGTCTCGCGCCCCGGGGTGCGCGGGACCGATCCCATCCCGGGCGCGAGCGACTTGAAGATCGGATCGAGGCGGCGCACCGTGGCCTCCTCGCCGCCGATCATCAGGCAATACCCGCGCTCGAGCCCCCACACCCCGCCGCTGGTTCCCACGTCGACGTAGTGCAGGCGCCGCTCCCGCAGCATGGCGGCGCGCCGGATGTCGTCGTGGTAGTGCGAGTTGCCGCCGTCGATCACCACGTCGTCGGGCTCGAGCAGCGGGACCAGATCGTCGAGCGTCGCGTCCACCACCCCGGCGGGGACCATGAGCCACACCGCGCGCGGGGGGGCCAGCGCCTTCACGAAGGCGACCGGCGACGTGGCCCCGGTGGCGCCCTCCTTCTCGAGCGCGGAGACCGCGGCCGCGTGCACGTCGTAGACCACGCAGTCGTGTCCGTCCTTCCGCAGTCGCCGCACCATGTTGGCGCCCATGCGCCCCAGCCCGACCATGCCCAGCTGCATCACTCGCTCCTTTGCCCCGCGGCCACGGCCGCGATGACGGCCGCCCCCGCGCTGGTGGAATCCTTCACGAACGTGGTCTCGATGCGCGCGGCGCGGTCGGGCCCGGCCACCTCCCGGAAGGTCTCGCGCACCAGGCCCTCGAACCCGGGATACCCGCCCCAGAGGCTGCCGTCCACCGCGATGCTCCGGGGACGCGCGAGCTCCGGATCGAGGTGGCGCAGGGTCCCGAGCAGCGCGGCGGCCACCAGCCGCGCGGCGCGGCGCGCAACGGCCCCGGTCAGCGCCCGCACGCCCTGGCGCTCGGGGCCGGTGGCCGCGACGTCCAGCGAGCGGAGCAGCGCGTCCACCTCCGACAGGTCGGGCGTGCCGTCGGCCGCGATGCGGGAGAGGTACTCGCTGTCGAGCGCGAACGGCGTGTCGATCACCGGGGCCGCCTTCCACTGGAAGGCGTCCGTCCGCCGGGCCAGGTCCACGAGGACGCGGCGCACGATCTCGCCGAGATAGTGACCGGAGACCATCTTCTCGAGCCGCTGCGCGCCCGGCGGCGGCTCGTCCAGCTCGCGGTCGAGGGCGGCGTCGTACGGGGTCTCGACGCACGCCACCCCGTCGAAGTTGCCCGACTCCAGGTTCCGGATGCCGTCCGGGCCCAGGTCCGCGGCCTGGTTGGTCCCGGTGCCGAGGATGAGCCCGATGTCGGCGAGCGCCGGCTCCTCGCTCCGTGGAGTCCCCCGCTTGCGGTAGCTCAGGAGGACGAGCGCCGCCACCGTGTCGTTGGCCACCGCGACCACGCGGATGCCGGGCAGGCCGGCGCGCCGGAGCGCGGCGGTGAGCAGGCCCGCCACGTCCTGCCCGACCAGCCCTTCGAGGCGCCAGCCCTTGGTGGAGGCCAGGGCCACCGCACGGTCGATGCGCTCGAGCCGCGCCGGATAGGAGTAGACGAAGGCCAGCGGGGCCGCCGACACGCCCTGGGCCGCGGCCACCCGCGCCACCGTGCCCGCGATCAGGTCGAAGACGGGCTCGGGCGCCCCGCGCTTGAGATCGTCCGGGAAGGTGAACGACTCCTCGGCGACGGTGTGGGCCACGCCGCCGCCGGCCAGGTCCACCAGGCTCGCCCGCGCCTTGGTGCCGCCCCAGTCCACGACCACGATGCGCCCGCGCTCGGCGCCGGTGGGCTGCCGCGTAAAGGTGCGCAGCATCTTGAGGGAGCCGCCCTCGCCGGCCAGCCCCCGGACGATCTGGGCGCTGAAGTCGCGGGCGATGGCATCGAGCGCGGGCCCGCCGACCTCGAACGAGGCGACCACCTGAGCGACGGCCGCGGCGGCGGAGCGCGACATGGCCGTCATGATACTCCTCGGGGATGGGGTGGTATCATGGCCTCCACGCCATGAGCGCGCCCGAGCGACGGAAGACGGTGGCGGTCGACGTGGGTGGAGTGACGGTGGGCGGCCGCCGCCCCATCGTGGTGCAGTCGATGACCAACACCGACACCGCCGACGTGGCGGCGACGGTGGCCCAGGTCAACGCGCTCCACGCCGCGGGCAGCGAGCTGGTGCGGGTCACCGTCAACACCGAAGCCGCCGCGCGCGCCGTCCCCGAGATCGTCGAGCAGGTCCAGGTCCCGGTGATCGGGGACTTCCACTACAACGGGCACGTGCTCCTCACCAAGTACCCGGCGTGCGCGAAGGCCCTGGCCAAGTACCGCATCAACCCCGGCAACGTGGGGGGCAAGCACCACGACGACAACTTCCGCGCGATCGTGCAGGTGGCGATCGACCAGGGCAAGCCGGTGCGCATCGGGGTGAACTGGGGCAGCCTCGACCAGAACCTGCTCACCGAGATGATGGACGCCAACGCCCGGAGCGCCCAGCCGCTGGACGCGCGCGACGTCACCATGAACGCGATGGTGGAGAGCGCGATCCGGTCCGCCGAGCTGGCCGAGCAGACCGGCCTCGGGCACGACCGCATCATCCTGTCCGCGAAGGTCTCGGGCGTGCAGGACCTGGTGGACGTGTACCGCAAGCTCGCCCCGCGCTCGGACTACCCGCTGCACCTCGGCCTCACCGAGGCCGGCATGGGCGCCAAGGGCATCGTGGCCAGCACCGCCGGCCTCGCGATCCTGCTCCAGGAGGGCATCGGCGACACCATCCGCGTGTCGCTGACCCCCAAGCCCAACGGGGACCGCACCGAGGAGGTGCGGGTGGCCCAGCTCATCCTCCAGTCCCTCGGGCTGCGGAGCTTCCTCCCGCTGGTGACCGCGTGCCCCGGCTGCGGGCGCACCACCTCCACGTTCTTCCAGGAGATGGCGGAGCAGATCCAGGCCTACATCCGCGACCGGATGCCGGTGTGGAAGGACCGGTACGCGGGCGTGGAGGAGCTGAAGGTCGCGGTGATGGGCTGCGTGGTCAACGGCCCCGGCGAGTCCAAGCACGCCGACATCGGCATCTCGCTGCCCGGCACCTTCGAGGAGCCCAAGGCCCCCGTCTTCGTGGACGGCGCGCTCAAGCTCACGCTCAAGGGCGACACCATCGTCGCCGACTTCCTGAAGATCCTCGACGACTACGTCGAGAAGCGGTACGCCGCGAGCCGCCGCTGAGCGGCTTGGGCATCTCCGACTACATCTCCGCGCTGCGCGCCAAGATCGGCCACGATCTCCTGCTGACTCCCGGGGTGGCCGCGGTGATCTTCAACGACGCCGGCCACGTGCTGCTCCAGCGCCGCCGCGACGACGGCCAGTGGGGACTGCCCGGCGGGGCGATGGAGCCGGGGGAGGAGCCGGCGCAGAGCCTGGTGCGGGAGGTGCGCGAGGAGACGGCGCTCGAGGTGGTACCGGAGCGGATCGTGGGCGTCTACAGCGGACCCGACTTCCGGGTGCGCTATGCGAACGGCGACGAGGCGATGATCGTGAGCATCACCTTCGCGTGCCGGTCGCTCGGGGGCGAGCCGCGCGTCAACGACGACGAGTCGCTCGAGCTGCGGTACTTCCCGCCCGACGCCCTGCCCCCCATGGAGCCGCGGCACGGGATGCGCATCGCGGACGCGCTCCGCAACGACCCGCGCGCCCGCTTCCGGCGGTAGCGCGCGCTCAGCCCTTCAGCAATTCCTCGGCCACGCGCCTGACGTCCGCCGCCTCCACCTGCCCCTTGTGGGTCTTCATGATGTCGCCCACCAGCCGGCCGACCTGCTTGGGGTCCGACACCCCGAGCGCGGCGATGCGCTCCGTCACCAGCGCGCGCACCGCCGCCTCGTCCATGGTCTTGGGCAGGTGGCGCTCGCAGAACTCGATCTCGAACCGCAGCACCGCGGCCTGGGCCGCGCCCTTCTCGCCCGCCCGGTCGTACTCCGCGAGCGCCTTCTGCAGCTGCTTGCGGTAGGCCGCGATCACGTCCAGCACGAGCGCGTCGTCCACCTGGCCGGAGGCGCCCTTGGCGGTCCGGCGCTCCTGGATCCGGGTCTTGATCATGCGCACCACGTCCGCGGTGCGCCCGTCCTTGGCCTTGATGGCCTGGGTGAGGGTGTCGGTCAGCTGCTGCTCGAGTGTCATCGAATCTCCCCTACGCGAGCCAGTCGGCCAGCTCGGTGAGCGAGTGGAGCTCGCGATCCGGCCGCGGCTCGCCGCGGACCAGGCGCTTGCGGTTGATCCAGGCCGTCGCGATGCCGTGACGGCGGGCCGGGGTCACGTCGTGGAAATGGCTCTGCGCCGCGTGCAGCCAGCGGCCGCTCCCGATGCGCGCCCGGGCCGCGGTGAAGTGCCCGTGGGCCGGCTTGTAGGAGCCCACCTGCTGCGCGGTCACGATGAGGTCGAAGGGCACCGTGAAGTGCCGGCGCGTGCCTTCGAGCAGGTCGTCGTCGACGTTCGAGAGGATGCCGAGCCGGTAGCCCGCCTTGAAGAGCCGCTCGAGCGCCGCGTTGGTGTCCGGGAACGGGAGCCAGCGCGGCAGGCTCTCGGCGAGGAAGCCGGCCCGCGCCTCGGGCAGGGCCCAGCCCAGGCGGTGCGCGAGGCGGCGGGCGGTCTCGGTGAGCACGTCGCGGTAGCGGCGGTAGCGCTCGGCCTCGACCTCCGCCTCGACCTCCTCGTAGGCCTCGAGCGCGCGCGCGGGGTCGAGGCCGGCGCCGGTCTCCGCGAGGACCCGCGCGAACGCGGCGCGGATGCCGGCCTCCCAGTCGATGAGGGTGCCGTAGCAGTCGAACGTGATGACGTCGTACGGGCGGGTCCCGGTCATTGCATCCCCGGGCGCGGACGCCGCCGCGGCCTCAGTCGAGGGCGGGCCGCTTCGCCGCCCACGGCCGCGCCTCCTCGAACGCGGCGGAGGCCTGCAGCACCTGGAGATCGGCGAGGCGCCGGCCCACGATCTGCAGGCCCACCGGCATGCCGGAGGGCGTGAAGCCGGCGGGCACGGTGGCGGCGGGCTGCCCGGTGAAGTTGAACGGATAGCTGAAGCCGGCCCACGGGAACCAGTCCCAGTCGTGCTGCGGGAAGTGGGCGGGGTTCAGCCGGCCCACCTCGAACGCGGCCACCGACACCGTCGGGGTGAGCAGGAGGTCGTGGGTGTCGAAGAAGGCGCGCACCGCGTCGCAGTAGCCGTGCTTGCGCCCGCGCATCTCCACGTAGGCTTCCGCGCTGTAGCGCCGGCCGTCCTCGAGCGCGGCCACCAGGCCCGGGTCCATGCGGCTCCGGAACTTCTCGAGGTGCGCGCCGTAGTTGCCCGCGTAGTGGGCGTTCCACATCAGGTGGATCATCTCCCGGGTGTCGGGCCAGCTGATCTTGACCTCCTCGACCGCGCAGCCCAGCTCCTGGAACGCCTCCGCCGCCTTCCGCACCACCGCGGCCACCTCCGGATCGACGCGGCAGCAGCCGAGATCGGAGCTGAAGCCCACCCGGAGGCCCCGCACGCCCTCGCGCAGGCGGCCCACGTAGTCGGCGGGCGGGGCGTCCAGCGACTGCCGGTCCCGGTCGTCGGGCCCGGCCATGACCGAGAGCATGAGCGCGGCATCGGCGACGGTGCGGGTCATCGGTCCCACGTGCGAGGCGCTGTCGGTGTTGGAGACCGGCCACATCGGCACGCGGCCGAAGGTGGGCTTGAATCCGTAGATGCCGCAGAAGGCCGACGGCACCCGGATCGAGCCGGCGCCGTCCGAGCCCTGATGCAGCGGCCCCAGCCCCGCCGCCGCGGCCGCCCCCGCCCCCGCGCTCGAGCCGCCCGAGGTCATGCCCAGATTCCAGGGGTTGCGGGTGATGCCGGTGAGCGGGCTGTCGCCGAGGGCCTTCCACCCGAACTCGGGGGTGGTGGTCTTGCCGGTCAGGATCGCGCCCGCCTCGCGGAGGCGCCGCACGAAGGGCGCGTCCACCTCGCCCACCCGGTGCTCGAAGATGTAGGACCCGAAGCGGCAGGGCAGGCCCTTCACGAGCGCCAGATCCTTGATCGACACCGGGATCCCGTGGAGCGGGCCCAGGCGCTCGCCCTTCATCACCGCCGCCTCCGCGGCGCGCGCCGCGGCCATCGCGGCGTCCGCGGTCACGGTGCAGAACGCGTTGATGCGGGGATTCACCTGCTCGATGCGCTCGAGCACCGCGCGCGTCAGCTCCACCGGCGAGAGGGCCCGGGATCGGATGCGGGCCGCGAGCTCGGTGGCGGGAGTGTAGGCGAGATCGGTGGCGTTCATCTCTCTCTCCGGAGCGGGGAATCGGACGTCGCGGGCATGGTAGCACGGTCAGCGGCGCCACGGCGGCAGCGACACCGCCACGCCGCTCACCCGCGCGAAGCGCGCCGCGAGCCGCGCCCCGAACCGCGAGGCGTCGAGCGGATTGCGATCGCCCGCCACGCGCGCCGCCCCCGTGCGCACCAGGCCGCGCATGCACGCGGCGGCCTCGTAGTACGCGAGCCGGTCGCGATCGAGACCACGCGCGCGGCGGTACGCCGCGAGGTAGCGCGCGGTCATCAGCGCGCGGACCGCCGCCACCACCGGCCGCAGCGGAGCCGGGACCGGCAGGAGGGCGATGGGGACGAGGCGAAGGATCACGAGGGTGGCCGCCACGTCGTACTCCGGGTCGGTGACCACCGTGTTCGGCCAGTCGAGCACCGCGCTCACCCGGCCGCCTTCGGCCAGCAGGTTCCGGGGGTGGAAGTCCCCGTGGCAGATCGCGGGCGCGCCCGCCGCGGGGCGGTGCGCGCGCAGCCAGCGGACGCCGGGCGCGAGGCCCTCGAGCGCCGCGTCGGCGACGCCGCGATCGAACGCGTCGAGGAGCGCGCCGTAGCCCACCACGCTCCGGTCCACGCCCCCGCCCGCGGGGCGCCCCTCCTTGTCGAGGGCCCGGAGCACCGGCTCCGGGTCGAGCGCGTGCAGGCGCGCCTGGGCGCCGGCGAGCGTGACGCCCACCCCGCGGAGGCGGTCCTCCAGCAGCGGCCGGCCCCGCGCGCGCTCCATGACCAGGAAGCCGGCGCCCAGGCACGTGCGATCGGCGCTGGCCCAGAGCACGCGCGGCGCCGGGTAGCCCTCCTGCGCGACCGCGTTCTGGATCGCGCGCTCCCGCAGCGCGCGCCGTGGATCGCGGGCCGGGTTCAGCACGCGCAGGACCAGCGGCCCGCTCCACGGGGCGGGCGCGTCGTGGAGCCGGAACGTCCAGATGCGGGTGTCGTAGCCTCCGGCGATCGGCGTCGGCGGCGCCGCGTAGGCGAGGGCGCGCGCCGCGAGGTGACGACGGAGGTGGGTGAGAAGGGTCGGGGCGAGGTCGGAGGGGTCGCCGGGAACGCCGGTCACCCGCTGCTCACCCTTGCCCCCTTCCTCTCTCCCTCCTCTCCCTCTCCCCCGGAGAGGGAGAGGAGGGAGAGAGGAAGGGGGCGAGGCGGCCCAGGATGAAGGCGTAGTCGAAGGCGATCTCGCGGAGGTAGTCGTAGCGGCCGGAGGCGCCGCCGTGTCCCGCCGCCATGTTGACCTTCAGCAGCGGGGGCACCACCGCCGAGCCGATCGCGCGCAGCCGGGCCACGTACTTCGCGGGCTCCCAGTACATCACCTGACTGTCGTGCAGCGAGGTCTTCACGAGGAGCGCCGGATAGGGGCGCGCGGCCAGGTTCGTGTACGGGCAGTACGACTTCATGTACTCGTAGTGCTCGCGGATCTTCGGGTTGCCCCACTCCTCGAACTCGCCGACGGTCAGCGGCAGCGACTCGTCGAGCATGGTGTTGATCACGTCGACGAAGGGCACCCGCAGCACCGCCGCCGCCGCGCGGTCCGGCCGCATGTTGAGCACCGCGCCGATGAGGAGGCCGCCCGCGCTGCCGCCCTCGATCACCAGGCGATCGGCCCGGGTGTAGCCGTTCTTCACCAGGTGATCGGCGGCCGCGATGAAGTCGGTGAAGGTGTTGCGCTTGGCCAGCATGCGGCCCTCGTCGTGCCAGCGCTTGCCCAGCTCGCCACCCCCGCGGACGTGGGCGATGGCCACGCTGAGCCCGCGATCGAGCAGGCTGAGGCGGTTCGACGAGAAGGTGACCGGATACGGGAAGCCGTAGGCGCCGTAGCCGGTCAGCAGCATGGGGGCGCGGCCGTCGCGCTCGGCGGAGGCGCGCCGCACCAGCGAGATCGGAATCCGGGTCCCGTCCTCGGCGACCGCGTACACGCGCTCGGATCGGTAGCGGGAGGGATCGTAGCCGCCCCGCACCTCCGTCTGCTTGCGCAGCACCAGGCGCCGGCCCGCGATGTCGTAGTCGAAGACCGAGGCCGGCGTGATCAGCGACTGGTAGCGCAGACGGTAGGCGTCGGTCTCGAACTCGGCGTTGGCGTCGGCGCCGAGGTCGTAGGTGGGCTCGGGGAACTGCACGTGGTGATGGGCCCCGCTCGCCACGTCGGTGATGCGCAGGCGGATGAGGCCGTCCTCGCGCTCGTGGACCACGTAGTGCCGGGCGAAGGCCTCCACGTCCTCCAGCATCACGTCGTCGCGGTGGGGCAGGATCTCGCGCCAGCGCGCGGGCGCCGGATCACGCACCGGGGCGGTCACCAGCCGGAAGTTGCGCCGGCCGCCTCCGTTGGTGCGGATGTAGAAGACGTCGCCGTCCGGCCCGCGCCCGTGGTCGACCTGGTACTCGTGGTCCTTCTCGCGGGCCGCGATGAGGCGCCACGCCCCGTGCGGATCCGCGGCCGGGCACACGCGCGTCTCGGTGCTGGTGAAGCTGCCGGAGATCAGGAAGAGGAAGGAGAGGCTCCGCGAGCGGGCCACGTGGAGCCGGAAGAGCGCGTCGGTCTCCTCGAAGAGCAGATCCGACGACGGGGTGCCCAGGCGGTGCCGGTAGAGCCGGTACGGGCGCTTGGCCTCGTCCTCGGTGACGTAGAAGAGGGTCTCCCCGTCGGCGGCCCACGCCACCGCGCTCACCTTGTCGACCCGGTCCGGCAGGAGCGCGCCGGTGTCCAGGTCCTTGACGTAAAGCGTGTACTCCCGGAAGCCGGTGACGTCGGTGGTGTAGGCCAGCCGCCGGCCGTCGTCGCTCACCGCCGCCGCGCCGATCGACAGGAACGGATGGCCGACCGCGAGCGCGTTCAGATCGAGCATCACCTGCTCGGGGGCGTCGAGGCTGCCCGCCTTGCGGCAGTAGATCGGGTACTGCTTGCCGGTCTCGGTGCGCGAGTAGTAGAAGAAGCCGCGCTGGAGATAGGGGACAGTCTGGTCGTCCTCCTTGATGCGCGCCAGCATCTCCGCGTAGAGGCTCTCCTGGAACGCGGCCGCGGGGGCCATGACCAGGTCGGCGTACGCGTTCTCCGCGGTGAGGTACTCGGTGACCGCGGGGTCGTCCCGATCGCGCATCCAGTAGTAGTCGTCGACGCGGACGTCGCCGTGCACGATCTCGGTCCGGGGCACCCGCTTGGCGGTGGGGGGCGTGGCGGACATGCCTGGCACCGTACCACAGCGGCCGCGCTTGCGCGGGCCGCCGGTCGGTCCCTACACTGGCTGCGCCGATGCCGGAGCTGCCGGACGTCACGGTGTACCTGGAGGCCCTCGAGGCGCGCATCCTCGGCGCGCGCCTGCTCGGGCTGCGCCTGGCCAGCCCGTTCGTGCTGCGCTCGGTCGCCCCGTCGCCCTCGGAGGTCGCGGGTCAGACCGTGATCGGGCTCCGCCGCCTCGGCAAGCGTTTGGTGATCGAGCTCGCCAACGGGTGCTTCGTGCTCATCCACCTGATGATCGCCGGGCGACTGCACTGGAAGGAGGCGGGCGCGCGCGTGCCGGGCAAGATCGGCCTCGCCGCCTTCGACTTCTCGACCGGGACCCTGACCCTCACCGAGGCGGGCTCCAAGCGGCGCGCGGCCATCCACCTGGTGCGGGGCGAGGAGGCGCTGGCCGCCCACGATCCGGGCGGGCTCGAGCTCTTCGAGGCCGATCTGGCCTCGTTCCGCGCCGCGCTGACCCGCGAGTCGCACACGCTCAAGCGGGCGCTGACCGATCCGCGCATCCTGAGCGGCATCGGCAACGCCTACTCCGACGAGATCCTGCACCGCGCCCGGCTGTCGCCGGTGCGGATGACCCGCCAGCTCACCGACGAGGAGATCGAGCGCCTCTTCGAGGCGGCGCGGGCGACGCTCGCCGACTGGGTGGGACGGCTCCGGCGCGACGCGGCGGGCGGCTTCCCGGAGGGGGTCACCGCGTTCCGGCCCGACATGGCGGTGCACGGCCGCTACGGCAGGCCCTGCCCGGCGTGCGGATCGCCCGTGCAGCGCATCGTCCACGCGGACAACGAGACCAACTACTGCGCGCGCTGCCAGACCGGGGGCCGTCTCCTCGCCGACCGCGCGCTCTCGCGCCTGCTCCGGCGGGACTGGCCGCGCACGCTCGAGGAGATGGAGGAGCGCCGGCCCGCCCCGGTCACCCCGGGCGCCGCGGGGGGTGGGCTCGTCGACGATCAGCGGGCGCGGCGCGGGCCGCCCCCGCGCCCGGGTCGTCGTCGCCGCTGAGCGGCGCCAGCCGGCGCCGCGGGAGATCAGCGCGGCGCCGGTCCCGTCGGCTCGCCGACCAGGATGTCCGCGGCGTCCACGCCCTGCAGCTTCACCCGCACGCGCCAGGGGCTCGGGCCGGCGGTCGACAGCGGAAACGACGCGATCGTGGACGGTCCCACCGCGGACGACGGGCCGCCCCCCACCGTGGTGCCGGTGGAGACGCCGACCCCGGTGCTCACGCCGCCGCCCAGGTGGCCGAAGCTGCCGATGCCGAAGCCGATGCCCACCGGGGTGCCTCCGCCGCCGGACGGCGCGCTGTACTCGATCGTCTGCGCTTCCAGCAGCCCGCCGTCGGGCCGCACGATCTGGGCCCGCTCCAGGCGCCGGCCGTCGGTGGCGATCTCCACGCGCAGCCGATCGCCCACGATGGTGTACGCGGCCGAGATGGTGGCGCCGCTCGGCTGCACCTCCGGCCGGTAGGGCAGATCGAGCCTCGAGGACGCACAGGCGGTCAGCATCGCGCTCAGCAGCAGGGCCGCGACCACGGCTCGCATGGCGCTCATTATCAATGGCCGGCGCGACATTCTCAATCACCGGCTCGATCGCCGGCTCGACGACTCGCGCCGCCGGGCCGGAGAAATCGGCTTTGCGGGGACGGGCCTGTTGTAAGGTCCCGGGATGGATCGGATGAGCACGGACGATGAGAGCCGGGTCCCGCCCGGCGCGGATCTGGAGCGGTACGTGACCGAGCTGGCCGCGTTCGTGGGGCTCGACGAGGCGGACGCGGCGGTGATCCGGGAGAGCGCGCCCGTGGTCCTCGAGCACGAGGCCGCGCTCACCACCGCGCTCTACGAGCATTTCCTCGAGTTTCCGGCCACCGCCCGCTTCTTCCTGGCCCCCGACGGCACCCCGGACCGGGCGCGCATCGAGCGGCGCAAGCACAGTCTGGCCCGCTGGCTCCGGGAGACCGCGGAGGTCGCCCTCACCCACGACTTCGTCTACTACCTGCTCTCGGTGGGCATCGCGCACAGCCACCGCGACTACGGCCCCGGCGGCAAGATCCCGCCCCAGTTCATGGTGGCCGCGATGAGCCTCACCCAGACCGCGCTGGCCGACCTCTTCCGGCGGACCCTGCCGGACGCGGAGCGGGCGCTCGCGGCCGCCACCGCGTGGAACAAGCTCCTCCTGCTCCACCTCAACGTGCTGCTGGTCAGCTACTTCCTGCCGCCCCCACCGGAGCCCCGCCCGTCGGCCCGCACGTCAGATTGACAGCGGCCACCCCCCGCCGCATAGTGAGCCCACGAACGCGAAGGGAGCCCTCATGGCGAAGCCGACCTCGATCCGGGAGCTGCGCGACAGCGGGTACGTCCCCAGATCCGTGAAGCAGGAGCTACGCGACAACCTCATCGCGCGGCTGCGGACGCGGGAGGACCTCTTCTCGGGCATCGTGGGCTACGAGCACACCGTCGTCCCGCAGATCGAGAACGCGGTGCTGAGCGGGCAGGACATCGTGTTCCTGGGCGAGCGGGGCCAGGCCAAGACCCGCATGGCGCGGCTCCTGGTGAACCTGCTCGACGAGGAGATGCCCGCGCTGGCCGGCTGCGAGATCAGCGACGATCCCTTCGCGCCCATCTGCGCGGCGTGCCGGCAGCGGGTGGCGGAGGTCGGCGACCGCGCCGCGGTGACGTGGATCCCGCGCGACCGCCGCTACGGCGAGAAGCTGGCGACCCCCGACATCACCATCGCGGACCTGATCGGCGAGGTCGATCCGATCAAGGTGGCGGAGGGCCGCTACCTCTCCGACGAGCTCACCATCCACTACGGGCTCCTGCCCCGCACCAACCGCGGCATCTTCGCGATCAACGAGCTGCCCGACCTGGCCGAGCGCATCCAGGTCGGCCTGCTCAACATCATGGAGGAGCGCGACGTGCAGATCCGCGGCTACAAGGTGCGGCTGCCCCTCGACCTCTACGTGGTGGCGAGCGCGAACCCGGAGGACTACACCAACCGCGGCCGGATCATCACCCCGCTCAAGGACCGCTTCGGCTCCCAGATCCGCACCCACTACCCGCGCCGGGTCGAGGACGAGATCACCATCATGGAGGCGGAGCAGTCGGCCTTCCGCGACGCGGGGGTCGAGACGCGCACCCCGCGGTTCATGAAGGAGCTGGTGGCCGAGGTCACCCACCTGGCCCGGCGGTCGCCCGAGATCAGCCAGCGCTCCGGCGTCTCGGTGCGGGTCACCATCTGCAACTACGAGAACCTGCTCTCCAGCGCGCTCAAGCGGGCCATCCGCCTCGGCGAGACGGTGGCCGCGCCGCGGGTCAGCGACCTGGGCGCGATCGTCGCGTCCACCGGCGGCAAGATCGAGATGGAGAGCCTCGGCGACACCAGCGAGGAGAAGGTCCTGAACCGGCTCATGCAGCGCGCGGTCCTGAACGTGTTCAACCGCACCTTCGCGGCCGGCGAGCTGGACGAGGTGGTGGGCGCGTTCCAGGACGGCCTGCGCATCGAGGTGTCCGACACCATGCCCGCCGAGCTCTACCTGCGCCACCTCGGTCAGGTGCGGCCGCTCCAGGCCGCGGTGCGGAAGCTGGGCGCGCAGGACCCGGGGAGCGTGGCCGCCGCGGTGGAGTTCGTCCTGGAGGGTCTGCACCTGAGCAAGAAGCTGAACAAGGACGTGCAGGCCGGCCAGTCGCGGTACCGCGGAGCCTGATCCCATGGCGCCCCCGAGCTGGTACTCGCGCTGGGACGGCACCCAGCGGCTCGACGACCTCGACGCCGATCAGCTCCTGGAGGCGATGTCGGACGACATCCTGTCAGACGGCGATCCGTGGAGCGCGCTGCGCCGTCTCTTCCAGCGCGGGGCCCGCAACCCGGACGGGGCCAACCTGCCCGGTCTTCAAGACCTGCTGAGCCGGCTGCGCCGGCAGCGGCAGCAGCAGCTCGACCGCTACGATCTCTCCTCGGTGCTCGACGACATCAAGCAGAAGCTCGACAAGATCCTGCAGACCGAGCGGGAGGGCATCGATCGGCGAGTAGCCGACGCGAAGGAGCGGGCCCGGAAGGGGGAGGCGCCCGAATCGTTCCGGGAGGCGATGGAGCGCGCGGCCGCCGAGCACACGAAGGCCCTCGACGAGATGCCGGAGTCGCCGGCGGGGCGGATCCAGAACCTCCAGCGCTACGAGTTCATGGATCCGGACGCCCACCGCATGTTCTGGGAGCTGATGCAGGGCCTGCAGCAGCAGATGCTCCAGCCCTTCCTCTCGGACATGCAGAGGGCCCTCGGCAACATGACGCCCCAGGATTTCGAGCGGATGCGCGAGATGCTGCGCGATCTCAACCGCATGCTGCAGGAGCGGGCGGAGGGCCGCGAGCCGGACTTCGAGACCTTCAAGCAGAAGTGGGGCGACCACTTCCCGGGCGCGCAGAACCTCGACCAGCTGCTGGAGCAGATCGCGCGCCAGAGCGGACAGATCCAGTCGCTGCTCGCGAGCATGTCCCCGGGGCAGCGGCGTCAGCTGCAGGACATGATGCAGTCGCTGTTCATGCAGGACGAGCGTCTGGAGGCCGAGCTGCGCCAGCTCGGCATGAACCTCTCCCAGCTCCTGCCCCCGCCCGACGGCCGTCGCTACAACTTCCGCGGTGACCAGGACCTCACCATGCAGCGGGCCATGGAGCTGATGGACGAGCTGCGCCAGCTGGACGAGCTTGAGCGCCAGATGCAGCGCGTCCGCGATCCCAACGACCTGGAGAAGATCGATCCCCAGCAGGTGGAGGCGCTGCTGGGCGAGGAGGCCAAGCAGGATCTCGAGCGCCTCCGCGAGATGACGCGCAAGCTCGAGGAAGCGGGCTACCTCGAGCGCAAGGGCGACCGCATGGAGCTGACCGCGCGGGCCATCCGCAAGATCGGGGACAAGGCTCTCCGCGACATCTTCGGCCACCTCAAGCGCGACCGCTTCGGCGGCCACCCCATCGAGCGGCGGGGCGCGGGGGGCGACCGCACCGACCAGTCGAAGCCCTACGAGTTCGGCGACCCCTTCCTGCTGGAGCTGCGCGAGACCTTGATGAACGCGGTGGAGCGCAACGGCGCCGGCCTTCCGGTGCGGCTCACCCCCGCCGACTTCGAGGTGGCGCGCACCGAGACCCAGACCCACGCGGCCACCGTGCTCATGCTCGACATGAGCCGCTCCATGATCTTCAACGGCTGCTTCCTGCCCGCCAAGAAGGTGGCCCTCGCGCTGAACGCCCTGATCCGGGGCCAGTTCCCGCGCGACAGCCTCCACATCGTGGGCTTCTCCCTCTACGCGCGCGAGTTCACCGCGGCCCAGCTGCCGCACCTGGCCCCCGGCGAGTGGAGCGTGGGCACCAACATGCACGCCGGCTTCCAGCTCGCCCGGCAGCTCCTGGCCCGGCACAAGGGCGGCAACAAGCAGGTGATCATGATCACCGACGGTGAGCCCACCGCCCACATGGAGGGCACCGAGCCCGAGTTCGCCTATCCGCCCACCCGGCGGACGCTGCAGGAGACGCTCAAGGAGGTACAGCGCTGCACCCGCGAGGGCATCACCATCAACACCTTCATGCTGGAGCAGAGCCACGCCCTCGCCGCCTTCGTGGAGCAGATGACCCGCATCAACCGCGGTCGCGCTTTCTTCGCCACCTCGGATCGCCTCGGCGAGTACGTGCTCGTCGACTTCGTCCGCTCCAAGCGGCGGGCCGTCTCGTAGCCCTCCGCGGGATGCCCGACGCCCGGTCGGTCGTGCTGCTGGTCCGCCACGGCTTGACGCCCACCACCGGGGTGAAGCTGCCCGGCCGGGCCCCCGGCCTCCACCTCTCCGACGAGGGCCGGCGCCAGGCCGAGGCGGCGGCGGAGCGGATCGCCACCATCGGCAAGGTCGCCGCCGTCTACTGCTCGCCGCTCACCCGCGCCCGCGAGACCGCCCAGCCCATCGGCCGCGCGGTCAAGCGCGCGCTCCGCGTCGAGCGCGACCTGGCCGATCTGGACATCGGCGACTGGACCGGCCTGAGCCTCAAGCAGGCCGCGCGCCGGCCGGAGTGGGAGACGGTGCAGCGCAGCCCCAGCACGTTCCGCTTCCCGGGCGGCGAGTCCTTTCCCGAGATGCAGGCGCGCATGACCACCGCGCTCGCCCGCATCGTGGCCCGCCACCCGGGGCAGATCGTGGCGGTGGTCTCGCACGCCGACCCGATCAAGGCCGCGGTGGCCCAGGCGCTGGGCACGCCCCTCGATCTCTTCCAGCGCATCATGATCGCGCCCGCCTCGATCACGGTGGTGGCCTACCGTCGCGGCGGGCCGAGCGTGATCACCGTGAACTCGCTGTCGGGCGATCTGGCCTGGCTGGCGGGCGGCAAGGCATGAGCGACAACCCGTCCTTCGAGATCGACGCGCCCGACCACTTCACCGCGGGAGCCATCGGGCCGCCCGGCCAGCGCGTGTTCTATCTCCAGTCGCGGCAGGGCGGGCGCGTGGTCACCCTGAAGGTGGAGAAGGAGCACGTGCGCGCGCTCGGCGAGTACCTGGGCGGCCTCCTCGCCCGGCTGAAGGGCTCGCCCACTCGGGGGCGGGGCGCCGAGCTGCTGGAGCCGATCCAGCCCGCGTGGGACGTGGGCTCGATCGCGGTGGGCTACGACGAGCGGCAGGACCGGGTGGTGGTGGAGGCGAGCGAGGTCCTCGAGGAGCCGGAGGGCGAGGAGGAAGGCGGCGAGGAGAGCGGGCCCCAGCCCGCGGTGGCCCGGTTCCGGATCACCCGCGCCCAGGCCGCCGCGTTCGTGGAGCGGGCCAGCGAGCTCATGAAAGGCGGGCGGCCGAGCTGCCCGGTCTGCAGCCGGCCGATGGATCCGGAGGGCCACGTGTGCCCCCGCTCCAACGGCCACGTCGTCCACTAGCGGATGGCCGAGCGCGCGGACCCCGCCCTCGCGCGCGAGGTGCTGGCGCGCGGCGAGGTGATCCTCAAGGGGCGCATGCCGCGCAGCAGTAATGCCACCTTCCTGGTGGAGTGCTGCCTCGAGGGGCGGACCGCGCTCGCGGTCTACAAGCCGGAGCGCGGAGAGCGGCCGCTCTGGGACTTCCCGCCCGGGCTCTACCGGCGAGAGGTCGCCGCCTACCTGCTATCGGAAGCGCTCGGCTGGGGACTGGTGCCGCTGACGCTCGAGCGGGAAGGCCCGTACGGGGAGGGGTCGCTCCAGCTGTTCGTGCCCGCCGACTTCCGCCAGCACTACTTCACGCTGCTCGAGCAGGGGCTCCACCGCGACACCCTCCGGCGCATCTGCCTCTTCGACCTCGTGATCAACAACGCGGACCGCAAGAGCGGGCACTGCCTCTACGTGCCCGGCGACGGCATCTACGCCATCGACAACGGTCTCAGCTTCCACGCGGAGCCGAAGCTGCGCACGGTGATCTGGGATTTCGGGGAGGAGCCCATCGAGCCCGAATGGCTCGAGGACGTGCGCCGCGTGCTCGACGGACCGCTGCCCCCGGCGCTCGCCGAGCGGCTCGACCCGGACGAGCGGCGCGCGCTGCGGCGCCGCGCGCGCGGGATCATCCGCTCCGGGACCTTCCCGGTCGACGAGAGCGGACTGCGCTATCCCTGGCCGCTCGTCTAGTTGCGGCGGGCGCGCCGCGCCGATTCGCCGTGGATCACATCGCACCAGCGGCGATTCTCGTCCCCACCCGCCTCCGCGCTGCCGGTCAGCATCGCGTCCGACATGACCCGGGCGTCGTCGACGCCTTCCCGCAGCGGCACGTGCAGCGCGCACCACTGCACCTCCAGGATTTCCAGCAGGGCGTCGGCGTCGGGCTCACAGGCCGGGCAGTATGCGCGGGCAATACGGGGCGTTTCCGGCGGGATGTCGCTCACGGCAGGGCACCACGGGTGGGGGACGACGGACTTCCTCGCGAGTATCGAGCGATGGCACCCTCCTGTCCGGAATTCCGAACCGGGCTCGAACCTCACGAACATTCTACACACGGGTGGATTTCACGCCTAGTTCTGCGAGCGCCTCGGCGACCCGGCGTGATAGCGCACCGCGTCCGGCCGCGGGCTAGAGAAACGTGGGGTCGGGCGGGAGCCCCAGCAGATAGCGGCCCACCGTCTCCAGATGGGCCTGGCGGCCCTGCAGCTGCTGGGTCACGGTATGGATGTCGCGGAAGCGCCGCTCGAAGGCGCTGCTGGTGAAGATCGCGCTCGAGCCGGCCGCGTGGTGCACGGTGTCGACCACCTGCTTGGCCTGATGGATGCCGTAGGTGGAGGCCAGGCGAATCTGCACCCGCTGCTCGAGGCTCAACGGCCGGCCCGACCGGCTGACGTCGGCCCAGATGCGGGTCAGGACGTCCAGGAGGAACGTACGCGCGGAGCCCAGCCTGGCCTCCGCCTCCGCCACCTGGTACTGCACCACCCCGCTGTCCCGCAGCGGCCGCCGGGAGGCGCGCGGCTCCTTGTCGCGGGCCAGCCCCACGAACGCGTCGAGGCTGCTGCGCGCGATGCCCATGGCCACGCCCGAGAAGCCGGCCGCGTACAGGCTGCCGGACGGAAAGCAGTAGAGCGGGCCGCCGTGCTTGCGCTCGGCCGGGTCGTCGCGCGATACGGTGTGCGCCTCCGGCACGAACAGATCCGTCACCGTGAAGGCGTCGCTGCCGGTCCCGCGGAGACCGGTCACGTGCCACACGTCGACGATGGTGGCCCGGGCGGCCGGGAACAGCATCGTCCGCCCGTCGGGGCTGCCGTCCGGCCGGCGTCGCACCCGGCCGTCCCGCCCCCGGATCGGGCAGTAGCCGCCGAGCCAGGTGGCGTGGCGGCAGCCGCTCGCGAAGCTCCAGGTGCCGTCGACGCGATAGCCGCCGTCCACCGCGACCGCGCGCGCGTCGTTGCTGGGCCCCCACGCCAGGACGGCCCGCGGATCGCCGAAGATCTCGCGGCCGGCCTCGGGGGAGAGGTAGGCCGCGGTCATGGAGCAGCCGGACGCCTGGCAGAGGCACCACGCGGCGCTCGCGTCGTGCCGGGCGACCTCCTCGATCACCTGCACGAAGGTGACCGGATCGATCTCCTCGCCGCCGAGGAAGGTGGGCAGCAGCAGCCTGAAGAGGGCCGCCTCGTGGAGCGCGCGCAGGAGCGGCTCGGGGAGCCGGCGCTCCGCCTCGGCCCGCTCGCTCAGATCGTCGAGGAGCGGGGCCAGCGCGCGGGCCCGCTCGAGGGGCCCGTGCGCATCGGGGCCGCTCGTCTAGTCCACCCCGAAGTCGTAGATCTTGCCCGAGCCCGCCCCGAACCCGGTGGCGAGGATGAACCCGTACTCGCCCGGCGGCAGCGCCGCGGACGGCGTCACCTTGTAGAAGCCGCGGGGATCGCGCTCGATGGTCACCGGGATCTTGTCCTCGTTGCGCACGCCCATCTTCTGGGTCCCGCCGAACGGCATGAAGGCGCCGCTGCCGATCTTGAGGTTGCGGTCGTTGTGCTCGTCTCCGGGCTTCAGCCGCACCAGCGGGGCGTCGGTCGTGGAGTAGGTGCTGAGGAACACCGGCTGCTTGTCGGTGATCCGGAGCTGCGCCTTGCGCCCCTCCAGCACCACCTCGCTCTTGCTCGAGAAGAAGGCCATGTTGGTCTCGAGGTTGGCGGAGGTCGGGAACATCTCGACGTACTTGCCGCCCGTCAGGTGGTAGATCACGTCCTGGGTCTTCAGCGCGCCCGCGGCCAGCGCCGGCGCGGGGGGCGCCGGGGTGGCGGCGGCGGTCGAGGACGACGCGGCGCCGCCCGAGCCCGCGGAGACCATGGCCTCCAGGATCTTGTCCGTCACGCCGGCCTTCTTGAGGTTCACCAGCGAGTCGGTCTTGAGGTCGAACTTCGAGGGCGTCGACTTGATCTTGGCGATCACGACGGCCTCCGGCAGTCCACCCTTGACCATCTGGACGACCGAATCATTGGTGAGCACTTCCTGGGCGATCGAGATGGCGCCCGGCAGCGACAGGCTGACCGCGAGCGCCAGAACGAAGGTAGCGACCACGCGCATCGTCTTCATGAGACCTCCTCGGAGACGGGGAACGGTCCGGACCGGCCGGGCCCATCCCGGCACCGCACTGACCGGTCCACCACGCTAGGGTACTTCAAAAGCGCGGTCAACAATCGCCTAGCCGCCCCGGCGCGCCAGGGGCCAGGCCGCGGGCAGCATGGCCAGGAGCGCGACCACCCCGTCGAGCGCCATGGCCGCCGCCACCCCGACGCGGCCGGCCAGGAAGCCGATCCACAGCGATCCGGCGGGCTGGGTCCCGATGCACGCGGAGAGGATGCCCATCGCGCGGCCCCGGCTCGCCTCCGGCGCCGAGAGCAGCACGAGCGTGCTCTGCATGGCCGCGAATCCCGACTCGCAGGCGCCGATCAGCACCAGCACGGCCAGGCACGCCCACGACCACCGGAGACCGGTGAAGGTCAGCAGCAGGAACGGGGCGACCAGCACGCAGAGGGCGAACAGGCGCCCGTGGGGCAGGAAGCCGCGGCCGCCCGCGATGGCGAGGGCGCCGAGCAGCGCGCCCAGCCCGTCGGCCGCCACCAGCGCGCCCAGCCACTCCGGGCCCACCCGCAGCACCTCGCGGGCGAAGACCGGCAGCATGTGCTGGTAGGGGAAGAACAGCACGTTCATCAACACCGTGACGATGAGCACCGAGCGGACGGTGGGCGCGGCCCACGCCGCGCGGAATCCAGCGCCGAGGCTGGCCGCGACGGAAGCGGTGTCGCGGCCGCTGGGCCCGCCGATGCGCGCGGGCAGCCCCAGGAACACGAGCAGGCCAAGCAGGTAGAGCAGGGCCACGCCGAGGTAGCAGGGCGCGGGGCCGAGGCGCGCGAGCCCGATGCCGGCCAGCACCGGCCCCACCATCTTGGCCACCTGCATCGACACCGTCTCGAGCGACACCGCGGTGGCCACGCGGCGCGGGCCCACCAGCGCGTAGAGCGCGGTGCGCCGGGCCGGGAAGTCGAGGGCCCACAGCACGCCGAACAGCGTCTCGAGCCCGACCAGCGGTCCGAAGGTGCCGCCCCGGAGGCCGAAGAGCGCGGCGAGCGCGAGCGCGGTGGCGAGGCCCAGGCACTGGGTGCCGATCAGCACGCGGCCGCGGTGCATCCGGTCGGCCAGGATGCCGGTGAACGGGCCCAGGACCATCAGCGGAGCCGACCGCGCGAAGGCGGCGAGACCGACCATGAACGGAGAATCGGTGAGCTGGAACGCGAGCCACCCCAGCAGCACCAGATCCATCCAGCGCGCCCCGCTCACGCAGAGCCCGGACAGCCAGAGGCGGCGATAGGGTCGCTCGCAAAGGACGGAGGCGAACGCGGGGGGAGCGGCCAGGGCGGCCGCCGGCTGCGCGGTGCGGCTCACCCGGTAGGGATACCACGGAAACACCCGCCCACGAAAACGTGCCCGCCCGGCCCGCCTATTGACACGCGCGGAGGCCCGGGTCGATCATGCGCCAACCGCGAGTCCCACACATGACTCCCCCCCTCCGTGCGCGAGCCACGATGCCCTCGTCCGTCGTCAGGGACATGCCGATCCGGAGCACCGCCGCCGCCGTGGTCGGCGGCGTCGGGTGCGGCGTCCTCTGGATGCTGCTCGCCGCGACGATCCTCGAGATCGTTCGACCGCGCGCGATGACGCCGCTCGTCCTCCTCGCGGTCGGGCTCCTCGCCGGCCTCGCCGCCGCGGTGGTCTGCCGGCGGCCCGGCACGCCTCGCCAGGTCTGGGCCCGCGTCGCGCTCACCATCGGCTTCCATGCGCTCGCCCTGCCGGTGGCCGCCGCCCTCTCGTTCGGCGCCTCCGGGATCTGGCCGCCGCCCGAGACGGCGGACCTCGGGCTCAACGTGACGATCCTGGGGATCCGCCTGGTCGGCACCCCGACCGCGGTACGGCTCGGCGTGACCGGCTTCGTCGGCGGGCTCATCCTCGTGATGATCGGCGATCGCGCCCTGGGCGCCGGCGGCGCCCCCCAGGACCGGATGCGACGCGCCGGACGGCTCTACCGCTGAGCGGCCGTCGTCCGGACGGGCGCGCCGCACGCGGCGCGGCGGCGCTCCGCCTGGCTCTCGGCCTCGCCGCGCTCACGCTGGCCGCCTCCGGCGCGCGGGCCGAGTCCGAGCGCACGTCGTTCTATCTCTCCACCGAGTTCCACGGGCCGCAGGGCTACGCCGATCCCGCCGCAGACCTGAACGTGAGCCACCGCATCGCGAACATGGTCGCCTTCTGGCCGCCGGCGGACGCGGGCATGCAGCGCTTCCTGGCGAGCCACCCGGTGCGGCTCAACTTCCACCTCCAGGCGGCCGCGCACGTGAAGCGCGAGACCGCCGCCGCCATCGAGAGCCAGCGGCGCGCGGCGGCCCGCCTCTGCACCGCGCAGCCGGCGCGCCGGCATCTGTGGACCCTCATGATCGAGTGGGACCAGAGCGGCGGCGCCTGGGTCCCGGGCGGCCGGCCGCGCTACACCGGCCTCAGCCGCGCGCAGGCCCACGCGCGGTTCACGGACTACTACCTCAACCAGTCCCCGCCGCTGGGCGCCTACCTGCGGCAGACGGAGCGGCCGTGTCGCCTCGCCGCGATCACCGACCATTCCCCGAACGTCTTCGACGCCTACGAGTGGGGCGTCGACGTCGGCCTGCTCGAGCGCGGCGTGGACGAGCTGGGCGACATCGCCACCGGCCTGGCCTTCATGCGGGGCGCCGGCCGCCAGTACGATCGCCCCTGGGGCATCGACCTCTCGACCTGGCGCACCGCGGCCGACTCCGCCACCCGCTTCGACGCGGATGGCCGGCTCACCGGAGGCTGGTCGCCCAGCTACCTGCTCCGCCACATGTACGCGGCCTACATGGCCGGCGCGCACATCCTCCAGATCGAGCCCACGCTCTACTACACGCTGGACGGCGCGGCCCTGAACCCCTTCGGCCGCGCGGTGCAGCGGTTCGCGAGCTTCGCCCTGCGGCGGCACCGCGACGTGGGCGCGCCGGTGGTCCCGGTGGCGCTCATGCTGGACGCCCACAGCGGCTTCGACACCAAGCACGGCCCCTACAACCAGGCGGACGCGGTCTGGTACCAGGACATCCCCTACGGGCCCGGCGACTTCATGATCGACAACTTCCTGAAGGTCGCCTACCCCGGGCACGAGCGGCACGGCACCACGACCGGCGCGCCGTTCTCCACGCCGGCGGGCTACCAGCGGTTCCTGGCCGCGGGCGGCGATCCCCGGCCCTACGAGCCGATGCCGTTCACCCGCTGGGGAGACACCTTCGACGTGCTCCGCACCACCGCGCCCGCGAGCGCCCTCGGCCGCTACCGGGTGCTGGTCCTCCTGGGCGACGTGACGGTGGACGGGCGCCTCCGCGCGGGCCTCGAGCCCTGGGTCCGCGCCGGGAACACGCTGGTGGTGAACGTCCGGCAGGTGAGCGCCGAGGACGAGCCCCTGCTGGGGGTCCGTCTCGGAAGCGCCGAGCGAAGCGGGAGCACCTCGCGCTGGATCGCCGACGGCACCACGTACCCCGAGCGACCCTTCCGCTACCGCGTCGTCACCCCCGGCACCGCGCGCGTGCTCGCGACGGCCGGCGACGGCGCGCCGCTCGTCACCTCGAACCCGGTCGGCTCGGGACAGGTGATCCTCACCACGCCCGACCATCTCCAGACCGCCGCGCGTGACGGGTTGCTCGAGATCGGGGTCCGGCTCCTCGACGAGCTGCAGCGCGCGCACGCCCCCGCGGTGGTGTCCGGTCCCGGGGCTCAGTACTTCTTCGCGGCCGCGCCGGGCCGGCTGATCACCACCATCATCAACCACTCGGCCGACACGTGGCACGGGACCATCACCGCCCCGATCACCGGCCCGGTCTTCGCGGTGCGGGAGTACGTCGGGGACACGGCCGTGGCGTGCACGCGCGCCGGAGGCCGGGTGACCGTCCCCGCGCACGTGCCGCCCTACGACGTGCGCGTATTCGCGGTCGAGTACGCTCCGGACGCGACGGGGCCCAGCGCGGGCTGCTGAGGCGCCCGGCGTCGGGCGCGCGCCCGCCCCTCAGCCGAGGGACGCGACGTGCCGCATCGGGGCGCGATAGGCGGGGAAGAAGCCGGTGCCGGCCACCTGCTCCACCGGCACGTCGGCGGCCCGGGCGCGGCGCACCGTCAGCTCCTGGTAGGCGGCGGGGTCGGTGACCAGGCGCAGGGTGCGGAAGGGGAAGAGCAGCGGGGAGAAGCCGCGCTTGAAGTGCAGGAGGCGATCGCGGGAGCCGCCGACGCCGCCCCCCAGGTGCAGGTAGCGATTGCCGCGCGACTGGGCCCACTCCGCCGCGAAGTAGAGCAGCAGGTGGAAGGGCGATCGGCTCAGGAACTCCGAGCGGGTGCCGCCCAGGTGCGCCTGCACGAGGCCGCCGCACTCGAAGAAGATGCACGCGGCCGCTGTCCGGCCCTGCCACTGCACCACGCCGCAGTGCACGCCCTCGGGCATGTCGGCGAGGCGCGCGAAGTAGTCCGGACCGAAGTAGTAGGACTCCCGCGCCCGGACCCGGTTCATCGTGTCGCGGTAGATCTCCATGAAGGTCTCGAGGTGCTCGCGCAGGGGGACCATGCGCGCCTCGAAGCCGAGCCGCGTGCACTTCTTGATCGTCCACTGGTGCCCCTCCCGGACCGCCTTCCAGAGCGCCCGGTCGTCGAGCGTCAGGTCCATCGCGACCGTCTCGCCGCCGGGGGTGAAGAAGCCCTCGGGGAAGAGGGCCGGGATGTCGCGGCCCAGAAGGGGGTGCATGCGGAAGAAGGCGGAGCACACCCGCATGTCGCGCAGGGTCTCGCTCAGCGCGCGCACCGCCCCCCGCGCGAAGCGGGGCGAGCGCCGCGCCGCCTCGCTCAGCAGGAGCCCCGGATAGCCATAGGGCGAGACCACGTCGTACACCGGCTCCCGGTGGCTCGGCTCCGGCTCCAATCCCTCGCAGCGGCGCAGGAGGTAGGGGATGAAGAGCTGCTCGTCCCCGGACCGGGCCAGGAAGGCCTGCGGCCGCGCCCCGTTCCAGTCCGCGTCCAGCCCCACGTACTCGGGACGGTGGTAGAAGTCGTGGGGCAGCCGGCGAAGGGCGTCCGACCAGCGCGGATCGTCGAGGGTCAGGTGCGCCACGTCCATCACGGCGCCTCCGCCCAGACGGTGGGGAACACCGCGGGGTCGCTGAAATCCGGATCGCCGTTGGGCAGCCTCCGGCAGAGCGTCTCGTCGAACATGTGCACCTCGCGCCCGTCGGGCCGGCGGTAGGGACGATAGCGATTGTCGCCGTCCTGCAGGTGCACCGCGTAGGACAGGCGCGGCCGCCCGCTGGTGTTGGGGTAGCTCGCGTGCACGGTCCAGGCGTGATGGAAGCTCACCTGCCCCTTCCGGAGCGTCATGGGGACGATCCGGACCTCGCGGCCCCTCTCGCGGAAGCGATCCTCGATCTCCCGCAGGTTGCCGTGGTTGAAGAACCGCACGTCCTCGAGCCCTTCCCAGCGATGGCTCCCGGCCATCACCACCAGCGGCCCGCGCGCCAGCTCCACCGAGTGGAAGGGGATCCACGCGGTGATCATCTTGTCGGAGCTGCAGGTGGCCCAGTAGGCCCGATCCGCGTGCCAGCCGGTCACGGTGTTCCGGCCGTCGCCGCGGGCGGACGGCTTGTAGATGAGCTGGTCGTCCAGCACGCGGATGACCCGGCTCCGGGTCAGCCGCGCGGCGATGGCTCCCAGCAGCGGATGGAGCGCGAGGGCCAGCAGCTCCTTCTTCTGCAGCGAGACGAACTCGTTGTTGCGCTGGCCGTCGCCGTCGGCCGGCGTCCAGTTCGCGTAGCCCGTGTCCAACGGGAGGCGACCGTCCCGCTCCCCGCGGTAGAAGGCCAGCGCGCCCTCGTGGGCCGCGTCGATCAGCGCCTCGGGCACCACGCCTTCCTTCGACACGTAGTAGCCGTTGGCCTCGTAGAAGGCGCAGTCGCCGTCGTCGGGCAGGAGCGCCCGCTGGGCCGGCGTGAGCGCG
This sequence comes from Candidatus Methylomirabilota bacterium, assembly GCA_035650715.1. Lineage (GTDB taxonomy): Bacteria > Methylomirabilota > Methylomirabilia > Rokubacteriales > CSP1-6 > CAMLFJ01. The sequence goes on along the minus strand of DASRHC010000009.1, from coordinate 61,686 downwards.
TACGGGCCGCTCACCGCTTGCGCTCCACCGCGGGCACGCCGACCGCCACCGCCTCGTCGGGCACGTCCCGGATCGCCACCGCGCCCGCGCCCAGCCGGGCCCAGCGCCCGATCCGGACGACCGGGCACACCACGCTGCCGATGCCGAGGAAGGCCCCCTCCCCCACCTGCACCCCGCCCGCGAGGTGCACGCCCGGCGCCAGGTGCGCGAAGTCGCCGATCACGCAGTCGTGATCGACGGTGGCGCCCGTGTTCACGATGACGTGGTCGCCGACGACCGCGTCCGGCTGCACCACCGCGCCCGCGAACACCACCGTGCCGCGCCCGAGCTTCGCGGAGGGATGCACGTAGGCCGCGGGATGGACGACCGTCTGCCAGTCGAGACCGAGGGCCTGCACCATCTCGCGCCGCCGGGCGTTGTCGCCGATCCCGACGATGCCCCGTCCACCCCTCGCCCGCTCCAGCCGCTCGACCCGGGTGCCCTGGGCGTCGGTGCCCCACTTGCGGGCGTCGTCGTCCACCACCGCCGTCACCGGCGTCCCGGACGCGGCGAGGGTGCTGATCACCACCTTGGCGTGCCCGCCCGCTCCGATGACCACCACGCCGTCGGCCTTCTCCGCCGAGCTCGCCGCGGCCAGATACGCGGCCGCCCACGCGTCCGACGCCAGGCCGAGCCACGGCGTCACGAGCGCACCGCCTCTCCGGCCGCCGCGCGCACGCGCGCCACCACGTCGGCGCGGCCACGCCGGTCCAGCAGGCGCAGGTACGCCTGGAACAGCGCCCCGCGCACCCGGGCCGGGTCGAAATCGCGCCGCACGCGCCGGCGGCCGCTCTCGCCGTGCTGCCGTCTCAGATCCGCGTCGTCCAGATACCGGCGGACCGCCGCGGTCAGGGCCGGGGCATCCCGGACCGGCACCAGCAGGCCGGTCTCGCCCTCGCGAACCGCGTCCACGCAGCCCGGGATCCGCGTCGCCACCACCGGCAGCCCCATGGCGGCCGCCTCCAGCGGCGCGTAGGGAAAGCCTTCCCGATACGTCGGCAGCACCAGCAGGTCGAGCACCCGGTACACCGCCGGCATGTCGTGGACCATGCCGGCCAGGTGCACGCGTGGATCCTCCCGCAGCCCCCGCTCCACCTCGGCCGGGATCGGGTCCTCGCGCTCGAGCGGCCCCGCCATCAGCAGGTGCAGCGACGGGTACTCCTCCCGGAGGCGGCGCCACGCCTGCGCCAGCTCGACCACGCCCTTGTCGCGAACGACGCGCCCCACGAAGCCGATCACCGGCGCGTCCAGCGGAATCCGATAGCGCGCCCGGACCTCCGCCGCCGTCTCCGCGGACACGGCGGCCGGATTGAACGTGCGCTCGGCCTCCACCCCGTCGATGCTCCCGTGCTCGAGCACCTCGATCTTGCCCGGCGGGCAGAGCCCTTCCGCGACCAGCACGTCGCGGAGGGAGCTGCTCACGCAGAACACCTGGTGGGCCAGCCGGCACGCCGCGCGCTCGGTCGCCGCGAGCAGGCGGCGCTTGAGCCCGGTGGCGGTCATGAGCGGCAGGCCGTGCTGGTGGTAGACGCGCACCGGGACCCGGCACAGGGCCGCCGCGACCATCGCGAGGAGCCCGCCCTTCGGGGTGTGGGCATCGACGATCGTCGGACGCACGCGCCGCAGGACGCGGACCACCCGCGCCAGGGCCGCGAGGTCGGCCAGCGGCGCGATCCGGCGCGCCATCGGCACCGCGTGGGCTTCGACCTGCCGGTCGCGCGCGAACGCGTCCAGCGCCGCGCCGGGCGAGGACAGCACGTGCACCTCGAAGCCGCGGCTCCTGGCCTCCACGACGTGCCCCGCCACGAAGTGGAGCGTCATCGGCACCGTCGTCACGTGCAGCAGGCGCGGGGTCATGCCGCCGCCTCGCCCGGGCGCCGGCTCCCGGCCGGCGCCGTCTCGTCGCGCTCCAGGCCGGGCACGATCGTCCGCCCGATCTCGGCCAGCACCCGACGGGCCTCCGCGGCCTCCGCCGGCTCGAGCCGGCGGGTCCGCCGCCGGATGAGCCGGCCCTGCATCCCGAGCCGCGTGCTGGTCCGATAGGCCAGCGACTTGAGCCGCGACCGCATCAGGAGGCGCCGCGTGAGGATCGGCCCCACCAGCGGCGGACCGTACCGCCGCAGGATCTCGCGCACCGTGCGCTCGGTCCACAGATAGTTCGCCAGGTGGCCCGCCGGCGCCTCGCGATAGAAGAACAGCGGCTCGCGCAGGCGGGCGAAGGTGGACGTGCCGCACGTCCGCACCCAGAGCTCCCGGTCCTCGGCCCGGACGAAGCGCCGGTCGTAGGGATTGCGGCGGAACCACTCGGTCCGGCCGGTCACGGTCGGATGGATCAGCAGGCCGTCGCGCAGCACCGCCTCCGGACGCGGATCGAGCGGCCGCTCGCCCCGGATGCCCAGGGGGGTGAGGTCGTCGTCCACCGTGACGATGGCGGTGTCGACCACGTCGACGCCAGGGTTGGCCCGCAGGTGCTCCAGCTGGCGGGCGATCCGCTCCGGATGCATGAGATCGTCCGCGTCCATGCGGGCCAGGTAGGCCCCGCGCGCCTCCGCCGCGATCTGGTTCAGCCGGGCGCAGAGGCCGCGCCGCGCCCCGTCGGTGAGCAGGCGCACCCGCGGATCGCGCACGGACCGCACCAGATCGCTCCCGGCGTCGGTCGAGCCGTCGTCCACCAGCAGGAGCTCCCAGTCCGTGTGCGTCTGCGCGAACACCGAGCGCACCGCGTCGGCGAGCGTCCGCCGCGCGTCCAGGAACGGCAGCCCGATGGTGACCATCACGTCGCTCATGCGTCTCCGCCCCGCCTCAGCTCGCGGCCCGGTACAGCTCGTCGCACGTGTCGCAGATCCGGGCCCAGTCGTAGGTGGCCGCGTTGTCCCGGGCACTGGCCGCGCTCGCCGCGTAGCGCGCCCCGTCGTCCAGCAGCCGCTCGATCTCCTCCGCCATCCGGGCCGCGTCGCCTACCGGGACGCGCGCCCCGCAGGACGGAGGCACCACCTCCTTCAGGCCCCCCGAGTCGCTGGCCACCACCGGCTTGCCGCACGCCTGCGCCTCCACCGCGGCCATGCCGAACATCTCGTTGACGCGGGTGGGCATCACGAACACGTCGGCGAGGTTGTAGATCGCGTTGAGCCGGCTCTCCTCGACCGCGCCCAGGTAGAGGCCGCCCACGTCGCGGATGCGCTCCGCCCAGCCGTCCGGATCGTCGGTCAGGCCGAACTGCCCGATGGGACCCGCCACCACCAGCCGCACGTCCCGGCGGCGCTCGCCGAGGCGCCGCGCCGCCTCCAGCAGGACGTCGCTGCCCTTCTGCTCGCAGACCCGGCCCACGTAGAGCATCACCCGCTCCTCGAGGCCCAGCGCCCGCCGCTCGCGGGCCGCCGACTCCGGGTCGGGCCGGAACTGCCGGGTGCTGACCCCGTTGTAGAGGATGCGCAGCTTGCTGGCCGGGAAGCTCCAGAAGCTCTGCGACGCCTCGAGGCAGTAGCGCGAGCACGGCAGCAGGAGGTCGAAGCGGCGGAGCACCCGCTTGTACAGGTGATAGAGCGGGGTGGCGCGGCCGCCGCGGAACTCGAAGAAGTCGTACGAGAGCACCGTGCGGGCGCCCACCGCCTGGCTCATCCACGCGCCCTCCGGCTGGCTGTGGAAGTGCAGCACGTCGTCGGGGCGCCGGCCGAGCTCGCGCACGACCCGGTGCTGGAACTCCAGGTGCCGCCAGGGCAGCCGCGTCCGGCAGTGGAGGAAGCGGTACACCACCCCGTCGACTTCTCGCGTCTCGGTCGCCTCGCCGATCGAGTACACCGTCACCCGGTGCCCGCGGCGCGCCTGCTCGCGCGCGATCTCCACGATGCGGCGCTCGATGGCGCCGCCGAAGCGGTGGAGGACCGGCAGCGTGCTGACGCTCACGTGGCTGATGTTCATGGTCTACGCGAGGGCCCGGCGCCGGCCCCAGTACACCTCCACCGCCACGCGCATCGCGGGGTCGAGCCACGCCGCGCGTCGGCGCGCGGGCGCCGGGCTCCGCTCGATCAGCGTCCGATAGAGCGCCAGGTGCTGGGCGACCATCGTGTCCGGGTCGAACGTGTGCTCCGCGTAGGCCCGCATCTCCTTCGCCCGCGCCTGCCAGCGCGGCCGCTCCGCGAGCACCCGCTCGATGGCCGCGGCGAGCGCGCCGGCATCGCCGGGCGGCACGGTGAGGCCGTAGGGGCCGACCTGCTCGGGGATCCCGCCCACCGCGCTCGCCACCACCGGGGTCCCGCAGAGGAGGGCCTCGGTCACCACGCTCGGCAGGCACTCCGCGAAGCTCGGCAGGACGAGCGCGTCGGCTCGATGGTACTCCTCGGCCAGCTCCCGCGCTCCCCGGATGCCGACGAACTCCACGTGCGGGGCGACCCCGAGCGCGGCGGCCTGTTGCCGCAGCGCGGGCTCCTGCTCCGCGTTGTGGTAGACGAGGCGGAGCCGCACGTCGCGCGCGCGACGGAGCCGCGGCAGCGCCTCGAGCAGGACCCCGACCCCCTTGCACTCGATCAGCTGGCCCACGTACAGGAGGTCGTACCGGGCCTCGTCGGCCCGCCTCGCGCGGTCGCCAACGGTGCGGAAGACGTCGGCCGGGATCCCGTTGGGGATGACGTGGACCTTGTCGGGCCGGGTCACTCCCGCGAAGTACCGGGCCTCCGCCCGCGAGAGGGCCACGATGGCATCGGCCCGGTCCACCACGTACTGGAACGTGTAGCGCCGCAGCCGGGAGCGCTCCTGCCCGGTGGCGATCATCCCGTTGTGCCCGGTGAACACGGTGTGGGCGCGCGAACCGGAGGCCGCCATCGCGAGGGCGGCCCGCCCGAAGTGATGCACGTGCACGACGTCGTAGTCGTCCGACGGCCGGAAGCCGGCGTGACCCACCGCGTGCACCCGCACCCCCGATCGGCGGAAGCCGTCCAGCAGCACCGTCTCCGGCGTCACCCGCTGCCGGGACCGGACCACCTCGGGTCGGTCGAAGATGCCGCCCACCAGGCAGATGTTCATGTCCCTCACCGGTACGGCAGGACCGCCGCGTGTCCCGGGGCGACCAGGGCCCGGTTCCAGGCCCCGAGCTTCTTGAACGCGAAGTAGGCATAGATCGGCCAGAACGAGTACACGTAGATCTGGCTCGCCACCGACAGGCTGCCCGGGAACACGGTCCAGAGCGCGATCAGGAGCCAGGCGTAGCTCTCCACCGGGTTCGGGGCGGAGACGAACCGGCCCTGCATCCAGGCCATGATGAAGCCCAGCAGCGCGCCGCCCAGGACCACCCCGACCAGGTGGAAGTTGATGAACAGCTCGCCGTCCATCGGGATGATCTGGTCGAGGGTGTCCGTGTTGCCGTAGATGAGCTCGTTGAAGAGCACGGGGCCGCTCATCTCCCGGAACGGCTTGCCCAGCACCGGCACTGGATAGATCAGCGACGGGATCAGCGTCTTGCCGTAGTAGAGCGTCCCCTCCACCGACTCGATGAGGTACGCGGCCATCTGGGGCCCGGACGCGTAGATCTGGATGAACGCGACCGCGTCCTCGCCGTGCCAGGCGTCCGCCAGCACCGCGGACGAGATCTCGCCCAGCTCGAGGTCGGTGGAGCGGTACCAGCCGAACACGAAGGAGAGCGACAGGGTCAGCACCCCGGCCACGATCACCGCCTTGAACGGGATGCGGCGCACGTGCACCGAGAACGCGGCGCCCAGGGCGAGGATCGGTCCCAGCATGGTGCCCCGGTTGTAGTTGAAGTTGACCACCAGCAGGGCGATCACCGTCGCCGCGGTCACCATCAGGATGGCGGCGGGGCGCCGCCGCCGCCGGCCGAGCCACCAGCTCCACGCCAGCACCACCGCGAAGCCCAGGAAGTGCTTGAGGAAGGTGCCGGCCGCCCCGGCCAGCGTCGCCGCCTCCTCCATGCGCAGCCGCTCCTCGACCGGCGACGACGCGTACTCGATGAACCCGCCGATGCCGCCGTGGGCCAGCAGGAAGCCCACCACGCCGAGGATCGCGAAGGGCGGGATCAGCAGCAACGTGCCCGGGATCGACCCGCGGCGTCCCGGGCGGTACGCGGCCCGGCGCGCACTGCACTGATACGCCAGGCAGAACGACACGTAGGCCACGACGTGGATCAGGATGGCCCGGTCGAGCGCGCGGCTCGACGGCAGATGGGGCAGGATGCCCTGGCTGTAGCCGAAGTAGGCGGCGAGCACCGCCACCAGCACGAGCTGGATCCAGAAGTAGCCCTGCACGATGTTGGCCGGGCACAGGGGATTGCTCACCCGGATGCGGCAGGCGGGACAGGCCAGGTGCACGAACGAGAAGGCGAGGATGCCCAGCGCCGCCATCGGGTGCTCTTCCGCCCGGGGGCCATTGACGAACGCGATCAGGGCCGCGACGTTCGCCGCGAGCAGCCAGAAGCCGGGATGACGGAGCGGGCGCGGGCTCATCGCGGCGGGCGGGATCGGCTCAGGACGCCGATCGTGGTGGCGATCACCGCGGCCGCGGTCACCGCGAAGGCGATGGCGCTGCCGAGGGCCATCCCCTCCTCCCGGTAGGTCGGGATCAGCAGCCAGGACGTTCCGGCCAGGACCGCGGCGAGCAGGACGTCGAGCAGGAAGCGGCCCCGGACCGCGCCGCGGCTCACCAGGACCTGGCCGCAGACGTTGTTGAGCACCACCGCCACCGACGAGGCGGAGAGAATGGCCAGGGTGGTGCGGCCGCCCACGTAGGCGTCGCCGAAGAGCCCCATCGCGGGCTCGGCCCACCAGATCACGGCCAGCGAGGGCACCGCCACCACGCCCACCGCCACCGCCAGGTTCAGGCCGAAGAGCCGCCGGTAGGCGTCGGGCTCGCTCCGCCCGTGCAGGTTGCTCAGCATGCTGAGGATGACCGGCGAGAACGAGGCGGGCAGGAACAGCAGCAGCTGCCGCCAGCGCTCGGCCGCGCTGAAGACGCCGAGCGACGCGTAGCCGCCCGGCTGCGCGGCCAGCACCAGGTTCGCGAACCACATCGCGGACATCGTGCAGACGCTCCCCACCAGGCTGAACGCGCTGAAGCGGGCCATCACCAGCGCCTCGGTCCACGCGGCGCGCCGGTCCGGCCACGCCCCCGTCGCGGGCGTCACGCGGCGAAGCGCGACGTGATTGGCCAGCACCGCGATCGCCTCGGTGAGGACCAGGCCCACCACCCCGCCCCGGACCCCGTCGAGCAGGATGCCGGTGATCAGCAGCGCGCAGAGGCAGATCCCCCGGAGCGCGTTCAGGACCGCGACGGTGCGGAAGTCGCCGAAGCCGACCAGGGCGCCGGTCTGCACCCCGTTGAGGGTGCCGAAGAGGACCAGCCCGGTGGCGAGGCGGAGCTCCGGGCCGAGCTGCGGCGCGCTCAGCACCGTCGCGGCCATCGCATCCGACAGGGCCAGCAGCACCAGGGCCATGACCGCGCCGGAGATCAGCGCGATGCCGGTGGCCAGTCTCACGCAGCGGCCGGCCTTGGCGGGGTCGGTGGAGCGCAGCTCGGCCACGAACCGGGTGGCGGCCAGCCCGAGGCCGGCGCCGGCCACCACGCCGAACAGGCCCTGCGTGCTCTGCACCATGCCGATCTCGCCGAAGCCGGTCGTGCCGAGGAGCCGGCCCGCCACCACCGAGGAGGCCAGGGTCAGGCCGCGCGAGACCACCGCGCCGGTCAGCGCCCAGAAGGCGCCGATGGCGAAGCGGGTCGTGAGGGACTCGCTCGCGCCCGCGGAGAGGACCCGTGTGGACATCGCGAGGCGCCGGCCGACTCAGGCCAGCAGGCGCTCCACCTCCCGGCACACGCGATCGACCTGCTCGGGCGTCATGTGCGAGTAGAGCGGCAGCGCGAGGGCCTCGCGGCTCGCGGTGGTGGTGGCCTCCATCCGCGCGCTCACCCGGTGCGGCATGCGCCGGACGATGGTCTGCTCGTGAACCGGCGGATAGAAGTAGCGCTTGGTCTGGATCCCGCGCTCGGCGAGCCCCGCGTACACCGCGTCCCGCGTGGCGCGGGCCCGTCCGGTGACGCGGAGCACGAAGTAGTTGCCGCTGCTCGCGCGGTCGGCGGGGATCGCCTGCACCCGGCAGCCGGGCAGCGCCCCGAGCCGTGTCCGGTACACCTCGATGAGATGGCGTCGCGCCTTCACCAGGTCGTCCACGCGCCGCAGCGACAGGAGCCCGACCGCGGCGTGCAGCTCGCTCATCCGGGCCGAGAGCCCCAGGTGCACCATGTCCTCGCCCTTGCGCGGATCCTTGCCGTAGTCGCGCATCGACCGCAGCTGGGCGGCGAGGGCGGCGTCGTCGGTGCAGACCACCCCGCCCTCGATCGAGGTGACCACCTTGGTGGGGCTCAGCGAGAAGATCTCGCACGCGCCGAAGCCGCCGGCCCGCCGGCCCTGGAACTCGGCGCCCAGCCCCTGGGCCGAGTCGAAGTACACCGGCACGCCGCGCCGGGCGCCCAGCGCGGCGAGCGCGTCCACGTCGGGCGGCAGCCCGTACACGTAGGCCGCGCAGATCGCGCCCGTCCGCTCGGTCAGGTTCCGCTCCACGTCGGCCGGATCGACGGTGAGGGTGTCCGGCCGGCAGTCGCAGAACACGGGCACCAGCCCGTTCCACAGGAGCGCCTGGGCGGTGGCCGCGAAGGTGAACGAGGGGACGATGACCTCCGCCCCCTCCGGCAGCCCGAGCGCCCGCGCCGCCAGCATGAGGCCCGCGGTGCACGAGGACATCGCCACCGCGTGGGCGACGCCGGTCTGCCGGCACACCTCCTCCTCGAAGGCGCGCACGAGGCGCCCGGTGGTCACCACGCCCTCGTCCCAGCTCGGGCGAACGAGATCCTCGAACTCGCTGAATTCGGGCAGCGTCGGACGGATGATCGGCATCAGCTCCATCGGTGGACCTCCGTATCGTCGAGGCGCGGTCGCACGGACGAGCTCACGGTGACGACCCGGGCGGCCGCGGGAGGCGGCGCGCTACCCGGCCGCTCGCGGCCCCAGAAGTGCTCCTCGGGTCCCTCCCCGGGCTGGCTGACCCCGACCTGGGTGAGGGTCGACCACGCGGTCAGCAGCAGGATGCGCAGGTCGAGGCGGAACGACTGGTGGTCGACGTACCAGACGTCGAGGGCGAAGCGACGCTCCCACGGCACGCGGTTGCGGCCGTTGAGCTGGGCCCACCCGGTGATGCCCGGTCGCACCTCGTGGCGCCGCGCCTGCGCCGCCGTGTAACGAGGCAGGTACTCCATCAGGAGCGGGCGCGGCCCCACCAGGCTCATGTCGCCCCGGATGACGTTGATCAGCTCCGGCAGCTCGTCGAGGCTGGTCCGGCGCAGGAGCCGGCCCAGGGGGGTCAGCCGCTCCCGATCCGGCAGCAGGCCGCCTTCGCGGCCGCGCGCCGTGCTCATGGTGCGGAACTTGTAGATGACGAACGGACGGCCGTGCCACCCCGGCCGCCGCTGCGCGAAGATCACGGGACGGCCGAGGAACAGGCGCACCGCGACCGCGATCGCGGCCAGCAGCGGAGCCAGCACCACGAGCGCGATCGATGCCACCACCAGGTCGAAGACCCGCTTCGGCCACCCCGGCCACCAGCCCCGCCGCGGCGTCGCGCCCATCAGGCACCGCCCTGAGCCCCGCCCGCGAGCGCCGCGGGCTTCACGCGCTCGACGGCACGGTCGGCGTGGCCGTTGGCGTCCGCGTGGCCGTTGGCCGCGCCCGGCGTCATCGGCGTCACCGGCGGCACCGGCCGGAACAGCGAGACCATGGCCCCGAGCTGCTGCATGACCGCGCCGGCCGCGCCGATGTCGGCAAACTGCTCGAGCTCGGCCACCTGGCGGGCGAGGGTCTCGGCCGGCATCGGGCGCGCGGCGCGCACGCGCCGGACGCCGTCCAGCCGGCAGGGCTCGATGGTCTCGTCGTCGGCCACCAGCTGCTCGGAGAGCTTCTCGCCGGGCCGGATGCCGGTGTAGACGATGGGGATCTCGCGCTCCGGGATGAAGCCGGCCAGGCGGATCACGTTCCGGGCCATCTCCACCATCCCGATCTCCTCGCCCATGTCGAGCACGTAGAGGGCCCCGTTCTCGCCGAGGGCGGCGGCCTGCAGCACCAGCTGCACCGCTTCCGGGATCAGCATGAAGTAGCGGCGCATGTCGGGATGGGTGACCGTCACCGGCCCGCCCGCCTTGATCTGCTCGAGGAAGACCGGGATCACGCTGCCGTTGCTGCCCATCACGTTGCCGAAGCGCACCGCCGAGAAGCGGGTCTCGCCCCGCTCGGCCAGCGCCATCACCAGCAGCTCCGCCACCCGCTTGGTGGCCCCCATGACGCTCGAGGGGTGCACCGCCTTGTCGCTCGAGATCAGCACGAAGCGCTCCACGCCGTGGCGGACCGCGGCCTCGCCCACGATGCGCGTGCCGCGCACGTTGTTCTTGATCGCCTCGCAGGGGTTGAGCTCCATGAGCGGCACGTGCTTGTGGGCGGCCGCGTGGAGGATCAGGTCCGGACGATGGTCGCCCAGCACCTCGTCCACCCGCCGCCGGTCGGTGACGTCGCCGATCACCGAGTACACCCGGCCGGGTCCCGGCAGCCCGGCCACCGAGCGCTCCACCGCCCACAGGGCGTTCTCGTAGCGCTCGAACAGCACGAGGCTCTTCGGCCCGAGCGCGGCGATCTGCCGGCAGAGCTCGGAGCCGATGGTGCCGCCCGCCCCGGTGACCATCACCCGCTTGCCCGCGATGAACTCCCGGGCCGGCGTCACGTCGAGCCCCACCGGCGCCCGGCCGAGCAGGTCGGCGACCTGCAGGTCCCGCACCTCGTGCAGCCGGGCGCGCCCGTCGAGCAGGTCGTGCAGGGAGGGCACCGCCTTGATGGGCAGCTTGTGCGACTCGAGCGCCTTCACCACCTGCCGGAGCATCGGGGGCGTGGCGCGGGCGATGGCGACCAGCACCTCGCTCGGATTGGTCTCCCGCATGATGCGCGGCAGATCGGCCGCGGTGCCGAGCACCGGGATCCCGTGGATCCGTTGCCCGACCTTCGCGGGATCGTCGTCCACGAACGCCACCGGACGGTAGCCGTGGTCGCCCCCGGTGAGGATCTCGCGCGCCAGGATCTCGCCCGCGTCGCCCGCCCCGTAGATCAGCACCCGCTTGGAGCGGTCGTTCGCGAGGTACTCGCGCCCCAGCCGCCAGCTCACCCGCGCCGTCGCCATGAGGACGACCACCAGCACCAGGTCCATCACGAACACGCTGCGCGGATAGGCGCGCAGGTCGAGCACGCCGCGGATCGCCAGGCAGAAGACCACGCTGCTGGCGGCCGCGCTGGCCGCGAGGGCCCGCAGATCGCGGAGGCCGACGTACTGCCAGAGCGAGTCGTAGACGTGAAAGCTCATGAAGGCCGCCACGCGGATGAGGACCAGGAGCGGGACGGTCTGCAGCCACAGCGTCCAGTACTGGGCCGGGATCGCCCCGTCGAAGCGGAGCCAGAAGGCCAGATAGCTCGCGGCGGCCGCCATCAGTGCGTCCGCGAGGACCACCGAGGCCCGACGGGTGGTGACCGGTCGTATCAAAGGACGCCGAGATCGCGATCGCGGCCCTGCCCGGCCCCGCGTGCCGCGGCCCGGGCCCGGGAAGCCAGGTCCGCCCACATCGACGCCCCGTTGGGAGGTTCCTGGCGGTAGTACGGGTAGCCGCCGCTGGTGGCCCGCAGGTCCGCGTGGTTGAGCACGACGCCCAGCACCCGCGCGCGGACCGACGCGAGCATCTGCACCGCCCGCTGCGCGGCGTCGCGCCCGGCGTGGCCGTGCCGGAGGACGAGGATGACGCCGTCGACCCGCGGGGCGAGCACCAGGCTGTCGCTCACCCCCAGCATCGGTGGGGTGTCGATCACGATGTGCGCGAAGCGCTCGCCCAGCACCGCCATGGCCTGGCCGAAGCGCGGCGAGAACAGCAGCTCGGCGGGATTGGTGGGCACCGGGCCGGCCGGGATCACCGACAGCCCGGGGATCCGCGTGGGCCGCACCGCCTCGGTCACGCCCACGCCGCCCACCAGCAGGTCGGAGAGCCCCGGCGCCTGCGCGACCCCGAGGATCCCGTGCAGGTCGGGATGACGCATGTCCGCGTCCACGAGCAGCACCTCACCCAGCCCCAGCTGGGCCAGCGTGATGGCGCAGTTGGTGGAGACCGAGGTCTTGCCGTCCTGCTGCTGGAGCGACGTCACCAGCATGGTCTTGGGCGGCCGGTCCGGGGTGGCGTACACCACGCTGGTCCGGAGGTTGCGGAACGCTTCCGCGAGGATGGAGCTGGTGGCCTGGTGCGAGATGAGGGCGAAGCTGCCGGGGACCCCGCCCGCGGCGGCGGCGCTCGCGCTCGCGGCGGCCGGCACCTCGTTCAGACGAGCCGGCAGCGCCCCGCGGCTCGGCACCAGGCCCAGGGTCGGCACCCGCAGCATGGTCTCGACCTCGCGCGGGTCGCGGATGCTGGTGTCCAGGTACTCGAACAGGAACGCCACCACCACCCCGCCGACCAGGCCCAGCAGGCAGCCGACCAGCAGGTTGAGCCCGGTGCGCGGGCTGGAGCGCCGGACCGGCACCTCGGCGCGGTCCACCACCACGAGGTTGGAGAGCAGCAGCGACGCGGAGACCGAGGTCTCCTTCAGACGGGTCGACAGCGCGGTGTAGAGATCCCGGTTGGTGTCGACCTCACGACGCAGGAGGTTGTAGCGGGCCATCTGGCCGTCGAGCTTCCGCGCGAGGCTCCGCTGCTCGTCCACCAGCTTCTGGATCTCCTGCTCGTTCTGGAGCGCGGCCTTGTACTCCCCGCGCACCGAGTCCACGAACCGCTGGACCTCGGCCCGGAGCTGCTTGCGCACCTCCGCGATGCTCTCGGCCAGCCGCTGCATGCGCGGATACTCGGGCTTGAACGACTGGCTCAGCTCCCGGTAGCGCGCCTCGAGCTTGGTGGCCTCCTCCTTCAGGTGTCCGATCAGCGTGTTCTGCAGGACGGCGGGCAGCGTGTCCACGTTGGCCTGGGTCGCCTGCGCGAGCAGGCTCTCCTTGGCCACCCGGTCGGCCTTGGCCTTGAGGAGCGAGTCGGACAGGGTGGCCAGCTCCTGGGTGACGAGGGCCTGGCGCTCCCCGACGCGGTCGCTGTGTCGGTCCGCGCCCACGAACAGGATGTCGTGCTCGGCGAGGAACTGGGTCAGCGCCGCCTCGCTCTGCTGCAGCGCCTGGCGGGCTTCCGCGACCTGGCTGGCCAGGAAGCCGGTGGCGTAGCGCCCCGCCGCCTTCTTCTCGTCCATCTGCTGGGCGATGGCCTGCTCGGCCAGCGCGTTGGCGGCCCGGGCCGCGAGCTCGGGGTTGCGGCTCCGGAAGGAGATCTTCACCAGCCGCGTGTTGCGGACCGGCTCGACCTGGAGACGGTCGAGGAACGCCTCGGTCAGCAGCGCGGGCTTGCCGGCGACGCTCTGGAACTCCGGATTGTGCTCGAGGTCGAGCAGCCCGATCACCCGGTTCGTGAGGCTGTGACTCTGCAGGAGCCGGTGATAGGTCTGCAGCTGGGTCTGCGCCGCTTCCCCTCCGTCGTCCCGGACGCCCTGGTCGAATTTCAGGACGCGGGGCTCTTCGCGATCGATGCGGAGCATGGCGGTCGCGGTGTACACCGGCCGCGCGGTCACGCTCCACACGAACGCGGTGAGCACCGCGCCCATGAACACGAGCGCGCCCGCCCGCCGGTGGCGCACGATCACCCGCCAGTAGTCCCAGAAGTGCGCTTCCTCCCCCGGGCGGTACTCCGCCTCCAGCCGCAGCGGCGGCATCAGCGCCGGGAGGTCCCGTCCGTTCGTCAGCGCGCGCGTGAATGTATCGCTCATATGCCCTTCGCCACCCCGAGGGCGCCCTTGAAGAAGTCGAGGAATCCGTAGACGAATGCCTTCCCGGCGTGCTTGCCGACCACCAGGACGTCGTTGCGCTGCAGCTCGGGCGCGGGCGCGCCCTTCTCGAAGTCGTTCAGGTCGTAGACGGTGACCTCCACCTTCCCGGCCGCGTTCTTGCGGTAGAGGCGCACGTCGCTCCAGTCCGCCACGTCCTTGACGCCGCCCGCCGCGAAGATGGCCTGCTGGGCGGTGGTCCGGCCCCGGAGCAGGAACGAGCCCGGCTTCTCCACCGAGCCGCCCACGTACACCGAGCCGGCCCGCGGCACGTTCACCACGTCGCCGGCGCGGAGCTCGATGTTCACGTCCTCGCGCCCGTCGGCCAGCTCGGCCAGGTCGATCGGCGCCATCACCTCGACGGTGCCGTCACGGCCCGGCGGCGGCGTGGCGGCCACGGCGGGCGGGCGCGTGCCCGCGCCCGCGCCGTTCGCGGCGCTCCGAGCGGCGGCGGCGACCGCGCTGGCGGGCGCGCGGCGGATCACGTACACCTGCCGGTCGGCCTCGTCGGTCAGGCCCTCCGCGAGGGCGAGGGCGTCCGCCAGGCGCAGGGGGCGGGTGAGGCTGAACACCCCGCCCTTGCGGACCGCCCCGATCACCGAGATCCGCTGGCTGTTGTGCTCCTGCAGGAACACCGACACCTGCGGCTCGTACATGAACTTGCTCTGCAGGCGGGTCCGGATCTCGTCTTCCAGCTCGGCGGTGGTGCGACCGGCCGCCTCGATGTGGCCGACCAGCGGCAGCGAGATCACGCCGCGGACGGGCACCCGCACCCGGATCTTGGAGAGCTCCTCCACCTCGAAGACCGAGATCTCGAGCAGGTCGCCCGTCCCCACCGGCAGGTCGATGGTGTCCCCCGGTCGCGAGGCCTGCTCGAGCAGGCGGAGGTTCAGGGCGGCCGCGCCGCCGGTCCCGATCTCGCGAGGTCGAGACGGATCGGCGCCGCGCTCCCCGCGCGCGCTGGAGGCGGCGGGCACCGCGGTGCCGTCCCGCAGCAGCGCGCCGCCGTCCTCCGCGGTGTTCATCGAGCGCGTGCTGCCGCACGCGGCGAGGGTCATCGCCAACAGGGCCGTCACGAACACATGTCCGCGCATGAGGGATCCTCCGGGAGCACCGCGATTCACGGCGGAATGCTCACGCCGGATCCGGAGGCCGTCAATTAGACGAAGGTCCTCGCGATGCGACCTCGTCCCGCGGCCGCTACGACTTCCGTTGTACGACCCGCGGGCGGAGAAATCTTCCCGCGACGCGAGTGCCCACAGCGGGAACCGAAGGCGCGAGGGAACGCGCGCACCCCTGGCGGGGCTCGCCGCATTTGTTGCGCGATCTGGGAAAATGACGCGGCGCCTGTTTCCCGGTGTCGCCCGTCAGCGGCGACGACGAGCACTTGGCGCTTGACAACGTCGCGCCGGTCATCGAACGTCCACGACACACACGCTCGATTCCCGGAGGTCACGCCCTGGTTCGCCGCGATCCGGTGCGCTCGCTCGCGAAGTCCGCGGGCCCGTCCCCTGCCGACGGGCCGTCGGAGGCGATCCGCGTCGCCCTCGTCAGCGACAGCGCCCTGTTCCGTTCGGGGCTGCGCAGCCTCCTGACCGGGTATCCGGCGGTCTCGCTCGTGGGCGAGGCGAGCGCGCTGCCCGCGCGCGAGCTGGTGCGGACCGGCGCGCCGCACGTCCTGCTGGTCGACGCCCAGATCGTGGGCGCGCTGACCGCCTGCGCGGGTCTCCGCCAGCACAACGCGCGCCCCTGGGTGATCCTGGCCGGGGCCGACGCGGACGAGGCGTGGGCGGTGCAGGCGCTCAAGTGCGGCGCCCGCGGGATCCTTCCCAGGAGCACGAGCGTGGAGGCGCTGGTCAAGGCCATCCGCCTCGTGCACCAGGGCCAGGTGTGGGCGAGCCACCGGGTGCTGACCCTCGTGGTGGAGGAGCTGGCCGCGCGCTCGGCCGGAACGGTCCCGGTCGACACCTCGCTCCGCAGTCGCCTGAGCCGGCGCGAGCAGGACATCGCCCAGCTCATCGCGAGCGGGCTCAGCAACCAGGAGGTGGCCCGGCGCCTCGACATCAGCGAGGCGACGGTGAAGGCGCACCTCACCCACGTCTTCCAGAAGCTGATGCTGCGGGGCCGGGGGCAGCTCGCCGCGCTCTACCACCGGACCTTTTCCCCGTCGGGATCGTCGGCGGGCGCCAACGGCGCCGCGCGGACCTAGCGGGCCGGGCGGATCCTCCCCCGCGCGTCCCCCGGTTGACAGGACGTCCTCGGTCTGGATAATCGGGCCACCGTTCCGGTCCCGGATCCTTTCCGATCCCGAAGGAGGCCCCCAATGGCCCGACGTCCCTTCGCTCCGACCGCGCCGCTGGTGCTCGCCGTCCTGTCCTGCCTCCTGCTCGCGCCCGGCGCCGTCCCGGCGGCGGGGCCCGACGGTCAGCTCACGTGGGCGGTGCACATCTCGCTCGCCCCCACGTGGTTCGACCCGGCGGAGACCCCGGGCATGATCACGCCGTACATGGTGCTCTACGCCCTGCACGACGCGCTGGTGAAGCCCATGCCGGGCCAGCCGCGCGCCAACGCGCTGGCCGAGTCCTGGTCGGTGTCGAAGGACGGCCTCGTCTACGACTTCGTGCTGCGCAAGGGCGCGCTCTTCCACAACGGCGACCCGGTCACCGCCGACGACGTCAAGTTCTCCCTGGAGCGCTACCGCGGCGCGTCGAGCAAGCTCCTGAAGGAGCGGGTGGCCGCGGTGGAGACGCCGGATGCGAGCCGGGTCCGCATCCGCCTCAAGCGGCCGTGGCCCGACTTCCTCACCTTCTACACCAACGCCACCGGCGCGGGCTGGATCGTGCCGCGCAAGTACGTGGAGAAGGTCGGCGACGAGGGCTTCAAGAAGGCCCCGGTGGGCGCGGGCCCCTACAAGTTCGTCTCGTTCACCCCCGGGGTGGAGCTGGTGCTGGAGGCCTTCGAGCAGTACTGGCGCAAGCCCCCCAGCGTGAAGCGGCTGGTCCTGCGGGTCGTCCCCGACGAGGCCACCCGGCTGGCCGCGCTGAAGCGCGGCGAGGTGGACATCGCCTACTCGATCCGCGGCGAGCTCGCCGAGGAGCTCCGGAAGACGCCCGGCCTCGCCCTGAAGCCGGCGGTGATCCAGGCCCCGTTCTGGCTCTACTTCCCCGACCAGTGGGATGCCAAGTCCCCGTGGCACGACGTGCGGGTGCGCCAGGCCGCGAGCCTCGCCATCGACCGCCCGTCGATCAACCAGGCCCTCACGCTCGGGTACTCGCGCCTCTCGAACAGCATCATCCCCACCTCTTTCGAGTACTTCTGGCAGCCGCCGGCGCCCGTCTACGATCCCAAGCGGGCGGCCAAGCTGCTGGCCGAGGCCGGCTATCCGAACGGCTTCGACGCGGGCGAGTACTACTGCGACACCTCCTACGCGAACCTGGGCGAGGCGGTGGTCAACTCGCTGCAGACGGTCGGCATCCGGGCCAAGGTCCGGCCGCTCGAGCGCGCCGCGTTCTTCAGCGGCTACGCGGACAAGAAGTATCGCAACCTCATCCAGGGCGCGAGCGGCGCCTTCGGCAACGCGGCCACGCGGCTCGAGCAGTTCGTGGCCAGCGGCGGCGCCTATTCCTACGGCGGCTACCCCGACATCGACGGGCTCATGCAGGAGCAGGCCTCGGACACCGATGCCAAGCGCCGCGAGGCGACGCTGCGCCGCATCCAGCAGATGGTGACCGAGCGGGTGATCTACGCGCCGATCTGGGAGCTCGCGTTCCTGAACGGGGTGGGCCCGCGGGTGCAGGAGTCCGGGCTCGGCCTCATCGCCGGCCACGCCTACTCCGCGCCCTACGAGGACGTCACCATCAAGGGCAAGTAGACGAAGGCGAGGTGCGGGGGCAGGTAGAGCACGAGCGAGAACGCCACGATCAGCAGGGCCAGGTAGAGCCACGGCGGCAGCCGGCGCTGCGGCGCGCCCAGGCCGTGCACCCAGTTCACGTTCTCGGCGGGGTCGGTGAGCCAGTAGCTCACGGGCAGGACCACGAGCGCGAGCAGGCTCTGGGCGAGCCAGGCCCGGCGGTCGTAGCCCAGACGGTGGACGAGCCACACCAGCACCACCGGCAACGGCACGTGGAAGACCGACAGCGCGCGGATGAAGCGCGGGTGCCCGCGGTCGAACATGTAGGCGCTCATCCCGAACATGCGGCGGCCGGTGAGGAGGTGGCCGAAGAAGTCCAGGTTCCAGGCGCATTCGGGCAGCAGCACCGCCAGCATCATCATGCTGGCCAGCAGCGGGCTCTCGAGCCACAGGGCGACGCCGCCCCCCAGCAGGGCGATGTCGGAGAACCAGAGGAAGTTGCGCGGGCCGTAGTACGCCCAGTACGCCGGCACCAGGACCGCGAGGAAGAGCGTGTAGGCGATCTTGACGCCGAGGGCGATCGGCTCTCCGCTCACGACGTGTTCAGCCGATGATCGTCTTCTCTTCCACCACGAACGTCCGGTTCGCCCCGATGAAGAGCCTCCCGTCCGCGTGGAGCGCGGCCATCTCGGGCGAGGCGAGGGCCCGCTCCATGCTGGTCCGGTCCTCGAACCACAGCTCGGCGATGCCGTCGATCTGCCCGGGCACGGTCGGGATGTCGGCGCGCTCGAACTCCTCCAGGATGTGCGACTGCACGTAGCGCTCGAGCCCGGGCACCGACCGGGCGAGCGGGGCGTGGACCTCGAGCCAGTGGCGCGTGAACTGCTCCCGGGTCATGCCCTCCTTCCGGGCCAGCAGCGAGATCCGCTTGATCATCGCACGCCCGGGAGCGGAGGCGTGATCCGCTTGAAGACCGCGGGCGAGCCCGCGTCGAGCCGCATGTGGTGGCGCACCCGGCGGGTCCACGGGTTGGCCTCGCGCGCCCGGTTCCACGCCTCGCTGTCCGGCACGTCGGGCCGATCGAACTCGTAGACCGTGAGGTACTTGGGCTGGCCCTCCACCGCCACGAAGCGCCGGGCCCGGATCACCCCCGGCACCGTGAGGTAGCCGGGCACGTAGACCCAGTTGTACCAGTCGTTCCACTCCTCCTCCATGTGGGCCGGGATGTCCATGCGGCCCATCTGGAGGTACGGCGACGGCCCCATCGTGAGCTCGATGGGGTTGGTCCGCGCGGGAAAGATCTGCCGGTAGCCGTTCAGCAGGTAGTTGCGGCCGACGTGCCCGCCCGAGGCCTGCTGCCGCCGGGCCGACGGTCGGAAGCGCACCTCGTCGAGGAACGCGGCGGTCCGCAGCACGCTCGCCTCCTCCAGCTCGTACATCGCGAGGTACCTGGGGCCGCCGCGGATCGCCTCGTAGCGCGCCGCCGAGAGGAAGCCCGGCACCTTCAGCAACCGGTCGAGATGCTCCTCGTCGTACCAACGATTGAACTCCGCCTCGTGCTCCGGGTCCACGTCCGTCCACAGCATGAGCAGCCCGGTGCCACGCGTCTTGGCCATCGATCGTCTCCTGTAGGGGCTGGGTGCCCGCGTCCTTGACTCGCCGGCCGGCCTTGTCCAGGATGGCCCCCGGTCGACGCGAACGCGCCGACGATACGGCAGCGCGAGGGGAGACGCAAATGGGACTGCTGGACGGCAAGGTCGCGGTGGTGACGGGCGGCGGGACCGGGATCGGGCGCGCGGTGTCCATCGGGCTGGCCGCGGCGGGCGCGAAGGTGGTGGTGAACGACTACGGGGTCAGCGTCGACGGCCGCGATCCGTCCAGCGAGCCCGCGAACCAGGTGGTGGCGGAGATCCGCCGGGCGGGCGGCCAGGCGGTGGCGGCCCCGGAGAGCGTGGCCACCATGGCGGGCGGGCGCGCGGTGGTCGACCTGGCGCTCAGGCAGTGGGGCGACCTCCACATCCTGGTCTGCTGCGCGGGCATCCTGCGCGAGCGCATGATCTTCAACATGACCGAGGAGGAGTGGGACGCGGTGATCGCGGTGCACCTCAAGGGGCACTTCACGGTCATGCAGCCGGCCACCCGCCACATGCGCGAGAGGCGCGCGGGCAGCATCGTCACCTTCACCTCCGCCGCCGGCCTCGAGGGCAGCCCCGGCCAGCCGAACTACTCGGCGGCCAAGGAAGGCATCGTGGGCCTGACCCGCTCGACCGCGCTCGCGATGGCGAAGTACGGGGTCCGCTGCAACGCGATCTCCCCCACCGCGGACACCCGCATGACCCAGCGGCTGCCCGGCGAGCGCCGCGGTGCCGCCACCGCCACCCCGCCGGAGGCGATCGCGCCGGTGGTGACGTTCCTGGCGAGCGACCGCGCCGCGCACATCACAGGCCAGATCATCGGCGTCCGCGGCGGCGAGGTCACCGTGATGTCGCACCCCGCGCCGCTCCGCACCGTGAGCACCCCGGGCGCGTGGACCGCGGAGGCCCTGGCCGACACGTGGGATCGCACGCTCGGCCAGGACCGGCTGCGCCGGCTGGACAGCATGAAGATCCCGTGGCCGCCGAGCGAGAGGGTCAGCGCGCCTCCTTCTCCGTGATCCAGCCGTGGCGAACGAACATCTTCCCGAGCTGCTCGCCCCGCTCGTCGGCGACGCGGCGCGCGTCCGCTTCCACCTCGCTGCGATGCTGGGTCAACGCGTGCGCGCCGCCGCTCACCGCCCGGCTCGAGGCCACGCCGGTCGCGCCGCGACCTCGCGACCGACCCGCAGCTCGTCCTCGGTGACGCTCGCGCTCGACGCCTCGCGGCCGAGGCGCGCGAACAGCCCGCGGTTGAGGCTCACCCGCTCCGGTGAGACCGCGAAGTCGTCGACCAGCACCATGTCCGGGCGGGGCAGCGGGTCGCGGTCGGAGGTGCCGATCGAGCGCACGGTGGTGGGTGCGCAGGCGGCCGCGCCGAGCAGCAGCGCGGCGGCGACCAGCCCCGCGGCGGGATGTCGTGATCATCCCCCGCGCCGGGCGGGGCAAAGCGCCCGCGCGACCGACGACCACGATGGGTGATTTAAAACGCCGCCGGCCGGGCCCGCGTCTGGTATCAAGGAAGAGAATGTCCACCGCGCTGGCCAGGGTCCCCGCCCCCGAGCCCAAGGCCGCCCCGTCCGCCGTCGAGATGGGCGCGCGCCAGCGGGAGATCTCCGTCTCCGAGTTCTTCACCAAGAACCGGCACCTGCTCGGCTTCGACAACCCGCGCAAGGCGCTCTTGACGTGCGTGAAGGAGGCGGTCGACAACGCGCTGGACGCCGCCGAGGAGGCGGGCATCCTGCCGGAGGTGGTGGTGACGCTCGCGGTCGCGGCCGGCGACGGCGAGACCCCGCCGCCGGCCGGCCAGGCCACGCGTTTCCGGGTCACGGTGGCCGACAACGGCCCCGGCATCGTGCGGCATCAGATCCCGCCCATCTTCGCCAAGCTGCTCTACGGCTCGAAGTTCCACCGCCTGCGCATGAGCCGGGGACAGCAGGGCATCGGCATCTCGGCGGCGGGCATGTACGCCCAGCTCACCACCGGCAAGCCGGTGCAGATCATCTCGCGCACCGGGGCCCGCGCGGCCGCGCACTACTTCGAGGTGCAGATCGACACCAAGAAGAACGAGCCGCGCATCTTCGAGAGCAAGAAGATCGACTGGGAGCACCCGCGCGGCACCCAGGTGACGCTCGAGATCGAGGGCCGCTACCAGAAGGGGCGCGCCTCGGTGGACGAGTTCCTCGAGCAGGTGGCCATCGCCAACCCGCACGTGCGGCTCGTGTACCACACCCCGGAGGGCGAGACGCGGGAGTACCCGCGCACCATCCACGAGCTGCCGCCGCAGCCGCGCGAGATCAAGCCGCATCCCTACGGCATCGAGTTCGGGGTGCTGCTCCGCATGCTGCACGACACCCGCGGCCACTCCCTCGCCGGCTTCCTGGCCGGGGACTTCAGCCGGGTGTCGCCGCCGGTGGCGGCCGAGATCTGCAAGACCGCCAAGCTCTCGCCGAACGCCAAGCCGCGCAACATCCACGGCGCCGACGCGGAGGCCCTCTACAAGGCGATCCAGGCCACCCGGATCATGGCCCCGCCGTCGAACTGCCTGTCGCCCATCGGCGAGAAGGCGATCCTCCACGGCCTCTACAAGCAGATCAAGGGCGAGTTCTACACCGCGGTGACGCGCCCGCCCTCGGTCTATCGCGGGAACCCCTTCGTCATCGAGGCCGGCCTCGCCTACGGCCGGCACCCCGACCAGGCGGCGGCCCCCGCGGACGCTCCCGCGGTTCCGCTCGCGGAGGGCGAGGCGGCGGACGACGACGCGGAGCTGGCCCGGGTGATCCGCTACGCGAACCGGGTGCCCCTGCTCTACCAGCAGTCGGCGTGCGCCACCTTCAAGGCGGTGGTCGAGACCGCGTGGAAGAACTACGGCATCGCCCAGTCGCGCGGCGCCCTGCCCGCGGGGCCCATGGTGGTCTTCGTGCACATGGCCTCGGTCTGGGTGCCGTTCACGAGCGAGTCGAAGGAAGCCATCGCCGACTACGACGAGATCCGCAAGGAGATCAAGCTCGCGCTCCAGGAGTGCGGGCGGCGGCTCGGCCTGTTCCTGCGGCGGCGCGAGCGGGCCAAGAGCGAGTTCCGGCGGCGCAACATCTTCGATCTCTACATCGAGGAGGTCGCGGAGGCGTGCGCCCGGCTCAAGGGCGGGCGGTTCCCCAAGGAGAAGCTGAAGCAGCAGCTGCAGCGCATCGCGCTCAAGCGCACCGGCGGCACCCGCACCGACGAGATCCTGGGCAAGAACACCGGGCCCGAGGGCCTCCCGCACTCGATCATCGTCACCGCCGAAGGCACCGAGGGCGAGGCCCCGGCCCTGCCCGAGGAGGCCCGGGGCGGAGCGCGCGCCCCCGACGCCGGAGCGGACGAGGCGCCCGCCGCCGAGGCCGAGGCGCCGGCCCGGCGCCGGGGCCGGAGCGGCCCGAGCAGCGCCCGGGAGGCGTTGAAGCGCGCCCGCGGCAACGGCAAGGGGCCCCACGCCACCCTGGCGGTGGCGGCTCCCGGCACGCCCGCGCGCGGCGCCAAGGGGACGACCGGGAAGCGGCCCTCCGCGGGGGCGCGTGGACGGGGGCGGTAGGATCGAGCCATGGCCAAGGCGAAGGCGGCGAAGGTGAACCCGGTCGAGCGGAAGCTGGTCAGCGTCGCGGACGCGGTGATCACCGCCGCGGAGAAGAGCAAGGATCCCACTCTCGCGATCCCGATCCGCAGCCTCGCCAACGTCTCCTTCAACGCCAAGCGCGGCATCATCGAGCTGGGCAAGCGCAAGCAGGCCCGCACGTTCTTCAACGTGGGCATGGCCAAGAAGTTCATGCAGACGGTGCTGGTGGCGGACGCGCTCTCCGAGCTGCAGCGGTCGAACCTGACCACGTCCCTCCGCGAGATCTACTACCGCACCAAGCACACCATGAAGGGCTCGCACGAGAACACCTTCGACACCCAGAACGAGTCGGACCCGCTCATCGAGGACCTCGAGGTCACGCTCGCCGCCTTGCGCGAGGAGCTCCACGTGCGGGCCGAGAACGCGGGCAGCGTGGTGGGCCCGCTCGTGCTGGACGACGACGGCGACCGCGTCGACTGCGCGCGGCTCGGCAAGGGCGGCTACTCGGTGCCCTCGATCGTGGAGCCGGAGTACATCGCGATCCGGCGCTGCACCGCGGACTTCGTGCTGCTGGTCGAGAAGGGCACGCAGTGGAACCGGCTCTCCGAGGACAAGTTCTGGCGCCGCTACAACTGCGTGCTGCTGACCGGGAACGGCCAGCCCCCCCGCGGGGTCCGGCGCCTCGCCCGGCGCCTGCACGAGGAGTACAAGATCCCGGTCTACGTGCTGGTCGACAACGATCCCTGGGGCTACTACATCTACTCGGTGGTGAAGCAGGGCTCGATCAACCTCGCCTTCGAGAGCGAGCGCATGGCCATCCCCAAGGCCAAGTTCATCGGCCTCTCCAGCGCGGATCCCGACCGCTACGGCCTGCCCCGCAACGTCGGCATCAAGCTCAACGACAAGGACATCGCGCGGGCCAAGGAGCTGGTGAAGTACCGCTGGTTCGAGAAGAAGCCGTGGCAGGAGGAGATCAAGCGCATGCTCGCGAGCGGGCTCAAGTACGAGCTCGACGCGCTCGCCAACAAGGACTTCCGGTACCTCACCAAGACCTACCTGCCCCGCAAGCTCAAGGAAGAGGACTGGCTGGACTAGCGGGTCCGTGAGCACCCGGATCCGCTGGCATCTGCAGCGCGAGGACCGCTTCCCCTTCGGCCGCACCGGACCTGATCCCGACTGGCCCGAGCCGATCGGCTTCCCCCCTCCGTGGCCGGACCGCCCGTGGATCTTCGGGGTGATGGTGGCGTCCGCGAACGGGGTGGTGGCGTGGGCGCGCTCGCGGCCCGACGACGATCCGGTGACCGCGATCCTCGGCGCCGACCACCGCCGCGCCGAGCGCATCGCGGACCGCCGCCACATGCGCCACCTGCGCTGCTTCGGCGACGTCGCCATCGGCGCCCGGACGCTCCGCGAGCAGCCCACGCTCGTCCAGACCCCGCAGGAGCCGGGCGAGGCGCCCGTGCCCGCCCTCTACCGCTTCCGGCGCCGGCACGGCCTGCCCCTGCAGCCGCGCCACGTGGTGTATTCCCTCCGCGGCGGCCTGGACGCGCGCCTCCCCGTCTTCAACACGCCGGACGTGGAGACGATCGTGCTCACCACCGACACCGGCGCCGCCGAGCTCGACGCGGGCGGCTTCGCGGCCCTCGGCACCGAGGTCTACGCCGACCGCCTGGAGGATCCCGCGGCGCTCCGGCGCGCGCACGAGTGGCTCTTCGCGGAGCGCGGGGTGCGCTACCTCGACTGCGAGGGCGGCCAGACCGTGCTGCGCGCCCTGCGCGGGGCCGGCCTCCTGGACGAGGTCTTCGTCACCGAGACCGACGTGGTCGTGGACGACGCCCGCCATCGGGGGGTCCTCCGCATCTTCGACTTCGCCCGCGAGGGCGCGGCGCTCATCGCGGAGGGCCGCACCGCCCCCGACAGCGGGTGGCGCTTCCGGCGCTGGCGCTTCAACCCGCGCTGACGCCTCAGCGCGCGCTCGCTATTGCCCGCCCTGGTTGGGCGCCCGCGGCGGCGGAGGAGGCGGCGGCGGGGTGGGCGGGATGACCGGCCCTCGCGGCGCCTGACGCAGGGACTTCTCGAGATCGGGCGTCACGCGCCGCATCTCGTCGGTGACGCGGGCCGCGTCCACCGCGGTCCCCACCACCCGGGGGGTGATCATCAGCACCAGCTCGGTCTTCTCGATCTTCTCCTCGCGCGCGCCGAAGAGGTAGCCCAGGATCGGGATCTTGCTGAGGCCGGGAATGCCGGTGCGGATGAACGTCCGCCGGTTCTGGATGAGCCCGCCCAGCACGAGGGTCTGGTTGCTCACCAGCACCACCGAGGTCTCGGCCTCGCGCTTGGTGAAGCGCGGGGAGTTGATCGGGGGCGGCTCCGGCGCGCCGACCTCGTTGACCTCCTGGCGCACGTCGAGGGCCACCGTCCCCTGCTCCCCGATGCGCGGGGTCACGGTGAGGATCACGCCCGCGTCCTTGTACTCCACGCTCTGGGTGATCGCGTTGCCGGTGATCCCCCCCACCGCCACCGGCACCTGCTGGGAGGTGACGATCGGCACCGAGGTGGACACGTTGATGATCGCCTTCTTGTTCTCGGTGGTCATGATCGACGGGCTCGAGAGCACGTTCACCTTGTTCTCGCTCGCGAGCGCGTTGAGCGCGGCGAGGAACTTGTCCGCCGCGAAGGTGAAGATGTTGAGCCCGGCCGGCACCGCGCCCCCGAGCGGGATCAGGCTGCGCGGCGGCCGCGACGGCAGGAGCCCGGACGGCGACGAGGTGATGTCGAACTTGCCGCTGCGGATGGCCCACTCCATGCCGAGCTTGGTGTCGTCGGTCAGGGTGACCTCCGCGGCCAGCACCTCGATCAGCACCTGACGCGGCATCTTGTCGAGCTTGCGGATGGTCTCCTCGATCTCCTTCCAGAGCCGCGGGAACGTGGTGACCACCACCGCGTTGGTCACCTCGTCGGCCACCATGCGGATCTCGGCGCCCGGCGGCACGCCCTCGATGCCGAGGCCGGGCGCCCGGGGCGGCGCCCCGAGCGGGGGCGGCGGCACCGGCCCCCGCGGACCCTGGATCATGCCCGGAAAGCCCGGGCCCTCGGTGGTCGAGACGCGCTCGGTCCGCAGCCCCGAGTCCCCGCGCCCGTAGATCCGGTCCAGCGTCGCGACCAGGTCGCGCGCCTTGCTGTTCTCCGCGAAGTACACGAACACGCGCTGGCCCCCGTGCACGTTCACGTCGAGCTTCTCCACCATCCGCCGGATGGTCTCGAGCTCGGACTTGCGCGCGTTGACGAGCAGCGAGTTCGAGCGCCGGTCGGCCACGATCGTCGGTCCGCGCTCTCCCGCCTCCAGCGCGGCGGGCGGCCGGGGCGGGCCGCCGGTGGGCGGCGGAGGCGGCGGCGCGATCCCGCCCGGCAGGCCGCCGCGCAGACGGCCGGTGGCGAAGAGCTGCTGGAGCACCGGGGCCAGCTCTTGCGCGTCCGCGTTCTTGAGCGGGATGATCTGCGGCTCCTCGGACGCGCTCACCACGTCCACGCTCTTCAGGATGTCGAGGAGCCGCCGGACGTTGGTGGCGGTGTCGGTGATGATGAGCAGGTTGGTGTTGGGGTGCACCGCGAGCGCGCTCTCCTGCGACACCAGCGGCCGCAGGAGGCCGACCGCCTCGGTGGCGTCGAGGTGCTGCAGCGGCACGATCTGGGTCAGCAGCTCGCCCCCCGCGGGACCGTTCGCCGGCTCGCGTCCGACCACCGTGCGCACCGGCGCCTGCGGGGCGGCCTCGCGCGGGATGATGCGGTAGACGTTGCCGGTCTTCACCGCGGCGAGGCCGTTGACGTCGAGGATCGTGAGCAGCAGCGGGAACACCTCGTCGACGCCGATCTTGCCGACCGTCTGCAGCGTGACCTTGCGCCCGCGCACGTTGGGCGCCAGCACGTAGTTGAACTTGGCGATGTCGGCGGTCGCCTGCAGCACCACCTCGATGTCCGCGTTGTCGAAGTTCAGCACGATCTGCCGGCTCTTCGCGGCCGGCCGGGCGGGCCGGGGCGGCGCCGGGGGCGGCTCGGGTGCCGGCGGCGGCGGCGTCTCGGCGCGCTGCGGCGGCGCGGGCGCCGGCGGCGGGGGCGCCTCCGGAGCGGGCGTCGGCGGGACCGGCCCGTCCTCGGTGCGGACGTCGACCCGCGTCTGACCCGGCTCCCGGGCGGGCGGGGCGGGCGGCGCCGACGTCGCGCACGCGGACAGACCGAGGCACGACAGCAGCGCGACCGCGATGGTGCTCCGCCCGGCGGCGCTCATTGCGGAAGCCGTCCCGGCGCGGCCCCGGCCCCCGCGGTCGCGGGCTCGGGCGCGCCCGGATTCGCGACCGCCGGCGCCGCGGCGGCGCCGCCGTCGGGCGGGCGCTGGGCAGCGGGATCCGGAGTCGGCGCGGGCGCCGCGGCGGTGGCCGCGGAGGGTGCCGCTCCGCCGCGCGGCGCGGGCGCAGCCACGAACGGCGGCACATTCTCGGCAACCGCCTTCGACGGATCGTGCAGGAGGATCTCGGTCGGTCCCTGCGGCCCCTGGATGACCACGCGGTCCTCCAGGATCCGGTCGAGGCGGCCCCCCGCGACCTGATCGCCGATCCCGTAGCCGACGACCCGGTTGGCCGCGGGATCGTCCAGGTAGGCGCGGCTCCGCTCGCCGTCGACCATGACTCCGTGCAGCGTGATGGCGCCGCCGACCGCGACGGTCGAGGTCATCGTCTCACCCCGCGTGATGGAGAAGAGATTGCGCGCGGTGATCACCCCGTAGCCCGCGCCCGCATCGCGGCGCGGCACCGGAGCGTCGGGCCCCGGCGCGGAGCGCGCGGGAGGCTCCACCGGCTCGCCCAGCCGCGGCAGCGGGCGGGTGACCACCAGCTCGCGGGCGAGGCCCACCCCGGCCGCGAGGGCCAGGCAGGCCAGGATGATGCTCAGCAGCAGCCACGTCCAGCGTCCGAGACTCATGACCGGCTCCCCGCCGGCCGCTCGGCCGGCTTCCCGGTCGTGGCGGAGCGCAGATAGCCCGCGACGACCAGCGTGGTGAGCAGCTCCCGGGGCTGGCCCGGAGCCGCCGTCCGGATCTTCAGGTCCTTCACGCGCAGCAGACGCGGCGCCTGCTCGAGCCGGCTCAGCAGCGCCACCGCCCGGCCGAGCGTCGAGGCCACCGTCAGCTCGATCGGGACCTCCAGGATGCCGCTGAGGTCCACGGGCGTGAGCACGCGCTCGCTGCGCACCTCCACCTGGGCCGACGCCGCCTGCTCCTTCACCAGCTTCTGCAGCTCCGAGGCGGCCAGCGGCGCGGTGGGCCCGGTGAGGAACCCGGCGGAGAGGGACTCCATCCGCTGCACCCACGCGTCGCGATCCGCGGTCAGCTCGTCGCGCTGCGTCACCATGAGGCGCCGCCGTTCGAGCGTCGCCTCGCGGATCGGAATCAGCTCCGCCACCAGGCGCTGGCGGGCCGTGATCGGCTCCACCACGTAGAAGTACCCGCCCAGGGCCAGCAGCGCTCCCGCGCCGATCCCGATCAGGATGCGCTCCCGTCGGCTCAGCATGCTCATGGCCGTGCCTCCCCCCCGCCGGGTGGACCGGCGCGCGACGGACCGTGGTCCTCCCAGCCGGCGCGGATCCGGAACTGCTCGCGATCGTGGACCTTGGTGACCGGAGCGGTGAACTCCACTTGTTCGAGCGACGGGGAATTCTCCAGCACCGGGATGAGCTGACTGGCCGCGGCCGCCTGGCCGGTCAGCTCGAGGCCCTGGTGATCCATGCTGATCGACTGCAGCCACGCGTCGGTGGGGATCAGGTCGGTGAGCTCGGCGAGCACGGGGAGCGGCTCCACCCCGCCGGACCCCGCGCCGGCCAGCACCGCCAGCAGGCGCTTCTGCTCGGCGATCTCGGCGCCGAGCCGCTCCACGACCTTCACCTCCGGATCGAGACGGCGGATCTCGTCGGACAGACGGGCGAGATAGGCCTCCTGGCCGTGGGCGTGGGCCAGCAGCAGCCCGAGCCCCAGCGCCGCCGCGGCGGCGCCGAGCCAGCCGGCCAGCCGCTGCAGGCCCGAGATCGGGCGCGGCCGCCTGCCCGGCGGGACGAGGTTGAGCGTCGGGCGCGGGGTGCCCAGCGCCACCGCGAGGGCCAGCAGGCCCGCGCCCCGGCGGCGCGGCGGCAGCTTGTCGATCAGGCGCGCGCCGGTGCGGCCGAAGGGCGGCGCGCTCACCGGCGTGTCCTTGCACTCCCGCCGCAGCGCCACCCGCACGCTCTCGGCGTCGTCCCCCGAGACCCAGATCGCGTCGCACGCGCGCCACGAGGCCATGGGGACGGTGCGGGCGATCTCCTCGAACAGGTCGACGTCGGGCACGGTGGGGATCCGCCGGCTGAGGCGCACCACGCCGTGGCTCAGGCAGAGCAGGTCGGTGTGACGGCCGTGCCGGTGGACCCACACCGCCCGGCCCACGATGTCCCGCTTGGACAGGAGCGCCGGGAGATCGTGCACCGCCGCGGTCACCGCCCGGGGCGGGCGCCCGAGCGTGTCGAGCGGCCGCAGGGCGCCGTCCACCGCCGGGCCGTCGGCGGCCATCACCAGCACGCGGCGGATCGCCTTGGCCTGCGGGGACAGCGGCACGCAGTCGAACCGGACGTCCTGCGTCTGGAACGGCAGGTGGCGCTCGAGCTCGAACGCCACCATCGGCCGGAGGTTGCCGCTGGCGGTCTGCGGCAGCTCCAGGGTCTTGACCACCGCCATCCCGCGATCGAGCCCGACCCGCACGCGCGGGCGGCCGAGGCCGCGCGCGGTGAGCTCGGTGGCGAGCCGCGGGCCGAGCGTCTCGTCGGACTTCAAGCGGAACTGCTGCACCTTGCGCGGTCCGTGGACCGCGGTGACCACCACCTGGTCGTCGTCGAACGTGAGACCGACACTGGCACGAGCCATCAATCCTCCTCCGTGCGCCACGCGAGCACCGCGAGGCCCAGCGCCTCCAGGTCGCAGCCGGCCGCGCGGTCCGGCGCGGCCCCGCGCCGCTCGACCACCGCGTGGATGCGCGCCTTCCGCGCGCCGCCGACCCAGCCCTCGGCCTCGATGCGGAACGTGGTGCTTCCGACCTGCACGCCCCGTCCGGTGAAGCGGCCGGGCACCACCGTGTAGGGCGTACGCACCCGCGTCTGCACGATGTCGGCGATCTCGGGGTCGGAGAACCCGAAGGCCGACAGCACCGGCGCGGGCGCGGTGTTGAGGTTCACCCCTTCCCGTCCATGGACGGTGACCAGCGAGGCCAGCCCGGGCCGGCCCTGCCGTCCCGCGTACAGGTCGCGGGTGACGCCCCGGATCTGCAGCAGCTCCGCGACGTCGTGCAGGCGGGCATTGCGCGCGCGATACGGCACCGGCCGCTCGAGGTAGTAGTCGTCCTCGGCGCCGTTGAGCCGGGCCAGCTCGTCGGCGTCCTTCCAGTCGGCGACCGAGTCGACGATCACGTCGCGCGCCGGCCGGTCCACGTCCAGCGCCTGCAGCAGCCGGGCGAGGCGCACCGGGGAGGCGGTGTTGAGGTCGAGCCGGCCCTCCTCGTCGCTCAGCGTGTAGCTGAACTCTCCGCCCGCGAGCGCCACGTGGCGCCGGGGCAGGGCGGGCAGGCGCTCGGGCAGCGTGGAGCCGGGCACCACGCGGTAGAACACGAGGCGGCCGTCGCGATCCACTCCCTGCACCGGGGCCTGGCTCGCGATCTCGCGCAGCGCCTGCTGGACCCCGGCTTCCGCGAGGTGCGCCGCGACCAGCCCGTCCCGGAACGACCGGCCCGCCGCCGCTTCCAGGCGCATCGCCACCGTCAGCTCGAGCACCACCACCGTGAGCAGCGCCACCACGAGCATGACGCTCAGCAGGGCGAAGCCGCGCTCGTCGCGGGCGCTCACGAGCTCACCACCCGGATCGGCACCACCAGCGGCGGCTGCTCGGCGATGCGGATCTCCACCGCGGCGGGCAGACCCTCCTCGGCGGCCGGGTCCCACCGCTCCACCCAGCTCCGGTCCCGGCCGCGCAGGTACCGGAACCGCAGGGTGGTCCCGCTTCCGTCCACCAGCACGGGAACCAGACGCGCGAGCGGCTCCCGGCTCGGCAGCGCGCCTTCCCGGATGGTGAGGCCGCTCGCGTCCTGGACCAGGGCCACCGCGGTGAACGCGATGTCGGCGCCGAGCGGCACCGGCGGCCGCGTGGTCACGAAGGCGAGGCGGTCGGCCTCGCCCTCGAACGCGGGCGCGCCCGGGCTGCCGCCCTCGATCTCGCGCCGGTAGGGGTGGACGCCGCCCACCGCGCGGGTCAGCACCTCGTCGAGACTCCGGATGCGCTGCAGCTGCTCGGCGCGCGCGTCGCCCCGGC
This sequence comes from Candidatus Methylomirabilota bacterium, assembly GCA_035650715.1. Taxonomy (GTDB): domain Bacteria; phylum Methylomirabilota; class Methylomirabilia; order Rokubacteriales; family CSP1-6; genus CAMLFJ01. The sequence continues at coordinate 30,276 of DASRHC010000009.1, read as the reverse complement.
GCCACGCCGCGATGCCCACCCGGAGCCCGCCCAGGGTGACGGCCAGGAGCGCGGCCACGAGGCTCAGCGCGATGACCAGCTCGATCAGGGTGAAGCCGCGCGGGCGCCCGGCCGTCATCGCGTCGCTCCCCCGCGCGCGTCCGCCGGCGGGGCTCCCGCGTCCGCGGAGCGGGCCGCCCGCGGCGACCGGCCGATCTCGGACGCCCGGCCCGGAGCGAGCGCGGGCGGCGCGAGCCGCAGGCTCGCGGTCTCGAGCGAGCGCCCGGTGCCCCAGCGCACGGTCACGGTGAGGGCGCGCAGCTCCGGCGCGGGCCCGCTCGGCGGCAGGAGCGCCTCCGGCGACTCGCGCCGGTCCACGCGGCGCTCCCACGTCATCGCGCCCTCCCGGCCCCTCTGCACGCCCTCGGCCACCGGCTCGGGCGCCCGGAGCAGCCGATCGGCGAGCAGGGCCGCCTGCTGCTGGTCGTCGGAGACCTTGAGCAGGCGCAGGCCCTGGGAGCTCAACTGGAGCAGGGTGACGCCCCCCAGACCCAGGACGAGCGTCGCCACCATCACCTCGATGAGCGAGAAGCCCCCGGACGTCTTCACGACTGCCCCCGCCGGGTGGCGACGCGCCCGGTCAGCGGATCCACCGTCACCACGAAGCGCCCCGCGTCCGGGCTGTCCACGAGGAGCCGGGCCCCGCTCGAGAGCCCGCGGGCGAAGAAGGTCACGGGGCGGCCGGCCGGGCCGTCCGCGGTGAGGCGGAGCCGGGGCGAGAGATGGTGGACCGCCGCGCCCGCGCGCCCGGTCCCCTCGTCCGCCGCGCCCGCTCCGTCGGCCGCGTCGTCGCGCACCAGCGTCTGCCCGTCGCGGTCGATCCGCACCTCCACCGAGCGGCGTCGGGCGATGGCCTGCGCGCGCGCCGCGCGCAGGAACGACGCGATGCCCGCGACCTCGGTGCGGAGCGCGATCGTGTCGAGCCCCCGGCCGATGGCGGGCGCGGCCACGCCGGCGGCCAGCGCCAGCACGAAGAGCACCACCACCGTCTCGACGAGGGTGAAGCCGCGCCTCATCGCGCCTCCCACGAGGTGACGTCGGTGTCCTCGCCGCGGCCGCCCGGGGCCGCGTCGGCGCCCAGGCTCCAGATGTCGTAGTCGCCGTGGTCGCCGGGACAGCACTTGTACTGGTACGGCTTGCCCCAGGGATCCGCCGGCACCGCGTTCTTCTTGAGGTAGGGCCCGTTCCAGCCCGCCACGTTGGGGTTCGCCACCAGCGCGTTCAGGCCCACCGTGGCCGGCGGGTATGCGCCGATGTCGAGACGGTACTGATCCAGCGCGGCCCCCAGCAGCTCGATCTGGGCGCGCGCGGTGGCCTGCTTGGACTGCCCCACCCGCCCGAAGAGCCGCGGGCCCACCAGGCCCGCGATGAGCCCCAGGATGATGATGACCACCAGCAGCTCGATGAGCGAGAAGCCGCGCTGGTCGCGGAGCGCGGCGCGCAGCAGGCGGGCGAGCGCGCGGGGGCTCACAGCGGGATCTCGCTGATCGAGAAGATCGCCAGCAGCATCGCGACCACGATGAAGCCCACCACCAGGCCCATGACCAGGATGATCGCGGGCTCCGCCAGCGCGATCAGCCGCTTGAGCTGGCCGCGCGTGTCCGCCTCGAAGGTGGCCCCGACCTTGAGCAGCATCTCTTCCATGCGTCCCGTCTCCTCTCCCACCCGCACCATGTGGACGGCCAGCGAGGGAAAGATGCCGGCCGCGCCCATGGGCCGGGCGAGGCCGGCCCCCCGCTTCACGCCCTCGCCCAGCTCGCCCACCGCGGCGGCCAGGTGCTGGTTGCCCACCGTCTCCTTCACGAGGGCCAGGGCGGCGACCAGCGGCACGCCGCTGTGGAGCAGCGTGCCGAGCGTGCGCGACAGCCGTGCGATCTCGTACTCCAGCAGCACGTCCCGCAGGATCGGCACGCGCAGGGCGAGCCGGTCCACGCGCAGACGTCCGGCCGGGCGCATCAGGGTCAGCCGGGCGCCCACCGCCGCCCCGAGACCGGCCAGCGCGAGGAGCCACCAGAAGCGCCGCAGCCACTCGCTCACCGCGAGCAGCACGCGCGTGGGCGCCGGGATCGCGCCGCCCAGGTCGCGGAAGATGTCCGCGAAGCGCGGGATCACGAACATCATCAGGAACACCACCGCGCCCGCGCCGACCACCGTGAGCAGCGTGGGGTAGATCAGCGAGGAGACCAGGGCCTCGCGGAGGGCGCGGCCCTCTTCCAGGAACTCGGCCAGCCGCATGAGCGTGCTGTCGAGCACCCCGCCCCGCTCCCCCGCCCGCACCATGTTCACGTACAGGCGCGAGAAGGGATGCGGGTGGTGCCGGGCGAGGGCGTCCGCGAGGGAGGCGCCGCCGCGCACGTCGGTCAGGACGGCGCGGGTGATCGCGCGGAGGCGCTCGGTCGGGGCCAGCTCGGCCTGGATGGCGAGCGCGCGATCGAGCGGCACGCCGGCTTCCACCAGCGTCGCCAGGCGATGGGTGAACGCGACCAGGTCGCGCCCGCTGATGCGCCGCGCGCTCCACGCGCGCCGGACCGGCCGCCACGCCGGCGACTCCGCGACCGGCGTGGTCGCCTCCCGCGGCACCACCCGGATCGGATAGTAGGTCTCGCGCTGCAGGCGCTCCACCGCCGCGCGCAGGTCCGCGGCCTCCACCACCCCGTCGACGGTCCGGCCCCGGCGGTCGGCGGCGCGGTAGGCGAAGGTGGCCACTAGGCGTCCTCCTGGGTCACGCGCAGGATCTCCTCCACGGTGGTGATGCCGGCGCACGCCTTGGCCCAGCCGTCCTCGCGCAGCGTCGTCATCCCGCGGTCGATCGCGTGGCGTCGGATCTCCGCGGTGGGCGCCTTGCCGAGGATCAGGCTGCGCGCGTCGTCGGTGAGCCTGAACAGCTCGTAGATCCCGGTGCGGCCTCGGTAGCCGGTGCCGAGGCACTCGTCGCAGCCCTTGCCCCGGTAGAGATCGACGCCGGTGCCGTCGGTCACCCCGATGCCGAGCAGGTCCGCGGGGTCGGGATGGTCCGGCGCCCGGCACGCCGGGCAGATCCGCCGGACCAGCCGCTGGGCGAGCACGCCGCTCAGGACCGAGGCGACCAGGTACGGCTCGCAGCCCATGTCCTGAAGCCGCGTCACCGCGCCGGGCGCGTCGTTGGTGTGCAGCGTGGAGAACACGAGGTGCCCGGTCAGCGCGGCCTGGATGGCGATCTCGGCCGTCTCGAGGTCGCGGATCTCTCCGACCATGATCACGTCCGGGTCCTGCCGGACGATGTGGCGCAGCCCCGCCGCGAAGCCGAGACCGATCTTGGGCCGCACCGGGATCTGGTTCACCCCGCGGAGCTGGTACTCCACCGGGTCCTCCACCGTGATGATCTTGCGGTCGGTCGCGTTGATCTTGTCGAGCGCGGCGTAGAGGGTGGTGGTCTTGCCGCTGCCGGTGGGCCCGGTCACCAGCACGATGCCGTGCGGGCGCTGGATCAAGCCCTGGAAGCGCTCGGCCACCCGCGGCGCGAAGCCCAGCCGATCGAAGGGCAGGAACACCGAGGAGCGGTCGAGCAGCCGCATGACGATCGACTCCCCGTGGATGGTGGGCACGGTGGAGACGCGGATGTCGACGCGCCGGCCGTGGGCGGTGACCCGGATGCGCCCGTCCTGCGGGAGGCGGCGCTCCGCGATGTCGAGCTCGGCCATGATCTTGATCCGGGACGTCAGCGCGGCCTGCAGCGCCCGCGGGGGCGATTCCACCTCGTAGAGCAGCCCATCGATGCGGTACCGCACCCGCAGGGTGTCCTCGAAGGGCTCGATGTGGATGTCGGAGGCGTCGCGCGCGAGCGCCTCTTCGAGCAGCAGGTTCACCAGCCGCACCACCGGCGCCTCGGAGGCCATGTCCCGCAGCAGCCCGATGTCGGCGTCGCTCTCCTCGGCCTCCGGCCGCAGCGCGCCCGGCTCCATGTCGTCGACGATCCGCTGCAGCGGGGTGGCCGCCTCGTAGGTGCGCTCGACCGCGGCCAGGATGGCCTCCGCGGGCGCCACGCAGAGCTTCACGCGCAGACCGGTGGTCTGGCGGAGGTCGTCGAGCAGCTCGACGCGCTCGGGATCCACGGTGGCCACCGTCACCGTGTCCCCCTCCACCGCCACCGGGCAGGCGACGTAGTGGCGCAGGTACTTCGCGGAGAGCCTCTCCACCAGCGGCACGATCTCCGGGATGTCGGCCGCGGGCAGGAACGGCACCCGCAGCCGGGCCGCGAGCGCCCGGAGCTCCTCCTCGGACGCGCCCCCACCGGGGGCGGCGCCCACCAGATCAGCCGGCTTCGTCACCTCACGCACTGGATTCTCCTTCGAGCGACCGGTCCTAGAGCGATCGGAGAAAGTTCAGCAGGTCCTGCTTCTGTTGCTCGCCGAGCCGGTTGTAGGCCGCGATCACCCCGTTCGCCTCCGAGGGCCCGAATCGACGGTCACCCGCGCTGGCGTGGGCCTGGATCGCCTCGACCAGGTCCCGGGTGCGCCCGTCGTGGAGGAAGAAGAGGCGCTGGCCGAGCCCCCACAGCGGCGCGGTGCGGAACTCGTCGGGACCGGCCTGCACCTGGGCGATGTCGTCGGCCAGGCCCGGCCCCATGTTGTGGAGCACGAGGTCCGAGTACAGGTTCACCGGCTTGTTTCGCAGGGCCGCCACCGCCGCGTTGCCGGTGGTGAGCGTCGGGGTGTGACAGAGCGCGCAGCCCACCGACTGGAACACGTTGCGCCCGTTCGCGATGGACGCCGGCCCGCCGGGCCGGGTGGTCGAGGGCGCGGGCGGGGCGAGGAACCGCATGAAGTGGGCGAACTTCTCGATCCCGCTCATGCCGTCGATCGCGCCCCTTGCCCCCGCGACGGTCACGTCGTTGGGCGTCCTCGCGTACTGGCAGCCCGCGGTCTCGTCGCGCTCGGTCTGGAACAGCTCGTTGCTGATGCCCATCTCGACGTTGTAGGCCTCGCCCGCGAACATGAGCAGCGACTTGTTCTGGGCCTTCCAGCCGAAGCGGGCGATCGTCCCGTCGTTGCCGTTGACGTTGGTGCTGCCGTTGAGCGGGACCCGGTGGGGCCGGCCCCGGATGCCGAGCGGGCTCTTCCGCGGCGCGCTGGCGGCCAGGTTGGCCACGATCGTGGAGTCCGCGATCTGCTCGATCAGCCCGGCGCCGAACGTCGGGGTGGGGATGCGGAAGATGACGTTCCCCGCGCGCCCCTGGGTCGCGAAGTCCGGCTGGCGGATGTTGCAGCCGCTCGCGTTGCCCGTCTTGTCCACGCGGCCGCTGATCACGTAGAGGGCGTGGACGCCGCCGTCGCGCGTGCCGTCGGCCTTGTACTTGAAGCGCGCCTCCCGCACCGGCCCGTCGATCTTCACGAAGTACGGAACCTGGTTGCGCGCGCCCATCGCGGTGGCCATCGCCACCTGCGGGTTCACCGCCGGGCTCGAGCCGCCGAGGCCGCCCTGGATGTGACAGCCCGCGCAGCTGTTCAGGTTGAAGCGCGGCCCCAGGCCGTCGCCCACGCCCTCCTCCTCGCGGAAGTCGACCTGCCCCGCCTCGAACAACGCCAGCTCGGCGGCGGTGAGGCCGGGGAGCGGCCCGCCCGCCGCGTCCGCGCCACCGCGCGGACCGGGGTCGCGGGCGCGCACCGCGTTCTGGGCGCGCGGCGCGCTCACCGCGCTCACCAGGACGCCCAGCAGAACTGCAAGTGCCGCGAGAGCCAGCCGAATTCTGGTCATCGGTCTTGTCCTCGTCATGAGCGCGGCGGAATCGGCGGCGCGATGTCGATCGCGCCGGTGCGAGTCGAGCACGTCGTCTTGCGGAGCCTAGGCGTCCTCGGCGAAGCGGGTCAATGTGACATCTGTGGCACGCTTCACGATTTCACGAGGGAAACGGCGCGACCCACGACGTGACGCGCGGCCGCGGAGCGATCACGCGCGGCCGCGGAGCGATCACGTGAACGGAGCGAGCCCGGACCGCGGAGAGACGCGAGACGACGACGAATGCAACCGGTGGGAGGGGGGCGGGCGGTGGAGCGCAGCAGAGCGTAGCGACCCGGTCGCGCGGGTAGCCCGCGCGACCGGTCGGCGAGTGGGGGCGGTCTAGTCGCGGCCGGCGGGCCGCCCGCGCGGAGGCGGCACGACACTCGCGATCTCCAGCTCGCGGAGCAGCCGCAGGAGCGACGTCCGCTCGATCTGCAGCGCGGCCGCGGCGCGACTTCGGTTGCCGGAGAAGCGGGCGAGGGTGTCGAGCACGACCTTACGCTTGAACTCGCTGATCGCTTCGTGCAGCGGAACGGTCCGAGCGGTGTCCATGCGGCGAACGCGTCACGCAATTCTTGTACCCGTCGCCTGGAAGAAGGTTCCGCATCAGAATTGGTCGATAGTGTAGTTCTTCCCTGTCACACCACGATCACCCCCGTGTGAAAATTACACGGACCGTCTTGTGAAAATTACATGCAGACGCCGTATCTCCGCGAAATTCCCCTGATTCACGTCGGGGACGGAACCGGATTTCCTGCTCGTGCGACGCGTGGGGCAACTCGCAGCCGCGCAGCGCGACGCGATGGACGCGACGCGATGGACGCGATGCGGGATCAGGTCCGCCAGGGCCCGTGGAAGTACTGCCGTCGGCGCGACTTGGGGCCGTTGCCGAAGTGGGCGGCCACCCAGCTCGCGTCGGGCCGCAGGTATCCGCTGCCCGGCCGCGGCGCGGTCTTCGCCTCCTTGATCGTCCGCGCGAGATACCGCGCGTAGAGGTGATCGAAGAGGCGCATGAACTCCCCGAAGTAGATATCGGCCACCCGCCGGTCGCCGCGGATGACCAGCATGTTCTCGTCGTTGGCGGTCTGCGACGTCGGGCTGAAGTTGGCGGAGCCGGTCACCACGGTGGGATCGTCGCCGAGGGGATCGATCAGCATGAACTTGTCGTGGATGTAGAGGTTCCGGTTCAGCCCGGTCAGCTTCTCCTCGAGGAAGTTGGGCAGCTCGCCCTTGTCGAACTTGGCGCCCGCCGCGTACACCACGTCGCGGTCCCGGGTGATGAGGGGCCCCTGCGTGAGCCGCTTGTCCGAGAGCACGAAGCGGAGCACGTCGGAGTCGGCGCCGAGGAACGCCTCGAACGGCTTGGCCAGCGTGAACGCCACCATGAAGCAGACCACCTGCCGCGCCTCCGCCATGCGGTCGGCGTACCACTGGAGCGTGGCGCCCGGTCGCGGGCTGAAGAGCGCGGCGATGGTGCCGCTCGCGGGCCTGCCGGTCGGGGTGGGCGTGGCCGCCGCGTTCCGGGCGGTGAGGGCCGCGGTGCCCGGATCGGTGCGGGTCTCGCTGAACGGCGGCGCGCCCGGGGGCGGCGGCTGGATCGGGTTGCAGAGGGCGTTCCAGTACTCGAGGAACTGCCCGGCCACCCGGGCGCTGCGGACCTGGTGGCCGACGTTGGAGTGACCGAAGATGCCGCCGTCCGAGATGTTGGTGGACCCGGTCCAGACCTCGACGGCCCGGCCCTCCTTGAGGAGCACGATGAACTTGTTGTGCTTCTGATCGCCGCCCACCCGGCGCGGCGCACAGACCCGGCCGAGGCCGACGCGCTCGATCATCGCCCGGTTGGCCTCTCCGTAGGTCGGGTCGTCGTACAGGACCTTCACGTCGACCCGACGGTCCAGCGCCGCCTTGAACGCGCGGCCGACCGGGTCGTAGTGGAACTCGTAGAGCGCGGCGCGCAGGCCCCAGGTCGCGTCCCTGGCCCGCCCGATGAACGCGACCAGCGCCTCGTAGAGCCCGCGCGAGAGCCACGCGTTCTGCGGCGCGGTGGGATCCGCGGTGTTGGGGACCGGATCGGGAAACTCGCGGGCGTAGGCCTGCGAGCCCGCGGCCCCGCGGTTGAAGAACACGGAGTGGACGGCGCCGCGGAGCGGCTCGGTCCGGATGTCGACCGCGATCGCGAGATCGTCGCGCAGGGTGAGCTTCTTGGGGGCGCCGGTCACCGGCACCACCCGGTAGGTGTACGCGGTGGAGGGCCGGGTGGTGTAGTCGCCCCACTGGAACGACTGGATCGGGTGCTCCGACGTCGGCACCGGCGTGCCGGGGGGCAGCCCCTTGTCCTTGTCCTCGAACCGCTTGATGCCGCGCAGGAAGTACTTCTCCACCACCGAGCGGCGCGCCAGCGTCCTGTACTCGGTGCGCTCGACCGCGAAGCCGAGGAGGGTGGCGCCCCCCAGGCGGTTGCGCTTGAGGTCCCACGCCAGCGCCACCACGTGGGTGCCCGCGATGGCCCGGACCGAGAGCGCGGAGCCCGAGTGGGTGGCCCTCATGGCGTCAGCGGACGGGGACCCCCGAGCCCATCGGCCGCGTGGGCGCCGCCACCCCGGACCGCGTCAGGCCGCCTCGTCGACGACGATGCGATCCCAGCCCTGCGTGAAATCGATGCGGAACACGCCGTGGGCGGGCCGCATGTCGTCCGCGGTCACCTCGACCTTCACCCGGTACACGCCGGGCGGGAAGATGAGGACCCCGGAGGGGCTCGGCGGGGCGAAGAATCGCAGCTGGGCCGGCGCGGCGGCCAGCGCGAAGCAGAGGTCCAGCGGGCGCGGGCGATCGGCCTCGACGTCGCGGGGCCCGAAGTCGGGCTCGTGCGCCCACTTGAGGAACGTGGGGGCCGGGAACTCCGGCGCCGGCGCGGTGGAGCCGTCGGGCCGGCGCACCGCCACCTCCAGGACGCGTCCCCGGCAGTTGCGCGCCTGGCCGGTACTGCGCACCATGAGATGGCAGAAGTAGCCGGGCGCGCCGCCCGCGTCCACCACGTCGCGCGTCAGGTAGGTCGAGTCGGGGTCGAAGTACACCTGCAGCCCGCCCGTGCGCGTGAGTCCCCCGACCGCCCCCCGGATCCGGTCCCACATGGCGTCCCATGGTACAGGGCAGCCGCCGCGGCCTGCAAACCGGGCTCAGCGAGCCCCCGACTGGCGCTCGGCCTCGAGCTCCACGATCGAGGCGGGCGCACCGGGCGCGGGCTGCACCTCGAGCTGGCGCTCGTGGAAACTTCGCAGGGTCGCCCGGTGGCCGACGCTGAACACGGTGGTGCCGGGCAGGCGCTCGCGCACCAGGCGGTAGAGCCGCTCCTCGGTGGCCTCGTCGACCGCGGAGGTCGCCTCGTCGAGGAAGAGCCACTCCGGCTTCTGCACCAGCGCCCGCGCGAAGGCGATGCGCTGCTGCTCGCCGGGGGAGAGCTGGAGCGCCCAGTGGCCGGCCTCGTCGAGTCGGTCGGCCAGCTTCTCGAGCCCGACCGCCTCGAGCGCCTCGCGCAGCACGGCGTCGTTCACCACGTCGGGCGGCGTCGGATAGCTCACCACCCGGCGGAGCGTACCGATCGGCAGGTACGGCCGTTGCGGCAGGAACAGCACGGTGGCCTTCGGAGACTGCCGGATCTCGCCGCGGCCGAAGGGCCAGATGCCCGCGATGGCGCGGAAGAGCGTGCTCTTGCCGGAACCGGAGGCGCCGCCCAGCAGCAGGCGCTCTCCCCGCCGGAGGGCGAGGTTCACGCGCGTGATGAGCGGCCGACCGTCGGGCAGGTGGAGCTCGACGTTGCGCACCACCAGCAGCGCCTCGTCGCCCTCGGTGTGGCGGATGCCGTCGCCGCCCGCGATCTCCTGCCGCACGCGCTCGAGCGTGCGGTCGAAGCCGGCGAGCCGCTCCACCACCGAGCACCAGGCCGCGATCTCCTTGTACGACACCACGAAGAAGCTGAGCGCGTCCTGCACCTGGTTGAACGCCCCCACCGTCTGCATCAGCCCGCCCAGGCCCAGCTCGCCGCTGAAGTAGCGCGGCGCCGCGACGACCGAGGGCACGATCCACGCGCCCTGCGAGTAGCCGGAGGTGAACGTGGTGAGCCGCTTCTGCCGCCGCATGATGCCCCACCAGTTCCGGACCACCGCCTCGAAGAGCCCGCGGAAGCCGTGCAGCTCGTCGTGCTCCCCCCGATAGAGCGCCACCCCCTCGGTGTTCTCGCGGAAGCGCACCAGGCTGAACCGGAAGTCCGCCTCGAAGCGCTGCTTGTCGTAGTTGAGCCGCACCAGGGGCCGCCCGATCCAGTCGGTCAGCCAGGTGCCCCCGACCGCGTACAGCATGGAGACCCACACCATGTAACCGGGCAGCACGATGGAGTAGCCGCCGAGGGAGAGGGTGACGCTCCCGGAGAGGGTCCAGAGGATGGCCAGGAAGGTGACCAGCGTCACGAAGGCGCGCAGGCCGCCCATGAAGAGCGCGAGGGTATGCGAGATGAGGAGCTGGATGTCCTCCGCGATCCGCTGGTCCGGGTTGTCGGTCTCCTTGGCCACCAGCTGCATGCGGTAGTACGCGCGGTCGGCCAGCCACGCCCGCAGGTACCGCTCGGTGAGCCAGCGCCGCCAGCGGATCTCCAGCATCTGGCTCAGGTAGAGCTGGTAGACCGCCAGCACGATGAAGGCGCCCACCAGCCACGTCACCCGGAACAGCTGCTGGCGGAACATCTGCGAATTCTTTTCCTGGAGCGCGCTGAAGAAGTCGTTGTTCCAGCGGTTCAGCAGCACGCTCAGGTAGACCATCCCGAGCGTCAGCCCGACGACGGCCAGGAGGAGGCCCAGACCGGCCCAGCGATCCTCGGAGACCCAGTAGGGCCGGATCATCCGCCAGGCGTCGGGCAGGGTTCGCCGCAGACGGCCTACGGGGGGATCGGCGTTGGCACCATCGAGGAGGCGGGACTGGGAGCCTTCGGGATCTTGGCTCGCAGGTCCGCCGTTCACTCGGGCTCCATGGGGACCAAGGATCCGCGGCTCATTGTCAGGATGCTACAACTGTTCCGCCACCGAGACCACCGCACCCGGGAGTGGTAAAGTCTGACCGATGCGTCGGCTCCTCGGATTCCTGGGTCTGGCCCTGACGGTCGGGGCCTGCGCGACGGCCTCCCTGGTGCCGGACGAGCAGGCGACGGCCATCCGGCGGCGCGAGCAGGCCCTGGTCCCGCACGCCCCGGTCATCCAGAAGACCATCCAGCAGTCCGGCCGTTCCGGCGCCCTGGCATTCTTCGACCTGCGCGACGGCCGCCTGGTGGTGCTGCCGGGCGACACGCCGGCGGACGCCTGGGCGCGGGCCGCCTCGGCGCCCGACGGCGTGCCCGACCGCGCCGCGCTGCCGACGATCATGACCTTCGTGCATCGCACCGACGTGCCCCAGGCGCCCGAGGGCGTCGCCACCGCCTCGCTGCAGGAGCAGGAGGCCCTGCGGACGCGGCTGGCCGCGCTCGACACGGAGCTGCGGGCGCTCTCGGACGCGGTGGCGGCGGCCCGGCGGGAGGCGCAGACCTCGGTCGACCAGACTCGCCTCGAAGCCAAGAAGGCGCTCGACGGGCTCGCCGAGGAGATCTCGACGACGCGGAAGTTCACGCTGCAGCTCGCGCAGCTCGCCTACCTGAACCAGGACATGAACGCGGAGAACGCGGCGGTGCTGAAGCGGGCCGCCGCCGCGAGTCAGGAATCGGCGGCGAACTCGGCCCGCCTCGTGGAGAACATCCGCCAGCTGTCCGACCACCTCGCGGCCCAGCTCAAGGACCTGGCGATGCGGCTCGACGGGATCCAGAACCGGATCAGCAACATCAAGTGATGCGTCCGCGCCGCGCGCTGCCGACCGCCCTGCTGCCGCTGGCGATGGCGGTGCTGTGGCCGGGCGATCCCCTCCCGGCCCGGGCCGTCGATCTCGACTGGGACACCGCGCAGCGCAGCGTCGGAGAGCGCGTCTCGGACGCCCGCGCGGCGCTGCCTCCCGGCGCCGAGGCGCAGCGCCTCGCCACGATGGCCGAGCGGGCGGCCACGGATCCCCAGGCGTTCGCCGACCTGGTGCGGGCGTCCGACGAGTACGTGGGCCGGACCCTGGCCGCGTGGAAGGACGGCCCCGAGCGCGCGGCCCTCCAGGAGGCGGGCACGCAGCTGCAGAAGGGCGGCGAGCGCACGGTGGCCAAGCTGCGGGCGGCCCGGGAGGCGGCCGACTCCGCCGCGATCCGCATGCGCCACTCGGGCGTGTTCGGCAAGCTGAGCCGCGTCGAGGCGGCCGCGAAGGACGCCGGCGCGCGCATGGCCCTGCTCTGGGAGCGCGAGCGGGCCATGCGCGAGCGAGAGAAGGAGCAGCGCGAGCGAGAAGCCGGCGAGCGGGCGCGCGAGCAGCGCCGCTGAGCGCCCTGCGCCGCGGAAAGGACACGGCATGCCCCGCATCCCCGACCTCTCGGACCCCCGCTATCTCGACGAGGTGGGCTGGTTCCTCTACCACGAGAAGTACCGGCGGGACCGCTTCGGCGGCTCCTACGACGAGGAGCGGATCGCCTACTCGCGCCTGCTCCGCGACGAGGTCCTGGGCTTCCTCGGCCGGCCGGCGAGCTGGCTCGAGGACCGCGCCGTCGTGAGCATCGGCTGCGGCTGCACCGGCGATCTCACCGCCTTCCCCGCCCGCACCAAGATCGCGATCGATCCGCTGCTCTACGCCTACCAGCAGCTCGACATGCTGGTGCCCGACGAGGCCGGGGGCCGCACCGTCTACCTCTCGCTCGGTGCGGAGGACCTGCCGCTGCTCGACCGCGTCGCGGACCTCGTCATCTGCCGGAACGCGCTCGATCACATGCCCGACCCCCGGATCGGCCTGAACGAGATCTGGCGCATCCTGACCGACGACGGCTCCGTGTTCGTGAGCGTGGACATCGGCGGCGAGCCGACGCCCGACGAGCCCACCGTGTTCTCGGTCGAGAGCCTTCGCGCCCTGATGGCCGAGCGCTTCGAGCTCCAGACGTTCACCGACGGGCACCGGCCGCACAGCGCGGGCCGGACCGGCAACGTGCGGCTGCTGGCCCGCAAGGTGCCCGATCCGAGCCGGCCGCTGGACAAGGCGCGGGTGCTGCAGGCCTACGAGGCCCGGCTGCCCTGACGGCGGCGCCAGAGCCGGTGCGCGCCGCGCCCACCGTGGTGGTCCTGGGCATGATGGGCCGCATGCCCGTCGCCGGCGTCACCTGGCAATTCCTCCAGTACCTGGAAGGCTTCCGGCGGCTCGGGTTCGCCACCTACTACGTGGAGGACACCGACGCGTGGCCGTACGACCCGGAGCGGAACACGATCAGCGACGATCCGAGCTACGCGGTGCGCATGCTCGGGTCCCTGATGCGCGAGTACGGATTCGCCGACCGCTGGGCGTACCGCGCCGTCGACGGGCGCGTCTACGGCCTCTCCGCGGACGCGCTTCACCGGGTGCTCGCCCGCGCGGACGCGCTCGTGAACGTCACCGGCTCCACCGTCCTGCGCGAGGCGCACCGGCGCGTGCCGGTCCGGATCTACCTCGAGACCGACCCGGTGCTGCCCCAGATCGAGCTGGCGAAGGGCGAGCCCTACTACCTCCACATGCTGGAGGCCCACACCCACCACTTCACCTACGGCGAGAACATCGGCCAGCCGGACTGCGGCGTGCCGGTGTCCGTGCGCTTTCCGTACCGCGCGACCCGTCCGCCCATCGTGATGGAGTGGTGGCAGCCGGCCGAGCCGCCGGGGCCGTGCTTCACCACCGTGGCGAGCTGGCGCCAGGCCGGCAAGGACATCGCGTGGCAGGGTGAGACCTACACCTGGAGCAAGCACCACGAGTTCCTGAAGATCATCGACCTGCCGCGGCGGACCGGCCAGCCCCTCGAGCTCGCCCTCGCCATCCGCGGCCAGCCCGGCCCGGGCGACACCTGGGTGCCGCGGGACCAGGAGGACGCCGACGCGCTGCGGCTGCTCAGCGCGCACGGCTGGCGGATCGCCAACGCGATGCCGCTCTCCCGCGACATCGCGCCCTACCGGCAGTACATCCTCCGCTCGCGGGGAGAGCTCACCGTGGCCAAGGATCAGAACGTGCGCCTGCGCAGCGGCTGGTTCAGCGACCGCAGCGCGTGCTATCTGGCCGCCGGGCGGCCGGTGATCACGCAGGACACCGCCTTCGGCAAGTTCGTGCCCACCGGCGCGGGCCTGTTCGCGTTCCGGGGGATGGAGGACATCCTCGCCGCGCTCGAGGCGGTGAACGCCGACTACGCCGCCCACGCGAAGGCGGCGCGCGAGATCGCCGCCGGCTACTTCGACGCGCGCGCGGTGCTGAGGCGACTCCTGGAGGACTGCGGGCTCGCCTGAGGGGATCGAGCCCGGCCGAGCGCCGCTCGCGGACGCGCCGGCGGCCGGGTCGCGCACGTGGCCACGTCGGCGGTGCCGCCGGCGGCCAGCCCCGAGTAGCGCTCCCAGAACGCCTCGTCCACCCGGCGCTCGCGCGCGGTGCTGTCCGGGTCGCGATAGCGGCCGAGCGCGGCGGGTCCGCCGTTGTAGACCGCCCAGGTGGACCGGATCGCGTCCCCCAGGCGCCCGGTCCGGCGGCCCTCCCGGATGCCGTACTGCCGCAGGTAGAGCAGCAGGATCTCCGCGCCGGCGCGGGCGTTGTATGCGGTGTCCCACTGCAGCCGCTCGACGTGGTAGAAGCCGCGCCACACGCGCCGGTTGACCTGCATGAGCCCGACGCTGCCCTGCGGCGAGGCGCGGTAGGTGATCGTGTCCTCCTTGCGCTCGAACTGCTGCCAGCAGCTCTCCTGGAGCGCGGTGGCGGGCACCAGCGTCCGGAAGGGGCCCGCGTAGCGCGCCTCGAGATCGACCCGCCGGAGCACGCCGTCCCCGGTCAGCTCCAGCAGCCGGCCCATCGTCGCCTGGAAGTCCGGCAGCTCGCCCTCGGTGGGCACCCAGCGAGCGAGCCGCTGGTTGAGGCGGCTCAGCTCGTCGCCCGCCTCGTCCACCGCCGTGTAGACCACGAGCCGCCACGACAGCCCGCTCCCACGGCCCGGACTCGGCGGCGCCGTGGGCCCGGGCGGCGACGCGGGCGCCGGCGGCAGGTCGGTCTCGGGCGGCAGCCCGAACAGGGCGCGCAGGCCCGGGTCCACGTCGTCGCTGTAGCGCAGGGGATCTTCGGCCGCGCTCGGCGCCAGCAGGCGGGCCAGGCGGCGCAGCCCGTCCGCCGAGATCTCGATGCCCAGGCCCGGCGCGGCCCGGTCGAGCGCGGCGAGCGCGTCGCCCGCCGCGATGAAGCGCGCGAAGCGCGCCCGGTCTCCCAGGAGCCCGCGCTTGTCGGCGGTGGCCAGGATCTCGTGCAGGCGCGTCCACGCCTGGACGAAGAGGCGGCGCACGGGATCGCCCGCGCTGCGCCGGACCGGCCCGGTCAGGACCGGCAGCAGCTGGTAGCGGCTCTCGATGAGCAGGCCGAGCAGCTCGGCCCGGACGCCGGGGTCCGCGATGTCGAGGCCCAGGTTCTTCACCACGAAGACGAGGAACGCGTCCCACCGCTCGAGCGCCCGCTCCACCGCCTCCAGCTCGGCGGGCGAGAGCGGGGCTTCCGCGGCCGGGGCCGGGGGCCGCGCCCGCACGAAGGCATCCGGCATCTCCAGCACCAGGTGCGCGACCACCGCGTCGTCGCCGACCTCCACGCGCTCCACGGTGGCCCCTCTCAGCACCGACTCCATGCGTGCGGCGTCGCCGGGACCCACCACCGTGCGCACGAGCCCGATGAGCTCGTCTCGCGGCGGCGTGAGGTCCACGCTGAGGCCGGTGAGGCGCGGCAGCAGCAGGCGCTGCATCACGTCCCAGAGCAGGCCGCGGATCCTGCCCTCGCGCCAGCGCTCGTCGTAGAGGCCCGAGTCCGCAACCCGGAGCCGGAGCTGCCAGTCGAGGGTCACGTAGGGCGTGGTGAGGGCCTCGACGTACCCGCGCCAGCGAAGCGCGTTCAGGCAGAACCAGAGGAAGCGGGTCCCGGCCACGCCGTCGCCGTGGGTGACGAAGCGCAGGTAGGGACCCCGGCGGTCGAAGGCGGGATGGTCCAGGGTGAGATGCCGGCAGGGGGTCTCCTGCCAGAGCTGCGCCACCCCGCCCGGGGCCGAGTAGAGGTCGCTCGTCAGCCGCTCCAGCAGGACGTCGAACGGCACGCGGAGGGGCAGCGTCACCTTCGCGGCCTGGACGGGCGCAGGCGTGGCGAGCGACATCGCGAGCAGGCACGCGAGCGCGCCCGCCGCGCGCGCGATGGGGAACCGGCCCCGGGCGCCGCGATGCATGGGATCAGTCTCTCATGCGGCCACAGCGGCCCGGCAGGAGCCCCCGCCGCCGCCCGCGATCGTGGCATCGTGGGCGGCCGTCGGGTATCGTGCTGGGCATGGCCCTGCTCAGGTCTCGCACGCGCGCCCGTCTGCCGGATCGCGCCTTCGCCTACATCGACTCCCGCGGGCGACGCCGGCTGCCCATCCACGACCGGGCGCACGTGCGGAACGCGCTGGCCCGCTTCAACCAGGTGGCGTTCGAGAGCGACGCGGCCCGGGAGCAGGCCCGCCGCCGGCTGCTGAACGCGGCCCAGAAGTACCGCATCGTGCCGGTCGGGTTCTTCACCGGCCAGCTCAAGGCCGAGCGGCGGCACGCCACCGCCGGTCGGCTCGTGATCGAGCTGGGACGCAATCCGGCCCCGGGCGAGCTCGAGCAGCGGCTCCGGACCGTGCTGCAGGACCCGACCCTGACCGTGCTGCACTGGTCGGACGCGGCCGGCGCCTATCTCGACGGCGCGGGCCGGCCGGCCCGCCTGCCCGCGAAACGCTCCGGTCGGGCGGTGACGTACCTGGAGCGGCGCGGGCGGCGCGCCACCGCGCTGGTCCACGATCCCGCGATCCTGAAGGATCCGGACCTCGCGGCGACCGTGCTCGAGGCGGTGCGCTTCGTGGTGGAGAACGATCGCCTGCGCGGCCGCATCGAGGCCACCGCCACCGACGCGGCGGGGCTGCCCACCGGCTTCGTCACGTTCCTGATGAGCGACATCGAGGCCTCGACGGTCCTGCTGCGGAAGCTGGGCGACCGCTACGGCGCGCTGCTGAACGAGGTGCGCGGCACGCTGCGGGCGGCGGTGGCCCGCGCGGGCGGACGCGAGATCGACGCGCGCGCCGACGAGCTGTTCGCGGTGTTCGAGCGCGCGCCCGCGGGCCTGGAGGCCGCGGTGGCCATCCAGCGCGACCTGGCCGAGCGGAAATGGCCGACCGGCGCCGAGGTGCGGGTGCGGGTCGGCGTTCACAGCGGTCGGCCGACGCTGACCGACGCCGGGTACATCGGCCTGCCCGTGCACACCGTCGCGCGGGTGTGCTCGGCGGCGCACGGCGGGCAGATCGTCGTCTCCGGGGCCACGCGGACCGCGGTGGGCACGGCGGCGCCGAGGGGCGTCCGCTTCCGCAGCCTGGGCCGGCACCGGCTCGCCGGTCTGCCCGAGCCGGAGCCGCTGTTCCAGGTGCTGGCCCGGGGGCTGCGCGCCGAGTTCCCGCCGCCGCGGACGCGACCGCGCGCCGACGCCCGCCCGCGGCCCCGCGTCCGGCGGCCGGCCGCCTCCGCGGCGCCGGCCGATCAGCTCGAGCTGCCGCAGGCGCCCGCCTGAGCCGGGCTCAGGGCGGGGTGATCAGGTCCTTCGCCCTCCAGCCGTCGAGGTCGTACTCGGCCATGCAGGAATCGGCGAAGGCCTTGAAGCGGTCGTACTGACCGGAGGCCTGCGCGCCGAACAGCGCGTAGCGCCGGATCTCCTCGTGGCTGCCCGAGTAGTTGATCTCGTAGAGCTCGTGACGGCCGCCGAACTCGGTGCCGACCGCGTCCCAGAGCAGCTTCATGAGCTTCACGCGCTCGACCGCGTCGGCCCCGCCCGAGCCCCGCAGGTAGAGATCGAGATACGGGCGCAGCTCCGCGCTCTTGAAGTCCCTGGCGTGCGAGTTCAGGTAGATGAGCCCGCTCGCCACCGTCTTCTCGATCAGGTTCTTGATCTGGACGTAGGCCTCCGGCGCCAGCACCTGGTAGGCGGCGGCGGGCTCCATGCCGGGCAGGATGCACCCGCCGGTCCACGGATCGGCGGTGCGGGCCATCGCGTCCGAGAGTCCCCAGATCATGTTGCGCCACGCGATCACCTCGCCCAGGTTCGCCTCCACCCCGCGAAACGATCGGGTGCCGGTCAGCTCGGTGGCCTTGATGAGCAGGCCGGTGATGAAGTCGAGCTTGACGGCGAGCCGGGTGCAGCCGTGGATCAGCGCGCGCGGGAGGAACCCGGTGCGCGGGAAGAAGTTGTTGGCCTTCTCGACGTCCGCGTAGACGAACACGTTCTCCCAGGGCACGAACACGTTGTCCATCACGAAGATCGCGTCGTTCTCGTCGAGCCGGCTCGAGAGCGGATAGTCGAACGGGCTGCCCAGCACCGCGGCCCGCATCTCGTTGGAGGCCCGGCAGATCAGCTTCACCCCGGGCGCGCTGGTCGGGGTCATGAACACCAGCGCGAAGTTCTTCCCCTGCACCGGGATCAGACCGTGGTGGGCCACGAACGTGAAGTGGGTCAGGGCGGAACCGGTCGCCACCACCTTGGCCCCGGAGACGTGGAGGCCCGCGTCGGTCTCCTTCACCACCCGCGCGTACACGTCGGTGGGCCCGCCCGGCGCCCCCGGGGCGATGTTGCGGTCCACCGGCGGGTGGATGATCGCGTGGTTGATGAACGGCACCCGCTCCTGCGCGAACCGGTACCAGCGCCGGGCGTTGTCCTGGTAGGGCGCGTAGAACTCCGCGTTGGCGCCGAGGGTGGCGAGGAAGGCGGCCTTGTAGTCCGGCGAGCGGCCGAGCCAGCCGTAGGTGATGCGGGCCCACGCCGCGATGGCGTCCCGCGCCGCGACCTGCTCCTCCACCGTGGTGGGGGCGCGGAAGTAGCGATGCGTGAACCCGCCCCAGTCGGTCGGCATGGTGAGCACGTTGGCTCCCTGCCGGTGATCCTCGTGGAGCGCGTCGTAGAGGCGGGCGAGCATCCGCGCCACGTTCTGGAACGCGGGGTGCCGCGTGATCTGCTTGACCCGCTCCCCGTAGATCCAGATCTCGCGCCCGTCGTCGAGACTGTCGAGGAACTCGCGGCCGGTGTAGGGAAGGATCGGCGCCATGCTCGCACCTCCTGAGGTGGCTCGAGACGGCCCGAGTCTAGAAGCACGACCGGGCCATGTAAAGCGCCGGCCCCTGCGCACGGCGTCACCACCCGGGGTCTGTTCGGCCGTCGGGTTTCGCGATACCGTTGGCCTCGAGCCCATGGCCATTCCGTCCGCTTCTCCCGGCCCGTCCTCGTCCATCGCCGATCCGGGACGCGGCCTCGACTTCGACACCATCGTCATCGGCGCCGGCATCTCGGGCCTCTACCAGCTCTACCGGCTGCGCGAGCTGGGCCACCGGGTGCGCGTGTTCGAGGCCGGCACCGGCGTGGGCGGCACCTGGTACTGGAACCGCTATCCCGGCTGCCGCTTCGACTCGGAGAGCTACTCGTACGGCTACTCCTTCAGCCAGGAGCTACTGGACGACTGGCGATGGACCGAGCACTTCGCGGCCCAGCCGGAGACCGAGCGCTACCTGAACCACGTCGCGGACCGCTTCGATCTGCGCCGGGACATCCAGCTCCGGAGCCGGGTGGCCGCGGCGGTCTTCGACGAGGCCGCCCCCGCATGGGAGGTCACGCTGGAGGACGGCCGGCGCTACCGGTCGCGCTATCTCGTCACCGCGGTCGGCCCGCTGTCCGCGCCCACCCTGCCCCGCATCCCCGGCGTGGCCGACTTCGCGGGCGAGGCCTACCACACCGGCCTCTGGCCCAAGCACCCCGTCCGCTTCGAGGGCAAGCGGGTGGCGGTGATCGGCACGGGCGCGACCGGCGTGCAGGCCATCCAGGAGATCGCCAAGACCGCGGGCCACCTGACCGTCTTCCAGCGGCGGCCGAACTGGTGCACGCCGCTGCACAACCGTCCCATCACCCCGGAGGAGATGGCGGCGATCCGGAAGGACTACCCAGCGATCTTCCAGCGCTGCCGGGAGACCGCCGCGTGCTTCCTGCACACGACGGACCCGCGCGGCACCTTCGAGGTGACGCCCGAGGAGCGCCGCGCCTTCTGGGAGCGGCTCTACGGGACGCCCGGCTTTGCGATCTGGCTCGGCAACTTCCGCGACGTGCTGACCGATCGGGAGGCGAACCGGCTGTTCTCCGATTTCGTGGCCGAGAAGATCCGCGCGCGGGTGAAGGACCCACGGGTGGCGGAACGGCTGATCCCCAAGGACCACGGCTTCGGCACCCGCCGCGTCCCGCAGGAGACGCACTACTACGAGGTGTACAACCAGCCCAACGTGGAGCTGGTCAGCATCCTGGAGACGCCGATCGAGCGCATCACCGCCACCGGGCTCCGCACCACCGAGCGCGAGTTCACCTTCGACATGATCGTGTTCGCCACCGGCTTCGACGCCATCACCGGCAGCCTGGATCGCATCGACATCCGCGGTGCGGGCGGGCAGCGGCTGCGCGATCGGTGGCGGCAGAACCTCGCCACCTTCGTGGGCGTCATGGTCGACGGCTTCCCCAATTTCTTCATGGTGATGGGGCCGCACACCGCGCTCGGCAACATCCCGCGCAGCATCGAGTACAACGTGGAGTGGATCCGCGATCTCCTCCGTCACCTGGACCGCTCCGGCCATCGCTACGCGGACGCCCGGCCGGAGGCGGTGGCCGAGTGGACCGCGTTCGTGAAGCAGAAGGGCGAGGGCCTGCTCGCCAACGAGGTCGATTCGTGGATGACCGGCGTCAACTCGAACGTGGAGGGCAAGCAGGTGCGCATCATCGCCCGCTACAGCGGCACCGCCCCCGAGTACCGTCAATGGTGCGACCGGATCGCCGCGGAAGGGTACCGCGAGCTGGTGCTGCGGTAGCGCGCGAGCGCCCGGCCGCGATGGTCCGCATGGCGAGCGCCCGGCCGCGATGACCCCGCGGCGAAGCGTGCTCTTCATGCCCGGCTCGAACGCGCGGGCGCTCGAGAAGGCCCGCACCCTGCCCGCCGACGCGCTCATCCTGGATCTGGAGGACGCGGTCGCGCCCGAGGCGAAGGCCGCCGCGCGCGCCCAGGTGCTGGCGGCGGTGGGGGCCGGCGGCTACGGCCCCCGCGAGGTCATCGTCCGGGTGAACCCCGCCGGCACGCCGTGGGGCGCCGACGATCTCGCCGCGGTCGCGCACGCCCCGGTGGACGCGGTGCTCTTGCCCAAGGTCGAGTCCCCGGAGACCGTGACCGCGGCGCTCGCCGTGCTGGGCCCCGCGCCCGCGGTGTGGTGCATGCTGGAGACCCCGCGCGGCATCCTGAACGCGGCCGCGATCGCGGGCGCCAGCCCCCGTGTCGGCGCGCTGGTCATGGGGACGTCGGACCTCACCAAGGCGCTGCAGGCCCGCAGCCGCCACGATCGCCTGCCGTTGCTGGCCAGCCTGGAGATCTGCCTGCTGGCCGCCCGGGCCGCCGGGATCAGCGCGCTCGACGGCGTGCACCTCGACCTGGACGACGACGAAGGCTTCACCGCCGCCTGCCGTCAGGCCGCCGACCTGGGCTTCGACGGCAAGACCCTCATCCATCCCCGCCAGGTGGCCATCGCGAACCAGGCCTTCGCACCGGCCCCGGCCGAGGTGGACTGGGCGCGCCGGGTGATCGCGGCCCACGCCGAGGCCGCCGCGGCCGGGCGCGGCGTGGCGGTGCTGGACGGGCGGCTCATCGAGAACCTCCACGTCGACGACGCGCGCCGCGTCCTGGCGCTCGCCGACGCGATCGCCGCGCGCGCCTCCGGCTGAGCGGGCGCGGGCCGAGCCCGCCTCGGCCCGGCGGCGAGCACCGGACCCGGCGGCGGCACGGCACGATCATGGGCACCCCGGGGCGGGTGATCGCGGTGTACGCCCTGATGTACGCCGCCTTCGGGGTCTCCTCGCCATTCATGCCCGCGTTCCTCGCGTCGCGCGGGCTCGGCCCCGAGCAGCTCGGGATCGTGTTCGCCGCCGGCACCGCGATCCGCCTGCTCTCCGGCCCCCTGTGCGGGCGGCTCGCCGACCTGACGCAGGCCCTGCGGGCGGTGCTGCTGACCTGCACGGTGCTGGCCGCGCTGATCGCGCTCGCGCTCCTGCCCGCGGTCGGCTTCTGGCCCGTGCTGGGCATCAGCCTGCTCCAGGCGGCCGCGCTGGCGCCGATCACCACGCTCGCGGACGCGATCGCCCTCGGCGTGGCCCGGCCCCGGGGAGCCGGCCCGCGATTCGAGTACGGCTGGGCCCGCGGCACCGGCTCGGCCGCCTTCATCGTGGGCACGCTGCTGATCGGTCAGTCGGTCGGGCGCTGGGGGTTGCCGTCCATCCTCGTGGCGCACGCCGGGCTGCTGCTGGCATCCGCCGCGGCGGGCACGGGTCTGCCCGAGCCGGCCCGGTCCTCGCGCCCGCCCGAAAGACCGGCGGATCCACCCCCGGGCGGCGTGCGCGCGCTGCTCGGCCTGCGCGGCTTCCGCGTCGTGATGGCGGTCGCCGCCCTCGTGCTGGGCAGCCACGCGATGCACGACGCCTTCGCGGTCATCCGGTGGAGCGCCGCCGGCATCACGCCGGCGGCGGCGAGCGTGCTCTGGTCGGAATCGGTGGCGGCCGAGGTGGTCGTGTTCTACCTGATCGGCCCTCCGCTGATCGAGCGGCTCGGCCCCGCCGGCGTGCTCGCGCTGGCGGCCGGCGCCGCGACGGTCCGCTGGGTGGTCATGGCGCTGACCGCGCACATCGCCCTGCTCGCCCTGATCCAGCCGCTGCACGGCCTCACGTTCGCGGCGCTGCACCTCGCGTGCATGCGGGTGATCGCGGCGATCGTGCCCCGCCATCTCGCCGCGACCGCCCAGGCGCTCTACGCCCTCGGCGCGGCGGCCGCCACCGCCCTGCTCACGGTGGCGTCGGGCTGGCTCTACGCGCGGCTGGGGGCCGAGGCCTTCCTGGTGATGGCGCTGCTCCCGGCGGCCGCGCTCCCGGTCACCCGGCGGCTCGGCGCCCGGCGCGGTGAGCGGCCCGCGACCCCGCCGCGCTGATCGCCGGACCGGCCGGAGGCCGACGTGGCCGCGCGCCGGAATCGCGGGCATACTGGGATGCCTTCGAGCCCGAGCACAGCGAGGAGGCGACCATGAGCTTCTCTCTCGACGACCGTGTCGTGGTGTGTGGCGCCGGCGGCTTCATCGGCGGTCATCTGGTGGGGGACCTTCTGCAGAAGGGCCACACGAATATCCGCGCCGTCGACCTGAAGCCGCTGGACCGCTGGCATCAGTGCTTCCCCGAAGTGGAGAATCTCGTGCTGGACCTCCGGGAGAAGTCGGCCTGCCAGACCGCGGTGCGGTCAGCAGCCCTGGTCTGCAACCTGGCCGCCGACATGGGCGGCATGGGCTTCATCGAGAACAACAAGGCCCTCTGCATGCTGAGCGTGCTCATCAACACCCACCTCCTGATGGCCTCGCGCGAGGCGGGCGTCCAGCGGTTCTTCTTCGCCTCGTCCGCCTGCGTGTACGCGCAGGACAAGCAGACCGATCCGGGGATCGAGGGCCTGCGGGAGGAGGACGCGTACCCGGCGATGCCGGAGGACGGCTACGGCTGGGAGAAGCTGTTCAGCGAGCGGATGTGCCGACACTTCACGGAGGACTTCGGCCTCGTCACCCGGGTCGCCCGCTTCCACAACGTCTACGGCCCGCACGGGACCTACGACGGCGGCCGGGAGAAGGCGCCCGCCGCGATCTGCCGCAAGGTGGCGATGAGCAAGCTGGCCGGCCAGCACGAGATCGAGATCTGGGGCACGGGAGAGCAGACCCGCAGCTTCACCTACATCAGCGACTGCATCCACGGCACCCAGGCCATCATGGCGAGCCCGGACATCACCTTCCCGATCAACCTGGGCAGCAGCGAGAAGGTCACGATCAACCAGCTGGTCGATCTGGTCGAGGAGATCGCGGGGGGCCCGCCGCTCACCCGCCGCTACAACCTCGGCGCCCCCAAGGGCGTCAACGGGCGCAACAGCGACAACACGCTGATCAGGAAGATGCTCGGCTGGGAGCCGTCGGTGCCGCTCCGGGTCGGAATGGAGCGCACCTACGCCTGGATCTACGACGAGCTCAAGAGCGGGCGGTCGCGCGACGCGGTCGTCAACCGGACATGAACGGCTTCAGGCGGGCCTTGAGCCGCCGCTTGAGCCGTGTCCGGAGGCCGAACCGGTGCTGCGTGCGGAAGCCGGCGCCGAACCGGGCCCGGGCGTCGTCGTTGGTGAGCCAGTCGTCGGCCATCTGCCGCTCGAGGATCTCACGGCACACCGGATCGGTGCTGGTGAGCCGCGGGATGTACGCCTCCGGAAAGTACGGGACGTCGGTGTAGAGCTTGCTGGCGGCCACCCGGTAGGACTCGAGCCGGGGATCGAGCACCTTGGCGAACGCCGAGAGCGCCGACGAGCACTTCAGCACGTACCGGCACCGGGACAGCAGAACGCAGTCGAGGACGGCCCGGTCCGCCTTGTCCAGCGTGTCGGCCGGCCCGGCCTTGTGGAAGCCGACCTCGCCCAGGTTGACGACCGGCAGGGGCGCGAGCTGACCTCGGGCTTCCGCCACGAAGGAGTACTCGTCGGTCGCCACGAACACCTGCTCGATGTCCGGCCGGCTTTTCGAGAAGTCCCGGGCCAGGGTCAGGAAGTCGTGCTGGGCGACCGGATTGGTGTCCCACGCGTTCTGGTTCTTGTCGTTCCCCCGGTAGTGAAGCCCCAGCGTGCCGGCGCCGAGCCCCACGCGGTCCGCGGCGGCCTGGATCCGATCGGGAATGCGGAAGTACGCATGCCAGAGCCGATGCATGTGGTCCCAATCCGAGCCGAGCACGCTGATGTGCAGCTCGCGGAGCGCGGACAGGGTGATCTCGCGGGAGGGTCGGCTCGGGGGGACATAGGCCAGATCGAGCACTCCGGGGATGATCGTGTAGCCCGGAGGCGTCCCGTACAGCCGCGACTTGATGTCCCAGCGCGGGAAGATCCCCTGCCGGTAGAGATACGGGAGCACCTCGAACACGAACAGCACGATCTGCCCGAAGAGGCCTTCGCGCAGCTCGTCGGGGGTGGTGGTGATGCTCCAGCCGGCTCGCGGCATGAGTCGAGCGCCTCGCCGCGCACTCTACCACGCATCGAGGCGCCCGGCCCGGAGTCGTACGCTTACGGGGTCCGGCCGCGCTTACGTCCGCTGCTTGCGGTAGGAGTTCTTCACCGCGATCTTGCCGTCCCGGAACGTGAACACGTCGCAGCCGGTGACCTCGACCCGCGTCCCGTCGGCCTTGGTCCCGCTGAAGGTCCACTCCGACAGCCCGCGGTCGCCGACGAAGAAGTGCCGGGCGCCCCGCCACTGGGCATCCGGGAACGTCTCGAAGACCTCCGCGAAGGCCTTGCCGACCTCGTGCTGGCCCTGATAGCGCCGCCCGCACACCTCGGGGCCGCCGCTCGCCTCGAACACGCAGTCCTCGGTCATGGCCGCCATGATCGCCGGCACGTCGTGCCGGTTGAACGCCTCCGCGAAGGCGTCGAGGAACTCCACCGAGATCCCTTTCGGCTGCATGTCGTCACCTCCGTGGGGATGGAAAAGATCGGGCACCCCGTGCTCCGGGAGTGCCCGATGCGAGTGGTGGGCCGTCAAGGACTCGAACCCTGGACCCGCTGACTAAGAGTCGGGACGGGGAACTGCGCACCGATACGCATGACGATGTATCTCGCGACAATACCGAGCAACCGCCGTGACGGCACCTGCCCTTTCGTCGCCATCGTCTCGGTGTGCCGGAACCAAGATGGAACCAGAATCTCGGAGTCCAGACACTCTGGGAACCCGCCTCTTCTACCCAGACGGGCTCAGGCGCTGCGCCGTCGTCGGATGTGCTTCGCAAGCAGCTCGTTGATGAGGGACTGATAGCCCAAGCCCCGCCGTTTGGCTTCCAGCCGTACGGCCCCGAGCACATGCGGATCGATCCGAATGGCGATAAGCCGACGGGCCGTGGCCCCCAGCGGTGGCCGTCCGACGCGGCGCATCGCTCGAAGCTGCGCGGGCGACGCCTCCGCGATATCCGAGAAATCAATTCCGCGACGCCGTGTAGGCCGTCCGCTCCTTCCGGCTCGCCCGGCGCGCGCTGATGATACGGACACTTTCGCCATCGCTTCGCCTCCTGAGGGTATAGGCCACCATGAGCACACGGCCGGTCGCCGCTCGGCCGAGGCGCAGCGATCGTCGCTCCTCCTCGGAGTGGCGCAGATCCGGGCCGTCGAGGGCCTCGGGGTCGCCGAAGACGGTAGCCGCCTCTTCGAACGACACTCCGTGCTTGGTGCGGTTGACCGCTGCCTTCCGCGTGTCCCACTCGAACACGATTCAGTATATACGAAACTCGGGCGACCCCGTCGATGACCTGAGCGCGAGCCGCGCCCCGAGGAACGGGTGGCGCCCGATCTGATCGAGGACGCGGCCCAAGCGAAGCACCTTCTCCAGCGTGCGATGTTCAAGCCAGTTGTTGAACAGGGTCGCAGGCGATTCGCAGTTCACACAAACGCTCGGCTGGCGTCTGGCCCCGAAGGGCCAGGTGGGGTCGGCGATGGTTGTACTCGTGTTCCCACTGCCGCAGCTTCCTGGCGAGCTCCGCAGGGCTCCGGAAGATCATCCGGCGGTAGAACTCGTCGGCGTCCGTCCGGTGGCTGCGTTCCACCTTCCCGTTGCTCTCCGGGCAGCCTCGCGGGATCTGCCGGTGCGAGACGCCGAGATCCCGGAGGTGCCACGTAAAGTCAGTACCGAACTCAGATCCATGGTCAGTCTGAATCCGCTGGATGGCCACGGGCAGTCGGCGGCGCACTTCCTCGACGAAGTCGGTGGCCGACTTGATGGAATTCTGGGCGTAGACGCGGAGGACGCGATACCGGGTCGCTTCGTCGATCGCCGTGAACTGGTAGAAGCGGCGACCGCCGAGCTTGAGGTGTTTGACGTCAACTTGGACGGATTGCCCAGGGACATGAATCTCTCGACGGCGCCGTGGCCCTGGGCGGTACCGCTTCAGCGACACTCTGGGAACGCGATGCTGCTTGAGGATCCTGTGGATGGTGGTTGCCGAGACGTAGACCTGATGGTACCGCTCCAGGAAGAAGCGGATCCGGAGAGGGCCGTACTGGCGCTCGCGCCGGATCTCGAGGATCAGGGCGACGATGTGCGGTGGGGTGGTGAACGGGTGATAGCGAGGGCCACGAGGGCCATCACGGAGACCAACCAACCCGTCCTGGCGGCAGCGCTCGCGCCAGCGATAGAACAGCGTCCGTGAGATCCCGAAGAACCGACAGGTCTGGCTCACGTTTCGTGGCACTTGCTCATAGTGGCGGAGCACGCGGAGCCGGGCCTGCGCCCGGCGCCCCTGCTCCCTCTCCTTGGCGGTCTGTCCCATCATGGCCCTCCTGGCCCAGGGCTTTGACAAGCTGCCCTGAGTGTCCAGGAGAAACCTTAGTACCTACAGCCTAGGCTCGATGGCGCTCGGGCCCCACGCGAACCACGTGCTGATCTCGGTCCGCTGCCTGACCTGCGAGAAGGACCACGACCTGGCGGTTTGGACCATCGACCAGCAGGGCTGGAGATGGTCGCATACTCCACGGTGGCCGAGTAACCTCGGGCGACCACGCAGGCCTGCAGTGTCAGTTTTCTGAATCATTCCCCCAGTAGCGGCTGAGTTTTTCAGAAACATTCCCCCACCGGGTTTCGAGAAACATTCCGCCACCCGGGCGCCTCGTGAGCCAGGCCATGCTGCCTCCAGCGAAAGGAGGGAGCGATGGCTTATCGGGAGGTGGGGATGGTCCAAGTGCGCGAGATTATGCGGCGCTGGGTGGCGGGCGACGGCCTGCGCGCCATTGCCCGGGCGCTGGGGACAGATCGCAAGACCGTCGCCGAATATGTGCGGCTGGCTCAAGCCGCTGGCGTCGGGCGCGGAGGTGAGGCCCCGACCGAAGCCCAGCTGGCGACCATCGTGGCGGGCCGCCGACCTGGGCGGCCTCCCGCGACCGCGGAGCCCAGCGCGGAGTTTCAGGCCCTCGCCCCATACCAGGCGACGATCCACGGCTGGCTGCACGAGGACGCGCTCCGACTGACCAAGGTGCATCGCCGGCTGCGCGAGCAGGGCGTCGACGTCTCCTACAGCACCCTCTACCGCTTCGCGCGGGCGCAGTGCGCCTTCACCCCCGCGATGGTGACGGTGCGCGTCGCGGAGCCGCCGGCAGGCGAAGCCGCCGAGATCGATTTTGGGCTCTTGGGCCTGTGGCTCGATCCGGCCACGGGCCAGCGCCACCGAATCCACGGCCTGCTGGTCACCCTGTGCTGGAGCCGGTACGCCTTTCTCGCGGTCAGCCTGCGCCAGGATCTCACCGCCGTCCTTGCCGGGTTGGAAGCCGCGTGGATGTTCTTTGGCGGCGTCGTCAAGCGGCTCGTCGTCGATAATCTCAAGCCCGTCGTCACGCGCGCCGATCGGTACACCCCGACGCTCGACCGCGTGTTCCTGGAGTACGCCCAGTTCCGCGGCTTTCTCGTCGACCCGGCCGTCCCGCGGCATGCGACGGGCAAACCGAAAGTCGAGCGCGGGATCCCCTACGCCCGCCAAGACTTCTTGCGCGGCGAGTCCTTCCACGACCTGGTCGAGATGCAGGCGCGCGCGACCACCTGGTGCCGCGATCTCGCGGGCACGCGGGTCCACGGCACCACCCGCCAGGTCCCGCGCCGCGTGTTCGAGACGATCGAGCAGCCGCTGCTTCTGTCCTTGGCGCCCGAGCCCGTCGATCGCCCCACCTGGGCCGCGGCCACGGTCCATCCCGATCACCACATCCAGTTTCGTCGCGCGCTGTACTCGGTGCCCACGCGCTATCTCCGTGAGCGGGTCGACGTCCGCGGCGATTCCCGGCTCGTCCGGATCTACCACCACGGCGAGTTGATCAAGGTCCACGCGCCCCAGCCTCCGGGCGGCCGCGCCACCGACTACACCGACTACCCGGCGGAGCGGGCGCCGTACGCGATGCGCGCTCCCGATGCCTGCATCCGGCAGGCTGAGGGGCTGGGTCCCGCCGTCGGCCAGTTCGTCCGCGTCCTGCTCAGCGGGACGTTTCCCTGGGCGCGGCTCCGCCAAGCCCAGAAACTGCTCCGCTTGGCCGAGCGCTACGGCCCGGCCCGGGTCAACGCCGCCTGTGCGCGCGCCCTGAGCTTCGAGCTGCTCGATGTCCACCGCGTCGAGCGCATCCTGCACACCGCGCTGGAGCGCGAGCCCAGCCCGATCGCGCGGGGCGCCGTCGTCGCCCTGCCGGCGCGCTTCGCCCGCTCGCCGCAGAGCTTTGCCCATCACCCCTGCGAGGAGAATACCGATGGAGATCGCCCCTGATCTGGTCCGCCGTCTCAAGCGCCTGCGCCTCGGCGGCCTACTCCCGACGCTGCCCGACCGCGCCACCCACGCCCGACAGAGCAAGCTCAGTCCGCTCGAGTTCCTCGAGCTCGTGCTCCAGGACGAGATC
The DNA here is from genome assembly GCA_035650715.1 of Candidatus Methylomirabilota bacterium. Taxonomy (GTDB): domain Bacteria; phylum Methylomirabilota; class Methylomirabilia; order Rokubacteriales; family CSP1-6; genus CAMLFJ01. The sequence goes on along the minus strand of DASRHC010000009.1, from coordinate 815 downwards.
GACCGCCGCGAGAGCCAGGGCCTGGTCCGACGGCTCGAGGTCGCCGGCTTCGAGGAGATCGTGCCCTACGAGCAACTCGCCTGGGACACCCCGGTCAGCTACGATCGTCCCCGCGTCCGAGCGCTCTTCGCCATGCACTGGCTGGCCGCGAAGGAGAACGTGATCTTCTGCGGTCCCGTCGGGGTGGGCAAGAGCTGGTTCGCCGAGGCCCTCGGCCACAGCGCCTGCCGGGCCGGCCACCACGTGCGCTACATCAAAGTCGCCAAGCTGCTGCAGCTCCTGCACGCCTCCCGCGCCGACAACTCCTTCGAGCGCGAGCTGCGCAGCTGGCTGGCCTGGGACCTGCTCATCCTGGACGACTTCGGCCTGCGCAAGCTCACCGCCGCGCAGTCCAGTGACCTCTACGATGTCCTGGTCGAGCGGGACCGGCGGGCGCCGACCGTGATCACCTCCAACCGGGCCGTCGACGAATGGGTCGCCCTGTTCGATGACCCGATCCTCGCCAACAGCGCGCTTGATCGTTTCGCCCATCGCGCCCACCAGATCGTCATGGAGGGCCCGAGCCTCCGTGCCGCGCACGCGCCTGGCCCGACCAAGCCTGGACGCCGGGCCGCGAAAAACCCACCGGAAGGGGACTAGCCAGATATGCCTCGCCCCGCCACCGTCGCGCCTGGAGCCTCTGCGGCCCTCGGCCTGCCGCCGCCGCCCCGGCTCAACCCCCTTTCAACCCTCTTGCTCGGGATGCCGTGATGCCGTAGACACGAACCACGAGGCGCCTGCGGGTGGCGGAATGTTTCCGGAAAACCGCTGGCGGA